>NZ_JAFBCM010000001.1:7899518-8519422 GCF_016907715.1 Tenggerimyces flavus | reverse complement strand
GCCGGGTCCGCGCTGACCACGCCGGACGGGCAGATCATCGCCGACTCGGCGCGCCTGCTCGGTGAGTCCGTGCCGCGGCTGCCGGCCAACCCGGCGGCGACGCTCGACGTGATCTCCGGCGACACGCTGGGCGCGAGCTCGCTGCGGGTGGGAGTGGCGGGCAAGGCGTACCCCGCCGTCAGCTACGCCGTCACGAGCGTGGCCAAGTACCTCGGCGGCGGGCTCTGGGGGCTCACGCCCGCCGAAGAGGTCGAGCGGCAATCCCTTGTCCAGAAGGCGAACGAGTGCCTCGCCGCGCAGTATCCGTCGGCTGCCGTGCAGGTCAACATCGACGGCTATCCCGTCGAGGTCAGGTCGAACAGCTCTCCGGTGGCCGCGCCCACCGAGGGTCCGTCGGCCGGGGTCACCGAGGACGTGCTCAGCAGGATCACGGCGCAGGAGAGCAACTGCGTTCCGCCGGAGCTGTACCGGCCGAGCGAGCAGGCGCTCGCGTACAACCGCGCGGAGACACGGCTGACCAGCCAGTGCCTGGACGGGTACGGCGTGACGTACTCGCTGGAGAAGGGGCCGGACGGGCTGCAGGCGATCCGCCCCGACGAGGTCGATCTGGTCAAGGCGAAGAAGTGGGAGACGACCAAGGGCTCGGCGTCGAAGCCGGTGCCGGTGCCCGAACCGACCGAGCGCGCCGAGTCGTCCGCGCCCACTGCCAAGCCGGAGCCGGGGACGACCGACAGGTCGGACTCCGGGGCGGCGGCCGGCGGCGGGGGCGAGCAGGTCGCGCAGCGCGCGCTCGACGCGTTCTCCGACTGCTACACGACGTCGCGGGCGCAGGCCTTGCAGCCGTACGTCGCGCCGACCGCGCTGCTCTACCTGGGGTCGAGCGAGCGGTTCGACGCGTTCTCGGCGGACGGCTGGTGGCGTACGGCGTCGACCGCGCTCGCGGTGCTGGTGGTGGCCGCGGGCATCACGTTGCTCGGCGGCCAGCGGCTCGTCCGCCCGATCCGGGCGTTGACGACGGCGGCGCAGCGGATGGAGGCCGGCGACCGGGCGGCGCGGGTGCCCGTGCAGGGCGCCGACGAGGTGGCCCGGCTGGGGCACGCGTTCAACTCGATGGCCTCGGCGATCGAGTCCGGCGAGCAACAGCGGCGTGCCCTCGTGAGCGACGTCGCGCACGAGCTGCGTACGCCGTTGGCCAATGTGCGTGGGTATCTGGAGGCGGCCGAGGACGGCGTGGTCGAGCTGGACTCGGCGCTGGTGCGGTCGCTGCTGGAGGAGGCCTCGCTGCTCGAACGGCTGGTCACCGACCTGCAGATGCTCGCGCAGGCCGACGCCGGGATGCTGCGGATCTACCCGGAGGAGTGCGACGCCTCCGACCTGACCGCGCAGGTGGTGGCGGCACACCGTGCTGCTGCCGAGGCCGCCGGCGTACGGCTGACCGCTCAGGCGCCTTCGTCGTCGCCCATCCATGCTGATCCGCATCGGATCCGGCAGGCGCTCAGCAACCTGGTCGCGAACGCGCTGCGCTTCACCCCGTCCGGCGGCTCGGTCGTGGTGGCGGTAGAGCTGGAGGGGCGACAGGTCGTGTGGTCGGTGTCCGACACCGGGCCCGGCATCGGCGAGGAGCATCTGCCACACCTGTTCGACCGCTTCTACCGCGCGGACCCGTCCCGGTCCCGGGCGACGGGCGGCAGCGGGCTGGGGTTGGCGATCGTGCGGCACCTGGTCGAGGCGCACGGCGGGCAGGTCGAGGTGGCGAGCGAGGTGGGCCGCGGGTCGACGTTCGTGATCCGGCTGCCGGTTTCGACGGCTACTTCCTGACGGGTACGGCCTCGGCGAGGCGTTCGGTGACGGTGCGGGCGTGCTCGATCAGCTCAGGTGGCTCGTGGATCTCGAAGTCGAAGCCGTACAGGGCGACGTAGAGCAGCAGTTCGTCGAGGGAGTTCGAGCCGGCGCGCATCGTGCACGACCGTTCGTCTCGCTCTTCCAATGCGCCGACCGTCGGCGGGATCCGGTCGGCGGCGACCTCGATCGGGACGTGCAGCGTGAACCTCGCGCGATAGCGGTACGCCTGGGTCGTGATGCCGCGCGAGACGAACGTCGCGAGGTCGTCGGCGGGCAGCGGCCTGGGCGTGAAGCGCGGGCCGGTGGGGATGCGCGGGTGGAGGCGGTCGACGCGGAAGCTGCGCCAGTCGTCGCGGTCCAGGTCGTACGCCACGAGGTACCAGCGCCTTCCGGTGTGGACGAGGCGGTGTGGCTCGACGCGCCGTACCGACGACGTGCCGGAGTGGCTCGCGTAGTCGAACCGCAGCTGCTCGTGGACACGGCACACGTTCGCGACCGTGGTCAGGACGGACGGGTCCACCTGCTGTCCGCCGGCCGGCATCGTCACGGTCACCGACTGCAGCGTCTCGACCCGATGCCGCAGCCTCGAGGGGAGGACCTGCTCGAGTTTCGACAACGCCCGAAGGGAGGACTCCTCCATCCCCGCGACCGAGCCGACGGACGCGGTACGCAGTCCCACGGCGACCGCGACCGCTTCGTCGTCGTCGAGCAGCAGCGGCGGGACGTTCGCGCCGGCGCCGAGCCGGTAGCCGGCGACGCCGACTGTCGCCTCGACCGGGTAGCCGAGCTCGCGCAGCTTCTCGACGTCCCGGCGTACCGTGCGAACGTCCACCTCCATCCGCTCGGCGAGCTCGGCGCCGCTCCAGTCGCGCGGCGACTGGAGCAACCCGAGGAGGCGGAGGAGTCGTCCTGAGGTTCGCAACATGGTCCGAAGTTTCGCACGAAGCTAGGACCGAAGCTGTCCTAACCGACTCCTAGAGTGGTGGTCATGACGAACAACGAAGAGATCCGGCCCTTCACGATCGACGTTCCCCAGGCCCAGCTGGACGAGCTGAAGGCGAAGCTCGACGCGGCTCGGCTGCCCGCGGCGCTGCCCGGCGACGACTGGGACACCGGCGTGCCGGTCGGGTGGCTGAGCGGCCTGGTGGAGTACTGGCGGAGCGGGTACGACTGGCGCAAGGTCGAGCGCGAGCTGAACGAGATCCCGCAGTTCACCACCGAGATCGACGGGCAGCAGATCTACTTCATGCACGTGCGTTCGGCGCATGACGACGCGTTGCCGCTGGTGCTGACGCACGGCTGGCCGGGGTCCGTCGTGGAGTTCCTCGACGTCATCGGTCCCCTCACCGACCCCGTTGCCCATGGTGGCAAGGCGGAAGACGCGTTCCACGTCGTGATCCCCGCGCTCCCCGGGTTCGGCTTCTCGGGCCCGACCTCGGAGGGCGGCTGGACAGCCGAGCGGATCGGTCGGACGTGGGCTGAGCTGATGCGCCGGCTGGGGTACGAGCGCTACGGCGTGCAGGGCGGCGACATCGGCGGCGCGGTCTCGCCGGAGGTGGCGCGGGCGGCTCGTTCGAACGTGGTCGGTGTGCACACCAACGGCGGCCCCGGCCCGATGCCTCCGTTGCCCCTGTCCGACGCGGACCGCGCGTCTCTGTCCGAGCTCGACCTCGATCGCGTCCGGCGGATCGAGGAGTTCATGCAGCGCGAGTTCGGCTACATCGCGATCCAGTCGACGCGGCCGCAGACGATCGGCTACGCGCTCGTCGACTCGCCGATCGCCTTGCTGGCTTGGATCATGGACAAGTTCCGCGAGTGGACGCACCCGTCCTCGACGCTGCCCGAGGAGATCATCGACCGGGACCGGCTGCTGACGAACGTGATGCTGTACTGGCTGACGGGCACGGGCAACTCGGCGGCGTACGTCGGTTACGCGCAGGGGATGGCGTGGGGCCAGGGCAAGGAGAACTCCGGCGTTCCCACCGCTGCCTTGGTGTTCGCGCACGACGTGGCGATCCGGAAGTACGCGGAGACGGAGAACACCATCACCCGCTGGACCGACGTCAACGACCGCGGCGGCCACTTCGCGGCCCTCGAGGAGCCCGAGCTGCTGGTGTCCGACGTCCGCGAGTTCTTCCGCGACCTCCGCTAGCCCGCCCGTTTTGTATGAAGGGCACCTTCATTCGAACCTATTGAATGAAGGTGCCCTTCATACAATCCGCCGGCGTTGAGAGTGCGCACGGCGGATGGGCTGGCCTTTGGATGAAGGGCACCCCACAGTTTGATGGGACATGGTGGGTTGGGCCGGGCTATTGAATGAAGGTGCCCTTCATGCGAAACGTGGAGCCCGGTCAGATCGGCTCGGCTTCGGGGAGCAGGCGCTTCGCGCGGTAGGCCGTCGGCGTCAGGCCGACGAGGGCGCGGAAGCGGCGGGCGAAGTACGTGGGGTCGGGCCAGCCGACCAGCGCGCCCACGCGGGCGATCGCGTAGTCGGTCCGGGTCAGCAGGGCGGCGGCGCGTTCGGTCCGGACCCTCGCCAGGTAGCCCATCGGCGGCAGGCCGAGGTCGCGCCGGAACAGCCGGGTGAGGTATGCCGCGTCGAGGTTGGCCAGCCCCGCCAGTTCGTCCATGCTCCACGGGTGCGCGGGGTCGTCGTCGATCCGGGCGGCAGTCGCGGCGACCGACGGATGGTGCCGCGGCGCCACCGGCGAGGCCTCGACCAGATAGCTCAGCACCGTCAGCAGTTGTCCAAAAACCCTTGCCTGGTTGGCGTTCGAGCCGATCAGCTCGCCCAGCTCGGCGATCTCCGACACCGCCGCGGCAGCGGACGACGGCGACGTACGTTGCCGCCACCAGCCATGCCTGCCTGGCCGAACGGGCGACCGCCAGACCAGCTCGGCGACGCCCGGGACCTCCCGCAGGAAAGCCAGCTCCGAACCGAGCGCGGCCACCGACAGGCAGGTGTTCGCGACGATCAGATGCGAGCACCGCGCGAACCCGTGCCACGCGCCCGGCCGCAGGACGAGCACGTCGCCCGCCGACAGGAGCTCCTGGCCGGACGACGTCTCGTGGAATCCCGTCCCGCCGCCCACCACCGCGATCTCCACGAAGTCGTGCCCGTGCACCTCGCCACCGTGGACGACGTCGTACACCGCGGCGAAGATGGCCGCGCGGCCGAACAGGTCGCTCTGGTGATAGGTGGGCAGCATGTCAGGATCGTACGATTGCCCGCACGGATATTCCTAGCCCTCGGCGGCGTCGAAGAGTCAGGCTGGGAGCATGACGATCAGCCCACCCGCAGAGCGAATCAGTGACGTCGACGCCGGCGGCCGGATCTCCGACGAGCTCATCGCCTCGTACCGTGACAACGGATTCGTCCGGATCCGAGGCATCCTCGAGCCCGACGAGGTCGAACGCTTCCGCGCCGGCGAGGCCGCGTTCCTCGAGGCGCACCGCGCCGAGGGACTCAACTACGACCGCAAGGTCTTCACCCAGCTGGTGAACGTCTGGCAGCACGACGAGGTCGCCCGCGAGCTCACGCTGCACCCGCGGATCGGCCGCGTCGCCGAGCAGCTCGCCGGCATCCCGTTGCGGATCTGGCACGACCACATGCTGGTGAAGGAGCCGCACAGCGACACCGCGACCGAGTTCCACCAGGACCGCCCGTACTGGCCGCACCAGGGCGACCGGCACTCGCTGTCGTGCTGGGTCGCGCTCGTGGACGTGCCGCCGGAGAAGGGCTGCATGTCGTTCATCCCGGGCACGCAGAACGTGAAGGGCCTCAAGCCGCAGAACCTGCTGGACGAGGAGGACCTGTTCCTGCACGACCCGTCGCTGCGCTGGCATCCGCGCGTCACGGTCCCGCTGCGCGCGGGCGACTGCACGTTCCACAGCAGCTACACCGGCCACATGGCGCTGCCCAACAAGACCGACCTGGCGCGGATGGCGCACGTGAACATCTACATGGACGAGGCGACCCAGTTCAACGGGAACCCGCACGTCGTCACCGACCCGCTCGGCCTCACCGCCGGCGACCGGCTCGACGGCGAGACGTTCCCGCGTCCTTGGGCTTAAGCCTCCATGCGGGAGCGGCGGAGAACGACCTCGCTCCCGCTGCGGACCCCGAGCCGCGCGGCCGCGTCGCCGCCGTTCACCGCGAGCGCGACGCGGCCGTCGGAGTCGACGAACAGCACCAGCTCGCGCTCGGGCACCTCGCCGAACGTCCTGCCCACCGTCGCCCAGGCCGCCACGTCGCCGCAGCGGACGTCGACCCGTCCCGGGCCGAGCACGTCGAGCGCGTCCGGCCCGGCGGCGAGCTGGATGTTGCCGTACCTGTTCACGTACGACACGTCGCTGGTCACCACGCCGTCCGCGATCCGCGACCGCAGCGGCGGCAGTTCGACCAGGGTGTCGACCGGCGTGGGCTCTCCGACCTCCGCCAGCGGTCTCCCCGCGGCGAGGTGGCCGACGACCGGCGCGAAGATGTCACGCCCGTGGAACGTACGGCCGACCGTCGGCAGCCAGAGCGCGGAGTTCGTGAGCACGTACGCCTCGCTGGCCCCGCCGAGCGCCGCGGCGCCGGCCGCGAGCAGGCCGTTGTCGGGGCCGACGATGATGCTCTCGCCGGCTCGTACGGCGGCCGGGCGGCGCTTGGTGCCAACGCCCGGATCGACGACCACGAAGTAGATCGCCGCTGGCAGGTAGGGCAGGACGCGGGTGAGGACGGCAGCGCCGTGACGGACGTCCATCGGCGGGACCTCGTGAGAGATGTCGAACAGCGACGTCTCCGGCGCGCGCTCGAGGATGATGCCCTGGCAGAGCGCCACGAACCCGTCACGGGTGCCGTAGTCAGTCAGCAGCCCGACGCGGATCACAGCCGAAGATTAGCGATCAGTGAGGTCGAGCGAACTGCGTGGGTGTCCCCATGTAGAACATCGACTTGATCTCGACGCTGCGGCGCGGGTTGGGCGCGTGGATCATCTTGCCGCCGCCGACGTACATCGCGACGTGGTAGATCGTGCCCGGGTCGCCGGGGTTGCGCGAGAAGAAGATCAGGTCGCCGGGGCGGAGTTCGTCCATCGAGAGCTTCTCCGACCGCCGGTACTGCCCGCGCGCGGTGTGCGGCAGGTAGACGCCGGCCTCGCCCCAGGCGCCCATGGTCAGGCCGGAGCAGTCCCAGGTACCGGGGCCGTCGCCGCCGAAGACGTACGGCTCGCCCAGCTGGGCTCTGGCGAACTGGACCGCGATCCGGCCCTGCGCGGACGTGGACTCGCCGCCTCCGCCGCCCCCACCGCCGCCGTCGTCATCCCCGTCGTCGTCGTTGTCGCCGCCACCGTCGTCGTTGGGGCTGCGGTCCCGTTCGCGGCGCTGCTTCTCCTGCTCCTCGCGCTTGCGGCGTTCCTCCTCGGCCTTCTTGCGGGCCTCTTCGGCGCGCTGGCGGGCCTGTTCCTCCAGGCCGTCCTGCCGCTGTTGCGCGAGCGTCGCCGAGATCCCCTCGAGCTGCGCGAGCCGACCCACGAGCGCGGTCTTCTCCTGCTCGATCGAGGCGACCGACGACTGCTGCTCGCCGAGTGCCTTGGTGGCTTTGTCCTTCGCCGTGTCGGCGACCTTGGCGGCGGACTGCCGGCTGTCGCGCGCCGTGGCGGCCTGTCGTTCGAGGACGCCGGCGACGACCTCGCTCGCCCGCAGGGCCGCGAGGTTCTGCGCCGCGGAGGAGGAGACCATCTCGACGGTCGAGGCCTGGTCGAGCAGGCTCTGCGGCCCGTCGGCGCCGATGAACGCCGAGAGCTCTCGCAGGCCGGTCTGGTGCTGGTACGAGGCCGCGGCGAACTGGCCGATCGCGCGGCGCTTGTCCGCGGCCGCCTTCGTCGCCGCATCCGCCTTCTGCTTCGCCGCAGTGGCCGCCTTGTCGGCGAGTTGCAGGTTGTACGTGGCCTCGTTGTACTCCTCGACCGCGGTCTGCGCCGCGATGTCGAGCTGGCGCAGCCTGTCGTTCGCGGTCGCGAGCTGGGCGCGGATCCGGCCCACGTCGGCGGCGGCGTTCAGCGCGTTGTTCTGCGCCTCGTCGACCTGCTGACGGCTGGGGATGGGGTCTTCGGGATCGGCGATCGAGGGAGCGGCCGTACCGAACGTGAGAGCGGCGGCGGCGAGTGCGACGAGACCGACGCGGAGCTGCCGAGACGAGGGGAAGGAACGGCTCGGTCGAGATCCGGTCGGCTCGTCGCTGCTCGGTCCCACGGCCCTGACTCCCTCACACAACCGCTTCATGATCACGTTCTCATTCACGGAACGTAGCGACTCGGTGTCCCAAATGGAACACCTTTCACACGAAAAACTTCTGTCACACGCGTGTCGCGTTGACAAACCACACTGATGTCATTCGTGCGGGCTCGTTCCCGACCGTCCCATGATCGGATGGCCGCGCGGTTTGTGGGAGAGGTTTCGACGATCTCGGCACTTTCGTGCAAGACCATTTACAACGTTGCCACCTATTAGGTACATGTCGGTCATGACCAGTCAGCTGCGACGTGTGGTCCTTGCCGCCGCGATTGCGGCATTTACCCTGCCGATCTCCTTGCCTGCCGCCGCGTTCGGCGCGGCAGGTCCGTCCGCCGACCCCTGCGAAGGGCTGATCCGCAGTGCTCTGGCGGGCGGCTGCTCGCCCGGAGCGACGGCGATCCCGGCGGCCGATGTCGGACGCGCGCCGGTGCCGCTTCGGCCCGCCGTCGCGGACGCGGTGATCGCCGCGAACCCGGTCGTCTGCGAGGGCGACGGGGTGTCGGGCAAGCGGGTGGAGGTGCTGTACGTACGCCAGGACTCGACGGCGTCGCGGTTCGCCCGCTTCGAGGCGTCGTTCCAGGCGTTCTCGCACGAGATGGACGCCGCGTACAACGACAGCGCGGCGCAGACGGGCGCGAGCCGGCACATCCGCTTCGTGACCGAGCCTGCCGGCGCGGGCTGCCGGGTGAAGGTGACCGAGGTCGTCGTACCGGACGGGTCGCTCGCGAACTGGGACTCGGGCGTCAAGGCCCTGCAGGACAAGGGATTCACCGACGCGTCGCGCAAGTACCTGATGTACGCCGACGCGCAGGTCATCTGCGGGCAGGGGACGCTGTACGACGACGACCGTCCCGGGCTCGACAACGCGAACAACACCAACGTCGGCTACGCGCGCGTCGACGCCTCGCCGAACTGCTGGGGCTTCAACGCCGCCGGGCACGAGCTCGGCCACAACCTCGGCGCCGTCCAGCTGTCCGCCCCGAACGCCGACAGCGGCTTCCACTGCCGCGACGAGTGGGACCTGATGTGTTACGGCGACACCCAGGTCGTGTGCGCCGAGAAGGACACCGACCGGCTGATGGACTGCAACCACGACGACTACTTCCACACCTCGCCGCCGGCCGGCTCGTACCTCGCGACGCACTGGAACGTGGCGAACAGCGACTGGCTGATCAAGAGCCCGACGCCAGACCCGGGCGGTGGCCCGAAGCACGGCGAGGCGTACGTGATCACCAACGTGGCAACGGGAAACGCGATGGACGTGATCGACGGGTCGCCCAACGACCTGGTACGGCTGTCGCATCGCGCACCGAGCGGGGGGACGAGCCAGCAGTGGCGGTTCCAGTACGAGACGGGCTGGCAGCTCGCCAACGTGAACAGCTCGAAGTGCGCGGACAGCGCGTTCAGCGGCACGGAGCCGGGAACGGAGATCCTGCAGTACAGCTGCAACGGCCAGGACGGCATGCGCTGGGCACTGAATCCGTTGGGAGACGGGAAGTTCGGGATCGTGAACTTCCTGACCGGCTACGCGATCACCGACTCCGGCGCCTACCCGGCACCGCTGACGCAGCAACCGTTCACGGGAGCGGAGAGCCAGCAGTGGGAGCTCACCCGCCTGCCGTGAGTGGCAGGCGGGCCTGACGACGGGGATGCCAGCGGCGTCTGTGACCGCGGGATCTGGATCCATCCTGCTACCGACGGTTGAGCAATGCGACGCACTCGACGTGGTGGGTCATGGGGAACGCGTCGAAGGCGCGGAGGTCGGTCAGGTCGTAGCCGCGCTCGGCGAACGAGGCGAGGTCGCGGGCCAGGGCGGCCGGGTCGCAGGCGACGTAGACGACGCGGTCCGGGCGGCGGCGTGCGATCGACTTCACGATGCGGCTGCCGGCGCCCTTGCGGGGTGGGTCGAGGACGACGACCCGCGGATCGGGGAGCTGGGCTCGGTCCAGGACAGCCTCGACGCGGCCGGCGAAGACCCGTACCTGCGGCAGGTCGGCGAGGTTGTCCGCGCCCTGTTCGGCGGCCCGGCGGTCGGACTCGACGGCGACCACGGTGCCCTCGGCGCCGACCTGGGCGGCGAGGATGGAGGCGAAGAGCCCGACGCCCGCGTACAGGTCCCACGCCACCTCGCCGGCGGCCGGGGCGGCCCACTCGCGGACGACCTGGGCGAAGGTGTCAGCGGCGGCGGGATGGACCTGCCAGAACCCGTGCGGCGCGACCGTCCAGTCCCTGCCGGCGGCCCGTTCGTGCGCCGTGGATCCGCCCGAGACGGGGCGGCGGCCCTCGGCGACGAACGTCTCGCCGGTGCTGTCGACGGCGACCGAGAGCTCCGCGCCGGCCGCCCAGTCGCGGTCGACCACCTTGTCAACCGTGCCTTGCGCCGCGATCGGGCAGCCGTCGATCGTCACGACCGCGTGGCTGCGATGCCCCCGGAATCCCGCCTTGCCGTGCGCGTCGACCGCGAGCCGTGTCCGCGTACGCCAGTGCAGCAGCCCGTCGCCCGGCAGCGCCTCGACCACGACCTCGCGGTCGATGCCGGCCAGCCGCCGGAGCTGCTCCGCGACGACGTCCGCCTTCAGCGACCGTTGCCGTTCGGCGGAGACGTGCTGCCAGTCGCACCCGCCGCACCCGCCCGGAACCGCAACGGGGCAAGGAGGAACGACCCGATCCGGCGACGCCTCCAGCACCTCGACGGCGTCCGCCCGCCAGAACGACCCCTGGCGATCCTCGGTGACCGACACCACGACCCGCTCACCCGGCAGCGCATGCCGTACGAACACCACGCGCCCCTCGTGCCGCGCCACACAGTGCCCACCGTGCGCGACCGGACCAACGGTGACCTCGAAACGGCTCAATTCGTCGCAGCCCGGCTCGTCGAAGAAGCTCCAAGAGAACATCGCGATGCCGCCCCACAGGCGGTGGCGTGCGGCGAAACTGAGCGAGCCGGGGCTGCGACCATCAGTGCTGTGAGACGAAGCGGTCACGCGACGCGACGATCTCCGCCTCGGCTTCCGTACGGCCGGTCCAGCTCGCGCCCTCGACGGACTTGCCGGGCTCGAGGTCCTTGTAGACCGCGAAGAAGTGCTGGATCTCCAGCCGATCGAACTCCGGCAGGTGATGGATGTCACGCAGGTGTTCCATCCGCGGGTCCGCCGCGGGGACGCAGATGACCTTGTCGTCGCGGCCCTTCTCGTCGCTCATCCGGTACATCCCGATCGCGCGGCAGCGGATCAGGCAACCTGGGAACGTCGGCTCCTGCAGCATCACCAACGCGTCCAGCGGGTCGGTGTCCTGGCCGAGCGTGTCCTCGATGAAGCCGTAGTCCCACGGGTACTGGGTCGCGGTGAACAGCGTGCGGTCGAGCCGGATCCGACCGGTCTTGTGGTCCATCTCGTACTTGTTGCGTTGCCCCTTCGGGATCTCGATCGTCACGTCGAAGTCCACCGCGGCCGCCCTTCTGAGTCAGAACTGGGCACGATTCTCCCGTACGCTGGTCGAACCCCCGCCGTGGGCACCCGGGGGAGCAAGCAGGCAACGAAGGTCGGGGGCTGGCCGTGACGGCCGAAAGGCTGCACCAACAGACGTGGGCGCGCGTCGCGCTCGCGCTCATCGTCGTCGGTGCGCTCGCCCTCGCCGGGTACGCCGCCGTCGTCACCGATCTGGTCGACGTCTCCTGGGGCGCGGGCAAGAGCGCCGCGACCCCGTCCGCGACCCCGTCGCACCAACCCACGCCCACCCCGAAGCCCACGCCGTCCCCCACCCGCACCCCGGCGGAACGCGTCCTCGACGCCCTCGAAACCGGCGCCCTCCCCACCCGCGAGGGGATCTTGGCCAAGGTCGCCGACCCGCTGAGCAGCCAGGGCGTCGGCCCGCACGTCGGCGTCGCGATCCGCGACGCGCTGACCGGAAAGCTCCTCTACGGCAAGGGAAACGACGCCGGGTACGTGCCGGCGTCGACCACGAAGATCGTCACCGCGACCGCCGTCCTCGCCGCGCTCGGCCCACAGCACCGCTTCGAGACCAAGGTGGTCGAAGGTGCCAAACCCGGCCAGATCGTGCTGGTCGGCGGCGGCGACCCGTTGCTCGCGACCAAGGCCGCGAAGGGCTATCCCGAGCGCGCCACGATCGAGGACCTCGCGGCCGCTACCGCGAAGGAGCTCAAGAAGCGCAAGCTGACACAGGTGGACGTCCTCGTCGACGCCAACCTGTTCAAGCAGCCGATCAGCCCGCAGTGGGAGCCGCAGTACGTGCCGGGCAGCGTCGTCTCCCGCATCACCGCGCTCTGGGTGAACGAGGGCCGCACCCGCCCGGGCGCCAGGCCTCGCTCGAAGGACCCGGCGCGGGCGGCGGGTCAGGCGTTCGCCGAGGCGCTGGTGGCGAACGGCATCAAGGCCGGCGCCAGTGAGGGCACGGCCGCGAACGGCGCCGAGGTCATCGCGCGAGTCGAGTCCGCCCCGCTGGACGAGATCGTCGAGCACGTGCTGACGACCAGTGACAACGAAGGCGCCGAGGTGCTGGCCAGGCACGTCGCGCTGAGCCAGGACCTGCCGGCCACGTTCGGCGGCGCGATCGAGGGCGTCCAGGCGGTGCTCGGACAGCTCGGCGTCGACGCGACCGACCTGCGGATCTACGACGGCAGCGGGCTGTCCCGCCAGAACAAGCTGACCCCGAACGCGATCAGCTCCGTCCTCGCGCTCGCCGCCCACCCTGACCACCCCGAGCTGCGTGCCGTACTGACCGGGCTGCCGGTTGCGGGGTTCAGCGGGACGCTCGACGAACGGTTCGGCGGCGAGGCGTCCGACCCCGGCGAGGGCGTCGTACGGGCCAAGACCGGCACGCTCACCGGCATCGCCTCGCTCGCGGGCGTGGTCACGACGAAGGACGGCGCACTGCTCACGTTCGCGCTGATGGCCGACCGTACGACGGCCGGCGACCCGCGCCTGGGCCTCGACCGCGCGGCCGCTGCCCTCGCCACCTGCGGCTGCCGCTGACGCCCACCGTTCCACCAGCCGTCACCCGAATGCCAGCCGTTGCCTGCAGACTGCGCCCATGAACGTAGCCCGCCGCCGGCTGCTGCAAGCCGCCGCTGCCGCCCCCGTCGTCGCCCTCGCGACGGACCTGCCCGCCGCCCAGGCCCAGGCGGAGACCAGCAAGACCGGCAAGCCCGCCGCCTCGACCGATCGATTCACGCTGGCGGTGCTGCCGGACACGCAGTACCTGCTCGACGAGGGCGGCTCGGACCACGAGCCGGTCCGGGCGACCCTGCGCTACCTCGTCAACGAGCGGGACCGGTCGAACCTCGTGTTCATGGCCCAGCTCGGCGACATCACCGAGCACGGCACCGAGGCTGAGCTGCGCGACGCCAACACGGTGTTCAAGACGATCGACGGACGGCTGCCGTACAGCGTCCTGGCCGGCAACCACGACGTCCCCGGCAGCACCGACGACCAGCGAGGCGACACCCCGTATCTGCGGACGTTCGGACCGCAACGGTTCGCGCGGTCGAGGACGTACGGCGGCTCGTCGCCGGACGGCTACAACAGCTTCCACCGGTTCCGCGCGGCCGGGCACGAGTGGCTCGTCCTTGCGCTGGACTGGCGTGTCTCGGACGCCGGTCTGGCCTGGACGCAGCAGGTTCTGGACAAGAATCGCCAGCTGCCCACGATCCTGACAACGCACGAGCTCGTGTGGGCGGAGGACAACGGCGAGGCACACCTGTCCGACTACGGGCAGCGGCTGTGGGACCGGCTGATCCGCGGCAACGACCAGATCTTCTTGGCGCTCGGCGGGCACTACTGGCCGCCCGGGCGGGTGACGATGGACAACGACGCCGGCAACGCCGTGCATCTGCACATCACCAACTACCAGGACCGCTACTACGGCGGCGCCGGGATGGTGCGCACGTACGAGTTCGACCTGGCGCGGAACACGGTCGACGTGTCGACGTTCTCGCCATGGCTGCGGGAGCAGGCGGAACGGTCGCCCGATCCGCTGGAGGTGGAGAACGCCGACCTCACCACCGGGGTCGACCGGTTCAACATCGACCTCGACTTCCGCGCCCGCTTCGCCGGCTTTGCGCCGCCGAAGCTGCCGGCGCCCCGTCCGCCGAAGGCCGTCATGCCGCGCGGCACGGTCGCGTACTGGCGCTTCGACCCGGCCGGGATCTCCGTCCCTGGCGCCGACGGGACGCCGATCACGAGTGGAGCGGTAGTCCGCGACCTCACCGGCTCCGGCAACGACCTCACGGTGGAGCGTCTGCACTCCAGCGGCCCGGACGCGCTGCTGTGGTCGGCCGACCACCACGACGCGCAGCCGGCGCACGCGAGCCTGCGCTTCGGCGGCGGCAAGGCCCCGGACCGCGGCGCGGTGCTGCGCGCGGGTGCGAGCGCGCCGATCAACAGCCTGAAGTTCCGGTCCGGCTACACATCGAGACGTTCGTCAAGCTGCCCGATCCGTTCGAGGGCGACCACGCGTGGATGGGGATCCTGAGCTGGGAGGGCCGCGCGGGCGACGCGGGCAAGCACAGCGGCTGGTCCGACGCCGAGCCGACCTGCAGCCTCAACCTGTCGCCGGAACGGTTCCTGCAGTTCGTGGTCTATCCCGTTCCGGTCGACGCCGACCCGACGTCGTGGAGCCACGCGCTGCCGATCGGCCGGTGGACGCACCTCGCCGTGGTGAACGACGGCAGGCACACCACGGTCTACGTCGACGGCTCGCGGATCGCCCGGAACGCCATCGAGGTGTCGAACGGCATCACCACGCTCGGCAAACCGTTCGCGATCGGCGGCACCCAGTTCGACGGGGCGTTCGGGCAGGGCTTCTATGGCTGGATCGGCGACACCCGGATTGTCGACCGCGCCCTGCGGCCGAACCAGTTCCTCCGCGTGGTCTAGCCCGGAGTCTTGTCGGAGTCCGGAGCATCCCTGGTTCGTCCCTGTGACCGGTTCCTTGGCGCTCCACACCGCGTACGGTGAACCCATGAGCACCGACGACACCACCGCGACTGCCGACGCGACCGAGTCGATGGTCGACTGGGACTTCGCCGTCAGCACGGCCCGCAGGCTCACCCGCCCCGGCCCGGACATCAGCCGCGAGGAGGCCGCGCAGGCCGTCAGCGACCTGCGTGAGTTCGCCGCGCTGTCCGAGGGGCACGTGCGTGAGTACACCGGCCTGCACACGAGCGGCGGCCGGGCGCCGGTGCTCGTCGTCGACCGGAACGGCTGGGTGCAGGCGAACGCCGACGGGTTCCGTGAGGTGCTCGCCCCGCTCGCCGCGAAGCTCCGCGAGAAGCGCGGCAGCGACCAGGGCGGCGGCGGCCCCTCTCTCGGCTCGTTCGGCGCCCGCGTCACCGGGTTCGAGGCGGGGGCGCTGCTCGCGTTCCTGTCCGGCAAGGTGCTCGGCCAGTTCGACCCGTTCTGGAACGGTGGCACGCCCAGCGCCAACGGCAACGGCCACGGCGCGCCGCCCGTCGGCCGGCTGCTGCTGGTCGCGCCGAACGTCGTCCACGTCGAGCGCGAGCTCGGCGTCGACCCGCGCGACTTCCGCCTCTGGGTCTGCCTGCACGAGGAGACGCACCGCGTCCAGTTCACCGCCGTGCCCTGGCTGCGCGACTACCTGCGCGGCCAGATCGGCGAGTTCCTGCAGCAGACCGACCTCGACCCGTCGGCGATGTTCTCCCAGCTCAGGCAGGGTCTGGAGCAGGTCGGCAAGGCCGTGCGAGGCGAGGGCCAGGAGGTGTCGTTCATCGACCTGGTCCAGACACCCGCGCAGAAGGCGATCCTCGACCGGGTCACCGCGGTGATGTCGCTGCTCGAGGGCCACGCCGACGTGGTGATGGACGGCGTCGGCCCGGGCGTGATCCCGTCCGTCGACCACATCCGGGGCAAGTTCCAGGAGCGGCGCGGTGGCGGCACCTGGCTCGACCAGCTGCTCAAGCGGCTGCTCGGACTGGACGCCAAGATGAAGCAGTACCGCGACGGCGCGATCTTCGTCCGCGGGGTCGTCGACAAGGTCGGCATGGAGGGCTTCAACCGGGTCTGGACCTCGGGCGAGACGCTGCCGACCAAGGCCGAGATCACCGACCCGGACGCCTGGGTGCGCCGGGTCCACGGGGACGCTGCGGTCGCCTAGGCCGTGTCTCTTAACTATCGCCTGGCGCGCGACACACCGCATCCCGCCTGGCCGCGGTCCAGTTCGTCACCCATAGGACGAACTATGAATTCCTCCTGCACCACGCCCAGCCGGGCGCGGTGCGCCGCGCGCCATCGCGCTACGCGCGATGACCAGCGCTACTTAAGAGACACGGCCTAGTGGGCCCCCACCCGGCGGTCGCGGCGGTCCGGCTGGCGGTTCGTACGGCGCTGGCCGACCTCTCCCCGGGCGATGTCGTGCTCGTCGCGTGCTCCGGCGGGGCGGACTCGCTCGCGCTCGCGTCGGCGCTGGCGTTCGAGGCGCCCGCGGCCGGCTGGCTCGCCGGCGGGGTGACCGTCGACCACGGGCTGCAGCTGGGCTCGGACACCCGCGCGGAGGGCGTGGCCGCGACGTTGCGCGGCCTGCGGCTCGACCCGGTCGAGATCGCCCGCGTGACCGTCGGGACCGCCGGCGGACCCGAGGCGGCGGCCCGGACCGCTCGGTATGAGGCGCTGGACGCGATCGCGGAGAAGTTGTCGGTGGCCGCTGTTCTCCTGGGCCATACGCGCGACGACCAGGCGGAGACGGTGCTCCTCGGGTTGGCGCGCGGCTCGGGAGCGCGGTCCCTGGCGGGGATGGCGGCGCGCTCGGGCACGTACCGCCGACCGTTCCTCGCGTTGGACCGGTCGACCACCCAGCGCGCGTGCTCGGAGGCGGGGCTCGCGGTCTGGGAGGACCCGCACAACCTGAACGCCGCGTACACCCGGGTGCGCGTCCGGCACGGCGTGCTGCCGGTGCTCGAGCACGAGCTCGGCCCGGGCGTGACCGCGGCGCTCGCCCGTACGGCCGACCAGCTGCGCGACGACGCCGACGCGCTCGACGAGTGGGCCACCCGGGCCGCCGAGACCTGCGTGGGGCAGTCGGGCGTGGACGTGGCCGCGCTCGAAGGCCTGCCCGCGGCGATCCGCCGGCGGGTGCTCCGGCGCGCGGCGCTGGCTGCCGGCTCGCCGGCGAACGACCTGTCCTCCGGTCACCTCGCCGCGATGGACACGCTGGTGACGGACTGGCACGGGCAGGCGTTCGTGGAGCTGCCAGGCGGCATTCGCGTCCATCGGGTCGACGGACGACTGGAGCTAGGCCGCGTCTGACGGATATCGCCGGGCTCGCGACACCCCGCATCCCGCCTGGCCGCGTTGCAGATCTGCGTCCGTATTCCCGATATGGCCTTGACCTGCACCACGCCCAGCCGGGCGCGGATGCGCCGCGAGCTGATCCGACGCTCTCCGTCATCCCCGGCCTTGGTCACGCCGGAGTGACTGACGTCACCTGTCCTTCCTGCGTTGAAAGTCAGGGTCTGCCGGGCAGGTCCCGCTTGGGTATGAAACGCTGTTCCGGCCGTACTTCTCCGCCGCACCTGGGAGCTCTCAAGGTGGACGCCGACCAGATCGATCACGACCTCGAGTCGATCCTCCTCACCGAAGAGCAGATCCGTACCCGGGTCGCCGAGCTCGCGGCCGAGATCGAACGTGACTACGAGGGCCAGGACCTGCTGCTCGTCGGCGTGCTCAAGGGCGCGGTGATGGTGATGGCCGACCTCGCCCGCGCCCTCAGCCGGCACGTCGAGATGGACTGGATGGCGGTGTCGTCGTACGGCTCCGGCACCCGTTCGTCCGGCGTGGTCCGGATCCTCAAGGACCTCGACACCGACCTCACCGGCCGGCACGTGCTGGTCGTGGAGGACATCGTCGACACCGGGCTCACGCTGTCCTGGCTCGCGTCGAACCTGAAGTCGCGCGGCCCGGAGTCGGTGGAGATCTGCACGATGCTGCGGAAGCCGGACGCGATCAAGACCGACATTCCGGTCAAGTACGTCGGGTTCGACATCCCGAACGAGTTCGTGGTCGGGTACGGCCTCGACTACGCCGAGCGGTACCGCAACCTGCGCTCGATCGGCACGCTCGCCCCGCATGTCTACTCGAGGTCGTGACCAGCGTCACTGACTAGCCGGCCAGTCAGGGCCAGCCCTCGGGAACACCAGCGGTGACCTGCGACGTTCGATGAGGGAGACGCACGCGAAAGGTACGCTGCTCGTGCGCCGGCCGTTGGCCCGGTGTACCTTCGTAGTCTCCCCACGCCGTGGGCTGTGAGCGGTGTTGGGCCCGACAGCGGTGCGGTCACCGCCGAGGGGACGCCGATCGTACTGGTGCGCCGCATCGACGACTCCCCGTCGATCGGTTACGTGGATGAGCAGGAGGGACGGAGCCCGACGCTCCGCGCTATGGACTTCAAGCGATTCTTCCGTGGGCCGATCTTCTGGATCGCCGTCCTCATCATCGTGGTTCTGCTCGTCGGCGACTTCGCCACCCGCTCCGGCGGCTTCAAAGAGGTCGACACGTACCGCATCATCCAGGAAATCGATGGAAACGATGTGCGGTCCGCGGTCGTCGTCGGGGGCACGGAGCAAGAGATCCGGATCACGACGAAGGACGGTCAGAAGCTTCGCGCCGCCTACATCGAGGGCCAACAGGTCGAGCTGGTCAAGACTCTCCAGGAGAAGACCGACAGCAAGCTGATCCCTGACGGCTACGACGTCAACATCTCTCGGCCGAGCCTCATCGGGACTCTGATCTCGACACTGCTGCCGTTCATCCTGATCGCGATCCTGTTCCTGTTCTTGATGAACAGCGTCCAGGGCGGCGGCTCACGGGTGATGAACTTCGGCAAGTCGAAGGCGAAGCTGATCAGCAAGGACACCCCGAAGTCGACGTTCGCCGACGTCGCTGGTTGCGACGAGGCGATCGAGGAGCTTGGCGAGATCAAGGAGTTCCTGCAGGAGCCGGCGAAGTTCCAGGCCGTCGGTGCCAAGATCCCCAAGGGCGTGCTGCTGTACGGGCCGCCCGGAACCGGTAAGACGCTGCTCGCCCGAGCGGTCGCCGGCGAGGCAGGAGTGCCGTTCTACTCGATCTCCGGTTCGGACTTCGTCGAGATGTTCGTCGGTGTCGGTGCGTCCCGCGTACGCGACCTGTTCGAGCAGGCCAAGGCGAACGCGCCGGCGATCATCTTCATCGACGAGATCGACGCCGTCGGTCGGCACCGTGGCGCAGGCCTCGGTGGCGGTCACGACGAGCGCGAGCAGACGCTGAACCAGCTGCTCGTCGAGATGGACGGCTTCGACGTTCGCGGTGGCGTGATCCTGATCGCCGCGACCAACCGGCCGGACATCCTCGACCCGGCGCTGCTGCGCCCGGGCCGGTTCGACCGACAGATCGGCGTCGAGGCGCCCGACCTGATGGGCCGGCACAAGATCCTGCAGGTGCACGCTCGCGGCAAGCCGATGGCGCAGGCCGTCGACCTGATGGCCGTCGCGCGTCGTACGCCGGGCTTCTCCGGTGCCGACCTGGCGAACGTGCTCAACGAGGCGGCGCTGCTCACCGCGCGGCAGAACAAGAAGCTCATCGACGACGACGCGCTCGACGAGGCGATCGACCGCGTGATCGCCGGCCCGCAGAAGCGGACGCGTCTGATGAGCGACAAGGAGAAGAAGATCACCGCGTACCACGAGGGCGGACACGCTCTCGTCGCGGCGGCGCTGCCCGGGACAGACCCGGTCCACAAGGTCACGATCCTCCCGCGTGGTCGCGCGCTCGGCTACACGATGGTGCTGCCGGACGAGGACAAGTACTCCACGACGCGTTCGGAGATGCTCGACAAGCTCGCGTACATGATGGGCGGCCGGGCCGCGGAGGAGCTTGTCTTCCACGACCCGACGACCGGTGCGGCGAACGACTTCGAGAAGGCGACCGGCCTAGCGCGCGCGATGGTCACGCAGTACGGCATGACCGAGAAGCTCGGCGCGATCCGGTTCGGTTCGGACGCCAACGAGCCGTTCCTCGGTCGCGACCTCGGACACCAGCGCGACTACTCCGAGCAGGTGGCGGCACAGGTCGACGCCGAGGTGCGGAAGCTGATCGACACCGCGCACCAGGAGGCGTTCGACATCCTGGTCGAGAACCGTGACGTGCTCGACAACCTCGTTCTCGAACTGCTCGAGAAGGAGACCCTCGACAAGGAGCAGGTCGCGCGGGTGTTCGCCCCGATCCGGCGGCGCGAGCTTCGTCCGGCCTGGACCGGCTCGGCCAGCCGCGTTCCGTCGGAGATCCCGCCGGTGGACACGCCGAAGGTGGCCATCGCGAACGGTCAGAAGTCCGGCGAGCAGGGCGGCCTGGTCATCGCGCCCTCGCCGGCCGGTGAGGCCGACGTGCACGAGAAGCGGACGCAGGACCCGTCACCGGGGCAGACCCCGGGTTGGTCCGGCGCCTGATACCGGCAGTCGAGAACGGGCATATCCCTCGGGGTATGCCCGTTCTTCGTTAGGTGAGTGGTGTGAACAGATCCGACGAGCCCGAGGGCTATGTCGACCCCGCGAAGGTGCCGCCGTTCGACCACGAACGTGCGGAGGCGGCCGTTCGGGAGCTGCTGTACGCGGTGGGGGAGAACCCGGACCGTTCGGGGCTGGCCGACACCCCGGCCCGGGTGGCGCGGGCCTACGCGGAGATGTTCGCCGGGCTGCGGATGCGGCCCGAGGACGTCCTGTCGACGACCTTCGAGCTCGGGCACGACGAGATGGTGCTCGTGAAGGACATCGAGGTCTGGTCGACCTGTGAGCACCATTTGGTCCCGTTCACGGGCGTGGCGCACATCGGCTACATCCCGAACCGGGCCGGCGAGATCACCGGCCTGTCCAAGCTCGCCCGCCTGGTCGACGTCTTCGCCCGCCGGCCGCAGGTGCAGGAACGACTGACCACCCAGATCGCGGAGGCCATAGTCCGCATCCTCGAGCCGCGCGGCGTGATCGTCGTGATCGAGTGCGAACACCTCTGCATGACCATGCGCGGCGTCCGCAAACCGGGCGCGAAGACAGTGACCTCCGCCGTCCGCGGCCAACTCCGCGAAGCCGCTACCCGCGCCGAGGCCATGAGCCTGATCATCGGCTCCTAGCGCCACCAGCCCACCCCAGACGCGACTCTGCCCGCCGCGGGTAGGCGGCGGGCAGAGTGGGGGCGACCCCGCTCGACGTCGTTTCGGGGGCGACGCCGAGCGGCGCTTTCTATATGAACCGACCGTGAGGCCGGGTGTCCAAAGTTGAGGTGACGCGGGTACTGCTATCGGGCCTAGAGGCCAACGGGAACGTGGGGAAGGTCGACCCAGAGCTGACGCTGGTGGACGTACACGCGGTCGGGAAGCTGTTCGAGCAGGGCGATCAAGTCCGGACGCGCCGCCTGGGCGTGCGCCGTCTCGATCAGCTCGCCGCGGCCGGCAGGGCCGTGAGCGAACGCATCATCGAGAACGTCGAGGATCTCGACGCGAGTAACGGGATCAATCGCGACATTCACCGTGGGACGAACGGCGAAGTCAGCGGGGGCGGTGCTCATGACGCTCCTTCCGCGATCAGTGTGGGCTCTGATCGACTTCGGGTGACCCTTCCCTCACCCATGGTCAACGCGCGAGATCGCCGGAGGCTACGGGGTTAGGAGCCTTTATCGCGAAAACTTCCATGGAAATCTGCCGACCTAAGACGGACAAATCGCCACAGAATCGAACATTTAAGGCCATCGAGACCTCCCACGAGACCACCTCCGACGATCGCACCCCCGAGCAAGCGGTGTAGAAACGGGATCTGACTACCAGGAGGCACGTGGATGATCGGACGACCGGCTCGCTACGTCGACGGCCTCCCGACGCCGCCCCGCACCCTGGTCATGGGTGTGGTGAACGTCACCCCCGACTCGTTCTCCGACGGCGGCCTCTGGCTCGAGCCCGACAAGGCCATCGCCCACGGAAGGCAGCTCGTCGAGGACGGAGCCGACCTCCTCGACGTCGGCGGTGAGTCCACCCGCCCTGGCGCCGAGCGTCCCAGCGAGGAAGAGGAGCTCCGCCGCGTCATCCCCGTCGTCACCGCGCTCGCCGCCGAAGGCGCCCTCGTCTCCGTCGACACCATGCGCGCGAACGTCGCCCGCCAGGCGATCGACGCTGGCGCCAGAGCCATCAACGACGTCTCCGGCGGCCTGGCCGACGAGCGGATGCTCCCCCTCGTGGCCGAGACAGGCGTCGCGTACGTCTGTATGCACTGGCGCGGCCACTCCCACGACATGCAGTCGCGCGCCACGTACGCCAACGTCGTGGAGGAGGTCGTCGAGGAGCTCGCCCCGCGGATCAAGGCGGCCGAGCAGGCCGGAATCGACCGCAACAAGCTCGCGATCGACCCCGGCCTGGGGTACGCCAAGACCGCCGACCACAACTGGACGATCCTCGCTGGCCTGGACCGGCTGCATCAGCTCGAACTCCCCGTGCTCGTCGCCGCGTCGCGCAAGACATTCCTGGGTAGGCTGCTAGCGGATCAAGAAACGGGCGACCTGCGCCCCACCCGAGATCGCGACGACGCGAGTTCGGCGACATCGGCATTGGCCGCGATGGCTGGGGCGTGGTGCGTACGGGTACATGCCGTACGACCGTCGCTCGACGCGGTCCGGGTCGCCGCACGCTGGGCGGCCGAACCCCACGGGGTCTGATCGGCAATCCCACCGTTCCCAGCCAGGTGACGAGGGGCACACGGGTGGTCGGATGGTTGGCATACGTCGGTACTGTCTTCCGCGGGGTCGGCGGTATGGGGTCAGGCAGGAGGTGGGACGCACGATGGGAGATCGGATCGCTCTGCGAGGGCTTCAGGCTTTCGGCCATCACGGAGTCCTGCCCGAGGAGCGCCTGAACGGGCAACCGTTCGTCGTCGATGTCGTGCTGGGCGTGGACACCCGCGCCGCGGCCAAGACCGACGACCTCGCCGAGACCGTCGACTACTCGTCCCTGGCTGGCCGCGTCGTGGAAGCGGTCGGCACTGATCCTGTGAACCTGATCGAGACCCTGGCCAAACGCGTCGCGGACGTCTGTCTCGCCGAACCCAAGGTGAACGACGTCGAGGTGACCGTGCACAAGCCCCAGGCCCCGGTCGGGGTGCCGTTCGACGACATCGCCGTGACCATTCACCGGAGCCGCACGTGACCGAGACGCCGAACCCCCACATCATCGATGCCGACACCCTGACGGGCGGGCTGCGTCCGATCCGTCGGGTCGTGCTCGCGTTGGGCAGCAATCTCGGCGATCGCGCCGCCAATCTGCAAGGCGCGTTGAACGCACTGGCGGACACGCCCGAGCTGCATATCGTCGGTGTCTCGCCGATCTACGAGAACCCCGCGATCGGCAGCCCGGACGAGTCGCCGGACTTCCTGAACGCGATCGTGGTCGCGGACACCACCCTGCAGGCACGGACGATTCTTGAACGTGCGTTGGCTGTTGAGGACGCGTTCGGTCGCGTACGTACGGTGCGGGGCGCGCCTCGTACGTTGGACGTCGACCTCATCGTCGTCGGCGACAAGGTGATCGACGAGGAGGACTTCGTGCTGCCGCATCCGCGGGCGCACGAGCGCTCGTTCGTGCTGATCCCGTGGTCGCACGTCGACCCCGACGGCGAGGTTCCGGGGCATGGCAAGGTGGCGGAGCTGGCTCGTTCGGTGGACACCTCGACGCTCACGCGGGTGGACGGGCTCGAGCTCCGGCTCGACGACTGAGCGGTTCCTTGGGTCCATACGCGAGAATCGAAGAGTGAACCCGGTTCGGACCACCTCGATCCCGCTCGTCGTCGGCCTCGTCCTGCTCGGCGGGGCGGTGGGCTGGTCGGGGGTGTCGATCATCGAGGCGACCGGTGGGACGGTGCCGCGCGCGCCCTGGTCGGCCGCCGCGGGGCTGGCCTTCTTCGCCGCGCTGCTGTTCGCCGGCGCCTGGTACATGTACGACCGGCTGCAGCGCAAGCACCGCTGGGTGGAGCCGCTCCTGGCCGTTCGCCTGCTGGTGCTGGCCAAGGCGTCGGCGCTGGTCGGGGCGCTGGTCGGCGGGGCGTACGTCGGCTTCGCGCTGCACTTCGTAGCTGAGTACGGCACCTCGACGGGCCGCGACCGGGTCGTGCTGGGCCTGCTGGCCGCGGTTGCCGGCCTGCTGGTCGCTGTGGGTGGGTTGCTGCTGGAACGGGCCTGCAAGGTGCCCAAGGGGCCTGACGACCCCGCGACGGACGACTCGCCAGCGACAGGGTCGAACCACCGCCACTAGAGGCTGACGGGGCCAGACGGCGGTAGCTGTTCGTTGCCCTTCGGCTGGGTGTCGCCGAACGCGTCACGTTCGGCGCGGTCGTGCCACGGGCCAACGGAATAGCGTCGGTCGACGACGTAGCCCACGATCAGCAAGATCACGACGCCGAGCAGGATCCAGATCCACACCATGGCCGCAGTGTGACAGGCCTCACACCCCAAGGCAACGAAGCGGTCCGGGCCTGATAGCCAGCCCGGTGACGCGCTGTCTGACGGGTGAACGTGACGTGGACACAGAGCGTCGCCCGTTTTGTGGTCGATTGACTACTTTGCGTGGCCGACAGGCCGATTGGGCAGGGGGTGCTAGCGGATCCCGGTCACACATCGTAATGTCGGCGCTATGAGTGTCGGCGGTCACCACCGGAGCCACAGCCTGGCGAGGCTGTTGGCTACTCCCTTGTTGTTGGCGGTGGCCGCGCTGGTCGGGTTCGCCGTCTATCGCGGCCAGACCGTTCTCCTCCAAGTCACCGCGGTGATGGCGCTGGCGATCGGCGTCCTGGCCGTCATCCTGTTCGACCGGGAGCTCGTCAACGCCCGCCGCGACCACGGCGCCGACCGGGCGAGCCTCGCGCGCTCGTACATGACGATGTACGCCGCCCGCGTGCGCGAGCAGGTGGAGGCGACCAGCGGCGTGACGCTGCCGCTCACCGGTGAGGAACTCGCCGCGGAGCCTGTCGCCGAGGTCGCCGAGGTCGCCGAGGTCGCCGAGGTGCCGCTTGCTGAGCCGGCAACCAACGGCATCGCCTCGCCGCTGCCGGTGGTGGTGGAGCTGGGTTCGGTCGCCGCTCAGACTGAGACGCCGGAACTGTGGGAGAACCTCCGCGACGCCCCCACGGTCGTCGATCTGATCGCCTTCGAGGAACGCGCCAAGCTCGCCGAGCTCATCGCCGCAGCCGAGGCCGCCGACGAAGCGAAGGCCAAGGCGGAGGCAGCGGAGTCCGACGAAGCCGCGGAAGCCCCAGCGGCCGAAGAGACTGCCTAATGGGAGCTGCGCGTCTCGCGCAGCAAGGTGAGCAGCGCTTCGCGAATGCCGCTTTACCTGGCGTTTGGGTGCTCTACCAGGGGTGTATCCCAGGTAGAGCGGCAAATGATCATGTAAACATGATCATTTGCCGTCGCTGGGAGCCACCGGAGAGGCATCCAGGAGCATCCGGGGCGGCCTGCTCGTCAGCCATGCCGAGATGCCATTGCGTCGCTCCAGACACGTTCGTCGCAGGCGCTAGTCGGCTGGCTGGTCCGGCTTGCCGGTCCGCTTCTGGTCGTAGGCCCGCAGGACCCTGGTCAGCAGCTCGGCCAACGTCGCCTGCTCGGCCTTCGACAGCACCGCCAGGTACTCCGTCTGCGTCTTGCGCGCCAACACCATCAGCCGCTTCGTGAAGCCCTTCCCGCTGTCCGTCAGCCCCACCAGCTGCCGCCGTCGATCCCGTTGGTCACGGAACCGTTCGACGTACCCCATCCCCTCGAGCGCGTCCAGATAGCCCACCAGGTGGCTCCGGTTGAGGTCCAGCCGCTCGGCCACCTCGAACTGCGGCATCGGCCCGAAGTCCTGCAGCGCCAGGAGCGCCGCGAACTCGGGGAACTTCAGCCGGTGGTCGTCCAGCACCCCGCTCAACGCCAGTCGCCCGATCCGGGACACGTGCCCGGCCAGGTACGACTGCAGTCCAAGCAGGCTTGGCGGTCGCACCCCGGCATCATCCATGGCGGGCATCATATCCAGCAGGCATCGTGCTTGGCGGAAAGGATGTCATGATGTAACTATATCTGCATGACATCGAATCCAACGGGCATTGATACACCGAGACGCGATGTCGGCGGGGCATTCGCGGCCCTGCTGACCGCCGTCCTGGCGTTCTCGCTGATGCAGACGCTCGTGGTACCCGCGCTCCCCGATCTCCAACGCCAGTTGGACGCCTCGACGACCGTCGTGCCGTGGGTGCTGAGCGCGTTCCTCCTCACGGCCTCCGTCGCCACCGGGCTGCTGGGCCGGCTCGGCGACATGTTCGGCAAGCGCCGCATGCTGCTCGTCGCCCTACTGGTGTTCGGCATCGGCACCCTGATCGCCGCGATGGCGAGCTCGATCGGCGTCCTCATCGCCGCGAGGGCGATCCAAGGCCTCGGCGCAGCCACGATGCCGCTGGCGATCGGGATCGTTCGCGACGTGTTCCCGCGCGATCGCGTACCCATCGCGATCGGCTGGATCAGCGCCACGTTCGGCGTGGGCTTCGGCGTCGGCCTCGTGGTCTCCGGCCTGATCGTGGCCAGCCTGGGCTGGCAGTGGATCTTCTGGCTCGGGCTCGTCGTGATCGTCGCATCGATCGCCATGGTCGCGGCATTCGTGCCCGAGTCGTCGGTCCGTTCGCCCGGTCGCGTGGACGTCGTCGGAGCGATCCTGCTGAGCGCCGGGCTCACCTTGTTGCTGCTCGCGATCAGCCAGAGTCGGGTGTGGAACGCGGTCGCGATCACCGCGCTGCTCGTCGCCGCCGCGGGACTGCTCGTCGCGTTCGTCCTCGCCGAGCGCCGGATCCGCCAACCCCTCGTCGACGTACGCTTGCTGAGCCGCCGCCCGATCCTCACGACGAACGTGGCGACGCTCATCATCGGGTTCGGCATGTTCGGGACGTTCACGCTGATCCCGCTGTACGTCGGCAGCGCATTCGGGGCGTCGGTCGTCGAGGCCGGGTTGTTCCTCCTGCCGATGGCCGCCGGCATGCTCGCCGCGGGTCCGATCGCTGGGCGGCTCGGGGCCAAGGCGGGGTTCAAGACGCCGCTGGTGCTGGCGACGACGATCGGTGTGTTGGGGTTCGCGCTGTTCGCGTTCGCGCACGACCTGGCCTGGACGATCTACGCCGGCTCGGCGGTGCTGGGCATCGCGACCGGCTTCGCGTTCGCCGCCGTCGCCAACCTCATCGTCACCGCGGTCGATCCGCGCCAGACCGGCGAGGCGACCGGCATCAACACGATCATGCGGACGATCGGCGGTTCGCTCGGCACGCAGAGCGCGGCTGCCGTCGTGGCGGCGATGCCGGGCGAGAACGGCTACACCGCGGCGTTCGCGATGTCAGCAGTTGCCATGGTGGTCGCGACGATCGCGGCGCTGGCGTACCCGCGGCTACTTGTCGATGTCGCCGACCACGAAGAACATCGAGCCGAGAATCGCGACCAGGTCGGCGACGACGCAGCCGGGGACGAGCTCGGGCAGCACGGCGATGTTGTTGAACGAGGCCGAACGTAGCTTCAGCCGCCACGGCGTCTTCTCGCCGCGGGAGACGAGGAAATATCCGTTCAGGCCAAGGGGATTCTCTGTCCAGGCGTACGTGTGACCTTCAGGTGCCTTGAGGATCTTGGGCAACCGTACGTTGATCGGCCCGGCGGGAAGCGTGCGGAGGCGGTCGAGGCAGGCGTCGGCGAGGTCGAGGGAGACGTGGACCTGTTCGCGGAGGACGTCGAAGCGGGCGAAGCAGTCGCCCTCCGTGCGGGTGACGACGTGGCCGGGGCCACCGGGAGCGAACAACTCGGCGTAGGCGAGGTACGGCTCGTCGCGGCGCAGATCGAGATCGACGCCGGCGGCTCGCGCGATAGGGCCGGAGATGCCGTACGCGTGCACGAGCTCGGGGGAGACCACGCCGACGCCGCGGGTGCGGGCGCGGAAGATCTCGTTGCCGAAGACGAGATTCTCCAACTGGGGAAGGCGAATCCGTACCGCAGTGAGGGCGGCTTCGACACGATCGAGCCAGCCGGCGGGCAGGTCCTCCTTGAGGCCGCCAACCCGGTTGAACATATAGTGCATGCGGCCGCCGGAGATCTCCTCCATGACGTGCTGGAGGGTCTCGCGTTCGCGGAACGCGTAGAAGATCGGGGTGATCGCGCCGACCTCGAGCGGGTAGCTGCCGAGGAACATCAGGTGGTTGAGCACGCGGTTGAGTTCGGCGAGCAACGTACGCGCCCAGATCGCGCGGACGGGGACCTCCATGCCGAGCATGCGCTCGACGGCGAGGACGACGCCGAGCTCGGAGGAGAACGCGGACAGCCAGTCGTGGCGGTTGGCGAGCACGATGATCTGGCGGTAGTCGCGTACCTCGAAGAGCTTCTCGGCGCCGCGGTGCATGTAGCCGACGATCGGCTCGCAGGCGACGATGCGCTCGCCGTCGAGGGTGATGCGGAGCCGGAGGACGCCGTGGGTGGCGGGGTGCTGCGGGCCGATGTTGAGGACCATGTCCTGCGTGGCCAGCTCGTCCCCGCCGCCGCGCTCGTATGTGGGCGTGGGCGCCAGCCCAGTCGCGCCGGCGCCGAGGCTGACGATGCGCTCGGTACTCACGGGGCCATGCTCGCACGTGCGATGCTGGGCGCGTGAGCGAGCTGCGGGGGAGTTCCGGCGACATGTTGGCCGGCGCGGAGATCCGCCGGCTGACGGAGCTGGCCGACCAGCGCGCCCTGGACCCTTCCCAGCCGGTGTACAACCCGATGGCGCATGCCGAAAAGTCCAAGGTGGAGTCGGTCTCGCCGGTGGAATCGGCCCGCATCAACGCCATCGACGCAGCCGACGCCGTGGAGTCAGAACGGGCGGAGCGCCCGAAATGGACCCTGGACACCCCCGTCGGCGACGAGACAGCCCGCGACGTCCTGAAGCGCTATTGCGGCGGCGAGCTGTCCGAAGCCGACACTCAGTCGCTGGCGGACTACATCAAGGACAACCGGGCCACCAAGCCGATGGTGTCGGTCGTGGACAACGCGGACCCGCTCGTGCAGAAGGTCTACATCGACCAGCTGCGAGCCGGCGGCCACCAGGCCGAGCGCCACGACAGCTGGAACGACGACCTCGCCCAAGCCGAACGCGCCCGACTGAGACTGGACACGGCCAGCCCGACCGAAGACCTCAAGTACTGGCGCGGCTCAGACGCCTTGGAGGGTCAGGACCGCTTCCACTTCTGCGCGGCGCACGCGACGCGGATCCATGACCCGGTGGCTTTCACTGTGGCAACGGCCAGATTGCTCGAGCATCCGAAGGTGAAGGCCGCGCTGGAGAGGCCATATCAGCCAGGGTTTCAGCCTCAGAGGATCAGCGACGTCACCATCGAGGAGATTCTCGACAGCGATGGTCACCTCGCATGTAGTGGCTTCCAGCTGTCGGGAGACGACACTCGCAAGGCGATGGATGATCGACGCGACTTCATGCAAGCTGTGCGGGCTGAGATGAAGAAGCCCGGTGAGGACTGCTCTGACCCGGCCGCTGATCATGAGCGAGCCGCTGAGAAGGTGCACCGCGAGACCGGAAGGGCTGCGCCGGAGATCGAGGCCATTTCGTCCTTCGAGAATGGAACGATCACCGTGTCGTTCCAGGCGAGAGCTGACATGAGCGGATACGAGGTGCATACGTTCTATCCGCTGCCGCCGAAGGTGCAAGGAGAAGGATGACCGACACATGGGTGCGCGGTGGCGACAAGCCATTCGGCACGTTGCTGAGCTATTGCGGGACGTACCTGCATCCGGACGACTACTACGGCGGTCTCGAGCAATTGAGATTGCAAGTGAGTGTTCCGGAGGAGGAGCGGCATCCGGATACGAAGCAGTTTCTGGTGGAGCTCAGGCGGGTGATCGTGGGTGATACCGAGGGGCTGCCGAAGGACGCTCTCTTCGAGGCTGCCCAGTACGACGACGGCAGCGACGATGCCTTTGTGAAGCGAGTCTGGGCGCAGCTCTTCCCCGACGAACCGCTGCCGACGAAGGGCTAGTGCCGGCTCGGACGGGGCCTGAGATTGCAGATGCTCCGCTGCCGCAGGAGGAAACCTGAGTAAGAACGATAGTTGGGTGCGCGATCGCGAGAAGCCCTTCGGCACGTTGCTGGGCTATTGCCGGACCTATGTGCATCCTGAGGTCTACTACGACGCCTTCGAGACGTTGAAGTACGCGTGCAGCCTTCCGGAGGAAGAGCAGAACGTCGACACGAAGCAGTTCAAGGTTGAGTTGCGGCGGGTCGTTGTCGGCGATCGTGCGGCGGCTATGGACCGAACTGTTCCCGACGAGCCACTTCCCACGAAGGAATAGTCGCCTGCTCGGGCGAGGCCGGTCTTTCGGCGAAGAAGACAGGACGGAGGTTGTGTCGTGAGCAGTGTGGGTGAGGCATCCGGAGAAGCCATTCGGGACGTTGTTGAGCTACCTCGGGAAGTTTCTCCATCCAGAGATCCTGGACGACGACTCATGGAGCGAGCTGAGGTCTCTGACGAGCAGGTCCGAGTCCGAGACGGATGAGCACACGCGCCGGTTCAAGGCAGAGCTGCGGCTGGTCGTTGTGGGGGATCGCGAGGAGTTGCCCGACGGGGCGCTTTTTCAAGGCCTGTTACTACGAGGACGGGAGCGAGGAGGCTTTCGTCCGGCGGCTGTGGACCGACCTGTTTCCTGGCGAGCCGTTGCCTACAAGGGGTCTAGCTGCCTCAGGAGTGGAAGAGGAGGAACGTGAGCAGTGACGTCTGGGTGCGTGACAGGGATAGGCCATTCGGCACGTTGTTGAGCTATTGCGGCACCTACTTGCATCCTGAGGTCTACTACAGCGGCATGAGGTCGCTCGTCTATGCATGCAACCTGCCAGAGGACGAGCAGCATCCGGACACGAAGCAGTTTCTGGTGGAACTCGAGCGTGTGATCGTGGGGGACGCTGAGGGTCTTGCGGAGGACGCGCTCTTCAAGGCTGCCGAATACGACGATGGCAGTGACGAGGCTTTCGTGACGCGTGTGTGGACCGAGATCTTTCCCGGCAAGCCGTTGCCGACGAGAGATTTAGGTCCCGGGTCGGACTAGGCCTGTTTCGTAGGCGAAGACGACGAGTTGGACTCGGTCTCGCAGCGACAGTTTGGCGAGGATGCGGCCGACGTGGGTTTTGACTGTGGCTTCGGAGAGGTAGAGCTTCGCCGCTATCTCCGAGTTGGACAGGCCTCTTGCCACTTCCAGGAGGACTTCGCGTTCGCGGTCGGTCAGGGAGCCGATGCGGTCGTCAACCGCGGGTTGCTGGTCCGGGAGGAAGGGGGAGAAGCGCTCCAGTAAGCGCTTCGTCGTCGAGGGAGCTACGACGGAATCCCCAGAGTGCACTGAGCGGATCGCTGACAGCAGGTTCTCCGGTGGGGCGTCCTTCAGCAGGAAGCCCGAGGCCCCGGCTTTGATGGCTGAGAAGACGTACTCGTCCAGGTCGAACGTCGTCAGCACCACGACGCGGGGGGTGGGGTCGGGCAATGTTCGGACGTGGCGGGTGGCTTCTACGCCGTCCATGCGGGGCATGCGGACGTCCATCAGGACGACGTCCGCCCGCGTTGCCAGCAGTTTCTCGATCGCCTCGCCGCCGTCGCCGGCTTCGCCGACGACGGTCATGTCTTCTTGGGAGTTCACCACCATCCGGAAACCGGCGCGGACCAGCACCTGGTCGTCGACCAGGAACACCCGGATGGTCACGACTTCTCTCCTCCAGCTGGCAACGACAGCAATGACAGCTCGGCCACGACTTGGAACCCGCCGCCCGCGCGGGGGCCGGCGGTGAACGTTCCGTTGTACAGCGCGACACGTTCGCGCATCCCGAGGATGCCTTGTCCGCGCCCGTCGTTCGCAGCCGCCGCGCCGCGGCCGTCGTCGCGGACCGACACGCGGAGCAGGGCCGGCTCGTACGCGAGCGTCACAAACGCCTTCGCTCCCGGGCCGGCGTGCTTCAGCGTGTTCGTCAACGCCTCTTGGACGATCCGGTACGCCGCGAGCTCCGCGCCACTCGGCAACGGGCGTGGGGTGCCGGTGATCTCCAGCGACACCGCCAGTCCACCGCCGCGCAGGTTGCCGACCAGCTCCTCGACCTGACCAAGGCTCGGCTGCGGTGCCAACACCGTGCTGTCGCCGTCGTTTCGCAGTACGCCCAGCAGCCGGCGCATCTCCGTCAACGCCTGCCGCCCGGTCGCGCCGATCGTCGCCAGCGACTCGCGCGCCGCCCCCGGGTCCGACGAGCCGGCGTACAGGCCGCCGTCCGCCTGGGCGATCACCACCGACAACGAGTGCGCCACCACGTCGTGTAGCTCGCGCGCGATCCGCGCCCGCTCCGCCGCCCGCGCGATCTGCGCCTGCTGGTCGCGCTCGATCTCCAGCCGGCGCGCGCGTTCCTCCAGCTCACCCACGTACGCCCGCCGGGTCCGCAGCAGGTCGCCGAGCGTCCAGCTGAACGCGACCAGCGCGCCCATGATGCCGACGCTGAACAGGAACGACCCCGTGGTCCCGAGCCAGTCGATCGACCCGAGGATCGCGCCGAGCCCGCCGACCACCAGCGCCCCGATCCGCGCCCACTGCTTCGTGGCGTACGCGCTCACCGCGTACAGCGACAGCAGGAACCCGACGTCCAGCGGGATCCACGTGTCGACCACGATCAGCTGCACCGCGCAGGCGAGCGAGATCGCGGTGAACGACGCGATCGGGTACGTGCGGCGGAAGATCAGCGGGATCGAGAAGAGCCCGATGAACCCCACTCCGACCAGGAACGAGCCCAGCACGCTCCCGATGCCGAAACCCCAGAGCGCGAGCGCGCCGGCAATGCCGACGTCCAGCACGTACGGACGCCGGCGCAGCCAGTCGTAGATCGGATGCTCACGCACAACAATCCGAGCGTACGGTGCCTGACCTGGCCGAACGTCCGTCGCAGGGATGACGCGCCGTCAGCCAGAAGATGCCGGCGCCAGACCGCCCTCGTCCGGCCAGTCGTCGTCGCGGAACAACTCCTCGAGCGAGAACCCCTCGCGCTCCAGCCGCCGGCGCAGGCGGCGGTTCTCCGCCCGCAGCCGAGAGTTCTCCTCCAGGAGCGCGTCGAGCTCGTCGTGCAGCTCCACCCGCCGGCTGCGCAGCGGCGCGTCGGACGGAAGAGACGTCAGCGGCGCGTCGCTCTGGTAGCCCTTCAGGTGCTCGAGCACCTTCGTACGCACCGTGTCCAGCTCCGCGCCGAGCTTGACGAGTGCCTGCGCCGCCACCCCCTCGCCCTCGCGCACCAGGCCCAGCAGCAGATGCTCGGTGCCGATGTAGTTGTGGCTGAACTGCAGTGCCTCGCGCAGCGCCAGCTCCATCACCCGCTTGGCCCGCGGCGTGAACGGGATGTGCCCGGACGGCGCGTGCGATCCCTCCCCGATGGTCTCCAGGACGACCGTACGGATGGCCTCGCGTTGGATGCCCAGCGCCTCCAACACCTTCGCGGCGACGCCGTCGCCCTCATGGACGAGGCCGAGCAGGACGTGCTCGGTGCCGATGTAATTGTGGTTGAGGTCTCTGGCCTCTTCCTGCGCGAGGACGACAACGCGCCTCGCTCGGTCGGTGAACCGCTCGAACATCTTCCCTGACGTCCCTTCGATCGGAGGCGGGGCCGGACCAGGCCCTGTGGGGCGGTTGCGGACGCGGTGGCGGAGCAGACCGATCACCTTGTCGAGCCGGGACAGATCGAGAACGGCGTTCAGGTGCTCGACCGGCTCCAGCTCGAAGCGGCCGCCGTTGAGTGACACGAACTGGACGGTCGCCGCGACCGCGATCCGCCGGTTGAGCCGGCGAAACGGGCGGTGCGTGACCAGGCCATGGAGCAGGACCGCGGCGGGGAACGAGAGCTCGCCGGACTCGGACGCGGACCGCGCGTCCGCCGCCGTGATCGCGAGCAGCTCGAGGTCGGTCTCCTCGACGATCTGCGTCGAGCCGCGGTCGAGGATCCGCGCGGCGATCGCGAGCAGATCGGCCAGGTCGAGGGCCCGCATCAGTCGTCCTCCCGGAGCTTGCGTAGTGATTCCTCATGGCGGGCAAGGTTCTGGTCCAGGAGCTCGGCGAACGACGTGTCGTTACGGCGTTCCTCGACCAAGCGGGCGATCGCTTCGCGGGCTACGTCGGAGACCGTTCGGCCCTCGACGTCGGCGACGGTCTGTAGGCGTTCGGCGAGCTCCGGGTCGAGTCGCAGCAGCATGTTCTTCGTTCCGCTTCCCTTGCTCATGGCTAGCAAGATATCACGATATCTATGGCGCGAAGCCCGATCCCTCAGCGAATGTGGACGTCGTCGGCCGGGTGCGGCAGAGCAGCCTCATGATCGACTTCGCGCAATCTAGTTAGCGCAATACAGTGCGCGTGGTGAGCTGGCGGACCTGGCGTGAGGCGATGACGGACGCGCTGTACGGGCCGGCCGGCTTCTACCGCACGGCGGCTCCGGTCGATCACTTCCGCACGTCTGTGCATATCTCGAGCGCGTTCGCTCGTGGCGTACTCCAGCTCGCGCGGCTCACCGGGCTTCGGACGATCGTCGACCTCGGCGCCGGCCGCGGCGAGCTGCTGGAATCCCTTGCCGCGTTGGACTCTGAGCTCACTCTCGTCGCGGTGGAGATCCGAGAACGACCGCTGGAGCTGTCGGAACGGATCGAGTGGGTCCCGACCATGCCCACAGCGATACAAGCCATGGTCGTCGCGAACGAGTGGCTGGACAACGTTCCGCTCGACGTTGTGGAAAACGGCCGCCTCGTCGAGGTTTCCCACAGGGGTGTGGAACGTCCCGGCGCCGAACCCTCGCTCCGGGATAACGTCTGGTTGGCGGAGTGGGGCGGTGTCGAGGTCGGCCACCCCCGCGACGAGGCGTGGGAGTCGGTGGTCGGGCGGCTCGAGCGCGGCGTCGCGGTGGCGATCGACTACGGGCACGTCCGTGCGGCGCGCCCAAAGGAGCCGACGCTCGCCGCCTACCGCGATGGGCGGATGGTGTCGCCGGTGCCGGACGGTTCGTGCGACCTCACGGCCTGGGTCGCGATGGACGCGGTCGCGGCGGCAGGCGTACGGGCAGGGGCGACGAGGACGCTGCTCACCACCCAACGCGAGGCGCTCACCGCCCTCGGCCTCGACGGCGGGCGCCCGCCGCTGGAGCTGGCGACGGCAGACCCGGCCGCCTACCTGAAGGCGCTGGCGAGAGCGGGCGAGGTCGGCACGCTGCTGGACCCGAACGGGCTCGGCGGCTTCTCCTGGCTAGTCCAGGCGAAGGGGATCGAGCTACCCGTCGAGCTGGGCTGAGTCCTTCTCGGCAGGCGAGTCAGCAGAGTCGGCAGCAGAGTCAGCAGGCGGCGCGGACTGCATCCAGCGCTCCGGCCCAGCGGACCGGCGCGCGTGCCGCGACCGCTCAGCCTGTCCCTGCGCCAGCTCCCGCGCAAGAGAGGCGTCCCGGTGCAGCGCGACCGCGTTCACCGGGCCGACAGGCGTGTCCACATGCACGTTCGCCAACCCGAGCCGGCGCTGGAGTGGCCCCTGCTTGATCCGCACGCTCTGCATCTTCGGGTGCGGTACGACGGCCGTACGCCGCGTCAGCCAGCCCGCGTCGGTGACGAAGACCGCCTCGTCGTACCCGTGCTTGAGGTTGCGCCACCCGATCGGCCGCAGCCACCGGGCAGACCGCGGCGCGACCGTACGCGGGATCGCGTCCACGTCCACGCCGGGCAGGATCCGCTGCAGCAAAGAGCGCGCGACCGGCCAGGGCGCGACGGGCAACAGCGTCGAGGCGTTCGACGACTCCTCACCCGTACCGCCGCCGTACCCGGCCACGTCGACGGACAGCTTCACCCAGCCCTTCGTCCGCCACAACAGCTGCTGCTCGATCTCCACACCCTGCACGCGACCCGGCGGCACCGTCTGCGAACGGGTGTCGAGCAAGCCCTTACGGATCCGCAGCCCGTCCGGCGACTCCGACACCGTAAACCCGTACTCCGACACGAACTGCCGCCAGATCACGCCGATCCCGCCCAATACCCACGGGATCAGGAACGCGAAGCCCACGATCTCCTGCATGATCAGGGAGAAGACCAACACGGCGACAATGCCCAACGAGGCAACGAGAAACGGCGCCGACAGCAGCGTCGAGGCCAGCAACGGCCCGGGCGGTACGGTCACCAGCTGCGACTCCGGAGCCTCCGGCGTCGACGCGTCCAACCCGGCTGCCCGGGCGAGCAGCTCCGCCCGCAGCCGGTGCGCGTCCGGCTCGGTCAGGTACGCCAGCGGCGCCTCCGTACGGCCACCGCCCGCGACCTCCAGGCGCAGCTCCGCCAACCCCAACATGCGTGCCAGCACCGGCCGGACGATGTCGACCGCCTGCAGCCGGTCGATCCGGATCCGCCGCGACCGGCGGAACAGGAAGCCGCTCTCGACGTTCAGGTTCTCCCCGTCGATGCGGTACTTCGTGAACCACCACGAGAACAACCCGAGCACGAGGCCGATGACCAACGCCCCGCCGAGCTGCAGCAGGAAGAGCTTGAAGTTGAGGTTCCGGACCGCTTCCTGCCCGAGCACCGCCACCGCGACCGCGAAGAACTTCCAGCCCCGCAGCAACGGCGTTGCCGGATGCAGCCGGCGCAGCTCGGTGACCGCGGCGGTCAGGTCGGCGTCCGGCGCGACGGAGAGGTCCTCCCGCATCTGGGCCGGCGCGGTTTCGGGGGACTCGGTCACAGGCCGGCCGCCCTGGCCTCTCCGAGCGCCGCGAGCCGGTCGCGAAGCTGCGCGGCTTCCTCGGGCGTCAGCCCGGGGATCTCCGCGTCGCTCGCCGGTGTCGCCGTGTGCAGCTGCAGCTTCGCGATGCCGAACTTGCGGTCCAACGGCCCCGCGGTCACGTCGACGAACTGCATGCGGCCGTACGGAACGACCACCAGCGTCTTGAACATCACGCCGTGCGTGACGAGCAGGTCGTCCTCGCGTTCGGCGTAGCCCCACGACTGCCAGTTCCGGCCGATGAGCCACCAGCCCCAGAGGAGTACGGCGCCGACCACGACCAGCAGCAGCACGCCGATCCACCACGCGACCAGCACGATCAGCACGATCGAGCTGGCGAGCCCGAGCACGCCAAGCCACGAGACCAGCAGCAGACGGCGCAACGTACGCAGCTTCGGCGACACCGCTTGCCAGCGTTCTCCAGGCGGCGCGAACAACGTGTCCACGAACGTGAGGCTATCCCGCCAACCTCAAAGGCCGACCTACCGGCGCACCAAACATGGTCGATCCGGCTCGCTCAGTTTCGCCGCACGCCACCGCCGGTGGACTGCTTCACGGTGTTCTCTTGGGGCTTCTTCGACGAGTCGAATCGACGGTGTACCGCAAATGCGTGACGCCGGTGCCCTCGGTGAGCGTCGGGCCGTCGAGGATGACCGGGACGTCCTTGAGGTTCGCGAAGAACGGGATGCCGCCGCCCAGGATCACGGGTACGAGGTCGATCCGCACCTCGTCGAGCAGCCCGAGATTCAGGCACTGCTGCACGAGATTCGGCCCGGCGACGCCGACGACCTTCTCGCCGGCCGCCTCCCTGGCCTGGGCGATCGCGCTCTCGATGCCGTCGAGCACGATCGTGAAGTTCGCCTCCGGGCGCGGCCAGCCGTCCGGCTGGGAGTGCGTGACCACGAAGACCGGCACGTGCGGCCCGGACGGGCTCACGCCGCCCCAGCCTTGGGTGAAGTCGAACAGCTTCCGGCCGATCACGTACGCGCCGGTCTCCTTGTCGCCGCGGCGTACGTGCTCCGCGCTCACCTCTGACATGTGGAACGTCCGTTTGCCGTCGCCGCTGACCACCTCGACGTCGCCGTTGCCGTACCAGTCGAACAGTGGCCCCACGTGACCGGACTCGTACGCGATGTAACCGTCGAGCGACATCGTCAGCTCGGTGACTACCAGTGCCATCTCTGGAGTTCCTCTCTAGAAGGCGTCGCCCATGCGCCAGGCCATCTCCTGCAGTGCCCAGGTGTTGCCGTCGGGATCGGCGAAGTACGCGTACTTGATCGAGCCGCCGTCGTGCTCCTCGATCTCGCCGACGTCGACGCCGCGTGAGATCAGCTCGGCGCGAGCTTCGGCGACGTCGAGGACGAGCAGGTGTGTGGACTTCACCGAGCCCGGCGGCAGCGCGTCGATCTCGGGGATGCCCTTGCTGAGCGTGATCGAGCAGGCCGAGCCGGGCGGCGTGAGCTGCACGATCCGCATGCCGTCGCGGTCGACGTCGACGTCCACGCCGAAGCCGACCTGCTCGACGTAGAAGGCCTTCGCCTTGTCCACGTCGGTGACCGGAAGCAGTACGAGTTCGAGTTTCATCTGGACCATGGGGACAGCGTGCTCGCGCCGCGGGGTGCCGCGCACGCGTACGGACCACCTGTCCGGCACGTACGCGCCACCTGCCGACGGGTTCAGGCGAGCAGCCGCAGTGTGCAGGCGTGTTCGAACGTCGCGCCGAGGCGTTCCCACTGCGCGAGCGACGACTCGAGCAACGCGCGGTCGTCGTGCAGCCGGCCCTCGGCGCGGGTGAGGCAGGCGGCGGCCCAGTCGTTCTCCTCGCCCGCCGGCCGCGCGGCGGCCAGCAACGCGGCGGCGTCCGGAAGCGACGCGACGACGGCCAGCTCCGCCGCGGCGGAGCGGGCGTACGAGAGGTACCTGCCCTGCGTCAGCTGCGCGTCCGCCCGGGCCACGAGCGCGGCGGCGTCGGTGTAGTCGCGCAACTCGACCGCCACCCGCGCGTCGACGAACGCGCCCAACGGCGACAGCCGGACCTGGAAGACGTTCGGGATCCCCGCGACCTCGGCCGCCCGCGTACGCCACAACGTCACGCCCGCACGATCGCCCCGCAGCCCGCAGGCCAGCGCGACGAAGTGCACCGTGGTCTGCAGCCAGAACGCGAGCGGCCGCCCTGCCCGCTGCCAGCCGTCCCAGGCGGACGAGGCGAGCCGCAGCGCGAGGTCCAGCTCGCCGACGAGCACGTACGCCGGGATCACCTTGCTCGTCGTCAGGTAGTCGTGCTCGGCGCGCGGATCGTCGGACAGAATCAGCCGGGCGACCGACAGCGCCGCCGGCAGGTCCCCGGCCGCCACCGCGTCGCTGCAGGCCAGCGCCAGTGTGTCCTCGATCTCCGGCGCGGCCGTCGGGTCCTCCGAGCTCATCGTCGCCAGCAACGTGAGCCGCTGGGTCGTGATCCGGTGCGCGTCCCGTGCCCGGCCGGCGGTCAGCGCGGCCGTCCGTACGGCGTCCAGGCCGGCGCTGATCAGCACCGGATCCCCGCTCGCCTTCGCGGCCTCGACCGCCACCTCGGCGAGCGCGGCGTCCGGCGTCAGCGGCGCGGGTCCCGCGGCCCACGCTGACGCGACGGCGATCCGGGCGGCGACCATCGGGTCGTCCGACGGTTTCGCCGACGCGAGCAGCGAGCGCAGCCGATCGAGCGGGATCTCCTCGCGGAACGTCGCCGGATACCGGCAGGCCAGCTCGACCGCACGAGCCAACGCGAGCGCCCGCGCGTTGTCGTCGGGAGCGTCGGAAGCCGCGGCGAGCTGCAGCTCGAACGCCAGCCCCGAGTCGTTCAGCAGCTGCGCGGTCTCCGCGGCCGCCGCGAGGTCCTGGAACGCTGCGCGTCGATCCGGCGCGCGTTCGGCCGCCTCCCGGAAGTGCCCGAGCGCCTCCATCAGGAACTGCCGCGCGAACGTCAGCCGCCCCAGGTCCCGCGCCAGGGCATGCGCACCCGACGGCGCCGACGCGAGCGCGGCGCGCAGGTCGGTCGCCACCAGGTCGAACGCGTCCCGCCATTGGCTGCTCGGCCCGGTGAACGACGCGGCCGCCTCCGTCGCCCAGGCGAGATGAAGCCGAACGATGTCAGCCCGCTCGCCACTGGCGTCGAGGCACTCGCCGGCATACGCGCGGATCGTCTCCAGTAGCCGCCAGCTCCCAGCCCGATGGGTCACGAGGCTCTTGTCGACGAGCCGCCCGAGCACATCGGCCGCCGCCACCGCGTCCCCGTCCGTCGCGATCGAGGCAGCCGCGGCCAGGTCGAACGGACCCACGAAGACAGCGAGCCGGCGGAACATCGCCTGCTCGTCTGCGGACAGCAGCTCGTGGCTCCAGTCGAGCACGCCGCGCAGCGAACGGTGCCGTACGACCGGCCCGCGCCCGCCCGCGAGCAGCCGCAGGTAGTCGCCGAGCCCGGTCAGCAGCCCGGTCGCGCCGAGCGACGCCGACCGAGCCGCGGCGAGCTCGATCGCCAGCGGCATCCCGTCCAGCCGCGAGCACAGGTCGGCGACGACACCAGGGTCCGGCGCGAACGCGGGATCAGCAGCGCGCGCCCGGTCCTCGAACAGAGCCTCCGCGTCCGACCCCAGCGGCAGCGGCGCGAGCGGTAGAGCCCGTTCGCCCGGCAGCCCGAGGCGTTCGCGGCTCGTCGCCAGCACTACGGCCGACGGGCACGCGGTCAGCACCCGGTCGACGAACGCGGCCGCGGCGTCGACGAGGTGCTCGCAGTTGTCCAGTACCAGCAGGGATCGGCCGCGGCTGAGCCGGTCGACGATCGCGTCGACGAGCGGCCGCTGGCCGCGTTCGGTGACGCCGAGTGCCGCGGCGACGGCCTCGGGCAGGAACTCGTCGCGGACCGGGACGAGGTCGACGAATGCCCCACCGAACGGAAACAAGGACGCCGCAGCCTCCGCGACCGCCGCCGCGAGCCGGGTCTTCCCGACCCCACCAGCGCCGACGAGCGTCACGAGTTGGTGCGACGCCAGCGCGGCGAGAACGTCATCGAGATCCTGAGCCCGGCCGACGAACGTCGTCCGCGACTGCGGCACCCCCACGACGTGCCCCGGCGCCGGGACCGACGCGGTGGTGGTCGAAGCGAGCGCACCGAGCTCGCGGCGGTCTGCAACGCCGTACTTGCGCAGCAGCGACGAGACATGGCCCTCGACCGTACGTACCGAAATGTGCAGCCGACCGGCGATCTGCGCGTTCGACAACCCGGCGCCGAGCGCGGCGAGGACCTCCGCCTCGCGTTCGGAGACCTCGGTGGGACCGGGTGCGCTCACCGCCACATCATGCCCGGCTCGCGGGGCACGTGGCCGCCCCGTGGTGGACACGTGGCCCGCACGGATGCCCAGCCAGTCCGGCAGATCGACGATGGCTGCATGGCCGACGACCGAGAGTTCACGATGCCGCGTCCGAGCGGCGCGCTGCGGCGGCTGGAGTTCCTGGTCGGCACGTGGCGGTCGGTGGGCACGCTCGAAGGGCCGGCCGGCACGGTGTCGGGAACGGAGACGTTCGCCTGGCTGCCCGGCGGCTTCTTCCTCGTCCACCACTGGGCCGGCGCGTTCGACGTCGGCGGCGCGACGGTGATCGACGCGGGATACGAGTTCTTCGACTTCGACCCGGTCGCGTGCGGGTTCCGGACGCATTTCTTCAGCAGCCTCGGCCCGTACGACGCGGCGAACTCCCAGTACCGCGGCGACTTCCACGGCCCCGCGCTCGTCCTCGTCGGACCGGCACGCGTCACCCGCGAGCCGGACGGCGACGACAAGGTCCGCTACGTCGGCGAGGTCCCGGACGGCAAGGGCGGCTGGGCACCCTGGCTGCGTGGCGAGCTCACGCGAGCACCGGCTCCAGCATCCGGTGCGGCTGTCGGAGCGCCACGCTGACCCGGTCGGTACGGAACGGATCGGCGCCCGGACCCGGGCGCATCTCGACCTCCGCGGGGTCGACCTGCCCGCACGTCGGGCACTGAGCGAGCGCGTCCAGCCTGGTGTCGCAGCCGACGTGGACGAACAGGCGTTTCGGCCCCTTCTCGCTGCCCAGATGCCGGTCGCCCCAGCGGGCAAGCGAGTGCAGCGTGGGCCACAGCCCGAGGCCCATCTCCGTCAGCACGTACTCGTCGCGCGGCGGAGCCTCCTGGTAGCGGTGCCTGGCGAGCACACCCGCGTTCGTCAACGCGGTCAACCGCTCCGCGAGCACGGCCCGCGGGACGTCGAGGTGGACGAGGAAGTCGTTGTAGCGCCGCACGCCGTAGAACGCGTCGCGAACGATGAGCATCGTCCACCGCTCGCCGAGCAGCTCCAGTGCCCGGGCGAGCGAGCAGTCCTGGTCGGGGTAGTCCTTGCCGAGCGCCATAACCAACACTTTACCTCAGCGGGTTCAATGAACGAACCAACTCGAGTACCTCGGTTCAGTGACCGAACTCATGGAGCCCGCGACCGCGGTCGAGACCACCGCGAAGCGATCCACGACGCTCGCGGTGACGAGCGCCGCCACGCTGCTCGTGCTGATGAACTACGTCGCGCCGCTCGCGACCATGCCGGCGATCGCGGCCGGCGTCGACGCCGGCGTGCTCGGCCGGACCTGGATCCTGAACGGGATCGCATTCGGCCTCTCGGCGCTGCTGCTGGTCACGGGCAACCTGGCCGACGCGTACGGGCGGCGCCGGATGTTCGTGATCGGGGCCGTCGTGCTGGCGTTCTCGAGTGTGGTGAGCGCGGTGGCGAACGATCCCGGCACATTCGTGCTCGGCCGGATCCTGCAGGGTGTCGCGAGCGCGGCGGTGCTGACCGCCTCGCTCGGGCTGATCGGTGTCGCGTACCCGTCCGGCCCGGCGCGTGTGCGCGCCACCGGCATGTGGGGCGCGATGATCGGCGCCGGCATCGCGCTCGGGCCGTGGGTCGGCGGGCTGTTCGCCGAGTGGGGGAGCTGGCGCGGCGCGTACTGGTTCTTCGCGGCCGGCTCGGCGCTCGTCGTCTTCGCCGGCGCACTAGTCCTGAGCGAGTCGCGCGCCGCCGTCAGGCCGAGGTTCGACGTCCGCGGGACGGTGGTGTTCGCGCTCGGCGTGGGCGCGCTGCTGTTCGCGGTCACCGAGGGCCGACTCGGGTGGACGCGGCCGACCGTGCTCGCCGGTCTGCTCGCGGCGGCCGTCCTGCTCGGCACGTTCGTGCTCGTCGAACGGCGAGCGCTCCATCCGCTGCTGGACCTGAGGCTGTTCAGGCGGCCGCTGTTCCTGGCGGCGACGCTCGGCGCGCTCACGACCGGGCTCGCGATCATCGGCGTGATGAGCTACGTGCCCACGGTCATGCAGCTCGCGCTCGGCCAGACGCCGATGATCACCGCGGCGGTCGTGCTGATCTGGTCCGGCGCGTCGTTCCTCACGTCGTTCTTCGCGCACCGGCTGCCGTTGGGTGGGCGGCACCAGCTGGCGGTCGGCCTGCTGTTCGCCGCGGTGGGCAACCTGATCCTGCTCGGCTTCGTCGAGCGCTGGTCCTGGCTGCACGCGACCGCGGGCTTCGTCGTGGCCGGGATCGGAAGCGGGCTGGTCAACGCGGCGCTGGCGCGGCTGGCGATCGAGAGCGTGCCGCCGGAGCGGGCGGGAACGGGCTCGGGCATCAACCAGACCGCGCGGTATGTCGGGTCCTCGCTCGGCGTCGCGGCGGTCGTGGCGCTGGTCGCGGCGGTCGCTGGGCCGTCGAACGACCTGTCCGCCGGCGTGAACGCCGCCCTCGTCGCGGGCGCCGGCGTGGCCCTGCTCGGCGGGGTCGGGGCGCTGCTGCTCCGTCGCTGAGGTCGACCAATTCTGGCCGTTCGCCGAATCTTGTATAACGTTGAATACAACGTAATACTACCGACCACCAGGGCACCTCCCAGATCCCCCCGAGGTCGAGTTCGGCTATGTCGGTTGTCGCCGCGCCACGCAGGACGCAGCTATGGGTATGGCTGCTATTGACGCCGACCGTCGTCGTGTACGGCGTCTACACGGTCTATCCGATCGTCGCGAGCTACTGGTACTCACTCGTCGAGTGGAACGGGTTCGAGGCCACCAAGACCTTTGTGGGATTGCGGAACTACCAGGAGGTCTTCGGCGATCACCTGTTCTGGAACGCGTTCTGGATCACCGTGCTGTTCGTGGTGGTCGTCGTTCCGGCGAAGGTCGTTCTGACGCTGCTGCTGGCGATCCTGCTGAACTCGCCGAAGCTCCCGTTCGCGACGTTCTTCCGCACCGCGTTCTTCCTCCCCGTCGTCACGACGACCGCGATCGTCGGCGTCGTCATGCAGTTCGTCTTCGACCCCGCGAGCGGGCCGATCAACCAGCTGCTGGTGAAGATCGGGCTGCTCGACCAGGGCGTGAACTTCCTCGGTGACTCGTCGGCCGCGCTCTGGACGGTCGCCGGTGTGTACGTGTGGAAATGGTTCGGCATCACGATGATCTACTGGCTGGCCGCGTTGCAGACCGTTCCCGAGGAGGTCTACGAGGCCGCGCGGATCGACGGGGCCGGCGCGTGGCAGCTGCTCCGGCGGATCACGTTGCCGCTGCTGAAGCCTTTCGCGGTCATCATCGCGCTGCTGTCGATCGAGTCGGCTCTGAAGATCTTCGACCTGATGCAGACGATGACCGGCGGTGGGCCGTTCTACTCCACCGAGGTCATGGAGATCTACATCTACCGGTGGGCGTTCACGGCGACGATTCCGCAACTGGGGTACGCGTCCGCGGCCGCCGTGCTGTTCGGCATGTTCGTCTGCGTCGTCGGGCTGCTGCAGCTGCTCGGCGTCCGCGCCGTGCAGAGGGCGAGGGTCGAACGGTGACCGCCACCACGACCGCGCCGCGACCGACGACCGAGCAAGCGCGGCCCCGGCGCAACCGCCGGTCCGGCTCCTGGCTCCTCCGCCGGCTGCCCTGGTGGATCGTCACGCTGGTGCTGCTCGGCGGCGTGCTGCTGTGGATCTACCCGTTCCTGTGGATGGTGTCGGCGTCGCTCAAGGACCCGCTGGAGATCTTCGGCTCGGGCTTGAACCTGCTGCCCGACACGCTGTTGTGGGAGAACTACACCCGAGCCTGGGTGGACGCCGACTTCAGCCGCTACATGTGGAACACCGTCGTCGTCACTGTGGTGACGGTCGCGCTGGTGGTGATCCGGTGCGCGATGGCCGGATACGCGATCGGCCGCTACGACTTCGCCGGCCGCAAGGTGGTCGTCGTCGTTCTCGTTGCCACGCTGTTCGTTCCGACCGGCTACACGATCATCCCCGTCGTCGAGATCTCGCAGCAGCTGGGTCTGCTCAACTCGTTGACCGGTGTGATCCTCGCGCTGACAGGTGGCGGGCACGTCGCGATGATCCTGTTGTACTGGGGCTACTTCCGGCAGATCCCCAAGGAGCTCGAGGAGTCGGCGGTCGTCGACGGCGCCGGCTTCTTCACGATCTTCTTCCGGATCATGCTGCCGCTCGCGATGCCGGTGACGGCGACCGCGACGTTGCTCACGTTCCTGTCGACGTGGAACGCGTTCTTTCTCCCGCTGGTGTTCACATTCTCGCGGCCGGACCTGCGCACGTTGAGCGTCGGCATGCAGGCGTTCGTCGGCGAGAACACCACCGACTGGTCCGGCATGGCCGCGGCCGCGACGCTCTCGCTGCTGCCGGTCGTGATCCTCTTCGTCGTACTGCAACGGCATTTCGTCAAAGGACTGGCAGGAGCGATCAAGCAATGACCGACCGGCCGAACATCCTGCTGATCTGCACCGACCAGCAACGGTTCAACGCGCTCGCGGCGTACGGCAACCCCGAGATCGACACGCCGCACCTGGACCGGCTCGCCTCGGAGGGCACGCTCTTCGAGAACTGCTACGTGCAGAGCCCGGTCTGCGGTCCGTCGCGGGCCAGCCTGATGACCGGCCGGTACGTACACTCCCATGGGCTGTGGGCGAACGGCGTCGCGCTGCCGCGGCACGAGCGGCTGTTCACGCGCGACCTGGCCGACGCAGGGTACGACTGCGGGTTGGTCGGCAAGCTCCATCTCGCCGCCTGCTTCGGCGGCCGGACCGAGCCGCGGCTGGACGACGGGTTCCGGGTGTTCCGCTGGGCGCACGACCCGTACCCGGGATCGTCGGAGAACGCCTACCACCGTTGGCTGAAAGCGAGCCGTCCCGCGCTGTACGAGGCGGCGCTCGATCCGGAGTCCGACGTCACGTTCGACTCGATGCCGACCGAAGGGCACTACAGCCACTGGATCGGCGAGGAGACGATCGACTACCTGCGGGCGAGTCGCGAACGGGACAAGCCGTTCTGCTTCATCGCGAACTTCTTCGACCCGCACCACGGCTTCGGCGCCCCGAAGGAGTACCTCGACCGGTACGACGCCTCGAGCCTGGCGCCGCCGCGGACGACCCCGGACGAGCTGGCGAGCAAGCCGCCGATCTACACCGACGCGTCGCGGAAGTCCTATGCGGGGCACGCGAAAGGCTACGCGGAGTACACCGCTACCGAGCTCGCGGAGACCAGGGCGGCGTACTACGCGATGGTAAGCCTCGTCGACGACGAGGTCGGCCGCATCCTCGCCGCCCTCGACGAGGAAGGGCTGGCCGACGACACGATCGTCGTCTTCACCAGCGACCACGGCGAGATGCTCGGCGACCACCAGCTCATGCTCAAGGGCCCGATGATGTACGAGTTCGCGGTGCGGGTCCCGTTGCTGGTCCGCTGGCCGGCGGTCGTTCCAGCAGGGCAGCGCAAACGCGAGCTCGTGCAGTGGATCGACCTCGCTCCGACGATGCTCGAGGCCGCTGGTTTGCCGCCGTCGCCAGCTCATCAGGGCGCGAGCCTGCTCGCGATGCTGACCGGGACGTCGGAGTGGGAGCGCGACTGGTCGTTGTGCGAGTACCGCGACAGCGGGCATCCGTACGATCCGCCCGTCCACACGACGATGCTGCGGCACGACCACTGGAAGCTCGTCGTGCACCACGGTGTTCCGGCGACCCAACGGGATCGCACCGGTGAGCTGTACGACCTCGCCGTCGATCCCGACGAGCTCACCAACCTCTGGAGCGATCCCGCCCACGCGGCCGTGCGGATCGCGCTCTACGAGCGACTGCTCGACGTTCTCGTGGGCACCGAGGACCGCTCCGCGCCGAGGGAGGCGTTCTGGTGACCGATCACGCAACAGACCTACACACACGCCGAGGTGAGGCATGAACACGTTCAGCCGTCGTCGCTTCCTCCAGGCCGCCGGCGCCGCCGGTGCGCTCGCTCTCGGTGCCGCCGCCTGCGGTGGCGACTCGGGATCGGGCTCGGGTACGGGCGGCGCGAGCGCGCTGACCTGGTGGGACCACCAGCTGCAGCTGCAACCGGCCAAGAAGCGGATCTTCGAGAAGTTCGCGAAGGCGCCGGGCGGCATGCCCGTCGACTACACGTTCAACAACCCGGAGAAGCTCGGTCAGGCGCTCCAGCTCGCCAAGCAGAGCAACCAGCTGCCGGACGTGCATTCCAATGCGGGCTTGCAGGTTCCCGCGCCGCAGCTGATCAACGAGGGGTGGATGGCGCCGCTCGAGCTCAGCAGCGAGGCGGTGGCCAACCTGAAGGACGTGCTGCTCGACGGCATCCACATCTTCGACGGGAAGGTCTACTCGTTCCCGATCTTCGACTACCACGTCTACACGAACGTCACCTGGTTCAACACCAAGGTCGCCGAGCAGGCAGGCCTCGACCCGTCCGCTCCGCCGACGACGTACGACACCTTCCGCGCCGCCGCGCGTGCGGTGCAGTCGAAGGGCGGCGGTGCTGCGCCGTGGACCTGGAACATCGGCATGACCGAACGCACCGCGGACCAGCTGAACTACCTCGCGCAGGCGGCCGGGTTCGAGGGCAACACCGGCATGCTGTTCAAGAACGGTGAGTTCGCGTATCACGACGACGCGTACGTCGACTCGCTGGACTTCCTGCTGTCGTTGAAGAAAGACAAGCTGATGATGGCCGGCTCGGAGTCCTGGGTCGACACCGACGCGCGCGGCCGCTGGAGCGCTGGGGCGGCGTGCTACTACTTCGACGGGCCGTGGTGCCCGGGCGTCGTGCTGTCGGCGGCACCGCAGTTCGCCGAATCCCTCGGCGTGGCGCCGATTCTCACCCCGTCCGGCGGCGCGGTACGGACGTACCACGGCCCGCAGAGCGGTGACTACTGGCTCACGCCGAAGTCGAAGCACGCCGAGGCGGCCAACAAGCTGCTCAGCGACTACTTCACCACGCCGGACTACTCGGTCGAGGTCGCCAACACGATGTCGCAGCCGCCGCGTGACCTCGACGCGGTCGAGAAGTCCACCGCCCATGCGGAGTACAAGAAGCTCATCGGCTGGTTCCGCGACACCGTCTTCCTCGCGCCGACCCCTGTGGTGAAGAACGTCGCGATCACCAAGGTCCAGGTCGAGACGAAGCCGGTGGAACCCAACCTGGGCACGATCATCCAAGGTGCGTTCACCGGAGACGTGCCGGATGTCAAAGCCGCGTTGAAGAAACTGAGCGACGACAGCAGCGCCGAGCGGGAACGTGCGATCAAGGCCGCGCAGGCGAAGGGCGCCGAGGTGAGCCTCGACGACTACGCGTTCCCCGACTGGAAGCCAGGCGCCGACTACACGCTCGACCAGTACAAGTAGGAGATCGCGATGACGCGCGTGCGTGTGGTCCTCGTAGTAGGTGCGCTTCTCCTTGCGTTGTTGCCGAACGCGGGAGTTGTGGCCGCTGAGCAACCCGTCTACACCAACCCGGTGGCCGACGAGGCGTCGCCGAACTTCGCCGACCCCTCGATCATCCGCGGGCGCGACGGCTACTGGTACGCGTACGCCACCGCCGACCCGAAGCAGGCCGGCGACACGTACCGCCTGATGAAGATCATCCGGTCGCGGGACCTGACGACGTGGGAGTACGTCGGCGACGTCTTCACCCCGCAGACCGAGCCCCGCTACGACGGGTACGGCGACGCGGCCCGGCGGATGTACTGGGCGCCGGACATCGAGTACTTCGGTGGCCGGTACGTCCTCTACTACTCCTACGTGGTCAACGTCGGAACCGACACCCACTGGCGCGCGATCGGGGTGGCCACCGCGCCGCATCCGGCCGGTCCGTGGACGGACTCCGGCGCGTACGTCACAGGCCCGGAGACGTACGAGCCGCGACCCGGCCAGACCGCCTGGCGGAACGTGATCGACCCCGACATCATCGCCACCGCGAACGGCGACCGGTATCTCTACTACGGCTCGGTCAACGGCGGCGTCCGCGTGGTGAAGCTGTCGCCGGACGGGCTGACGGCGGTCGGCGAACGGACCCAGCTGACGCCGTCGGATCGGTACGAGGCCGCGGACCTGGTGTTCCGCGACGGCTACTACTACCTGTTCCTGTCCGTCATCGGCGGCTGCTGCAACGGCGCCGCGTCGGCGTACCCGGTGCACGTCGCTCGGTCGAAGAGTCCGCGCGGCCCGTTCCTCAGCAGGGACGGGGTGTCCGTGCTGGACCAGAAGGGCGGCGGCACGCCCGTCCAGGTGCCGAACGGCAACCGCTGGGTCAGCGTCGGACACACCTCGGTCACCGCCGATCTCGCTGGCCAGCAGTGGCTGGTGAGTCATGCGATCGACCGCTATCGCCCGTACTACCAGGGGACCGCGAACAACCGGCAGCTCGTGATCAGCCGGCTGGACTGGATCCGCGGCTGGCCGACGGCGAACGCGGGCCGCGGTATCCAGGACGGGCCGCTGCCGGCGCCGGTGGCCGACGCGTGGATCGCGGACAGCTTCGAGTCCGGCACTTCGCCCGGCGAGCAGTGGGCTGATGGTGCCGGCTGGACTCTCTCGCGCGAGCCGGCCGGCGGATTCCTGGAGAGTCTGGGCGGAACGCTCTTCGCCAACAGGCGAGTCGAGGGCGACGTACGCCTGCGCGGAATGGTGCGCGGTGCCGCTGGCTTCGTGCTCGAGCGCGGCCATCGCTCGGTGCGGGTGGCGCTGCCGCCGCGTTTCGCCAACGAGGGTTGGCATCAGCTCGACGTACGGATCCGTGGCCGGCAGGTCACCGCCGAGGTCTCCGATGCCGGTCTCGGCGACGTGCTCGCCACTGTCAATGCGACCTTGCCTGGCGACGGCCCGCTGCGCGTTGGCCTGTCGGCGAAGGCACCTGGTGCCGCGTTCGACGACGTCACCGTGGCGAGGCTGTTCCAGCCGGTCACGCATCAGGAGCCCGATCCGCGGCTCGGCCGTCCGCTGCGCGAGCTCGACGAGGAGTTCAAGGGCGCGCTCGGACCGCGCTGGTCGTGGCAACGTACGCCGGCCGCGACCGTGGCGAACGGCCAACTGCGGTTCGCCGTTCAACGCGCGGACCTCGTCGACCGGCGCCCGAACCCCGACGACTCCGCGTCGGTGCTGTTGACCGACGCGCCGGCGGGGGACTGGGCGCTCGAGACGAAGGTCACCGTCCCGTTCGGTGACAGCGTGCCGCTCGGCTGGCCGCAGGCCGGCGTCGTCATGTACGGCAACGACGATCACTACGTCAACTTCACGTACGCGGCGCACAACCACAGCCGGCTGGTCGACTTCGGCACCGAGCTGCCGTGGGGGACCGGCGTGGTCTCCGGCGGTGCGCAGGTCGGACCGACCGCGGACACGATGTGGCTGCGGCTGCTGCACACGGTCGACGACGCGACCGGTGAGCACCGCTACCGGGCGGCGACGAGTACGAACGGCCGGCACTGGATCTGGCACGGCGCACGCGTCCTGCCCGCGGGCGCGACGCCGAGAATCGGCCTCGCCGCCTATGGGATCGAGAGTGCCGACGAGCTGACCGCATCGTTCGAATACGTCCGGTTCTCCCGGCTGAACCTATAACGTGGGACGAACCATGCCTGCCACCATCAAGGACGTCGCGAAGCTGGCTGGCGTGTCCATCAAGACGGTCTCGAACGTGCTCAACGGCTACCGCTATCTCACCGACGAGACCAGGGGCCGGGTCGAACGAGCGATGGCCGACCTCGACTACCGGCCGAACATCGCCGCCCGCAACCTGCGTCGCGGCCGCACCGGTGTGATCGCGCTCGCGCTGCCGAACCTGAGCAGCCCGTACTTCGCCGAGATCGCCCACCTGGTGGTGAAGGAGGCGGCGGCACGCGACCTCACGGTGCTGATCGACGCCACGGACGGCGACCCCGAGCGGGAGAAGCTCGTTGCCGAGGGGTTTCGCAGCCAGCTGCTCGACGGGATGATCCTGCAGCCGTGGTCGATCTCCGCGCCGTTCCTTCGGGCGCGCGTGGACAAGACGCCGCTGGTCCTGCTCGGCGAGCGGCGGGTGCCGACCGCCGACAGCGTGGCGATCGACAGCCGGGCGGCCGCTCAGGCCGCGGTCGCGCATCTGGTCGGTCTCGGCCGGCGGCGGATCGCGGCGGTCGGTGCGCCGCGAAAGCGGAGCGGACCGTTGGAGCCGGGGCGGCGGAACGAGGGATACGAGCGAGGGCTTGTCGAGAACGGGTTGCCGTTCGACCCTGCCCTCGTCGCGCATCCCGTCGGCGACCACACGCCGGAGGCCGTGGCCGCGGCGGTCGACGACCTGCTCGAGCGCGCGAAGGACATCGACGCTGTCTTCGCGTTCAACGACCGGGCCGCGCTCGGCGTGATTCGTGCGCTGACGTCGCGGGGACTGCGCGTACCCGAGGACGTCGCGGTCGTCGGCATCGACGACATCGAGGCCGCCCGGCTCGGCACCCCGTCGCTGTCGACGATCGCGCCGGACAAGCCCGGCATCGTCCGTACGGCGCTCGAACTGCTGACCGACCGCATCGCCGGCGTCGACCGCCCGGCGCGGCAGGTGGTCGCGGACTTCACGCTGATCGAGCGCGAGAGCACGCTAGGCGGAGTGCCGCACCACTAGCTCGGTGGGCAGGACCCGGGACGACATCGGCTGGCGGCGGATCAGGCCGAGCAGCACTTCGACGAGCTCTTTCGCGACCTGGTCCAGCGGCTGCCGGACGGTGGTCAGCGGTGGGTCGGTGGTCGCCGCGACGCTGGTGTCGTCGAAGCCGCCCACCGCCACGTCGTCGGGGACGCGGCGGCCGGCCCGGCGCAGCGTCGCCAAGGCTCCGGAGGCGAGCTGGTCGGAGGCGGCGAAGACCCCGTCCAGGTGGGGGTTTCGTTCCAGCAGCTCGGTCATCGCCGCCTCGCCGGCCGCGTGGCCGAAGTCGGGCGCGTACGCGACGAGGCGCTTGACCGCCTTCCGCCCGAGCACGTCGCGGAAGCCGGCGAGCCGGTCGATGCCGCCGGCGGTGTCCTGGGGTCCCGCGATGGTCCCGATCTGCGAGCAGCCCCGCTCGCGCAGGTAGCGGGTGAGCTGCCGCGCGCCCTCGCGGTCGTCGGCGGCGACGTACGGGATCGCGACGTCGAGCGGTCGCCCGCACGCGACCGCGGGAACGTTGCCGTGCTCGAGCGCGGACAGGATCGGGTCGCCGCCGTGCGTCGAGATCAGCAGTACGCCGTCGACGTGCCCGCCGCGGACGTACCGCAGCGTCCGGTCCCGCGCGGTCGCGCTCTCGGCGATCATCAGGATCAGGCTGAAGTCGTGGTCGGCGAGGGCCTTGGTGCACGCGAGCAGCAGTACGCCGAGGTTCGGGTCGTTGAACAGGTGCTCCGGCGCCTCCGAGAGCACGAACGCGACCGTGTTGGACTGGTTCGTGACCAGGCTGCGAGCGTTGACGTTCACCGTGTAGCCGATGTCGCGCACGGCTCGCTCGACCGCCGCGAGGGAGGACGGGCTGACGTACCGGCCGCCGTTGAGCGCTCGCGACACCGTGCCGCGAGACACCCCGGCGACTGCGGCGACGTCGTCGATCGTCGGCCGTCGGCGCGCGGCCCGTCGCGCGGCGCCCCTCGACTTGGGATGCGCCGGTGTGTGACCGTTCACAGCGTTCATCGTCGACCAGTGTCGGCCAAGTCTTGCCTGCGCACAACCACGAGGCGCACAGTGTCTGTGACCGCTCACAGAGGAGACTTCCATGCGCGCGATCTCTCGACGAGTCTTGCTCGGCTCGGCCCTCACCGCGTCGACGATCGGTCTCGCTCAGGCACCGGCCCAGGCAGGCGGGGGCAGGGCGCTCTCCGTCAGGGGCGCGGACATCGGATTGACCTTGCAGACTGAGGATCTCGGGATCCGGCTGCGCGATCTGGACGGCCGAGTACGGCCGATCGAACAGATCCTCGCCCGCCGTGGTGGGACGCACGTTCGTCTTCGGGTGTGGACCAATCCCCCAGCGGGGTACAGCAATCTCGCGTCCGCCCTCACGCTCGGACGGCGGGCGAAGCGGGCGGGGCTGAAGATCCTGCTCAACCTGCACTACTCCGACTTCTGGGCGGATCCGGGCAAGCAGCCCACGCCGGTCGCGTGGCGGGGCCAGGATCTGCCGACGCTCGCCGCGACGATTCGCCAGTACACCAAGGACGTTGTCGCCGCGTTCGCCGCACAACGCACGCCGGTGGACATGGTCCAGGTCGGCAACGAGATCACGAACGGCATGCTGCATCCGGTCGGCGAGCTGTACCCGACCGACGGCCGGCCGGAGCAGTGGCCGGCGTTCACCACGCTGCTCAAGGCCGGCGCGGCCGGCGCCCTCGCCGGAGCCCCGCGCGGCCGCAGACCAAAGATCATGCTGCACATCGACAAGGGCGGCGACAACGGCGCGTCGCGCTGGTTCTTCGACCACATGGAGGAGTACGGCGTTCCGTTCGACCTGATCGGCCAGTCGTACTACCCTATCTGGCACGGCTCGCTCGCCGACCTCGAGGCCAACCTGCACGACCTCGCACCGCGCTATCGCAAGGACCTCGTGGTGGTCGAGACCGCCTATCCCTGGACCAGGGCGAACGGCGACGCGCTCGGCAACTTCTACCCCGGCCCGGAGCCGCTGCCCGACGAGGCGACGTACCCCGCCACGCCGGCGGGTCAGGCCGCGTTCTTCGAACGACTGCGGAAGATCCTGCTAGGAGTTCCGCGTGGGCGCGGGCTCGGTTTCTTCGACTGGGAGCCCGGTTGGGTTCCCGGCGTCCCCTGGGCTCCCGGAGAGGCCGGGACCCCGAACGACAACCTCACCATGTTCGACTTCGGCGGTCGCGCTCTGCCCGTCCTGCGGGCTTTCCGCCGTCCCTGACAGCTTTCCGCGCCGGTGCATGCGGAAGACGGCGAACGCCGTTCCCAACGCGACCACGAACAGCCCGGCCGCGCTGAGCCAGGGCACTGACCAGCCGCGGCCGAGGTCCTCGACAGCGCCGATGCCGGTGTTGCCGAGCGCGGTGGTGATGCCCGACGCCGTGCCGAACATGCCGAGATAGGTGCCGGTGAGGGCGGGCCGGGCGAAGCCGACGACGAGCTCCTGCGTGAACGGCTGGGCGATGTCGAGACCGAGCGTCAGCCCGATCGCGGCGAGCGCGACCGGGATCGCGGCCCAGAGCGAATGGTCGTCGCCGATGAACGCCATGCTCAACGCCAGTGGGACGAACGAGACTCCGATGATCGCCAGCCCGAGCGCGACAGCCGTACCGGGGCTGGCGCGGCGGTTGAGCCAGCGGATCAGCCGTACCTGGGCGAGCAACGTGACGATCGTCGACACGATGAACACGCCGCTCGTCGCGCCGGTCCAGCCGGTGACGCGCGTCGCCTCGAGCGGCAACGCGAGATAGAACTGGTTGTAGAACAGGAACAGCACGCTGGTCGCGAGCGCGAAGCCGAGGAACGCCTTGTTCTGCAGGACTTCTCGCCAGGACGCGAGGGTCGAGCCGGTGTCCTTGTCGACGTGGTGGGCGGGCAGCTTGAACAGCTGCCAGATCGTGAGGATGCCGAAGACAGCGGCCGAGCCACCGGCAGTCCAGCGGAAGTCGATCGCGACGAGCACGCTGCCGATCAGCGGGCCGGCTAGGGCGCCGACCGTCATGGCGATGTTCTGCAGGGCGAACGCGTCCAGCCGCTTCTCGCCCGCGGCGATGGCGAGGTACGCACGCGAGGCCGGGCTGAACAGCGCGCCGGCGAACCCGACGAGCATCGAGGCGGCGATCAGGCCAGCGACATTGTCGAAGACCGCGAACATCGCGAACGCGACCGTGCGGAGTGCGCAGCCGGCGATGATCATCGGCCGGTGCCCGATCCGGTCGGCGAGCGTACCTCCGACGAGCGTGAGGCCCTGCTGGCAGAGGACGCGGAGCCCGAGGACCGCGCCGACGACCGCGGCGGCGAGCTGGAGGTTGTCGCGGAGGTAGATCGCGAGGTAGGGAAAGAGGAGGTAGAAGCCCAGCGCGATGCCGAACGTGTTGACGAGCAACAGCTGGACCGCGTCGGGCAGGGATCGGGCGAGTCGAATCGTCTTCACGGTGCTTGGCACTGTAATAACCAGTAGCGGTCTCTGCAACTTACCTGTCTGGTTCCGGCCGCACCGCGTTTGAATGAAGGGCACCTTCATTCAATAGGTTCGAATGAAGGTGCCCTTCATTCAAACGGGGAGGGGGCGGAAGGGGCCGGCCGTACGCCGGAGGTCGCATGGGGTCCGCCGCGAGGGGGACCTGATCCCCCACGTGAGGCTGACGCTGCCGACCCCGCCCGAGCCTTAGCGTCTGGCAAGTGAACAGAACCCCTGCGCCGATGCCCCCTGCGCCGGCAACCGAAACGACTGCGCGGATCGCCGCGAGTACCAGCGACGTCGTCAAGATCTACGGCTCCGGTCCCACCGCTGTCCGTGCCCTCGACGGGGTGACCGTCGGGTTCGAGGCCGGCCGCTTCTCCGCGATCATGGGACCGTCCGGGTCCGGCAAGTCCACGCTCATGCACTGCCTCGCCGGGCTCGACGAGGTCACCAGCGGCAGCGTCCGGATCGGCGACACCGACCTCACCAAGCTCAACGACAACCAGCTCACCAAGCTCCGGCGCGAACGCGTGGGCTTCCTGTTCCAGTCGTTCAACCTGCTCCCGACGCTCACCGCCGAGCAGAATCTCCTGCTCCCGTTGGAGCTCGCCGGTCGCAAGCCCGACAATCAGTGGATCGACAGCCTGGTCGAGGTGCTCAGCCTCCAGGACCGGATGAACCACCGCCCGTCCGAGCTGTCCGGCGGGCAGCAGCAGCGGGTCGCGCTCGCACGTGCCCTGATCACCAAGCCGGACGTGGTTTTCGCCGACGAGCCGACCGGCAACCTGGACTCCAAGACCGGTGCCGAGGTCCTCAGCTTCCTCCGTCAGTCCGTACGCGAGCTCGGCCAGACCGTCGTCATGGTCACCCACGACCCGGTCGCCGCGTCGTACGCGAACCGCGTGGTGGTCATCGCCGACGGGAACGTCGCGGGCGACATCGACGACCCGACCGCCGAGGACGTCCTCACCGCGATCAGCCGGCTGGGGGTCTGAGGTGCGCACGGTCGTCCTCGCCTCGATCAAGGGCCACGGCCGGCGGTACGTCGCCGGCATGCTCGCGATCGTGCTCGGCGTCGGCTTCGTCGCGGCCGCGCTGATGGTTCTGTCCTCTGCCAACTCAGCCTTGACGAAGGCCGCGGGCGCCCCGTTCGTCAAGGCCGACCTGGTCGTCTCGGCCAACGGAGACTCGCTCGACGAGAACAAGGTCACCAAGGTCGACGGAGTCGCCTCCGTCGCGGGCCTGGACCGGCCGTACCTCAAGGCCTCGTTCGGCAACGGCACCGTGAACTGGGTCCAGGCGGGAACGGTCCCCGCCAGCCCCGACCTGCGCTGGGAGCAGCTGGCGCGGGGCAGGTTCCCCACGAAGGCGGACGAGATCGTCGTCGGCAAGTTCGCCGCCGACGACCGTCAGCTCGCGCTCGGCAGCGAGGTCAGCATCTGGGGCGCGGACGGGAAGGCCAAGCAGTACGAGGTCGTCGGCATCAGCGCGGGAACGAGCGGTCGTCGTTGGGACAACGACGTGCAGCTGTTCGGCGCGACCGCCACAGCGCTCGGCGGCGAAGGCGGTCCGTCGAGGGTGCTGGTCAGCGCGAAGGAAGGCGTCGACGTCGACCAGCTCCGCGAGCGCCTCGCCGCGGCGCTCGGCGACACAGCACAGGTGAACACGGGCGCGGAGGCGGCCGAGGCGGAGGCCCTGGACGTCACCGGCGGGTTCGACGTGATGGGCGCGGTGCTGCTCGGGTTCGCGGCGATCTCGGTGTTCGTCGCTGGTCTCGTCGTCTCGAACACGTTCACGATCGTGCTCGCCCAACGGACCCGCGAGCTCGCGCTGCTGCGGTGCGTCGGCGCGAACCGGCGCCAGGTGTTCCGCGGCGTGCTGCTCGAGTCGTTCCTCGTCGGAACGATCGCCTCGCTCGTCGGTGTCGCGGTGGGGACGGCACTGGCGGCGATCACCACGCTCGGCGTCAAGCAGCTCGGACCGGACCTGCAGCTCGGCACCCTCGAGGTGACGGCCTCGAGCGTGCTGATCCCGATCGCCGTCGGGCTCGTGACGACCGTGCTCGCCGCGCTGCTGCCGGCGAGCAAGGCGACCCGGGTCTCGCCGCTCGCGGCGCTGCGGCCGGACCTCGCGGTCTCGGTCCGATCGCGCGGCGGTGTGGTGCGGCTGGTCATCGCGCTGGTGGTGCTGGTCGGTGGTGCCGCGGGGCTCAAGCTCGGCGCGGACAGTGGAGCGCTGCCGCTGGGCATCGGCGGCGGGTTGCTCTCGTTCTTCGGCATCCTCCTGCTCGGACCCGTCCTCGCGCCCGCGGTCATCCGGCTGGTCAGCCTCGTCACGACCAGTCTCGGCGGGGTGCCGGCGCGGGTCGCCTCGACGAACGCCGTACGCAACCCCGGCCGGACCGCGGCCACCTCCACGGCGCTGCTCGTCGGCGTGACGCTGATCGTGATGATGAGCGTCGGCGCGCTGACCGTGGAACGGACGACGATCAAGGCGCTCGCCGCGAACTTCCCGCTCGACATCGCGGTGCGAGCAGTGGGGGACACTCTCCCGCGGTCGACGATCGACGCGGTCGAGGGCGTGGACGGGCTGTCGGCCCAGACGGTCGTGACCGGGGCGATCGGCAAGGTCGGCGAGCAGGACCTGCAGCTGTTCGGCATCGACCCGGCCGCCGCGGCCACGGTGCTGCGCAGCACCGACACGTTCGACGGGCTCCGCGACGGCGTCGCCGTGCTGCCCGAGGGGATCGCGGAGGAGCTCGGCGTCAAGCAGGGCGGGTCACTGACCGTCAGCACGCCGGCCGGCAAGGGCATATTCCAGGTGCGCGTCGGTGGCGGGTTCAGCGAGGCGAACGGCGTCGTACTCACCCCGCGCGACCTCGCGCGGGTGGCACCGGACGCCGGGGAGGTCGCGGTCTGGGCGCGTGCCTCCGACAGCGCGGATCTGACCAAGACAGTGCACGGGTTGGAGTCCGCGATCGGCGTCGACGGCCGGATCGAGGGCGGCGCGAAGATGCGCGCGGAGTACTACGACCTGATGAACATCCTGCTGCTCGTGGCCACCGGGCTGCTCGCCGTCGCGGTGCTGATCGCGCTGGTCGGCGTGGGCAACACGCTCAGCCTGTCGGTCCTCGAACGGACGCGGGAGCAGGCACTGCTCCGGGCGCTCGGCCTCACCAAGGGGCAGCTGCGCCGCACGCTCGCGGGCGAGGCGGTACTGGTCGCGTCGGTCGCGATCGTGCTAGGGATCCCGCTGGGCCTGCTGTACGGGTTTGCGGGCGCGGCCACGCTGGTCGGCCAGGCGGTCGGTGGCAGGATGGCGTACGGCGTCCCGTACGGCACCCTCGCCCTGGTCGCCGGCGTGGCCCTGGTCGCCGGCCTGCTCGCCTCTGTCCTCCCCGCCCGCCGCGCCGTCCGCGTCAAGCCGGCCGCGGCGCTCGCCGAGGAGTAGGTCACCAGACGGTGTAGCCGCCGTCGACGACGAGAACGGACCCGGTCATGAACGAGGACGCGTCGCTGGCCAGGTAGATCACGCTCGGCGCGATCTCCTCCGGCGACGCGTACCTCTGCATCGGCGGGTCCTGCACCCAGTGCTGCTGGAACTCCGGCCGGTCGACCGGCGCCATGTCGGTCTTCACGTAGCCCGGCGCGAGCGCGTTCACGCGGATCCCGGACAGCGCCCACTCGGCGGCGAGCGACTTGGTGAGCTGGTGGACCGCGGCCTTGGAGGCGTTGTACGCGGGCTGCCACTGCGGTCGGTTGACGATCAGCGCCGAGATCGAGCCGATGTTCACGATCACGCCGCCGCCCGCCTCGATCATCGAGCGCGCGACGACCGTGCTGCACAGCCAGACGCCGAACAGGTTGGCGTCGATGATCTGGTGGAACTCCGCGTCCGGCACGTCCAGCGCCGGCTTGTGGATGCAGTCGCCGGCGTTGTTCACCAGAACGTCGATCCGCCCGAACGCCGCGAGCACCTCGCCGGTCATCCGTTCGACGTCCGCCCGGTCCGTCACCGAACCCTCGACGACGAGCCCTTGCCGGCCGCGTGCCTCCACGTCGGCCAGCACGCCGTCGGCCTGTGAACGGTCCCGCGTGGTGATCGCGACGTCCGCGCCCGCGTCGGCCAGCGCGGCCGCGAACGCGCGGCCCAACCCTCGCGTCGCGCCGGTGACGACCGCCTTCTTGCCGGCCAATCCGAACGAGTCCAGAACTCCCACTGCGCGCCTCCTACAGCTCCACGGGAACGTTGTCGATCAGCCGTGTCTTGCCCACCCGTGCCGCGACCAGCAGCCGCGCGGGGCCGGACTCCGGCGCCGGTTCCAGCTCCGGCGATCTGAGCTCCAGGTAGTCGACGTCGACCAGCCCCTCGTCCGCGAGCACCTTGCCGGCCGCCTCGAGCACGGCCTCGGCACCGTTCTTGCCCGCGGCGGCTCCTGCTGCCAGCGCCTGCGAGAGCGCCACGGCCGCGCGGCGCTGCGGCGACTTGAGGTTGCGGTTGCGCGAGGACAGCGCGAGCCCGTCCTGCTCCCGGACGGTCTCCACCGGTACGATCTCGACCGGCAGGTCCAGGTCTTTCACCATCTGCCTGACCAGCACCAGCTGTTGGTAGTCCTTCTCGCCGAACGTCGCGAAGTCCGGTTCGGTGAGGTGCAGGAGCTTCGCCACGACCGTGAGGACGCCGGAGAAGTGGCCTTCGCGTACGGCACCCTCCAGCTCGCTGCCAAGGGGGCCGGGGTCGATCCGTACCCGCGGCTGGCTGGGGTAGACGACGTCCGGCGTGGGCGCGAACACCAGGTCGACGTCCTCGGCGGCGGCGATGCCGAGGTCGGAGTCGAACGTGCGGGGGTACGTGTCGAAGTCCTCGGCGGGGCCGAACTGCAGCGGGTTGACGAAGATCGTCAGCACCACGCTGTCGGCGAGGGAGCGCGCCCGGCGGAGCAGCATCGCGTGACCGTCGTGCAGGGCACCCATCGTCATCACGACGGCACGCGGGCGCGGGAGCCCCTCGACGGCGGTCGCGAGGTCGGCGCGGCTGCGGACGACCTTCGGCGTGCTCACGGCGCGCTCCGGTCCAGCACGGCTCGCAGCTGGGCTGCGGCCTCGTCGGAGAGCCTGCCGTCGAGGACCGCGCGTTCGACGGTGGCCTCGTACAGCGCGACGTACGACGGGAGCACAGCAGGCGCGGTGAGCGAGACGGCCTCGAGGTGCGCGGCCACGGTCTGGGCGTCGCCGCGCACGATCGGGCCGGTCAACGCCGCGTCGCCGTGCGCGAGCGAGTCGGTCAGCGCGTGCTGCGCGAGCGGCCCGAGCACCGTCGCGGGATCCGGGATGCCGGCCGCGCGCAGCAGCTGGGTGGCCTGGGCGATCACGGTCACGAGGTGGTTGACGCCGTGGGCGAGCGCGCTGTGGTAGACCGCCCTTGCCTCCTCGGCGATCCAGACCGGGTTGCCGCCGAGGTCGTGCACGATGCCCTCGACGAAGTCGTGCAGCTCCGGCGCCGCGGTCACGCCCATCGCGCAGCCGTACAGCCGGCCGACGTCGGAGTAGTGGCCGCGGAACGCCATCGCGGGGTGGATCGCGGCGACGAGCGCGCCGCGCTCGGCGGCCGGCGCGAGGACGGCGGTCCCGTGCATGCCGCTCGGGTGGACGACGTACTGGCCGTCCGCCACGGCGCCCGCCTGCGCCAGTTCGTCGACCACCGGGCCGATCGCGTCGTCGGGTACGCCGAGCAGTACCAGCTCCGACGTTCGCGCGATCTCCTCGGCCGCGCCCTGGGCCACGCCCGGGAGGACGGTCGCCGCCTTCACGCTGGAATGGTCGGAGTGCGTGGAGACGCCGACCAGGTGGTGGCCGGCGTTGCGCAGGGCCAAGGCCAGCACCGTGCCGACGCGACCCGCGCCGATCACCCCGACCCGCAACCGTGACCGGGCCGTCCGGGCCATCAGCGTCGCCTCCCACCAGTTCCGTGTGCGGTTTTGCGGCGAGCGTATCGGGGCCGGAACGGGCGCGTCCCGGATCCGTCCGAGACCTCGCATCCGGGCGTGACTCGCGTCACAAACCGGGAGTGGGTCGGTGCCGCTCAGCGGTAAGCCAGGGCTTGTGATTGGCTCGTCATCCACAGGAGTTCCGGGGTTGGGCACCTTCTCGGCGCCGGCGACGTCAGACTGGTGTTGGCAATCCGGAGGGCACCCGGGGGAAACGAATGAGCGACTGGCAGTCGATACGAGCATCAGACGCGGACCGCGAGCGAGCGGCCGACGTCCTGAAAGCCGCGCTCGCCGAAGGGCGACTGGACTTCGACGAGCACCGCACCCGTCTCGACCGGCTCATGCGTTCCAGCACGTACGGCCAGATGCACCAGGTCATCGGCGACCTGCCGACGAGCGGCATCCCGATGCCCCTCAGCCCGCCAGGTGAGCTCGTCCGTCCCACGGCGGGGGCCGTCAGCCCGTGGGCGACGCCGTACCAGCCGTACGTTCACCCGAAGCCGAACGAAGGCATGGCGACCGCGTCGCTGGTGCTCGGGATCATGGCTCCGTTCTGTGGTGTCACGGGCATCCCCGCGATCATCACCGGGCACGTCGCGCTCAGCCGCATCCAGGAGTCCGGGGCGGGCGGCAAGGGCATGGCGATCGGCGGGCTGGTCCTCGGGTACGTGTTCACCGGGTTGATCCTCCTGGCCGTGATCGCCGGGATCGCCGGAAGCTGACGGAAGGGCTGCGCGCAGATGACCCACGACTCGCCCGGCATGCGGGCCTCGGACAACGACCGCGAGCGCGCGGCCGACGTCCTGAAGGCCGCCCTCGCGGAGGGCCGGCTGAGCTACGACGAGCACTCCACGCGGCTCAACGACGTGATGACCTCGCGGACGTACGGCGAGCTCGTCCAGGTCACGTCCGACCTGCCCGGCGGCCTTGGCAACCACCCGGCGCCGATGGCGAACACCTGGCAGCAGCCTCCTCCCGGCTACGCGCCCCGCCGCGAGCCCGAGCAGCTCGCCGTGGCGTCGCTCGTGCTGGGCATCCTCGGCTTCTTCACCGGGATCACGGCGATCCCCGCGGTGATCACCGGGCACCTCGCTCTGAGCCGGATCAAGCGGAACAAGACCGAGGGCCACGGCATGGCGGTCGGCGGCCTGGTGATGGGCTACCTCGCGATCGCGATCGGCGTCGTCGTGGCGATCTTCGTGGTCGGGATGATCATGTTCGTGGGAACGAGCGGCGGCTTCGACGGCGGCCCCGGCGGACCCCCGCCGATCCCCGCCGACGCCGTCCCCGGCCCGGGCGACGGCCCGGGCTAGGAGCTGTCGCGTACGCCCGGGGGGGCAAATGATCATGTAAACATGATCATTTGCCGTCGCTCAGACGACCTGCCCGGTCGCGTGCGGCCAGTGCGCGTCCTCCAGGGCCCGGAGCACCGGCTGGGAGGTCATCGACAGCGCTACCTCGTAGTCCTCGGCCTTGCCGCGCGCCTCCAGCCGGCGCAGGAAGTCGACCCCAGCCCGGCCGAACGCCGTGACTTCCCGGGTGTCGACCACCGCCCGATGCAGGTCGTCCACCCGTTCGAGCAGCCCGACCTGGTCCAACGCGGCTGACAGCTGAGCAGCCATGCCGCTGGTGATGTCACCCCGCAGGAAGACGACGATCTCGCGGCTTCCGCGGTCCACGACCTCGACCTGTCCCATGTGCACCTCCATGGAATCGCTCGCTCTCCACAGAGTGACAGGCTCAGCCGCGCTTCGCGAGCAGCTCCAGGGCCTCGTCGTCGCCGGTCAACACACCGCGCAGCCGTTCCGGGAAGTCCGACGTCACCCCGTCCGCCCCGCACCGCAACGCGTGCACGAGCTGCTCCCGCGAGTTCACGGTCCAGGAATAGATGTCGAGACCGTTCGAATGACATTCCTCGGCGAGCTCCGGAGTGAGCGAGGAAATCCCCACGCACAGCACTTCCGCACCCAGCGAACGCGCCTGCTGGATCGCGTCGGCCGGAACCTCCCCGAAGATCAGGCCGCGATGCGCTTCCGGGCAGATCCGCTGGGTTTCGGCGAGCACCTCCGGGATGAACGAGATCACCCAGACGCGGTCGAGCAGATTCCGTTCCCGAATCAACTCCACCGTCCCCGCGGTCGCCGCGGGAGCCTTGATCTCGGCCTGGACTGGAACCGTGACCACATCCAGCACTTCCGCGAACGTAGGAATGCGCTCCCCCTCGCCCGCGTCCAACTGCTTGGCTTCGGCGAGGGTAAGTGCGGAAATGTCGCCCGAACCGTTCGTCGTGCGCGCGACGTCGTGGTCGTGCAACACCACGAGTTGTCCGTCGCTGGTCACGCGCAGATCCAGCTCGACCATGTCCGCACCGACCTCGGCGGCGCGGCGAAATGAACGAAGTGTGTTCTCGGGCTCGGTGCCCAGGGAGCCACGATGTCCGACCAGAGTGAACGTCACGTCGACCTTCCGTTCCAGCTGATTTGTTGGCCTTCTCGGCAACGGGATGCCGATCACGACCCTCTCACGCCGGGACCGTAGCCTTGTCTGTCATGACCGACGTCAGTCACGATCAGCCGGCAGATTCCGAGGACGACCTCCCCGAACAGATGCGTGTTCGCCGGGAGAAGCGGGCTCGGCTGCTCGAGCGCGGCGTCGATCCCTATCCGGTCTCCGTGCCGGCCACCCACACGTTGGCCGAACTCCGCGGCTCTTACGACGCGTTACCGGCCGATCACCAAACCGGCGATACGGCGACAATCACCGGTCGGGTCATCTTTCTCCGGAACACCGGGAAACTGTGTTTCGCACGGCTTCGCGACGGCGACGGCACCGAGCTGCAGGCGATGATCGGCGTGGACCGAGTCGGCGCGGACGAGCTCGCGGAATGGAAGTCGATCGTCGACATCGGCGACCACATCGGCGTCACCGGTGAGGTCATCACGAGCCGTCGCGGCGAATTGAGCATCGCGGCGACGCGCTGGTTCATGGTGTCCAAAGCGCTTCGCCCATTGCCGGTCGCGCACAAGGCACTTTCCGAAGAGGCCCGCGTTCGGCAGCGTTACGCCGACCTGATCGTCCGGCCGGAGGCGCGCCAGCTGCTGGAGGCGCGGTCGGCCGTCGTCCGTTCGATCCGCGAGACGTTCGCCCAACTGAGCTTCGTGGAGGTGGAGACGCCGCTGCTGCAGCCGATCCACGGTGGAGCGGCCGCTCGTCCGTTCGTGACGAAGGTGAACGCGTACGACCGCGATTTCTATCTGCGCATCGCGATCGAGCTGTACCTGAAGCGGCTGATCGTCGGCGGAGTGCACCGAGTTTTCGAGATTGGGCGGAATTTCCGCAACGAGGGCATCGACTCGACGCACTCGCCCGAGTTCACGATGCTCGAGGCGTACCAGGCCTTTGCCGACTATCACACGATGGCTGACCTGATCCGGACGTTGGTGTTGGACGCCGCGAACGTGTTGGGAAACACGGTCGTTCCGGACGGCCGTGGAGGAGAGATCGACCTCGCGGCCGAGTGGCGTTGGCTGCCTATCCACGAAGCCGTTTCGCAAGCCGTTGGCGAGGAAGTGACTCCGGACACCACCGAAACGGCGCTGCAGGGTTACGCCAACCGACTTCAGGTGGAACTGCAGCCGGGCTGGACCGCTGGCGAAATCGTTTTGGAACTGTTCGAAAAGCTCGTGGAGCACACCCTGCTCCAACCGACGTTCGTCGTCGACTATCCGGCCGATGTACGCCCGCTCGCCCGGCCGCATCGCAAGGACCCGCGGTTGGGCGAGGCATTCGACCTCGTTGCCGCCGGCGTCGAGTTGGGCGTCGCCTATTCCGAGCTCGTGGATCCCGTCGAGCAACGAGACCGGCTGGTGGAACAATCCGTTCGCGCCGCCGGTGGCGATCCCGAAGCCATGCAGTTGGACGAGGATTTCCTCCGCGCTCTCGAATACGGCATGCCGCCCACGGGTGGGATGGGTATGGGAATCGACCGGCTGGTGATGTTGCTCACTGGCGTTCGCAGCATTCGCGACACGATCCTCTTCCCGCTGCTGAAGCCGGAGTCGTCGGTTTAACGGGTTGTCGAGTCCGGATCGATACCTTTGCAGGGATTGACCAGGTGAAATAGGGTGGGAAAATCCAGGCAGGTCCTTTGCTGGCCATGCCTGCTGCCTCTAAAGTTGGGCCGGCCCCTGTGTGTAGTGGAAGAAGGGAACAGCGGTGGCGACTAAGACCAGTGTCATTCTTATCGACGACCTCGATGGTAGTGAGGCCGAGGAGAGTGTGAAGTTCACCCTTGACGGCGTCTCGTACGAGATCGACCTGTCGGGCAAGAACGCACAGAAGCTTCGCAATGCTTTTTCGCAGTACGTCGATTCCGCCCGCCGGGTCGGCGGCCGGGCCGCCCGAGGCCGGGCGCCGAAGGCCGCCGCTCGCAGCGGCGGGTCCCGCAAGCCCGAGACGGCCGACATCCGGGCCTGGGCCAAGGGGCAGGGCTACGACGTCAGCGACCGGGGCCGCATCCCGGCGGACGTGATCGAGGCGTACCAGAGCAAGGGCCGCCGCTGACCCCAGGGCACATCAGCACAGCCACCGCTACGAGGCCTCCGCGGCACGATCGCCCGGGGGCCTCGGGCATGATCCGGGGCATGATCAGGGGCTCCACCGGGCATGTTCGCTCCACGCGTAACGTGTGCACTCCACGCCTACGCGAGGAACACTGAGGCTGGTCAGCCAGTTACACCGTTACAGAACGTGCTTGCTGCCACGCCCGGAAGGTCCAGTCTGCGAGACATGGGCACCGGGCGTGGTGGCGACCGGGACTAGCATGAAGAAGCAGGTGGCAGAGCCGGGGAAGGACCCCAGCCCCGCATGCCTGCTGGCACGCGACATGGACACCGGGCCTGGTGGCGACCGGGACTAGCATGAACAAGCAGGAGGCGGGGAAGGACCCCAGCCCCGAGACCGTCTCCATCCGGGGAGCGAGAGATGTTCGAGAGATTTACCGACCGAGCGAGGCGGGTTGTCGTCCTGGCCCAAGAAGAAGCCAGGATGCTCAGCCACAACTACATCGGCACCGAGCACATCCTGCTCGGGCTGATCCACGAAGGCGAAGGAGTGGCCGCGAAGGCGCTCGAGAGCCTGGGGATCTCGCTGGAAGCTGTTCGCGCCCAGGTGGAAGAGATCATCGGCCAGGGCCAGCAGGCCCCGTCCGGGCACATCCCGTTCACGCCGAGGGCCAAGAAGGTCCTCGAGCTGTCGCTGCGGGAAGCACTCCAGCTCGGCCACAACTACATCGGCACCGAGCACATCCTGCTCGGCCTCATCCGTGAGGGCGAGGGTGTGGCCGCCCAGGTGCTGGTCAAGCTCGGCGCCGACCTGGGCCGGGTGCGCCAGCAGGTCATCCAGCTGCTGTCGGGCTACCAGGGCAAGGAGACCGCCAGCGCCGGTACAGGCGCGGCCGGCGAGAGCTCGCCGCAGGGTTCCTTGGTGCTGGACCAGTTCGGCCGCAACTACACGCAGGGCGCCCGCGAGGGCAAGCTCGACCCGGTCATCGGGCGAGAGAAGGAAATCGAGCGGGTCATGCAGGTGCTGTCCCGCCGTACCAAGAACAACCCCGTGCTGATCGGCGAGCCGGGCGTCGGCAAGACCGCGATCGTGGAGGGTCTCGCGCAGCAGATCGTGCGCGGCGACGTTCCCGAGACGCTCAAGGAGAAGCAGATCTACAGCCTCGACCTGGGCGCGCTGGTGGCCGGGTCGCGGTACCGCGGTGACTTCGAGGAGCGCCTGAAGAAGGTGCTGAAGGAGATCCGTACCCGCGGCGACATCATCCTGTTCATCGACGAGCTGCACACGCTCGTCGGCGCTGGGGCGGCTGAGGGCGCCATCGACGCCGCGTCGATCCTCAAGCCGATGCTCGCCCGCGGTGAGCTGCAGACGATCGGTGCCACGACGCTCGACGAGTACCGCAAGTACCTCGAGAAGGACGCCGCGCTGGAGCGCCGTTTCCAGCCGATCCGGGTCGAGGAGCCGTCGATCGCGCTGACGATCGAGATGCTCAAGGGCCAGCGGGACCGGTACGAGGCGCACCACCGGGTCACGATCACCGACCAGGCGCTGGTGGCCGCGGCCGAGATGTCCGAACGGTACATCTCCGACCGGTATCTCCCGGACAAGGCGATCGACCTCATCGACGAGGCCGGCTCGCGGCTGCGGATCCGCCGCATGACCGCGCCGCCGGACCTGCGCGAGTTCGACGAGCGGATCGCCAACGTTCGCCGCGACAAGGAAGCCGCGATCGACGCCCAGGACTTCGAGCGTGCGGCCGGGCTGCGGGATGAGGAGAAGAAGCTCATCGCGCAGAAGGCCGAGCGCGAGAAGCAGTGGAAGGCCGGCGACATGGACGTCGTCGCCGAGGTCGACGAGGAGCTGATCGCGGAGGTGCTGTCGAACGCGACCGGCATCCCGGTGTTCCGGCTCACCGAAGAGGAGTCCCAGCGACTGCTCAAGATGGAAGACGAGCTGCACAGGCGCTACATCGGCCAGGAGGACGCGGTCCACGCGCTCGCCAAGTCGATCCGGCGTACGCGTGCGGGTCTGAAGGACCCGAAGCGCCCGTCCGGCTCGTTCATCTTCGCCGGCCCGTCCGGTGTCGGTAAGACGCACCTGTCGAAGATCCTCGCGGAGTTCCTGTTCGGCGACGAGCACTCGCTGATCGCGCTGGACATGTCGGAGTACTCCGAGAAGCACACGGTCTCCCGGCTGTTCGGCTCGCCTCCCGGCTACGTCGGGTACGACGAGGGCGGCCAGCTGACCGAGAAGGTGCGGCGCAAGCCGTTCTCGGTGGTCCTGTTCGACGAGATCGAGAAGGCGCACCCGGAGATCTTCAACTCGTTGCTCCAGATCCTCGAGGAAGGCCGGCTCACCGACGCTCAGGGTCGGGTGGTCGACTTCAAGAACACCGTGATCATCATGACCACGAACCTCGGGACCAAGGACATCGCGAAGGGTGTCAACCTCGGCTTCACGCAGTCGAACGACTCCACCGGGTCGTACGACCGGATGAAGGTCCGGGTCCAGGAGGAGCTCAAGCAGCACTTCCGGCCCGAGTTCCTCAACCGCGTCGACGAGATCATCGTCTTCCCGCCGTTCACGCGGGAGGAGATCCTCTCGATCGTCGACCTCAACATCGCCGAGGTCGAGGAGCGGCTCAAGAGCAAGGCCATGGGCATCGAGCTCACGCCGGCCGCCAAGCAGTTGCTGGCCGACCGTGGCTGGGACCCAGTCATGGGCGCCCGGCCGCTGCGCCGGACGGTCCAGCGCGAGATCGAGGACACGCTGGCCGAGAAGCTGCTGTTCGGCGAGCTCCACGCCGGCCAGTTGGTTCTGGTCGACATCGAGGGTGAGGGCGCCAAGGCGACGTTCACCTTCGTGGGGACCACCACGGCCCCCGTCCCCGAGCTCCCGCCGGTCAGCGCCTCGGCGTCCGGCAGCGAGCCCGGCCAGACGGCCCAGGAGGGCTAGGCACCCTCTCTAGTACGACGACGAAGCCCCCGGCGACCTCCACGGTCACCGGGGGCTTCGCCGTTCCCTGGCGCCATCCCCGCCACCCCCCACCACGTCGCGCCTTGTCGATTGGGTCGGGGGCACCCTCGTCCCAAACGCCGGGCCCACCCGCCCAACTGCCCCCACGCCCGTGATCATGAACGTGATCATGAAGCCGAACCGGTCGTATACGCCGGGTTTGCCTTCATGATCACGTTCATGATCACGGGCAGGTGGCGGAGGTGGGGTGAGGGGCGCCCTGGTCCCATAGGTTCGGACCGGGGTGCCCCCGACCCAAGACGTTCGCGGCCTCGCCCTGACCGAGCGGCCGATGGTGGACTGTCCCGGTCACGGTCGCGAACAGCGGTTGACAGCGACTCAACGTTGCAAAAGGCTCACCTGGCACCGCCGCGCCGCGGAAACAACCTCCGGCGCGGATTTCACGGTTCGAGGGGGAGGCCTACCGTGTCGGATCATGACGTCACCACGTCCTCGTTGAGTCTCAGCCGGCGCGACGTACTCCGCGCCGCGGCTATCGGGGCCTCGCTGGCCGCGGCCGCCGCCCCACTCGCGGCCAGCGCCAACCGCCAAGCCGGCGCCGCGGCAGCCGAACCAGCGGCAGCCGTCAGTGCGGACTGCTCGAACCTGCCGCTCGTCGGCGGCCCCGAGTTCCCGATCGGCATCTTCTGGCCGCCGCCACCGTTCGAGACCAACCGGGACCGCTACCAGGAGATCAAGGACGCCGGCTTCACGTTCGTCGTCACCGGCAACTACCTGTTCGACGAGTTCATCACCGACTACGCCCTCACCCAGGCCGACCAGGCTGGGCTCCAGGTCCTCGTCGCCGACGATCCGGGTGTCAAGGCGGTCACCAGGCTGTTCACGATCAACGACGACCGTACGGTCCCGAACTCCATCACGATCGCCGACGCCAGAACGCACATCCAGCGCGCCCTCGGCCGCTACAGCCGGCACGTCTCGTTCGCCGGCTTCAACCTGTTCGACGAGCCGTTCCCGGTGAACTACCCGACGCTCGGCAAGGCCACCCAGATTGTCCGCGAGCTCGGCCCCACCGCGCTGCCGTACTCGAACCTGCTCCCCGGCCAGGGCCCCGACTACGACACCTACGTCGGCGAGTACGTCAAGCAGACGAAGCCGCCGCTGATCTCGTTCGACCGCTACCCACTGCTGGCCGACGGATCCGACGACCTCAACTACTTCCAGAACTGGGTGCAGATCCGCAAGGCCGGGTTGACAGCGAATCTCCCCACCTGGGTGTACATCCAGACCCTCGCGTACAACAACCACCGCTCGCCGACCAAGGAAGAGCTGCTCTGGCAGATCAACGTCTCGCTCGCGTACGGCGCGAAGGGCATCCAGTACTTCACCTACTGGACGCCCGATCCCGCCCGCGGCGAGGGGTTCCAGCCGGCGCTCATCACCATCGACGGGCAGCGTACGCCGCGGTACGACTTCTCCCAGGAGATCAACACCAGCTGGCTCCCGCAGGTAGGAAGGCAGCTCAAGCCGCTCGTCTCCGAGCTCGTCGTGCACGCGAACGAGACGCACCTCCCACCGGCGACGACCCCCTTCACCCCCGACGCGTACCTGCGGTCGGTGACCGGCGGCGCAGTGATCCTCGGTCGCTTCGCCAGCCCTGACTCCGCCCAGGCCGACACGCGATGGCTGCTGGTCGCCAACCGTTCGCACAAGCAGAGCACGACGGTCCAGCTGCGCACCGAGGCGCGGAAGGTACGAAGGGCCGACCGGTTCGATCCGGGGACGAACTCCTATGTGGAGCTGCGAGATCCCAGCCGAATACCGGTGACGGTCGGGCCAGGCGCCGCCACGTTGCTGCGACTCCGGGGAGGCAGCGATGCGTAAGACTCTTGCCCAGGTGGGGATCGGCGTCGTCGCGGCAGCGCTCGTTCTCGCTGTCTTCGGCGTCGGCTCGTGGATCGGCAACCGCGACGTCGCGCCGGCCGCGACCGGCGCGGAGCTGCAGGTGATCTCGCAGGCGAACGGTGGGCTCTGGCACTCGCTGCGCCGGGCGAACGGCGCCTGGACCGCTTTCGGCAACGTGTACGGGGAAACCGGCAACCCCGGGACGACGAGCCTGGTCGCGACGACCAAGCTGGGAACGGATCTCGCGGTCGTCTCGGTCGTGTCCGGGCGGGTGTTCGTGACCGCGCGACACGCGAACGGGTTCTGGGACGGCATCGCCAAGATCGGCGAGTGCGGCGCGGTGTCGTCGGTGGCTGCCGCCGGAGTCGGCGGCGAGCTGCACGTTTTCGCAGTCACCGATGACGGAACGCGGCTCTCGTGGGCGACGCGCAAGGCGGACTTGACATGGTCGCCGTTCGTGGACGCGTTCGCCGTTGCCGGTACGCCGCCCGGCGAGGTCACCGACGTCGCGGCCACTGAGGTCGGAGGCCTGCTGCACGTGGCGGTCGTCGCCGACGGGGCGCTGCACTCGGCCACGAGGCAGGCCGACGGCACCTGGTCACCGTTCGCGCCCGTGCCCGGCCTAACGGGTACGGCGGACAAGGTCAGTCTCACCGACGTCAACGGCACCTTGACGCTGGTCGCGACGGCCAACCAGGGCGAGGCGATCGCGACCGCGACGAAGACCGGCGCGACCTGGTCGGCGTTCACGGCCATCCCGACGAACGGCGTCACCGGAGCCGTCACCAGTATCTCGGCGGCGAGCGTCGCGAACGCCCTCCACCTCGTCGTGGCGACCGAGACCGCCGTCCTGCACTCCACCCGCACTGGTGACACCTGGGCGACGTTCGGCCAGGTCGGCACCAACCAACCGCCCGGCCCGACCCTCGACCTCGGCGCCAGCGGCGTCTGACCATGACCTAGAGCAGGTCGACCGCGACCTCGTGGTGGGTGACGCGTTCGTCCCACCGGGAAAGGACACGCGCGGCCTCGTCCTCGACCACGGCCAGCTCGTAGTTCGAGCCGGCGAAGCCACGGACGGCGTCGAGTGAGTCGAAGAACGTGATCGAGGTGAACCGCACCTCGCCCGCCTCCTCCACCCGGAAGAGGCGGGCGCCGCGGAAGCCCGCGACCTGGCGGAGGTGGCTGGCCACCTCCGCCTCGTAGTGGCGTTGGTAGTCGTCGGCCGTGGCGAGTGGGGCCCAGCCGATCCACATCCTCGCGATCATGGTGGCGAACCTAGGCCATGTCTGCGACGGTCAGGGCGCCGTCGGGCAGGGTCGGGAGTTTCCATTCGGGCGACGGGCGCCACTCGCTCCAGTCGTCGGTGAACGGGCCGTTGCCATGTTCGATCAGGTCGACGACCTCCTCTCGGGCGGCCTCGACCTGCTGGTGCTCGGTGTCGTCGATGATGCCGAGCCGGCGGGCCCGGTCGTACTCGTCGAGGTCCTTCCACGCATACGTCAGGTCCTCGGCGACTACGAGGTCCAGTGCGAGGTCGAGCGTGTCGATGCCGATCGCGGTGCGCCGGAACGGGCGCTCGAAGTTCACGTACCAGCTCAGCGGCATGCCGTCGACGGGAATGGTCACGTCGACGCTGAAGTACTTGCCGGGCAGGTGCGAGATCACCTTCGTGGTCCACTGCCACGGCCAGGGGGCGAGTTCCCAGCTGTTGTCGGCGAGGGAGGCGATCGCGGACTTCCGTCCGGTGTCGTCGCCGGTCCTGAGCCAGCGGATCCAGTCCTTGTTCCCGTACCCGACCGCGCCGGGCCAACGGGCGACCACGAGCCGGGTGGCCGTGTCGGAGAGGACCCGGCACGGCCACACGGACCAGACTCTGTCGTGGTGGATGTCGCGGCGGGCGATCGAAGCTCCAGGGTCGAAGGTCACGTCCGCCAACGGTAGTGGGACGTCAGTTCGAGCAGCCGGACGTGGCGAGCTGGCCCGGCGTCGGCACCGAGGCGCCGTCGTAGATCGCCAGCAGCATCGCCTGCGGGCAGCGCAGGGCGCCACCGAAGCGGATCTGCAGGTGCAGGTGCGGCCCGGTCGAGTTGCCCGTGTTCCCGCTGTCGCCGAGCTTCGCGCCCGCCGCGACCGTAATCCGGCCGGACATCGCGCGCGCCGACAGGTGGCAGTACCGGTACTCCGCGCCGTCCGAGCCGTCGACCTGCACGCCGAGCCCGCAGCTGCTGGTCGTTCCGCCGATCGGGAACGCCGAGCCGCCGGTCACGGCGAACACGTCGGTGCCGGTCGGGACCTGCAGGTCGATCGCCGGGTAGTCGTGGTGCGGGTCGTCGTACTCGCTCCGCGGCGCGGACGCGCGCGGGATCGGCAGCGAGTGGTTGCCGCCGGAGTTGCCGGTCAGCTCGCGCCAGGTGTCGGCCTCGACGACGCCGTTGACCGGCAGCGCGTGCTTGCCCTCGAAGTCGCGTACGGCGTCCGCCGTCCCCGTCCCGTACTGCCCGTCCACGGCGACCGCGTAGCCGTGCTTGGCGAGTTGCACCTGGGCGCCCCGTACGGCGTCGCCGGTGCTGCCCTCCTGAACGGTGATCGCGAGCTGCCCCCACGTCAGCGGCCCGACGATCCCGTCCGCGGTCAGGCCCTTCGACGTCTGGAACGCCTTCACCTGGGTGGCGGTGTTCGGCCCGAAGATGCCGTCGGCGGTGGTCGCGAACCCGTGCGCGCTGACCAGGTACTGCACGGTCTGAACGTTCGGCCCGCGGTCGTTCTGGCGGACGGTCGGCCAGGCCGCGGCGGCCTGCGCGGTGGCGGACATGCACACGACGACGGCCAGGAGGGCCGCGGTACACAACAAGGCGAGGCGTCTCATCACTGCTCCCTGAACGGGTTCGATGGCAGATACCTACGGGTCATGCTCGTTCTCCGTCAGAAATTCTTCACGACTCCGGGCCAGGCAACCAGATGCCAGGCCACAAGCTGCCGCCATCGGGGGGAGCTAACCGGGTAAGGCGAAGCGTCCGTTCGGCAACGGGTCGACCAGGCCGTCGGCGACGAGCCCATCTAGCGCACGTTCGCGTTGAACGGCGTCCGGCCACACCGCCTCCAGGGCAGAACGGCGAACGGGACCGGGAGCTTCTCGCAGCACCTTCAACAGCCGGCCGCGGCACTGCCGGTCGGTCCCCTCGTACGTCTGCCTCCGCCGCGCCGGTCCGTCGTACGCCGGCCGCCCCGCCAACCGCCACGCGCACAGCGTCGCGATCGGGCAGTCGTCGCAGCGCGGGGAGCGCGCCGAGCAGACGACCGCGCCGATCTCCATCACCGCGACGCCCCAGGTCGCGGCGGTGTCGGCGTCCTCGGGCAGCAGGTCGACAGCGGTCCGCCGTTCGGTCGCCGTGGTCGACTGCGGCGGGTACTGCACACCGGCCACGACCCGCGCGAGCACGCGGCGGACGTTGGTGTCGAGCACGGGATGCCGCTGCCGGTATGCGAAGGACGCCACGGCGGAGGCGGTGTACTCGCCGACTCCGGGCAGGGCCAGCAGCGCCTCGTACTCGTCCGGCACGACCCCGTCGTGACGCGCCGTGATCGCCACCGCCGCCGCGTGCAGGCGCAGCGCGCGCCGGGGGTAGCCGAGCCGACCCCACTGCCGGACCGCCTCGCCGGGCGCGTCCTTGGCCTGCGCGGCGGGCGTCGGCCAGCGGGCCAGCCACGCCACGTACGCCGGCAACACGCGCACGACCGGCGTCTGCTGCAGCATGATCTCGCTGACCAGCACGTCCCAGGCCGACGCGTCCGGGCGGCGCCACGGCAGGTCGCGCTGGTGGGTCGCGTACCAGTCGAGCACGGGTGCGTGGAGTGACGATTCTGGCATCAAAGGCATCCTCCCACGGCGCGCTTACGTGGCTACGGGGCACAAGATCGTTACGCTCCGCAGTATGAGCCCGCTGCTCCGGCCGGTCGGGCCCCTGCCGGCGTCGGTGTACTGGGTACGCCGCGCGCTCGCACTCGCCCTGGTCGGCCTCGCCACCTGGTTGCTGATCAGCGTCCTCCCGTTCGGCGCGCCCGGATCAGGTGACGCCGCGCCGCCGGCGCCCACGCCTGGGGCGGATCGTCCGGTCACCACCACGTCGCCGCGCCCCTCGGCCTCGACGTCGACCAAGCCGGCGCCCCAGCCCAAGCCCACGGCGAAACCGAAGCCGAAGCCGAAGCCGACCGGCACGCCCATCTGCCCGGACAGCGTGGTGTCGATCGCGGCGGACGCGAAGAACAGCAAGTCCCCCGCCGGCAAGCCGGTGCTGATCGAGGTCGAGCTGGAGAACACCGCGTCGGTCGCCTGCCGCGTCACGGTCGACGCGAAGTCGCTCCAGGTCACGGTCACCTCGGGCAAGGACCAGATCTGGACCACCGAGCACTGTGTCGCGGCGATCAACCCCGGCCCGTTCACCCTGCAGGCAGGCAAGGTGCGCACGCTCGGCATCGTCTGGATGGGCGAACGTTCGAAGAAGGGCTGCCCGACCGGTCAGCAGAAGTCGCTGCCGGGCTTCTACGCGGTGGACGCGTCGTTCAACGGCATCGCGGCAAAGAAGGGCCACTTCCTGCTCGACTGAGCTCATGGCGACCGCTCGCACGCGTCGGCCGTGGCCGGCCTTGCGGCTTCGGGTCGCGGTGCTCGGCGACGCCGGGTGGCCCTGTGGCGACAGACGGCGGCCTTCGGCCGGAATGTCGTCCTCGGACCCCGGAAGCCGGCGCCGCCGAGCGTGGTCGCGACGAGGGCGGTGTCGACTAGCCCTTCGCCGCTCCCGAGGTGAGGCCGCCGATGAGCTGGCGTTCGGCGACCGCGTAGAACGCGAGCGCGGGGACCATCGCGAGGACGACGTACGCGAGGATCCTCGCGGTGTCCTGGCCGTACTGGCCCTGGAACTGCCGTACGCCCAACGGGATCGTCCACCAGCTCGGATCGTTGAACACCACCAGCGGCAGCATGAACGAGTTCCAGCTCGCCACGATCGCCAGCACTGAAACGGTCGCCAGCGCGGGGCGGGCCATCGGCAGCAGGATGCGCCAGAAGAAGCCGAGCGGGCCGCAGCCGTCCAACGTGGCCGCCTCCTCGAGCTCGCCGGGGATCGCGCGGAAGAACGTCCGCAGCACGATGATCGTCACCGGCAGCCCGAACGCGGCCTGCGGCAGGATCACGCCGAGCGGGTTGTTCAGCAACCCGAGCTCGCGCAGCAGCACGAACAGCGGCAGGATCGCCACGGCGAACGGGAACATCAGGCCCACCGCGAACAGCATGAAGATCAGCTCGCGGCCGCGGAACGCGAACCGCGCGAATACGAACGCCGCCAGCGCCGCCACTCCTACCAGGAGCAATGTGGTCGCGACCGCGATGATCGTGCTGTTCAACAGCGGCCGCCAGAACGCCGACGACGCGATGATCTCGGCGTAGTTGGCGAAGTTCCACGGTTCTGGAAGTCCGAACGGGTTGACCGACAACTGCCCGTTGTCCTTGAACCCGCCCAGGACCGCGAACCCGATCGGCACCACGACGAACGCCGTGATCGCCAGCAGCGCGGCGTAAAGGCCGACTTGACGCGCGACTCTCATGACCGCATCCCCGTCATCGCTCCCTCGAGATCACGCCGCATTACGAACTTCTGGTACAGCAGGGCGAACGTCAACGCGATCACGAACATCAGGATGCTGATCGCGCTCGCGTACCCGACCTGCGAACGGCGGAAGCCCGACTCGAACATCGTGATCGCCATCGTCTCCGAAGCGTGCAACGGGCCACCGCCGGTCAGCACCCACACCAGGTCGAAGAGCTCGATCGTGCCGAGTACCGACAAGAACACGCTGATCCGGATCGTCGGCGCGAGCAGCGGCAGCGTCACGTACCGGAAGATCTGCCACGGGCTGCCGCCGTCGATCGCGGCCGCTTCCATCAGCTCGTTCGGGATGTTCTGACGCCCGGCGAGGTAGAGGATCATGTGGAAGCCGAAGTACTTCCACGTCATCACGAAGGCGAGCGAGTAGAGCACGGTCTTCGGATCGGCCAACCAGGTCTGGCCGAGCTCGCCCAACCCCACGAGGCCGAGCAGGTGGTTGGCGAGGCCGAGGTTCGGCGAGAAGAACAGGCTGAACAGGACCGCGGTGATGACCTCGGACAGCACGTACGGCGCGAAGAACAGCAGCCGGAAGAACGCGCGTCCGCGGATCTTCTGGTTCAGCACCATCGCGATCGCGAGGGCCAGCGGAAGCTGGACCAGCAGCGAGAGCGCGATCAACGTCGCGTGCCGGCCCAGGTCGCCGAGGAAGATCGGGCTGGTCAGTGCCTGGACGAAGTTGCCCAGCCCGACGAAGTCCGTTGGCGCGCCGCCGTACCCGTTCCACTTGAACAGGCTGGTGTAGCTGGCCAAACCGATCGGCGCGAGGACGAGCAGGCTGAACAACACCAACGCTGGAAGGAGAAACAGCGCGATCGTCAGCCAGGGGACGCGCCGCCGGCGACGCGGAGGCGCGTCGGTCGCCGGCGGCGCGGGACTATGCAGCGTTGCGACACCCATCGCGCCGCGCCTACTGCGCGCTCTGGGCCGCGTCGGTGATCGCCTTCGCCACGTCCTCGGGACTGGACTGGCCGGCGATCAGCGCTGCCACGCTGTCGTTGACGGTCTGCCCGACCTCGGGCGCGTACGCCTGGTCCAGATAGAGCTGGAACTTCGTCGCCTTCGCCAGCTGGTCGACGACCATCTTCTGGCTGGGCTCCTTGACCGCGTCCTCCGCGCCCTTCACTACGGGGAGCAGCCCGCCGGCCGCGGCCGCCTTGCGCTGGTTCTCCACACTGGAGATGAACTTCAGGAAGTCCGCGGCCTCCGGCGGAGCGTCCCGCCCGACCGCGAAGCCGCCACCACCGCCGAACACGTCGGTCACCGTGCCCTTGCCACCGTCGACCGCTGGGAACGGGAAGAAGCCCAGGTCCTCGCCGAGCCCCTTCTTGTTCGCCGAAGAGTTGCGCTGCTCGCCCGGAGCCCACTGGCCCATCAGCTCCATCGCGGCCTTGCCGTTGCCGACGAACGCCGACTGGCCGTCGGGGGAGCCGAACGGCGCTCCGAGGAAGCCCTTCTGAAACGGCTGCAGGTCGACGAGCTCCTTCAGGCGCGCGCCCGCCTCCACGAACTCCGGCGCGTCGAACTTGCCGTCGGATTCCGCCTGCTTCAGAGCGTCGACACCGGCGACGCGGATCGCGAGGTATGCCCAGTAGAAGTGCCCGGGCCATTTCTCCTTGCCACCAAGGGCGATCGGCGTGATGCCGGCGGCCTGGAGCTTGCGTACGACATCGAGGAACTCGGCCCACGTTTCCGGCGGCTGGGTGACTCCAGCCTGCGCGAAGAGCTTCTTGTTGTACCAGAAGCCGACCATTCCCACATCGAACGGAACTCCGTACGTCCGCTCGTCGATCTGGTACGGCAGGAGGGCCGTCGGTGTGAACGTGTCGGCGATGTCGGCGAGGTCGTCGGTGATGTCCTTGGTGAGCCCGGCTTCGGTCTGCTGCTTCAGCACGCCGCCACCCCAGGTGTGGAAGAGGTCCGGCGGAGTGCCGGCCTGGGTGACGGTCGTGAGCCTGGCCTTGAACGCCTCGTTCTCCAACGACGTGATCTTGATCGTCACATTCGTGTGCTGCTTCTGATACTCGGCCGCCATCGCCTTCCAGATGCCGAGCATCGGCTCCTGGTTCTGGATGTGCCACCAGTCGATGGTGACGGCTCCACCGCTGCCCGCGTCGCCGCCGGTCCCGCCTCCGCCGCTTCCGCCGTTCCCACCGCAGGCGGCGACGAGCAGGGCGGCCGCCGCGCCCAGGACGGCCCTCCGATGCCACTTCGTCAGCTTCATGAGCGAGTTCCTTCCGACGGGCAGCCTGGAGTAGGTGCGAAAGTTTCGGAGAAGTATCGATAGTTACGCTCGTGTGTCCCGTAAGCTACGACCGCTCGGATGCGCGGTCAAGACCTCTTTTCACTCTGAAAGTTCCGCCTATAGTGGCGGCGTCGACGATCGGAAGGCGTCCGAAACTTTCGGAGGTGCGTATGCAGGCATCCGCTGTCTGGCGGGATCCGTCGCGGTCGCCGGCGGAACGGGCCGCCGACCTGCTGGAGCGCATGACGCTGTCGGAGAAGGTCGGCCAGCTGTACGGGGTCTGGGTCGGGCTGACCGCTTCCGAGGACGCGGTCGCGCCGCATCAGCACGAGTTCGCCGACGAACTGCCGGACTGGAAACCGTTGATCGAGAACGGACTGGGTCAGCTCACCCGACCTTTCGGAACTGTTCCGACAGATCCGGCCGTCGGTGCCCGTGCGCTCGCCCGAACCCAAACCGAGATCGTCGCCGCCGGGCGCTTCGGCATTCCGGCGCTCGTGCACGAGGAGTGCCTGTCCGGCTTCACCGCCTGGGGCGCGACGATCTTTCCGACGCCGTTGGCCTGGGGCGCCACGTTCGATCCCGAACTCGTCGAACGGATGGCCGCCTCGATCGGCTCGTCGATGCGTGGCGTCGGTGTGCATCAGGGGCTCGCGCCGGTGCTCGATGTTTGCCGCGACCCGCGCTGGGGGCGGACCGAGGAGACGATCGGCGAGGACCCGTACCTCGTCGGAACTCTCGGCTCGGCGTACGTGCGCGGGCTGGAGTCTTCCGGAATTATCGCGACGCTGAAGCACTTCGTCGGGTACTCGGCCTCGCGGGCGGGCCGCAACCTCGCGCCGGTCTCGGTAGGGCCGCGCGAGCTGGCGGACGTGCTGCTGCCGCCGTTCGAGCACGCTCTGCGCGCTGGTGCGCGCTCGGTGATGCACAGCTACACCGAGCTGGACGGCGTTCCCACGGCTGCCGATGCGTCGCTGCTGAGCGGTTTGCTCCGTGACACTTGGGGATTCTCCGGAACGGTGGTGGCGGACTACTTCGCGGTCTCGTTCCTCCAGCTCCTGCATGCTGTCGCGGACTCGCCCGCCGCGGCTGCCGGTCTCGCGTTGGCCGCGGGGATCGACGTCGAACTCCCGACCGTGCGTTGCTACGGCGATCCGTTGTTGCAAGCCGTGGTTGACGGTGCTGTCGACGAGGCGTTGGTCTCTCGTGCGGCCGCCCGGGTGCTTCGGCAGAAATGCGAGCTCGGCCTGCTGGACGAGGACTGGGATTCGCTGCCTCCGGTTGTGGCGGGCGAGGACGAGGAGGTCCGGGGAACGATCGACCTCGACCCACCGGAAGCTCGGGTGATCTCTCGGCAGCTGGCCGAGAGTTCCATCGTTCTCCTTCAGAACAAGGGGGTTCTGCCACTCCAGCACGGGCGCATCGCGCTCGTCGGGCCGCTCGCGGACGACCCGATGGCGATGCTCGGTTGTTACACGTTCCCGAGCCACGTCGGGCGGTCCTATCCCGATCTTCCGCTCGGTGTCGTCGTGCCGACGGTCCGAGCCGCTTTGGCTGCCGAGCTAGCGGAGGCGGAAGTTTCGTACGCACTGGGCTGCGAAGTTTCGGGCGCCGATACTTCCGGGATCGAGGCGGCTGTTTCGCTCGCACGGTCGTCGGACGTTTGCGTCGCTGTGGTGGGGGATCGGGCCGGACTGTTCGGTGCCGGAACTTCCGGAGAAGGTTGCGATGCCGAGGACCTGAGGCTGCCGGGGGAGCAGGCCACCCTGATCGAAGCGCTCCTGGACTCGGGCACGCCGGTCGTACTCGTGCAGCTGACCGGGCGGCCGTACGCGCTCGGCGCCTATGTCGACCGGCTCGCGGCGATCGTGCAGGCGTTCTTCCCTGGTGAGGAAGGGGCGAACGCGATCGCCGGCGTGCTGTCCGGACGGGTGAACCCGTCCGGCCGGCTACCGGTAAGCGTGCCGAGAGTTCCGGGCGGACAGCCGTCCACGTACCTCGCACCACCGCTCGGCCAGCGCAGCGGCGTGAGCAACCTCGACCCGACTGCGCAGTTTCCCTTTGGGCATGGGCTTTCGTACACGCGGTTCGCTTGGTCCGAGGCGACCGCCGCCGAGTCGTTCGGCACCGACGAGACGCTGGAAGTATCGGTCGTCGTACGAAACCTCGGGGAGCGGGCGGGGACCGAGAACGTGCAGCTGTACCTGCACGATCCCGTCGCGCAGGTGACCCGCCCGGTCGTACGACTGATCGGGTACGTGCGGGTGCCGCTCGAGCCGGGCGAGCAGCGCCGGGTGCGCTTCTCGGTCCATGCCGACCTCACCTCGTTCACCGACCGGCGCGGGGTGCGCGTCGTCGAGCCGGGCGACCTGGAACTGCGGTTGTCCACAAGCAGTGTGGACGTGTGTCACGTTGTGCGCGTGCGCATGGTTGGGTGGGAACGAGTAGTCGACCATCGACGCCAGCTCGTCGCGGGCGTCCGGGTCGAGCAGCCCACGGCCGGAGGTGACGCATGACCGAGACGACGACGACGAGGACCTGGTTCCCTGGCGGGACCGCGGTCACGCAGCTGCGCGTCTACGACTGGCCGGCGGCCGACGGGCTGCGCGGCGGCTCGCCGCATCTGCACACAGCGTCGACCGAGGGGTACGTCGTGCTGCGCGGCGCGGGAACGCTGGAGACGCTGAGCGGAGCGGGGTACGTCGAGCATCCGCTCGAGCCGGGAACGCTGCTGTGGTTCACACCCGGCACCGTGCATCGGTTGGTCGCCGCGTCGCCGGAGCTGGAGATCCTGGTCGTGATGCAGAACGCGGGGCTGCCCGAGGCTGGGGACGCGGTGCTGACGTTCCCGCCTGTGGTGTTGGCGAGCGCGTCGGCGTACGCGTCGGCGGCCTCGTTGCCGGGGCTCGCCGATCTGGAGGCCGGTCCGCAGTCGGACGATCCGCACGTCGTCGCCGCCCGGCGCCGGCGGGACCTCGCGATCGAGGGCTACCTCGCGCTGCGTACGTCCGTTCAGACGGAGGGTCCGTCGGCGCTGACGCCTTTGTATGAGGCGGCGGCGCTTCTCGTTCAGGGCAAGGCGATCGGGTGGCAGGCGTTGTGGCACGAGCGCGTGCTCGGGTCGGCCGAGCGGACCGCGGACCACCTGTCCCTGTTGGCCTCTGGGCGTGCTGATCATTTGGCCGAGTCGGCGGTGCTCACAGCCGACCAGTCGTCGCCGGTGCCGACGTGGGGGATGTGCGGGCGGCTCACCACCTGGGATCTGGAGGGTGCCTAGTGACCGTTGAGCAACAGCCGAGGGTCACGATCTCGGCCATCGCGCGGGAGGCTGGCGTCTCCGTACCGACCGTGTCCCGGGTCCTGAACGGCCGGTCGGACGTGTCGCCGGCGACGCGGAACCGGGTCGAGCACCTGCTGCGCGTTCATGGGTACAAGCGTCGGGTCGCTCGGACGCAGGAGAAGGCATCGCTGATCGACCTGGTGTTCAACGACCTGGACAGCCCGTGGGCGGTGGAGATCCTGCGCGGGGTCGAGGACGTCGCGCACTCGGAGTACGTCGGGGTCGTGGTGTCGGCGATCCACCGGCGCAGCGCTTCGGCCCGGCAGTGGATGCGCAACCTGCGCGAACGAGCCTCGGACGGCGTGATCCTGGTGACGTCGACGCTGGATTCGCCTTTGCAGGAAGAGCTTCGGCGGCTGTCCATCCCCATGGTCGTGGTCGACCCCGCGGGCGTGCCCACGCTGGACGCACCCACCGTCGGGGCGACGAACTGGGCCGGCGGCCTGGCGGCGACTGAGCACCTGATCTCGTTGGGACACAGGCGAATCGGCTTCATCGCCGGGCCGCCGCAGCTCCGGTGCAGCCGAGCGCGGCTGGATGGCTACCGCGCGGGGCTGGAGTCGGCGGGGATCGAGATGGCGGATGAGCTCGTGCGGCCGGGGAACTTCTACCACGAGTCGGGCTTCGTGGGGGCGTCCGTGCTGATCGATTTGCCCGCGCCGCCGACGGCGATCTTCGCGGCGAGCGACCAGATGGCCTTCGGGGTGTACGAGGCGGTGCGCAAGCGGGGACTGCGGGTGCCGGACGACCTGAGCGTGGTGGGTTTCGACGACCTTCCGGAAGCCCGCTGGTTCTCCCCACCCCTGACCACAGTCCGCCAACCCCTGGCCGAAATGGGCGGCCTCGCCGCCCGCACGGTGCTGCGCATGACCAGAGGAGAAGAAGTAGAGAACCCGCGCATAGAGCTAGCCACCGAGCTCCTCATCCGCGAAAGCGCCGCCCCCCTCCGCTAACCACCCACCACCCGGCCGGGACAGGAACACCTCGCCCACCCCGCCGCTCTCCGCGCTCGCGCCCTGCCTCACACATCCGCCACTCGCAGCGCGCACCGCTCGCTGCCTCGCGTGTCCACCTCTTGACCCTCGCGGAGGGCCCCTCCCCTCCACCCCGTTCGGGCGCTCCCCGCCGCTTCCCTCAGTCGCCCTCGCGGCGGTCCACCTCGCCCTCTCGCCGCCTCGCCGCCTCGCGGCGGTCCACGTCGCCCTCTCGCCGCCTCGCCGCCTCGCGGCGGTCCACGTCGCCCTCTCGCCGCCTCGCCGCCTCGCGGCGGTCCACCTCGCCCTCTCGCCGCCTCGCCGCCTCGCCGCCTCGCCGCCTCGGCCTCGCCGCCTCGGCCTCGCCGCCTCGGCCTCGCCGCCTCGCTCTCGCCATCCCGTGCGGCGATGCCGTGTCCGCGTGCTGCCTCGTGCGTCCGCCACCCACTTCACCCACTGGGCCGGGCGGCGGTGCCGACTTCACCGACCGGACCAGGCGGACGCGCACCCACGTCACCCACCCTGCCCTGCCTGGTCGGCCATCCCACTCGCAGCGCGTGCAACTGATCGAATTCGAGCGTGGCACGGAGAGCTGTTGGACAGATCTCGGCCTCTATCCCGACATCTGTCCAACAACTCCCGGGGTGCTGCTCGGACGAGCAGGCGCGCGACCCGTGCGACCCGCGCCGCCATGCCGCCTGTGGTGCCGCGCCATCGCGCACCGTTGGGCGAAACATCGCCGCGCCGCAGCCACCGGCAGCGACGCGCCGGCGAGCAAGTCGCTGGACACGACGAAACTCCGCCCGGAGGGGTCGGGCGGTGCTCGCGCCTTGCCTTATGCGTCTCGCCATTCGCCGTCGCAGGGCGTCTCGCCATTCGCCGTCGCAGGGCGTCTCGCCATTCGCCGTCGCAGGGCGTCTCGCCATTCGCCGTCGCAGGGCGTCTCGCCATTCGCCGTCGCAGGGCGTCTCGCCATTCGCCGTCGCAGGGCGTCTCGCCATTCGCCGTCGCAGGGCGTCTCGCCACCCCACGCAGCCATCCCTTGCAGCCGATCCGGCGCTCCCGTCACCACTCGCTTCGGCGTGCTCGCGCCACTGCCTCGGGCGTCCGCCATCGTCGCTGCCCCCACTTCACCCACCGGACCGGGCCGCCATCTCCACTCTCACCCTCGCGCGGGGCGCGACCGGGCCGCTACCGTCTCTCCTCGTGACTGCGCGCAAAGCTCTCCTTATCGGTATCGACGGGCTGTTGTTCCGGAAAGTCGCCTCAGTTGCGGCGCCGACCCTGCAGCGGTTGGCTTCGACGGCGGTGTTCGCCGAGTCGCGGATCTACCCGGACGGCACGACCAAGACCGTCTCGGGACCGGGGTGGTCGACGATCGTTACCGGAACTTGGCCCGAGAAGCACGGGGTGCAGGACAACGACTTCGTCGACCATCGGCTGTCGTCCTACCCGGACCTGCTGACAAGGGCGACGCGCGAAGGCCTCACCACGTTCGTGGTCGCGGCGTGGAAGCCGATAACTTCCACTGTCATTTCGGACGAAGTTTCGGTGCGGCACGACTTCTCCGAGGCGGTCGACTGGGCCGAGGCCGACCGTGCCGCGGTCGATCGAGCTACGCCGCTGCTGGCGGGCGACGTGGACCTGGCGTTCGTCTACCTCGGCCAGGTGGACGAGGTCGGGCACGCGAGCGGGGCGGCGTCGGCGGAGTACGCGGCCGCGGTCGAGAGCGCGGACGCCAATGTGGCGCGGGTGATCGCGGCGGTGGAGGCGCGACCCGAGTACGCGGACGAGGAGTGGCTGGTGGTGATCACGACCGATCACGGCCACACCCCGGTTGGCGGGCATGGCGGACAGAGCGACGACGAGCGCAGTACGTTCGTGCTGACGTACGGCGCCAGCGTTGCCGCCGAGGCGCGGATCGAGCTGGTCGACATCGCTCCCACGATGCTGTCCCACCTCGGTGTCGCCATCGACGAGCGCTGGGAACTGGACGGCCGTTCGGTGCTCGAGGGCGTAAGGGAGTAAGTGGTGTCCGACCTCCAGATTGGCGTGATCGGCTACGGCCTGCGCGGAACGTTGTCGCGCCACGCGCACAAGCCTGGCGGGGGCTCGCGGGTCGTGGCGCTGTACGACCCGGAACCGACGTCGGGGGAGCGGTTCCGCGAGGCGTACGGCGAATCGGCTGCTGTGCATACCGATCTGGCGGCGTTCCTGAAGTCCGAGCTCGACGCGGTGTTCGTGATCAGCCCGGACTGGCTGCACGAGGAGCACGCGGTCGCTGTGCTGGAGGCCGGCCTCCCCGTCTACCTCGAGAAGCCGATGGCGATCACCACCGAGGGCTGCGACCGGCTGTTGCGTACGGCGCAGACGACGGGCGGAAAGCTGTACCTCGGGCACAACATGCGGCACATGCCGTTCGTACGCGAGATGAAGCGGCTCATCGACTCCGGAGCGATCGGCGAACCGAAGGTCGCGTGGGGCCGCCACTTCGTCGGGCACGGCGGTGACTTCTACTTCCAGGACTGGCACGTCGAGCAGAAGTACGGGACGAGCCTGCTGCTGCAGAAGGGCGCCCACGACCTGGACGTGCTGCACTGGCTGTGCTCGGCGTACACGACCGAAGTGACCGCGATGGGTGCGCTGACGCTCTACGACCAGACGCAAGACAAGGGCGACGCCGACCCGTGGTGGCACGGATCGGACGAAGAGCGGCTGACCCGCTGGCCGCCACTGTCACTGACCGGGCTGAACCCGAAGATGGACATGGAAGACGTGTCGATGATGCTGATGCGCCTGTCCAACGGGGTGCTGGCGTCGTACCAGCAGTGCCACTACACGCCGGACTACTGGCGGAACTACACGGTGATCGGGACCGAGGGGCGGATCGAGAACTTCGGGAACGGCGAGCCGGGCACGACCATCCGCATCTGGAACAAGCGGCATCACGGCTGGCAGGAGGCCGGCGACCAGACGTACGAAGTGCGCCCGGGCGAAGGTGGGCACGGCGGAGCGGACCCGGAGATCGTGGGCGAGTTCCTGCGGTACGTCCGCGAGGGTGGAGCAACGGACACCTCGCCGGTCGCCGCGCGCTACTCGGTAGCAACGGGTGTCGCTGGCGCCGAGTCCTTGCGTGCGGGCTCCACGCCGGTACGAGTGCCAGCGGCAGACCCCGAGGTGGCCGCCTACTTCGCCTAGGACCTCTTGGGTAAGTCGGTGGTGCTGGCGGACGGGCACCGATGCCGCTTTACCTGGCGTGTGGGTGCCTTACGCGGGGTGTATCCCACGTAGAGCGGCAAATGATCATGTAAACATGATCATTTGCCGTCACGGGGGAGTCACTTGGGGGGACCGGAGAGCCTACCTAGGAGTACCTGGGGCGGCCTGCTCGTCAGCGATGCCGAGACGCGACTGCGTCGCTCCAGCCACTTTCGTAACAAGCGCTGGCCCCGGGCGTGGTGTTACGGACGTAAGGCGTCCGCCTTTGCTGTTATAGGTGTGAGAGATCCCGCTCGGTTGCTGCGGTTGCTGCGGTTGCGGCGGTTTGCGGGGGGTTGCGGGGGGTTGCGGGGCGGGGTACCTGCGCGTGGTGTTACGGACGTAAGGCGTCCGCTTTTGTTGATACAGGTGTAAGAGATCCCGCGCGGTTGTGGCGGACGCAGGCGGGATTGGGGCGGGTGGTGTTACGGACGTAAAGCGTCCGGATGGGCTGACCCGGCTCCGGTCAGACGTAGCGCTCGAGGATGCTGGACTCGGCCAGTCGCGACAGGCCTTCGCGAACGGTTCGGGCGCGGTTCTCGCCTACGCCGTCCACCGCTTGCAGGTCGTCGATCGAGGCCGCGAGCAGCTTCTGCAAGCTCCCGAAGTGATCCACCAACCGGTCGATCACGGTCCCCGGCAGCCGCGGCACCTTGGCCAGCAGGCGGTAGCCGCGTGGCGACACCGCCGCGTCCAGGGCGTCCGACCCATGCCCCAGAGCACGAGCCACCGCCCCGAGGTCGAGCAGGTCGGCCGGCGACAGGGCATCCAGATCCGTCAGCGCGTCCTCGACCGTGCGATGACGCCGCGAGGCAACGTGCGGCAGGTAGTCCCGCGACACCAGCTCGCGCTCCGGCTCGACCCCAGCCACCAGCTCGTCGAGCTGCAACGAGAGCAGCCGGCCGTCGACACCGAGCTCGACCACGTACCCCTGGATCTCGTTCGCGATCCGCCGCACCATCTCCAGCCGCTGAGCAACGGCGGACACGTCACGGATCGTGACCAGATCCTCGATTTCCAGCGCCGAGAGCGTGCCCGACACCTCGTCCAGCCGCAGCTTGTACCGCTCCAGCGTCGCCAGTGCCTGGTTCGCCCGGGACAGGATCTGCCCGGTGTCTTCCAGCGTGTAGCGGATGTCGTCCACGTACAGCCCGATGATCCGCATCGACTGCGACACCGACACCACCGGGAAGCCGGTCTGCTTGGCGATCCGCTCCGCCGTCCGGTGCCGCGTGCCCGTCTCCACCGTCGGGATCGACGGGTCGGGCATCAGGTGGACGCCGGCGCGCAGGATCCGGGTGCAGTCCCGGTCCACGATGATCGCGCCGTCCATCTTGGCGAGCTCGCGGAGCCCGGTCGCGCTGAACTCGACGTCCAGCGCGAAGCCGCCGGTGGACACCGACTCGACGACCTTGTCGTACCCGAGAACGAGGAGCGCACCCGTACGACCGCGAAGGACTCGCTCGAGTCCGTCACGCAAGGGTGTTCCGGGCGCTATCGCAGCGAGCGTCGCCCGCAGCCTCGCGTCCGGGCTCTTGTCACTGGCTGCCACAACTCTCCCGGGTCGTTATAGTCCGCTGCGCTGAGTCTACGGTGCCTCCGATTCCGGCGGACGGTCGCCCGTGAAACGAGAGACCGACAAACCATTCCGACTTCACCCGAGGCGTTGTGGTTTCCGTTCGCGCCAGCCTTGACCGATTGTGGTCAGTGGGGCCGAATGTGGTCGGCCAGCCCGGACCTCTCGCTGGTCTTTATCCGCGGCGGTCGGCCAGAGTGGATCTTGTTTCTGCTCATGGTGTTTCGACCAGTGGAACGGCGGGCAACGTGGCGATTTCCAGCGTGCGGCCGACCAGGCTTCGAGTCGAGTACGCGGACCAGCCGCTCGGCCTCGACGAGCCTCACCCGAGGTTCTCCTGGCTGCTCGAAGCGGACGGCGGCCAGTCCGACGCGCAGCCGCTCGCCCAGTCCGCGTACCAGGTCGTCGTCGGCACCGAGACCGCCGACGGCGAGATCTGGGACTCCGGCAGGGTCGACTCGACCGCCAACGGACAGGTCGAGTTCGCCGGCGCTGCCTTGCACTCCAGCACGATCCATTACTGGGCGGTACGAGTCTGGGACCGGGCGGGCAACGCGTCGGAGTGGTCGCAACCGTCGACATTCGAGACCGGACTCCTCGAGGTCGAGGACTGGGTCGCGGCGAGCTGGATCTCCGCACCGAGTTCGGCGTTCGACGGAATCCCGCCAGCGCCCTTGCTGCGCAGGGATTTCGAGCTTTCCCGTACCGACGTGGTCCGGGCGCGACTCTATCTGTGCGGCCTCGGGTACGGCGTCGGCTATCTCGACGGCGAACGCATCGGCACTCGCGTTCTCGATCCCGCATCGACGAACTATGCGGAAACCGTTTTGTACAGCACGTATGACGTCTCCGAGCACCTCGCCACCGGCGGCCGCCACGTCCTCGGTGTCGAACTCGGCCGCGGACGGTACGGCGAGCCGGCCGGCAGTGTCTGGTGGTGGGAACGTTCCCCGTGGTGGGATCACTCGAAGCTGTTGGCGTTGCTCGTCGTCTGGTACGCCGACGGAACGGTCCAACGCATCGGCACCGATCCGTCCTGGCGAACGATCGACGGCCCCACCAGGTACGACTCCCTCTACTCCGGCGAGCGGTACGACGCACGCCTCGCGCGTCCCGGATGGACATCGCCCGGATACGACGATGCCGAATGGGGCAACGCGGTTCAGGCCACGCCACCCGCTGGCCAGCTGAGGTCACAACAGCTCGAGCCGATCGCCATCGTTCAGGAGTTGGAGCCGGTCGCGCTGACCGAACCGACGCCCGGCACGTTCGTGTACGACCTCGGCCAACAGGTCGCCGGCTGGGCGCGGTTGACGCTGAACGGGCCTGCCGGCACCGAGGTCGAGGTGCGCTACACCGAGCGCGTCGACGCCGAAGGTCTCGTGGCGCTCGAGCAGCACTTCGTTCCGGACGGCATCCAGACCGACGTCTACGTGCTGCGCGGCGAAGGTCCGGAGACGTACGAACCGGAGTTCAGCTACAAGGGATTCCAATATGTCCAAGTGACCGGACATCCGAGCCGTCCCGAACTCTCGGATCTGCGCGCATTCGCGGTACATAGCGACGTCGCTTCGGTCGGTGAGTTCGAGTGTGACGACGATGACGTAAATCGATTGCATGCCGGAACGCGGTGGGCCGTTCTCAACAACCTGCATGGAATTCCGACGGACACGCCGGTCTTTGAAAAGAACGGTTGGACCGGCGACGCGCACCTGACCGCGAATGTCGCGGCGCTGAACTTCCACATGCCGCGCTTCTATACGAAATGGTTGGACGACTGGGTCGACGCGCAGTTGCCGAGCGGCGAGCTGCCGCCGATCGTCCCGACCAGCGGTTGGGGCTACCACGGCACGCCGTCGGGGATCGTCGGCCCGATCCCCGCCTGGGACGCGGCGTACTTCGAGATCCCGTGGGTGATGTATCAGCACTACGGCGACACCCGGATCCTCGCGCGGCACTACGACAACCAGCGGCGCTACCTCGACTTCCTGCTCGCCGACTTCGTGACCGACGGCGTCGCGACAGTCGGGCTCGGCGACTACCTGCCGCCCGGTGGAGGTGGTGTTCCGCCGGAGGGGCCGACCGTCTACGAGACCGCGTACACGTACCGGATCGTCGACCTGTTGAGGCAGATCGCGGAGGTGTTGGGGCGGCCGGAGGACCTGCCGGCGTACGGCGAGATCGCGGCGACGGTGCGTGCGGGCTTCCAGCGCGAGTTCTTCGACGGCGCGTCGGGGACCTTCCGTGGCGAGGTCGAGCTTCCGTACCGGCAGTCACCGAACGTGGTCGCGCTGGCGTTCGAGCTCGTGCCCGAGGGCGAGCGGCAGCGAGTGCTCGACAACCTCGTCGCGGACATCCACGCGCGGGACGACCACCTCGATACCGGTGTGATCGGGACGAAGTTCCTGTTCCCCGTGCTGACCCGGGCAGGGCAGGTGGACCTCGCGTTCAAGGTCGCGATGCAGCGGACGTACCCGGGGTACGGCTACTGGCTCTCGCTCGGCTCGACGGCGCTGTACGAGATGTGGCAGGCCGAGTCGCGGTCGCTGAACCACCACTTCTACGGGACGGTGGACCAGTGGTTCATCGAGGATCTCGCCGGGCTGGCGCCGGCCGCGCCGGGCTGGTCGGAGGTGCGGGTCCGGCCCGTTCCGCCCGCAACGCTCGGTCGCGCCCGGGCTTCGGTCGAGACGGTGCGGGGCCGGGTCGCGACGTCTTGGCACCGCGTCGGTAGCGGGTATGAGGTCGCGGTCGACCTGCCCGTCGGAGTGGTCGGGCACGTGCACGTACCGCAGTCCGACGGCACGCACGCCGTCCAGGTCTGCGGTCCTGGCTCGTCGGTGTTCCGGTCCGGCTGAGTCCCGGCTCAGCCGGGGCCCGGGCAGGGCGGGAGCTGCTTCTGGGCCAGGGCCTTGTCGAACCGTTGGAGGGCGGAGTCCCGGTCGAAGCCGACGAAGACCGCGACCGGCTCGTTCGCGAACCTCGACACGATGACGAACGCGGTCGCGCCGATGCGTTGGCCCTCGTGCTTGTACACGGTCGCGGTGAGCTGGCTGTCGGCCGACGCGGGCTTGTAGACGCGGGTGATGTTCACAGTGAGCTTGTTGGTGTCGCTCGTCGGGCCCGGCTGGACGTCGGTGATGACGCCGTCGACGATGAGGGTCGCGCAGGAGACGAGGCCTTCCTCGGTAAGGTCCATGCCGCCGCCGAGGGGTCGCCTGTCGGAGGGGTTTGGCGCTGCCCGGGGTGGCTCACCACCCGAGCCAGCGGATTGTCCGCCTTCACTCCCCGCGGTGTTCTGGTCTGTTCCACCGAGGAACGAGGGTGCGGCGACGAGTCCGCCGAACGTGACGGCGGCGAGGGTGCAGGCGGCAACGGCGAGGATGACGTTCCCGTTCCACCTGCCGCGTTGAGCCTTCGGCGGCTTGGGCGTCGCGGCAGCGACGAGGTGGAGGCCGCGCTTGATCGCCTCGACGTCGGCTTCAGCTTCGGCGAAGCGTGGGTCGGCTCGTACGTCGTCCGGGATCGGATCGTCGTCGAGGAGGTACGCGAGCGGGTCGCGGTCGGTCATGGTTCAGATCACCTCCGTGGCGCGCAGCCGTTCGCGTACCGCCTTGACCGCCCAGTGCAGGCGGCTCTTGACGGTGCCGATCGGCAGGTCGAGCGCGGTCGCGATGTCCTTGAGCGGCAGGTCCTCGTAGAAGCGCAGGATCAGGACCTGGCGCTGGTCGGGCGGCAGTTCCGCCAGCCCGCGGGCGACCGCGGCCGCGAGCGTGGCGTCTTCCTGGGGATGGTGGGCGGCTGCGGGAACGTACTCCGCGAGCCTGTTCGTGATGCGCCGGTCCTTCGCCGTCCGGCGGTGCCAGTCGGCGGCGATGTTGCTGGCGACGACACCGATCCAGGCATGGGCCGACCGCAGCTGCTCGGCGTCGCGCGCTTGGCGCTCGAGCAGCTTGAGGCGCACCTCTTGGACACCGTCGTCGAGGTCACCCGCGGGGACCCCGCCGAGGTACAAGATGGCGCGAACCCGATCCGCCTCAGCCGCGCTGAGCGGATCCTCGGTACTGCGTTTCAGCAGGCGCATCCAACCCTCCCGTGCTCCTAGGACGGAGACGGTAGGGGAAACGTTCGCTGGCGGCACTCGCCGTCCCGGCGAGTGCCGCCAGATCGACGGATCGGCTGACCTGGGGTGCGTGTCCGGCGGACGTGCCGGCGCAAGGGTAGCCGCTACAGTGCGCGACCCTGCCCGTACCGCTGGACTACCGCGAGCCGGACGGGCCGAAGATCGACGTCATGATCTCGCGGCTGGCGAGCCAGAGTCCGGCCAAGCGGCGAAACGGTGTGGGCGGCCGCTAGCGGCGGGCTAGGGAGGCGGCGGCGTGCATGGCTTCGGCGAGGTTGCCGACCTCCAACACGTTCATGCCGTCGGGGATGGGCCCGCTCTCCCGCGGCACGATGGCGTGGGTGAAGCCCAGCCGGAGGGACTCGCTCAGCCGGCGCTGCACCCCGGTCACGCGGCGCAGGTCGCCGGCGAGGCCGACCTCGCCCACCGCGACGAGGTGGCTGGGTAGCGGTTCGTCGGTCGCCGCGCTCGCGATCGCCAAGGCCACTGCGAGGTCGGACGCGGGCTCGCGCAGCTTCACGCCTCCCACGGTCGCCACGTACACGTCCTTGTCCCCGAACACGATGCCGCCGCGGCGTTCCAACACGGCCAGCACCATTGCGATCCGGCTGGTGTCGAGCCCCGAGTTCGCGCGCCGCGGGGACGGCAGGCTGGACTTGGCGACCAGCGCCTGGACCTCGGTAAGCAAGGGGCGCTTGCCCTCGACCGTGACGGTGACACAGCTCCCCGACACCGGCTCCGGCCGCTTGGTCAGGAACAGCCCGCTCGGATCCGGCAACGACGTCAGCCCACCGTCGGCGAAGTCGAAACAGCCCACCTCGTCGGTCGGCCCGTACCTGTTCTTCACCGCCCGCACCATCCGCAGCCGCGAGTGCCGGTCGCCCTCGAACGACAGCACGACGTCCACCAAGTGCTCCAAGACGCGCGGCCCCGCGATCGAGCCGTCCTTCGTCACGTGCCCGACCACCAACGTCGAGATCCCGCGCTCCTTCGCGACCCGGATCATCGCCCCGGCCACCTCGCGCACCTGGGTCACTCCACCAGGCGCCCCATCCACCAGCCCCGACGACACCGTCTGCACGGAGTCCAGCACGATCAGGTCGGGCTCCACCGAGTCGATGTGCCCGAGGATCGCGGACAGATCAGTCTCCGCCGCGAGGAACAGCGAGCTCTCCATCGCGTTCACTCGTTCCGCCCGCAGCCGCACCTGTGCCGCCGACTCCTCGCCGGACAGGTAGAGCGAACGGCCACCAGAACGTGCTCGCTCCGCCGCGACCTCCAACAGCAGCGTGGACTTGCCCACACCCGGCTCGCCGGCGACCAGCACGACACCACCGCGGACGAGTCCGCCGCCGAGGACCCGGTCGAGCTCGGAGATGTTCGTCTTCTCCGCGCGCGCCGCCTCGATGTCGACCTGGTCGATCGGCAACGCAGGCGACGCAACAGGCCCGGCGACCGTCACCGCACGCTTCGGCGCGCCGAGCTCCTCGACCGTTCCCCAAGCCTGGCACTCACCACATCGCCCCACCCACTTGCCGGTCTGCCAGCCGCACTCGGCACAGCGGTAAGCGGGTCGGATCGCTCGGGTCGTGCTGGTCTTCGCCACCAGCCAGACAGTACGGCGAAGCACCGACAGTCGCGCTGTCCCGCGCCGAAGCCTGTGGACAACGCCTTGGTCGACAGTCAGAACGACCTTCCCGCGCCCGCCACCCGCCTCGCCGAAGCGATACGTCCGCGCGACCCGGACCGAGAACGCGGATCATCGTTCGCTCCGCCATCCCGGGCGCGACGGTTGCCGGGCTGGCGGCGGTGGCGATCACGGCGTTTATCGTTCCTGTGTTGGGATTGGGCGTTGTGGAGATGCTCGGGTTCCTCGGCGCCGCGTTGCTCGCCGCTGCGGCATCCGGTTCAGAACCTGCGCCACCAGAGGTTGACCGCGTAGTCGACCTCGGTGCCGGCGTGCTCCTTGATCACCTGCTTGGCGATCTTGGGGCGGAACTCGATGTTCACCACGGCCTCGAAGTCCTCGCGGCGGTCGAAGCGCCAGTGCATGGTGAGGGGTTCGCGGTTCCAGCCGTGGCTGGCCCAGAACCGTTCCACGTCGTTCGGCTTGTACTTCGGGAACGCGCGCTGGAACCAGCGGCCGAACGTACTGCGCGTCGCGTCGTTGTCGATGACGAACGCGGCGCCGCCGTGGCGTACGACTCGGGCGATCTCGCGCAGGCCGGGCTCGCTGCCAGGCCCGAAGAAGTAGGCCCAGCGGGCGTGCACGACGTCGACAGAGAGCGGCTCGACGGGGAGGGTCTGCGCGGCGCCGTCGCGTACCTCGATGTTGGTGAGGAACGCGGTCCGCTGGCGTGCGCGTTGGGCGAGGTCTGGGTGGGGCTCGACGCCGATGACCTTGGTGGCCCGTTCGGCGAAGCGGGGCAGGTGAAAGCCGGTGCCGCAGCCGATGTCGAGGACGGTCGCCTGGTCCCACGTTCTGCGTGCCCACATGGCTGCTTCGAGGACGCCGTCGGGGTCGACGGCGCGGTTCTCGAGCTCGTAGACGTCGGGGTGGTTCCAGATGTTGGGGCTCGGGCGAGCTCCGTCCGCGATGCCTGACATCTCTACGAGTGCTTGGCGATCGCCTTGTCGGAGATGCGTACGGAGAGTTCGATCGGGACCGGGCCTGTACTCGCCGGGTGCGGCGCGACGCGCGGGTTGGCGGCGAGGTGCTGCTCGCAGTACTCGGCGAGCTGGTCGTACGCGTTCCGCCCCATCAGCTCGACGAGCTCGGCCTGGTTGGACAGGTAGACCGGCTCAGCGCCGACGTGGGCCTCGGTGTTGCCGGTGCAGTACCAGTTGAAGTCGTGCCCGCCAGGTCCCCAACCACGGCGGTCGTACTCGGTGATCGTGACCTCGGTGTACTCGGTGCCGTCGGCCAGCTCGACCTCGCGGAAGAGGCGGCGGATCGGGAGCTGCCAGCACACGTCGGGCTTGGTCTCGAGCGGGTGCAGGCCGTTGTTCAGCGCGTGCTTGTGGAGCGCGCAGCCGGTGCCGCCCGCGAAGCCCGGGCGGTTGTGGAAGATGCAGGCTCCGTCGACGACACGGGTCTTGCGGTCGCCGTCCTCGTCGACCTCGGCCCAGTCCTTGCGGCCCTCGTCCTTGTACTGCCACTCGTCCTTGCTGAGGCGTTTGACGAACTGGCGTACGCGCTTCTCGTCCGCCTTGTCGGCGAAGTGCGCACCGAGGACGCAGCAGCCGGCGTCGGGTTCGGTGGCGTAGATGCCCTTGCAGCCGGAACCGAAGATGCAGGACCAGCTGGAGGTGAGCCAGGTGAGGTCACACCGGTACTGCTGGGCGGCGTCGTCGGGATCTTGGAACTCAACCCAGGCGCGGGGAAACTCGAGTGCGACTTCTGGCACGTTGACACAGTACACGCAGGGGTTTCACGTGTTGGTGGGGTTCAGCGTGCTTGCTTGTTGGTGTCGATGGCGAGGGTGGTGATCCAGCCGAAGCCGATGATGACGCACACGCGTTGGAGCGCGCCGCCGTACTCGACGAGGCCCGGGGTTTGGCTCATGGCGGCGGCGAATGCGACGAAGAACGCTGCCGTCGCGATTCCCGCGATGGTGGTCGCGGTGGCTCGTGCGCGATGGCGTCGTGCGTTGACGAACATGGCCGCGATCAGGCAGAGGAAGCCGATCACCGAGAACCCGTCGTGCAGGCTGCCTTCGAGAGTGGGCTCTCCGATGGCGGGAGTGCCTTTCGGGAACCCGCTGACGGGGTCGGTGACGAAGATGCCGGCGGCGATGAGGCCGAGTCCCCAGAGCCCGATGAGTACGGCCGTCGGTTTGTCGGTCTTGCTTCGCGCGATGGCGGCGAAGGCGAGGACGAGTACGCCGGTGAGGAGGAAGTTGGCCGTTTGGATCCATCCGTGCGGGCCAAGGGCGAGTGAGCTGACGGGATGGCGGAGGGGGTTGTAGTCGGGCTTGAGGAATCCCTGCACGAGGAAGGCGGCGACGAACAGCGGCCCGGCGACGATGCCGCACCACACGGCGACTCTGGTCGCGATGTAGTGCGGGGGAGTGAGCGTGGCGGTGGTCATGCGACCCAGGCTGACAGAAATGTGCGCACTGCGCAATATTGCCCACCCCGCAACTTCAGGAGGAGGTAATCGCTCTCGTTTGAATGAAGGGCACCTTCATTCGAACCTATTGAATGAAGGTGCCCTTCATTCAAAACAGCGGGGACGGAAGGCCCGGCGTCATCTGAGCCACAAGAGACCGAGGGCCAACAAGCGACGCAAGCACGGCAGCAAACCCCAACAGCAAGAAACCTCCCCCGGGACACCTGTTCCGGGGGGAGGGGGCGGCGCGTGAAAAACAGGTGGCCGGGCCGGGGCGAGTCAAGGGCCGCTCCGCGGTCGCGAAGCGACGTCGCCCGTCTGCGAAGCCGCCGCGACCCCCTTGACGCGCCCCGGACCGGCCACCAAAATCGACCGCCGCCACAGACCCCGAGAGCACCAAACCCCCGCAGAGATCTCATCGAGGACCGCACCAGAACCAGAAGAGCTTCGCCAAGAACCCGAGCCGCATCCGTCGGACAAGATGGCGCCACGCCGAGATTCTTCGAATGAAGGGCACCTTCATCTCAACCTATTGAATGAAGGTGCCCTTCATTCAATAGCGCGCGATGGCCGCTGTCGAGGTGGCCGGGTAGTGCTGGTGTGGCGAGGGTTCGGCTGGGTCGGGGGCACCCTGGTCCGAACCTATGGGACCAGGGTGCCCCTCACCCAACCCTCGGCGCGCCACCGGTCCGTGATCATGAAAGCGAACCAGTCGCATACGACCAGTCCGGCTTCACGATCACCATCATGATCACGGTCGTACAGGGCACCCACTCTGCCCATGAAGAGGAGCGGGCGGGAACACCCCTTCGCGACACGGGATGCGGAGATGCGAAAGGGCCCGCGTCAACCAGTGGTTGACGCGGGCCCTTTCACGTTCCTACAGCCCTACCGTAAGGGCATCAGCCGGAGGTGAACCAGCTGATCGCGGCGTAGCTCAGGACCATGCAGTCGTTCTTCGTCTGCAGGGTCAGCGGACGGTTGCCCTTCCCCGCGGGCACGAGGCCCTTGGAGATGTTGCGGCGGCGGTCGTCCCAGTCGCGGCCGGCGGAGGTGGTGAAGTAGTTCCCCGGCGTGACGTTGCCGCGGTTGAACTTCATCGGGTTCTCCTGCTTCCACGACGTCGCGTCACCCACACCGAAGTGCAGGCCGGGCGCGCGGAAGTGGCGGCCGTTGCCGTACGTGTACAGCTGGGCGGACGCGGTGCCGTTGTTCGCCAGCGCGCTCGAGGCGCCGACGCGCAGGGTCACGCGGCCCTTGAGGCCGGTCGGCTTGCGGAACAGCACGATCAGCGAGGCGCCCTGGCCGTCGGTCTTGCCGGCGCCGACGCCGCTGATCGGGTAGTTGCCGTTCTTGGTGACCTTCACCGAAGCGAGGTACGTACGGTTCGGCTGACCGGTGTTGAGGTTCGTGCAGGTCGGCTTCGAAGCACCGACCAGCGCGCCCTTCGTCACCTTGCCGTTGAACGTCACCGTGGAGTCCGGACCACCGATCGTCGTCCACACCAGCTTGGCGAGGTAGACCTTCGCCCCACCGGGGATGCCGCTGATCTTGAACGAGGTCGACGACGCACCGCCGTCGCGCCGGGCCAGGCCGACGCCGTCGGAGGTCATGTCGAGCTGCGGCGCCGTGTAGTTCGCGGCGACGCGCAGGCCCGTGTCAGCCAGACGCACACCCGCGGACAGCACCCGGATGCGGCGCTTCAGCACGCCGTTGTCGTTGTCCTTCACGCCCGCGCCGGTCGCCTTCAGCACGCCCTCGATGGTCGAGACCGCGGAGCCCGGACGGATGCCCTTGAGGATCGCGAACGCGCCCGCGACGTGCGGGGCGGCCATCGAGGTGCCGTCGAAGCTGGCGTACTTGCTGCCCGGGATCGAGGACAGGATCCCCACGCCCGGAGCGAGCAGGTCGACGTAGGAGTTCGAGTTGGAGAACGAGGCCACCGAGCCGCCGTTGGTCGCGCCGACCGTGACCGCCGAGGAGATGCAGCCCGGAGCGCCGACGCCCGTGTTGGACGAGGAGTTGCCGGACGAGATCACGGTCGCGATGCGCTTCGACTTCAGCGTGTCGATGATCCGCTTGCGCGGGTCGGTGTCACACGGACGCGAGTACGTGTTGAACGAGCCGAGGCTCATGTTCGCCGACGCGATCTTCTTCGTCTTGCTCAGGCCGTAGACCCGCTCGAGCGCCTTGATCTGGTCCGACGTGTACGACAGCGCGCAGGGCGCGTTGCCGCCACAGGTCGAGTTGTCGTAGAACACCGAGAAGACCCGGAGCGAGATCAGGCCGGCGTCGCGCGCAACACCGCTCATGTCCTTGCCGCGGCCGGCGGCGATGCCACCGACGTGCGTGCCGTGGTGGCACTGCGTGGTGCCGCTGCAAGGAGCACCGACGCCGGGCTTGGTGGTGAGCGACGTGCCGCCGGGGCAGGCGCGAACGAGGGAGTAGCAGCCCTCGGCGATCACCTTGCTCTTGCCGTTCGCGAAGCGCAGGAACGGGTGGTTCTTCTGAATGCCCGTGTCGAGGATCGCGACGTTCTGGCCCGCGCCCGCGCGGCCCATCTTCCAGCTCTCGGTCGCCTCGACGCGCACCGTCGACTCGTTCAGGTTCAGCTTGTCGAGCTCGTTCTCCTGCACCGAGGACGCCAGCCCCGACTCCTGCAGGCGGTCCAGAGCCGCGGAGCTGAGCTCGAGCGCGACGTACGGGGAGTACTCGAACGTGGTCACCACGCGGGCGCCGTCACCGGCGACCGCCGCGCGGATCTGCGAGGTGCGCAGGCCGATCATCGCCCGCTGCGAGTCGGCCGCGGTCGCCGACAGGGCGCCCTCGGCCGTGTGGGACATCCGGAGCCCAGCGATGACCTGGACCTTGCCGGACTTCTCCGCCTTCGCGCGCAGCTTGGTGAACTCGGCGGGCTTGGCGATCTGGAGAGTGGTGTCGACCGCGTTGTACTTCTCGACCTCGAACTTCTCGGTGAGCTCGGAGAGCGGTTCGACGACGGGCTTGTCCGCGGCGGACGAGGACTTGGCCTCATCGTCCGCCAGCACCGCCGAAGTCGGTGCGACGAAAGTGGCGCCGACCAGGGCGGCCGCCACGAGGAAAACGCGAGGCAGCACAGTGCCACCACGACGACGGAGCATAGGTAGATCCCCCTTGCAGTCAGGGACTGAGGCCCCTCGGAGGAGGAAACCGTACCAAGGTGGCGGCAGGCGTGATCAGGCGCCGATGTCGGACCTGTGGATAATGCGGCTTGACCGCTCCCATGCGTACCTGGCGTAGCGAAACGGTAGCGTTCCCACCATGCGGCTCGGTGTTCTGGACGTGGGTTCCAACACGGTCCACCTCCTCGTGGTCGACGCACGACCAGGTGCGAGGCCGCTCCCGGCGTACTCCCACAAGACCGAGCTGCGCCTCGCGGAGCATCTCGGCAAGGGCGGGGAGATCTCCTCCGACGGCGCCAAGAACCTCGAGCGAGCGGTCGCCGAGGCACTCGAGATCGGCGAGGACAAGGGCTGTGAGTCCGTGCTCGCCTTCGCGACCTCCGCGATCCGCGAGGCCAGCAACGGCCCGGCCGTCCTCGAACGCGTGAACGACGCCACCGGCATCGAGCTCTCCGTCCTGACCGGCGACCAGGAGGCACGGCTGACGTTCCTGGCCGTACGGCGGTGGTACGGCTGGTCCAGCCGCCGGCTGCTCGTCCTCGACATCGGCGGCGGCTCGCTGGAGATCGCCACCGGGTCCGACGAGGACCCCGACGTCGCCGTCTCGCTGCCGCTCGGCGCGGGCAGGCTGACCAGGGACTGGTTCAGCAGCGACCCGCCGCACAAGGACGAGGTCCGCAAGCTCCGCCGCCACGTCCGCGCGGAGATCGCGCGGAACGCGGGCCAGGTGCTCAGGCACGAACAGCCCGACAAGGTCGTGGGAACGTCGAAGACCTTCCGCTCCCTGGCCAGGATCTGCGGGGCCGCGCCGAGCTCGGAGGGCACGTACGTACGCCGCACGCTCGCCCGCGACGACCTCGAGGACCAGCTCCCGCGGCTCGCCTCTATGTCCGCCGACGACCGAGCCGACCTGCCCGGAGTCTCCGGGGCGCGGGCACCGCAGCTGCTCGCCGGCGCGATCGTCGCGGACGCGGCGATGGACATCTTCGAGGTCGACGTGCTCGAGCAGTGCCCGTGGGCGTTGCGCGAGGGCCTCATCCTGCGGCACCTCGACACGATGGAGCCGGAGCAGAACTGATCCACCCAGCAACAGTCAACGGGGACGAGCACGGGAGGAGACGTACGCGATGAGTGTGCGGCTGGTGGTCGACGGCGGGGCGACGAAGCTCCTCATGGGGCGGCTCGAGGACACCGCTGACGGCCCGCGCGTGGCCGAGCAGGTCGAGGTCACCGGCTTCCAGTGGTCGTCGGAGGTCGATCCTGTCCAGGTCCAGTGCGACCGGATCGACGCCGCGTGGCAGCAGCTCGGCAGCCCGGCGCCGATCGAGGTCGCGGCGTTCGGGCTGGCCGGTGGCTCCGCCGATCCCGCGGGCCGGCCGATCCTCGCGCCGGCGGTCGCGAAGCGCCTCGGCGCCCGTACGGTGCTGCTCACCAGCGACGACGTCACCACTCATCTCGGCGCGCTCGAAGGCGCGCCTGGCGTGGTGATCACGGTCGGAACGGGGACGAACTGCCTCGCGGTCTCGCCCGACGGCGAGCTCTTCAACGTCGACGGCATCGGCTACCTGTTCGGCGACGCGGGCAGCGGGTTCGCGATCGGTCGGGCCGGCGTACGCGCGGGGTTCGCCGCGATGGACGGGCGCGGGCCGGCGACCGAGCTGACGGCGGCGGCCGAGGAGCACTTCGGCGCCCCGCTCGGGCTGACGCTGCGGGCGGCGTACCGTTCGCCTCGGCTGGTCGCCACCGTCGCCGGGTTCGCCACCGCGGTCTCGGCCGCGGCCGTGAACGACACGGTGGCCGCGCAGATCTGCCACGACGCCGGCCGGGATCTCGCGATCACGGTCTCCGCGGCGATCGGGCGTGGCTTCCCCGACGCGGGGATCGGGACGGTCGCGGTGTCGTGGGCGGGCAGCGTGCTCACCTCGCCGGTGATCTTCGACGCGTTCTCGACCGCGCTGACCGGCATGTGCCCGGGTGCCCTGCTGCGCGAGCCGCGCGGGGATTCGATGTCCGGCGCGGTCCGGCTCGCGTCCGGCGAACAGGTCCCGCACCTCGCCGGAGTGGTCGTCGCCCACGCCTAGACGGCCAAGGCCAGAGCGGGACGCCACGCGCCTCCTGACCGGGCGGTAATCCGGGCCCCACCGTACGCTGACTCTCGTGCACGCTGACGAGGTCGAGACTCACCGGCGGGGTAAGGATGCCGTCGTGCGTGTTCCGGATGCCCGGATCACACTGTCTTCCTCCGCGGTCTACCCCGAGTCGACGGCCACGGCGTTCGAGCTGGCGGCCCGGCTGGGGTACGACGGCGTCGAGCTGATGGTCACGACCGATCCGCTCAGCCAGGACATCGACGCGGTCCGGCGGCTGTCGGAGTACCACCAGATGCCGGTCTACTCCGTGCACGCGCCGACGCTGTTGATCACGCAGTACGTCTGGGGCGACGCGTGGGGCAAGGTCGACAAGAGCGTCGAGGCCGCGAAGGCGTTCGGCGCCGACGTCGTGGTCGTGCACCCGCCGTTCCGTTGGCAGCAGACGTACGCGCGCGACTTCGCCACCGGCGTCGCCCAGCGCGAGCAGGACAGCGGCATCGGCATCGCGGTCGAGAACATGTTCCCCTGGCGCGCCGGGGTCCGGGAGCTGCAGGCGTACCTCCCCGGCTGGGACCCGCGCGACTTCGACTACGCGCAGGTCACGCTGGACCTCTCGCACACCGCGACCGCCGGTGTCGACGCGTACGAGATGGCCGTCGACCTCGGCCCGCGCCTCACTCACCTGCACCTCGCGGACGGCTCGGGGTCGTTGAAGGACGAGCACCTGGTGCCCGGCCGCGGCAACCAGCGTTGCGCCGACGTGCTCGAGCTGCTGGCGCGGCGCGGCTACACCGGCTCGATCGTGCTCGAGGTCAACACCCGACGGTCGACGACGCGGTCCGAGCGCGAGACCGACCTCGCCGAGGCCCTCGCGTTCGCGCGGCTGCACTTCGCGGCGCCGGTCGAGCCCTCGTACGCGGTGAGCACCGACGGCACCATCGAGGTGGTCAGCGGGTTGCGCAGCCTGGGAACGGGTCCGGTCGGGTGAGCCGAGCGACGAAGTCGCGGGGTCCCGGCCGGCGGCCGGGCGCGCCGGACACTCGCGGGGAGATCATCGAGGTCGCCCGTGCGGAGTTCGCCGCCCGTGGTTTCGAGGGAACGAGCATCCGCGGCGTCGCCCGCGCGGCCGGGGTCGACCCGGCACTGATCCACCACTACTTCGGGTCGAAGGACGACCTGTTCCTCGCGGTGATGGACGTCCCGTTCGACCCGCGCGACTTCGTGAAGCTGATGGTGGACTCGCCGTACGACGAGGTCGGGACGATCGTCGTGCGTACGTTCCTCGGCCTGTGGGAACGCAGCGAGATCCAGCAGCGGTTCCGCGGGCTGCTCGGCTCGGCGTTGACGAACGAGGCCGCGGCGGAGCTGATGCGCACCGCGCTGACCCGGCTGCTGTTCGACGCGGTGGCGGACCGGATCCACGAGGAGGACGGCCGGCTCCGGGCCAACCTCGCAGGCTCCCAGCTGATCGGGCTGGCGATGGCCAGGTACGTGATCCGGCTCGAGCCGCTCGCGTCGACCCCGACCGACGAGGTCATCGCCTGGATCGCGCCCACCCTGCAGCGTTATCTGCACGGCCCGACGCCGGGCTGATCCCATGTACGCGATCAGAGCCGGCCGCGCGTTCGACGGCGAGCGCCTGCACACGGACGGGGCGACGGTGTTCGTCGAGGGCGCGCGCATCGTCGGCGTCGAGGCGCCTGGCTTCGCGGTGCCGGACGGCTACGTGGTCGTCGACGCCCTGAATGGAACAGTCCTGCCGGGGCTGTTCGACACCCACGTCCACCTCTGCGGCGACGGCGGGCTCAGCGCGCTGGAGCGGCTGCCCGACTTCACCGACGAGCATCTCGAGGACGTGATCACGACCTCGCTCGCGCAGCAGCTCGCGTGCGGCGTGACGACCGTGCGCGATCTCGGGGACCGCCGGTACGCCGTTCTCGATCGGCGCGACCGGGCGAACGGCCAAGCAGAGCCCACGATTCTCGCCGCCGGCCCTCCCGTCACCACGCGCAGAGGGCACTGCTGGAACATGGGCGGCGAGGTCTCCGGACCCGACGAGATCAGGGCCGCGATCCGCGAACGTGCCCAGCGTGGCGTCGACCTCGTGAAGGTGATGGCGAGCGGTGGCGCGATGACGCCGGGCACCGACATCCTGGCCTGTCAGTTCACCCTGGACGAGCTCCGGCTCGTCGTCGATGAGGCTCATGCCGCCGGGTTGCAGGTGACCGCGCACGCGCACGGGTTGCCGTCCGTGGAGCAGGCGGTCGCGGCGCGCGTCGACGGCATCGAGCACTGCACCTGCCTGGTGGAGACCGGCATCGACGTACCCAACAGGCTGCTGGAACGCCTTGCCGAGCAGCGGATCGCCGTCTGCCCGACGTTGGGCAAGGCCGACGGCACCGAGCCGCCAATGCCGGTCCGCGAGCTGCTGGAACGCAACGGCATCACCTGGGAGTTGCGGCAGCGGTTGATGGCGCGGATGCACGAGGCCGGCGTGCGGCTGATCGCGGGATCGGACACGGGGATCAGCCCGGGCAAGCCGCACGGTTTGGTCGCGCACGCCATCGGGGACTACGTCGCCGGCGGCATCCCGACCGAGGCGGCGCTGGCGTCCGCGACGTCCGTGGCGGCCGAGGCCTGCGGGCTGGGCGCGTACAAGGGCCGGCTGCGGGCCGGGTTCGACGCCGACGTGCTGATCGTGGACGGGGATCCGTTTGCCGACATCGCCGCCCTCACGCGCGTTTCGACGGTCTTCGCCAACGGCCACCGTCTCGACCCGCCGCAGCTTTGAATGAAGGGCACCTTCATTCGAACCTATGGAATGAAGGTGCCCTTCATGAGAAAGAGCGCTAGGAGACGGCGCTGTCGTCGCGGCCGGAGTACGGGCGCGGGGTCTGGCGCGCGGAGGCGGGAGCCGGGAGCGTGGTCCAGTCGGGGTGGTTCGGCATCGGCGGCGTCTTCGTTCCGTACGCCCAGTCGGCGAGGAACGGGGTCACCGACGGGTCACCCGAGACGTCGGCCGCGAGCGCGATGAAGTCGTCGGTGGAGATGCTCTTGTCGCGGTACCGCTTCAGATAGGCCCGCTCGATCTTGTTGAACAGCTCGGCACCGAGCTTCTCGTGCAGCGCGTACAGCACGAGCGTCCCGCCCTGGTAGCGCTGCGCGTGCCACAGCGAGGCGACGGGCGGCTTGGCGACCGGTCCGTGGTCGCGGCGCCACTGGTCGCTGAGTCCGTACGTCCGCTTCATCCGCGCCTCGAACGTCGTCAGGCCGAACTGGTCCGGCCAGCCGCGCTCGTACTTGTAGGTGAGCGCGTAGTACTCCGCGTGCCCCTCGTTCAGCCACAGGTCGTTCCAGCTCTTCGGCGACACGCTGTTGCCGAACCAGCTGTGCGTGATCTCGTGCATCATGTGCGCCGCGATCGCGGACTCGATGCCCTCGAGGTACTTCGGCTTGTACAGCGTGAGGGTCTGCGTCTCCAGACCGGTGAAGTCGAACGCCGCCGGGTCCTCGTTGTTCAACGGCAGCAGGCCGTACGCCTCGAGCGGGAAGTGGCCGAGCTGCGGCTCGATCCAGTCCAGCAGCCCTGGCGTCAGCGCGAGCGCCGGCTCGAGCAGCTCGACCTTGTGGCTGGGAACGACGTCGCGCAGCCGCGTTCCGCGTACGGTGCCGCGCTCGACGATCGTGTAGTTGCCGACGACGGCCTGCAGGATCTCCGTCGCGATCGGGTGCTCGGACCAGAACGTGTGCGTCGTCCGTCCGTTCCGGGTCTTCAGGCCGATGGGCACGCCACTCGCGACCGCGGTCAGGTCCTGCGGCACGGTGAGGGTCACGACGAAGCCGGCCTTGTCCGACGGGTGGTCGTTGCAGGGGAAGATCGTGTGCGCACCGGCCGGCTGCGGCGCGATCGCGAACCCGTCGTCGGTGGGGCACCAGCCCGAGATGACGCCGGGGACCTTGAGCCGCGGGTCGGCGGTGAAGCGGATCTTGGTGCTGAACCGCTCGCCCTTCCGCAGCTTGCGGACCGGGGTGACGAGGAGTTCCTCGCCCTGCTGGGAGAACGTCGCGCTCCGCCCGTCGACCTCGACGGAGTGGATCACCAGGCCGACCGAGTCGACGTAGAACGACGACAGGTCCTGCTGTGCCCTCGACTTGGCGGTGACGCATCCGTCGACGAGCTTCGTCGTCTCGCGGTAGTCGAGATCCAGCAGGTAGAGGTCGACCAGGTAGCCGCCGTTGCCGAGGTTCGGGAACACCTCGTCGCCTATGCCGGGTGCGCCCGGGCTGCCCGAGCCGGCGTACGCGACACCGGAGCCGAGGATCGGAACGGATGTGGCCGCGAGAGCGGCCGAACCAAGCAGAACGGAGCGGCGAGAACAGAACACGAGTACGAAACCCCCGAGGTCGATGGGTACTGCACTGCCAGGAAGAGACACCCGATCGGGCACAACGGTTGCACCTGTCGGCCAGGGAATCTTGCCTCGAACCCGTTCCTCGCGTCCATCCCCGGAGTCCCGGCCTGCCTTCGGTTACGGTGAGTGCCGTGGGTGACAACGAGCTGGCCGCGTTCGTCCAGGGACTGCCGAAAGCCGAGCTGCACCTGCACATCGAGGGGACGCTCGAGCCGGAGCTGAAGCTCGAGCTGGCGCGGCGGAACGGGATCTCGCTGCCGTACTCGACGCCCGAGGAGATCCGGGCGGCCTACTCGTTCCACGACCTCACGTCGTTCCTCGTCGGCTACTACGACGGCATGAACGTGATGCGGGGTGAGGAGGACTTCTACGACCTCGCGCTCGCCTACCTGCGCAAGGCGTCCTCGCAGGGAGTGCGGTACGCGGAGATCTTCTTCGACCCGCAGGCGCACACCTCGCGCGGTGTGCCGTTCCCGGTCGTCGTTCGCGGCCTGCGCCGCGCGCTGGTCGACGGGCGGCGGCTGTTGGGGATCCGTGCGGAGCTGATCATGTGCTTCCTGCGCGACTTCTCCGCCGAGTACGCGATGGCGACGCTGATGGAGGCGTTGCCGTTCAAGGACTGGATCCTGGGGGTCGGGCTGGACTCCGACGAACGCGACAACCCGCCGGTGAAGTTCGCCGCGGTGTTCGCGCGGGCGCGTGCCGAGGGCTTCTTCTTGACTATGCACTGTGATGTTGATCAGCAGGACACGGCCGAGAACCTGCGTCAGGTGCTCGAGGTGATCGGGGTCGACCGCATCGACCATGGCGTGAACGTGCTCGAGTCGCCCGCCCTGGTTTCAGCCGTGCTGGAACGTGGGATCGGTTTCACGGTGTGCCCGGTGTCGAACGGGTTCGTCACCGACGGTCTCAAGGCTTTGGAGGTGAAGCGGATGTTGGAGCTCGGGCTGAAACCGACGCTCAACTCCGACGATCCTGCCTACTTCGCCGGCAAGTACGTGGCGGACAACTTCGTCGCCGTGGCTGAAGCTGGGTTGAGCCGGTCCGAGCTCGTGCAGCTGGCGCGAAACTCGTTCGAGATCGCCTGGTTGCCGGACTCGGCCAGGCACACGTTCGTCGCCGAAGTGGACGCGTACGCCGGCGGCGCGTGACAGGAAGGTGCCTCGGCCATCTGTTCACCTGTCGGGGTCTTGATTTGGTCCGTCCGTACCCGTGATCCTTGTTGTCACCCTTGGTCCGGTATCGGTACCACTGCGTGACGCTTCTCCTCCCCGGACCTCGCGTCGACCGGAAGGAGAGCGGGCATGGGCGAGTCAGGACGCCGGATGCTCAGGGTCGGTATCGCGAGCGTGATAGCGCTTGCCTGTTTTGTCGCCTTGGGCGGGACCGCGCAGGCCGCGCCCGCGTACACGGCGTTGGGCGACTCGTACACCTCGGGCGTCGGCACCCGCGTGTACGCGTACGACTCCTCCAGCTGCAAGCGCTCCAACTACGCCTACCCCGTGCTCGACTCGCAGCGGCTCGGGTTGACGCTCACGTTCGCCGCGTGCTCGGGAGCGAGGGTGCCGGACGTGCTGAACCAGCTCGGCAGCCTGAACGCGAACACCGCGTACGTGACCGTGATGGTGGGCGGGAACGACGCTGGCTTCGCGCCGGTGATCACCCAGTGCGCCAAGCCCGCGCCGTACTCCTGCACGAGTCAGCTCGACGCCGCGCAGGCGTACGTCCGGAACACGCTGCCGGGGACTTTGGACAACCTGTACGACCAGATCCGCTCGCGGGCCGCGAACGCGAAGGTGGTCGTGGTCGGGTACCCGCGGATCTTCATGGGCGAGGACTGCAACGCTGGGACGTTCTTCTCCGCTTCGGAGATGACGCGCCTGAACGCGACGGCGGATCTGCTGAACTCGACGATCGCCGCGCAGGCGAGTGCGCACGGGTTCGGGATGGTGAACCCGACGCAGGCCTTCATCGGGCACGCGGTGTGCGGTAACCCGGAGTGGCTCAACGGGCTCTCAAACCCGATCGGTGAGTCCTACCACCCGAACACGCGTGGCCAGGTGGGTTACGCGGATCTCGTCGAATCTGCCCTGCGCTGAGCTTGACTCTCCTGCCGGGGGAGGCCGTTTGCTTCCTTGCATGATTACTGGACTGTTTCCTGTTCTTTGCAGCACTGATGTCGCTGCTTCGCGTGCGTTCTATGCCGAGTACTTCGGCTTCCAGGCGATCTTCGACGCCGAGTGGTACGTGCAGCTCGAGGCGCCGGACGGGGCGAAGCCGCAGCTGGGCATCGTGGCGCGCGACCACGGGTCCGTACCCGCCGCGCACCGCCGCGATCCTGCTGGGGTGCTCATCTCTTTGGAGGTCGACGACGTCGACGTTCTGTACTCGCGCCTCGTCGCGGATGGGGTCGAGGTCGCTTTGCCCTTGCGGGACGAGGCATTCGGGCAGCGGCACTTCATCGTCGTCGAGCCGAGCGGTGCGATGGTCGACGTGATCAAGCCGATCCCGCCGACAGGGGAGTTCGTCGCTTTGGACGAGGCGGCTACGTCGCCGTAGCGAGGTCAGGTCGCCGCCTTCACCGCTGGGCGGAGCAGGTCGAGCACGTACGGCACGGAGTAGATGGTCGGGCTGCCGAAGCCGACGGCATTGTCGTTGGTCACGAACACCGTGGCCTGGTTGCGTACGGCCGGGAGGTCGTTCCAGCCGGGGGTCTTCTCGAACGTCTCCGGGCCGCCGGCCAGTGGCCAGAGGACGAGGACGTCGGCTTCGAGGAGGTCGGTGCGTTCCTGGGAGACGAGGACGCGGTCGCCGCCCTTCACGACTTCCTTGAGCTTGGGGAACAGCCTGAGCCCGGTGGAGGCGATCAGCTTGGCGGCCGCGTCGCTCTCGGCGGCGACGAGGCCGATCTGGCCGTCGGCGGCGAGTTGGCCGAAGACGAACGTTTTGCCTTGTGCAGTGGGGAATTCTTGCTTGAAGTCCTCGAGCTCTTGCTCGACGTTCTTGACGAGGGCGGTGGCCTTGTCCTGCTGGCCGAAGATGCGCCCTGCTGTGGTGGTGACGTCCTGCCAGGTGTCGAGGACGGCCTTCTTGTCCATGACGGGGATCGTGGGTGCGACGCCTTCGAGCTTCTGGTAGACCTGCTGGTCGCCGACGTAGCCGGCGAGGATGAGATCGGGGTCGAAGCTGGCGAGCTGCTCGAAGTCGACCTCGCCGATGGTGGTCATCTCGATGATCTTCGAGTCGTGCTCGGGCGTCCAGGCGAAGCGATTTCCCTTGCCCGCATAGCCTTTGGTGACGAACTCGGCCGTGATGGGGACGTCGAGCGCGATGAGCGCATCGGTCCAGCTGTTCGACATCGTCACCACGCGTGCGGGCTTGGCGGGCACCTTCGCGCTGCCGTACTGATGCGCGAGCTCGAGCGGTGCGGCCGCCGCGGTCGCCGGCCCGGCCTCCCGCCCACACCCGACAGCGAGCCCCGCGAGAGCGATGATCCCCGCCGAGAGCGCCGCTCTCCTGCCGATCCCAGGGCGATGCATGTGGTTAGGCTAACCTAACCACGATCCTGACCGACGGGGTCCAGATCAACACCGACCGGCATCGGCCTACCGCAAGGGTCCCGGGTCAGCGGACGAGGATGGCGATCAGGGCGGCGATGCCGGAGGCGAGGAAGGTCGCGATGACGCCGCCGACAATCTGGACCGCCATGGGTTGGTTGGTCATCCAGCGCCAGAGGCCGCGCTTGGCCGGCGCCGAAGCCGGGGCAGCCGCGGCGGGCGTCTCGGTGACGGCGACGCCGTTCCGTCCCAGGAACTGCGACACCGCGTCGTGCAGCTCGTTGAAGTCGTCCGCGAGCCCGGAGTCGCTGTAGATCGTCACCGCCGGCTGTTCGCTGTCGCCGAAGCCCACCACCCAGACGCCGGCCTTCATGCTCTGGGCGCTCGCGTAGAACTCCACCCGGTGCGGCGGCGTGGCCAGTGCGGCCGAGGTGGCCCGGGCACTCGCGATGTCCGGATACGTGCTGGCACCCTCATCCGAGAGGACGGTCGCCGCGAGGTTCAGCTTCCAGGCGAACGCCGAGATCAGCGGCTCCACCTGGAACAACACAGGCCAACAGAGCGCCGCCCGGTCGAAAGTGAACGTGGTGCTGTCCTGGTAGTCGGCCACTCGGAGAACATAGCCACCCGCGGCGTCAAACGTCGGCGTGCCGGTCGAGGAACGTGTAAACGTCGGTCTCGTCCACGCCCGGGAACGTCCCCGGCGGCAACGCGGCCAGTACGTGCGAGTGCGCCCGCGCCGACGGCCAGGCGTTGCCTTCCCAGCGACTGGCCAGCTCCGCGGGCGGGCGCGAGCAGCACTGCCCCGACGGGCACCGCGACGTCGCGCGCTGAGTCGTCTCGCGTCCCCGGAACCACTTCGACTCCTTGAACGGCACCCCCAGCGTCACCGCGAAGTGCCGCTCGCCGCCCGGGTCCACGTGCGCCACGCACCAGTGCGTCCCGCCCGGCGTGTCGGTGTACTGGTGGAACGACGAGTACCGGTCCGGCGACGCGAACACCTGGCGCCCCGCCCAGAAGCGGCACATCCGCTGCCCCTCGATCGCCCCCGACGAGTCCGCCGGGAATGCGAGCCCGTCGTTCTCGTAAGCCTTGTAGATGATTCCGGACTCGTCGTTGCGCACGAAGTGACACCGCAGGTCGAGATACCGCGTCGCCAGGTTGGTGAACCGGTGCGCCGCCATCTCGTACGACACCGCGTACACGTCCCGCAGATCCTCCAGCGCCAGGTCCCGAGAAGCCTTGGCTTGTTGCAGAAAGTCCGCCGCCGAACGTTCCGGAACGAGCACCGCCGCGGCGAAGTAGTTCGCCTCCACCCGCTGCCGCAGGAAGTCGGCGAAGTCGCGTGGCTGCGCGTGCCCGAGCAGGAAATGTCCCAACGTCTGCAGGAGAATCGTCCGCGGCGTGTGCATGCCGAGCGACTCCCGACGCAGGTAGATCCGCCGGTTGCGCAGGTCCGTCACCGAGCGGACCGAGCGCGGCAGATCCTGGACGTACCGCAACGCGAAGCCGTTCCGCGACACCATCGCGACGACGAGCCCCTCCGACAGGGCGCCGGCGCGATAGCCGACCGACTCGAGAACAGAGACAGCGACGCGCTCGATTTCCGGAAAGTAGTTGTCCTGTTCTCGCATCGCGAGCCGCAAGTCTCGGTTCGCTAGCCGCGCCTCTTCCGGCGTCGCCGTCGGCTTCGTGTCGCGCCGCTTCAGCTCCTCGTACAGCCCGAGCACGTGCTCCAACACCTCGGTAGGGACGCGCTTGCCGACCTTGAGGTACGGAAGTTCCAGCGACCGGTAGACCGGGTCGCGCTGCGCCTCCTCGAGCTCGATCTCGAGCTGCGCACGGCGGCTCGGCGCTTCGGAAGCGAGCAGCTCGTCGACCGGAACTTGCAGCGCTTTGGCGATACCCGCGATCAGCGAAAGTTTCGGCTCGCGCTTGCCGTTCTCCAGCAGCGAGAGCTGGGACGGCGCCTGGCCGACCTGCTCGCCGAGCTGCACGAGCGTGAGGCCGCGCGCCCGCCGCAGGTGTCGGAGCCGCTGGCCGAACGTCGCCAGATCGAGATCGCCAGCCAAGAACGCTCATCCTTTCGCCTCGAAGGAGCCCGAGAATTCGCGGATCAGTAAACTTTCGCCGAATTTATCACGCCGAACGACTCCACGGCAGGCACGCCAGCGTAAAAACTGCACTTACGAGCACAGGTAGTCAGCCCAGGAGGCGATCTTCATGACCGAGACCACAGCAGCAGCCCAGGCCGCGGCCGACCTCCGCCGAAGCTGGGACACCGACCAGCGGTGGAACGGCGTCGAGCGCGCGTACTCCGCCGAGGATGTCGTCCGCCTGCGCGGCTCGATCCAGGAGCAGCACACGCTGGCCAAGCTCGGCGCCGAGCGCCTGTGGCAGCTCCTGCACGACGAGGACTACGTCAACACTCTCGGCGCACTTACCGGAAATCAGGCGGTCCAGCAGGTCCGCGCCGGCCTCAAGGCGATCTACCTGTCCGGCTGGCAGGTCGCCGCCGACGCGAACCTCGCCGCCCAGACGTACCCGGACCAGAGCCTCTACCCGGCGAACTCCGTCCCGCAGGTCGTGCGCCGCATCAACAACGCGCTGATGCGCGCCGACCAGATCACCTGGTCGGAGGGCGACGAGACCGCGCCGTACTGGCTCGCTCCGATAGTTGCGGACGCCGAGGCGGGCTTCGGCGGCGTGCTGAACGCGTTCGAGCTGATGAAGTCGATGATCGCCGCCGGCGCCGCGGGCGTGCACTGGGAGGACCAGCTCGCCTCGGAGAAGAAGTGCGGTCACCTCGGCGGCAAGGTGCTGATCCCGACCGGCCAGCACGTCCGTACGTTGAACGCGGCCCGCCTCGCGGCCGACGTGTGCGGCGTTCCCTCGTTGGTGATCGCGCGGACCGACGCGCAGGCCGCGACGCTGATCACCTCCGACGTGGACGAGCGCGACCGCCCGTTCATCACTGGGTCGCGGACGGCCGAGGGCTTCTACGAGGTGACGAACGGCATGGACCCGTGCATCGCGCGCGGCCTGGCGTACGCGCCGTACTCCGACCTGCTGTGGATGGAGACGTCGAAGCCGGACCTCGAGGTGGCACGGACGTTCGCCGAGGCAATCAAGGCGGAGTACCCCGACCAGATGCTGGCGTACAACTGCTCGCCGTCGTTCAACTGGAAGAAGCACCTCGACGACGGAACGATCGCGAAATTCCAGCGAGAACTCGGGCACATGGGCTACAAGTTCCAGTTCATCACGCTGGCCGGCTTCCACGCGCTGAACCACTCGATGTTCGCGCTGGCCTCGGGCTACGCCGCGGAGGGCATGACGGCGTACGTCGCACTGCAAGAAGCCGAGTTCGCGGCTGAAACTTCCGGCTACACCGCGACGCGGCACCAGCGCGAGGTCGGCACCGGGTACTTCGATCTGGTGAGCACGGCGATCACCCCGCAGTCCTCGACGACCGCGCTGCGCGGCTCGACCGAGGAGGAGCAGTTCGCGGCGGTGTCGTGACGAGAAGCTCGACGAGCGCACGGGCGCGGGCGGCAGGGCCGTCCGCGCCCAGCGCCTGAACGGTGGCGTACACGCCCTCAAAGACCAGCATCAGCTGGTCGGCGAGGGTGTCGCTGTCGTTTGGCCTTGTTTTCTTGGCTAGTTGGGCGAACTGCTCGCGTACCCACGCCTTGACCTCGACCGCGTGCCGGTGGATCGCGAGTTCCTCGTCGGGGAACTCGGTGAGGGCCATCAGGTACGGGCAGCCGCGGCACACCTCGGGTTGGGTCGTCGCGACCTGGGCGTCGAAGAGCGCGAGGATCCGTTGCGCCGGGTCGTCGCCGCCCCGCTCGGCAGCCGCGCTGAACCAGTCGCGGTAGTCGTTCGCGGCGTTCTCCACGTAAGCGGCGACCAGGTCGTCCTTGGAGGCGAACAGCCGGTAGAGCGTCGTCGGCGCGACGCCCGCCTCGGCCGCGACCTTGTCGACGCCGACGGCGTGGATGCCGTGCCAGTAGAAGAGCTCGTGGGCGACCTCGAGCACGTGCGTCCTGGTGTCGGCGCTCGATCGGCGACCCGTTGTCGTGGCCATGGATCCAGGGTACCGTCGTTTGTAGTGGAACGTTCCCTAACATTTGATGGAGTGAACGATATGGGCATCCTGGACGGCAAGACGGCCCTGGTGACGGGCGGCTCTCGGGGCATCGGCCGGGCCATCGCCGAACGGCTGGCTTCGGACGGGGCGCTGGTGGCGGTGCACTACGGGAGCAACGAGACCGCGGCGAAGGAGGCGGTCGCCGCGATCGAGGCGGCCGGTGGTCGGGCGTTCGCCGTACGGGCACTGCTCGGCACGCCGGGCGACGTAGACACGCTGTTCGCCGGCCTCGAGCGCGGGCTCGAAGGACGGGGCCTGGACATCGTGGTGAACAACGCGGCGATCCAGGGCTACGGGGCCTCCACGCTCGAGGGAGCGACCGAGGCGGACTTCGAGCGCACGTTCGCGATCAACGCCCGCGCACCCCTGTTCATCGTTCAGCGCGCGCTGCCGTTGATGTCGGAGGGTGGGCGGATCATCAACATCTCTTCGGGAGTGACGTGGTTCGCGATCCCGGAGGTCGTGTACGCGATGACGAAGGGCGCCCTGAACGTGATGACCCGCTCGCTCGCGCACGTGCTGGGTGAGCGCGGGATCACGGTGAACACGGTGTCGCCGGGGATCACCGAGACGGACATGAACCAGTGGCTCGTCGACAGCACGGAGTCCCAGCGCAAGGTGGCCGCGATGGTCGCCCTCGGTCGTCACGGCCAGCCCGACGACCTGGCCGACGCGGTCGCGTTCTTCGCCTCGCCGGACAGCCGCTGGGTAACCGGTCAGACGCTGGAGGTGAACGGCGGCCTCTGGCTCGGCCCGCGCGAGGAACGCTGAACCCGCCGCTACGCTCGCGGGATGGGGTTGGAGTTCGAGCAGCGTGGGTCGGATTCGCCCTATGTGGAACGGATCTGGCGGAGCCGGAGTGCGGGTCTGGACCGGATGACCTCGGTCGCCACCGCGCACTGGACGATGGTGTTCTGGGTCGAGGCGGGCGAGTTCCACGCCGCGGTGCAGGGGCCGGAGACGCGGGCGGCGTCCGCGCCGGTGCCGGAGGACGCGACGTTCCTCGGCGTCCGGTTCGCGCTCGGAACGACGATGCCGTGGCTCCCGATAGGACAGCTCGTCGACGGGTTCGCCGAGCTCCCCGACGCGTCCCGACGGTCGTTCCGGCTGAACGGCTCGAGCTGGTCGGTGCCGGACTTCGACAACGTCGAGTCCTTCGTGCGGCGATTCGCCCGTACCGGCGGTCTCGTCCGTGACGGCGTCGTCCGGGAGGTGCTCGCTGGTGGCGCTCCGGACCTGTCCGTGCGGAGCGTGCGGCGGCACTTCCTCGGCGCTACGGGGCTCACGCCGGGTGCCATCCGGCAGATCGAACGGGCCCGCCGTGCCGCGGTGCTGATCCAGGCCGGCGTGCCGATCGCCGACGTCACGAGCGATGTCGGCTACTTCGACCACGCGCACCTCGCACGCTCGCTCCGGCGCTTCATCGGCCAGTCGGCCACCGAGCTGCGCGGGGAGGCGCCCGAGCAGTTGTCCCTTCTGTACAAGCCCTGACGGCTCGGCCGGACCTATGCTCCTGGACGCGTTCCGACGAGACTTCAGGAGGCACTCGTGCGCAAGGTCGTGCTCGCCATGATGACGACGCTGAACGGCAGGTTGGACGATCCGGCCGCCTGGATGACGGGTCTGAGCGACGACCAGTACCAGGAGATCGTCGATGGCTACGCGGCGTTCGACACCGTGCTGGTGGGCCGTGTGACGTACGCGGAGATGGCCGAGGACTGGCCGAAGGCGCTCGACGACCCCAATGCCGGCGAGACGCATCGCGCGATGGGCCGGATGATGAACGACTACAAGAAGTTCGTCGTCACCGGCAGCCCGCAGGACAAGCTCGAGTGGAACAACTCCGAAGCGGCCGTCGTGACGAACGACGAGGAGCTCCGGGCCTTCATCGATGGGCTGAAAGCCCAACCAGGCAAGGACATTCATCTCTCAGGTGGAGCGAAGCTCGCCGCGAGCATGATCCGGCTCGGGCTGGTCGACGAGTACCGGCTCTTCGTGTACCCCGTCGTGTCGCCAGGCTCGACCTGGTTGGAGCCGCTGACCGGCAGGCAGCTGGAGCCGTTGGCCGCGAAGCCGTTCGAGAGCGGCGTCGTCGCGCTCTACTACCGCCCGCGGCCTTAGCCTCGGGATTTCAGGTGTTGGTGGGCGACTTTGGCCTGTGAAGACGGAAGTGCCTGCCCTGCTGGGGATCTTGGGATTGCGACCTCTCAAGTGATCCGAGCGGGAAGGCACTCCCATGGGGAAGTGTCGTGGTCGCCTTACCCGGCCAGTGCCCCCTCTACCTGGCGTCCACCCCACGTAAAGCGGCCAATGATCATGTAAACAGGCTCTTCTTAGCCAAGGGTGGTGGTGGGGCTGGTAGCAGACCTGTCGGCGTGTCTCCTCGTGAGGGGGGTCCTGTGCCGGTCAGTCTCGGTTGGTTGCGAATCAGCCGGGGCTGGAAGGAGCACAGGACCCGTGGATGACGTTACTGGGTGGACGGCCGCGTTGGGCCTTGAGGGGTTCGAGGTGACTCGGGCGGTGGAACTGCTCGGGGAGTGGAACCTGCTGATTCAGACCACGGCCGGGTCGCAGGCGTGTCGGGAGGCGTGTCGGGGGTGTGGGGCGGTCGCGTCGCCGCATGGTCGGCGGCCGGTGGTGGTGCGGGATCTGCCGATTGCGGGTAAGCCGGTGCTGCTGGTGTGGCATAAGCGGTTGTGGCGATGCCGCGAACCTCGTTGCCTGCAAGGAAGAACGACCACGGCGACGGCCACGGCCACGACGACGACGACGACCACGGCGACGGCGGTGACGTGGTCTGAGACGAGTGAGCTGATTCGGCCGCGGCGGTGTATGACCGAGCGGGCGGTGGCCGAGGCGGTGCGCCGGGTCGGTCAGGACCAGTCCGCGGTGGCGACGGTGGCCGCGGAGTTCGGTGTGTCGTGGGGCACGGTCAACACCGCCGTCGTGGCCGCCGCGAAGGCGCTGCGCCGGCCACCGGAGGCGCGTGCGGTGACCGCGGTCGGCGTCGATGAGCACGTGTTCGGGGCCCGTGGGCCGGTGCAGTGGATGCGGTTCTGCACCACCATCGTCGACGTCGGCCGCGGGAAGCTGCTCGATGTGCTGCCGGGCCGCACCGGCCGGATCGTGTCCGACTGGTTCGCCCACCGGGACCCGGCCTGGCGGGCCGGTATCCAGGCCGCGGTGTGTGATCCGCTGCGCTCCTACCGGTCCGGGCTACGGACCGGGCTGCCGCAGGCCAGCGTGGTGCTCGACGCCTTCCACCTGGTCAAACTCGGCACCGACACGACCGAACTGGTCCGCCGCCGGGTCCAGTTCGACCAACTCGGCCGCCGCGGCCGCAAGGGCGACCCCCTGCACGACACACTGCGGCTGCTGCGCAGCAAACCCGAGGCCTTCACCCCCGACGGACACCGCGCCACCCGACTGCGCACCGTCCTACTCGACCACGACCCCACCGGCCAGGTCGGCGCCACCTGGGAGATCGCCCACCGCCTCCGCCACCTCTACCAACGCGTCGACACCACGGCGAGGCAGCGTTTCCCCAACAAAACAAGGGTCACCGCACGCCTTGACCGGCTCATCGCCGACGCCCGCTACTACGCCCACCACGACGACATCCCCGAACTAGCGACCCTGGCGAACACCCTCACCGAGTGGCGCGACCCCATCCTCGCCCGAGCCGACCACCCCTACGCCAGCAACGGCCCCACCGAAGGCACCAACACCATCATCAAGAAGATCAAACGCATCGGCTTCGGCTTCCGCAGCTTCACCAACTACCGCGCCCGCATCCTCCTCGCCTGCGCCGACATAGACTGGCCACCCAAACCCGCAGCCACCCACATCAGACACCGCACACCACGCTTGGCTGCGTAGAGCCTGTAAACATGAGGATCATTGGCCCCAGGGCGGGCCGGACCGGGCGAACCCACCGCCGGACGAAAGATCGAGGTTGGGCCGTGTCTCTTAGCTATCGCCTGACGCGCGACACCTCGCATCCCGCCTGGCCGCGGTCCAGTTCGTCACCCAGAGGACGAACTATGAATTCCTCCTGCACCACGCCCAGCCGGGCGCGCTCTGTGATTTTCCTTGGGCCGCGCACCATCGCGCGGAGCGCGATGACCGGCGCTACTTAAGAGACACGGCCCAGCGAGGGGTGAGGCGGAAGGCGGGGAAGCCGGGGGCTACGGCTTCGAGCTCGGCATCGGTGGAGTTCTTGGTGAGGGTCTCGAAGAACGCGCCGACCTCCCAGCCGAAGCGCTTCAGGTATGCGCGCAGGACGGGGACCTTCGCGTCGTCCGCCAGCTCGACCGCGGTCACCGGCCACTCGCGGCGGCCCAAGGTCAACTCGGCTTCGCCGGACGCGGCGCGGAGGTTGCGGACCCACTGGGTGTGGCCGCGGGGCGCGACGAGGTACTGCGCGCCGTCCACCTCGAGCAGGTTCACCAGCGTCGAGCGCGCTTCGCCGGTCTTCCGTCCCCGGACGCGGAGCATGCGCGACGAGTACAGGCTGACGCCGTGCGCGGTCACCCACTTCATCGCGCGGTGGATCAGGGCGGCGCGCTTCGGCGGGGCCAGGTAGCGCGTGGCTTGCTGAGTCATGCGGATCACCTCTCCAAGTTTGTGAGCACTGCTCTCGTTTGAGTCCACTGTTCACGAGACTAGTGCTCTCTGTCAAGAGCAGTGCTCTCGTTTGTGTCACAATGGTCCGCATGGCCAAGGTGCGAGGAGTACGGGAACGGGCCCGCGAGGAGCTCACCCAGGAGATCAAGAACGAGGCCCGCCGCCAGCTCGGCGAGCACGGCGCCCAGGGGCTCTCGCTCCGCGCCGTCGCGCGCGAGCTGGAGATGGCCTCGTCCGCGATCTACCGCTACTTCCCGAGCCGGGACGACCTGCTCACCGCGCTGATCATCGACGCGTTCAACGCAGTCGGCGCGCACGTCGAGAAGGCCGAGGCGAAGCAGGATCGCGCCGACCACCTCGCGCGATGGCAAGCAGCCTGCAAGGCCGTACGGACCTGGGCGCACGCCCACCCATGGGAGTACGCCCTCCTCTACGGGTCACCCGTCGTCGGCTACCGCGCTCCCCAGGACACCGCGGCCCCCGCCGCCCGCGTCCCCGTCGTCCTGCTCGGCATCGTCGCCGACGCCCACCAGGCTGGCGAGCTGCAAGCCGTCCAAGGTCCGCCGCTCACCGACCAGGTGTCGCAGGAGATCGAGCACCTCGTCGCGCTCCTCCCCGCTCTCGCCCTCCAAGACGTTCTCCGGTCCAACCTCGCCGTCCTCATCGCGGCCTGGACCCAGCTCTACGGCCTACTCAGCTTCGAGCTCTGGGGCCACCTCGAAGGTGTCGTCGAGGACCGGACGGCCATCTTCGAGTACGCCACCAACCAACTCGCCCACCTCCTGGGCCTCCGGCGCCGAGGAGGGCGTGGGTAACCTGTGGTGGCTGAGCAGGACGTTTCGACGGAAGGTCACCAGGGTGTTACGTCAGGCGCTGTTGTCTGCCGCCAAGAGCACGCGGCTCAAGAAGGTGGTGTCGACGGTGCCCGTTTCGGCGAGCATCGTGACCCGGTTCGTCGCGGGCGAGACGCTGGACGAGGCCGTCGAGGCCACGCGCAAGCTCGTCGTCGACGGGCTGCAGGTCAGTCTCGACCACCTCGGCGAGGACACGCACGACCGCGAGCAGGCGGACAAGATCACCCAGTCGTACCTCACGCTGCTCGAACGGCTCGGCCGCGCCGGCCTCACCCGGGGCGCCGAGGTCTCGGTCAAGCTCTCCGCGGTCGGCCAGGCGCTCGGCGCCGAGGGCGAGAAAATCGCGACCGAGAATCTCCAGGCGATCGCGCTCGCCGCGCACAACGCCGGCACCACGGTCACGGTCGACATGGAGGATCACACCACGATCGACTCCACGCTCGGCATCCTCGCCGACGTTCGCCGCGACTTCCCGCAGACCGGCGCGGTCCTGCAGTCCTACCTCTACCGCACCGAGGCCGACTGCCGCGATCTCGCCTACGAGGGCAGCCGCGTCCGCCTGTGCAAGGGCGCGTACGACGAGCCCGCCTCCGTCGCGTACCAGAAGGACGCCGACGTCGACCGCGCGTACGTCCGTTGCCTCAAGATCCTGATGGCCGGCCGCGGCTACCCGATGGTCGCCACCCACGACCCCCGCCTGATCGAGATCGCCGGCGCGCTCGCCACCCGCCACGGCCGGTCGAAGGGGTCGTACGAGTACCAGATGCTGTACGGCGTCCGCCCCGACGAGCAGCGCCGGTTGGCCGGGCTCGGCGAGACCGTTCGGGTGTACGTGCCGTACGGCGAGGACTGGTACGGCTACCTCGTCCGCCGCCTCGCCGAGAGGCCGGCGAACATCGCGTTCTTCCTTCGCTCGTTGGTGACTCGCACATGAACCCCGGAGTGCACAAGGTCGCTGTCATCGGCGCCGGCAAGATGGGCGAGACCATTCTGTCCGGCCTGCTCCGCGCGGGTTGGCCGGCGGGCGAGCTGGTCGCTACTGCACGCCGCGAGGACCGCGCCGAGCAGTTGCGCACGCAGTACGGCATCGAGGTGCTCGGCAACGTCGAGGCCGCGCAGGCGGCGGACGTGCTGGTGATCGCGGTCAAGCCGCAGGACGCGCCGACGCTGCTCGCCGAGATCGGCCCGAAGGTGCCCGCGGGCAAGCTCGTCGTCTCGCTCTGCGCCGGCCTGCCGACCTCGTTCTTCGAGAAGCGGCTGCCGGACGAGACGCCGGTCGTACGCGTCATGTCCAACACGCCCGCGCTCGTCGACGAGGCGATGTCGGCGATCTCCGCGGGCTCCCACGCGACCGCGCAGCACCTCGAACTCACCGAGGAAATGCTCAGCCCGCTGGGGAAAACGCTTCGCGTGCCGGAGTCGCAGCAGGACGCCGTGACCGCGCTGTCGGGGTCGGGTCCGGCGTACTTCTTCTACCTCGTCGAGGCGATGACCGACGCCGGGATCCTGCTCGGCCTACCGCGCCAGGTCGCGCACGACCTCGTCGTCCAGACCGCCCTCGGCGCGGCGCTGATGATGCGCGAGTCCGGCGACCGCCCGGTCGCGTTGCGCGAGGCGGTCACGTCGCCGGGTGGTACGACGACCAGCGCGATCCGCGAGCTGGAGAACCACCGCGTCCGCGCCGCCTTCCTCGACGCCATCGAAGCCGCCCGCGACCGCGCCCGCCAGCTCGCCGCCTCCGTCGACTGAGCCCTTGTCTCGATGAGCAAGCGGCGAGTCGCCGCGGTCGTCGTCGCGGGGCTGCTGGTGCTGGCGTGGGTCGCGAACACGTCGTTGCTCGCGAGTCCGCCGGACGAGGAGCCGCGGCTGTTGGCGCACCGAGGGATGGCGCAGACGTTCGACCTCGCCGGGGTGGAGAACGACACCTGTACGGCCGAACGGATCCACCCGCCCGAGCACCCGTACCTCGAGAACACGATCGCCTCCATGCGTGCCGCGTTCGACGCCGGCGCGGATGTCGTCGAGCTCGATCTCCAACCCACCAAGGACGAACGGTTCGCGGTCTTCCACGACTGGACGGTCGACTGCCGTACGAACGGCAACGGCGTGACGCGCGACCACACGCTCGACGAGCTTCGCAAGCTCGATGTCGGGTACGGCTACACGGCCGACGGCGGCAAGACTTTCCCGTTCAGGGGCAAGGGAATCGGCCTCATGCCCACCCTCGACGAGGTACTCGAAACGTTCGACGGCAAGAACCTCCTCCTGCATGTGAAGAGCGACGACCCCTCCGAAGGCCGCGCCCTCGGGGAGAGGCTCGCGAAGCTCCCGCCCGACAGGCGAGCGAGGCTGGCGGTCTACGGCGGCGACCGGCCGATCGCGGAGCTGGCCAAGCGGCTGCCGGACCTGCGCGTGATGTCGAAGGCCACGATGAAGGCCTGCCTGCTCCCGTACCTCGGCACCGGCTGGAGCGGGTACGTCCCGAAGGCCTGCCGCCATACCCAGCTGCATCTCCCCGACAACCTCGCGCCATGGCTGTGGGGCTGGCCGAACAGGTTCCTCGAGCGCATGAAGCAGGCCGACACGTACGGCTATCTGGTCCGCGGCGGCGACGAGTTCTCCGGCGGCTTCGACTCCGCCGCCGACCTCGAGAGGCTGCCCGACGGCTACACCGGTGGCATCTGGACCAACCGCATCGACCGGATCGAGGGCCTTACGGGCGCGCGGCGTCCTCGCTGAGCTGCAGCGGCATCGCCATCCCCACCTCGGTGAGCTGCGGGTTCGACGGCAGCTCCTGGCGTTCGCCGGTGTAGGTGAAACCAAGGCGCTCGTACAGCCGCTGCGCGGACTCGTTGCCGTCGGTCACCCACAGATGGAGCCGCGCGGCGCCGAGGCCGCGAGCCCAGGCGGCGACGACGTTCACGAGCTGCTCGGCCACCCGCTTGCCGCGCGCTACCGGGTCGACCCACATCGACACGAGCTCGTAGCTGCCGTCCTCCTCGACGAAGCCGCCGGACAGGCCGATCGCCTTGCCGTCGAGGTACGCGATGAACATCGGTCCGGCCTCGAGCCGCTTCTGCCACTGCTCGTCGGACCGCGCGACCGAGTCCTCGTACGTCGACCCGAACGCCGTCGGCGCGTCGAGCAACGCCGCCAGCCGTACGTCGCGCAGCTCGCGCCAGCCGTCGAGTTCGACCTGCCTGATCTCCACCATGGGCGGCATGTTCGCAGGGCTGCGCCCGGGTCCGCCAGAGGTTATGCTCATTGCATGCGCAACGTTTGCCAGCTTGGTTGGTGGACCGCCTAGGGCGGTCCCCTCGCGTTGTGCTGCCGCCCTGACGAGGGCGGCTTTCGCATGTGTGCCCTCTGCTCAGGGCGGCTCCATCTCCAGAGCCACGAAGGAGCACAGAAACCATGCGCACGATCTTCTCCGGCATCAAGCCGACCGGACACCTCACCCTCGGCAACTACCTCGGCGCCCTCGGCCGGTTCGTCGACCTGCAGCACGAGGCGCTGTGCGTGTTCTCGATCGTCGACCTGCACGCGATGACCGTCGAGCACTCACCCGACCGACTCCGCGAGCTGACCCGCGAGGCGGCGACGCTCTATCTCGCCGCCGGCCTCGATCCCGACGTATGCGTGGTCGTACGACAAAGTGCGGTCGGCGCGCTGCACGCCGAGCTCACCTACCTGATGGAGTGCACGGCGTACGTCGGCGAACTGCAGCGGATGATCCAGTACAAGGAGAAGGGCCGCGGCAGACCGAAGACGCGGGCGTCGCTGCTCACGTACCCGGCGCTGATGGCGGCCGACATCCTGCTGTACGGAACGACGCACGTGCCGGTCGGCGACGACCAGAAGCAGCACGTGGAGCTGACCCGCGACCTCGCGGTGCGGTTCAACCGGACGTACGGCGAGGTGTTCGTCGTCCCCGAGATGATGGACGCCGCCGTCGCGGCGCGCGTGATGGACCTGCAGGAGCCGACCAAGAAGATGATGAAGTCGACGTCGGACGACTCGCTCGGTCAGATCAGGCTGCTCGACCCGCCCGACGTCGTGCGGCGCAAGATGCGGCGCGCGGTGACCGACTCCGATGGCGTCGTCCGTGTCGACCGCGATGGCAAGCCGGGGTTGACGAACCTGCTGGAGATCCTCGCGGCCGCGACCGGAGAGGAGTCCGTCGAGACGGTGGCGGCGCGGTACGCGTCGTACGGCCAGCTCAAGCGCGACACGGCCGACGCGGTGGTCGCGGTGCTGGAGCCGTTGCAGAAGTCGTACGCCGACCTCGCGAAGGACCCCGCCGCGGTCGACGCGATCCTCGCCGCCGGCGCCGACCGTGCCCGCGACCTCGGCACGCCCTACCTCGCGGCAGCCAAGGAGGCGATGGGCGTGGGCTGAACCGCTGGCCTCGGGATTTCGGGTGTTGGTGGGCGACAGTGGCCTGGGAAAGCCGGACGTGCTTGTCCTGCTGGGGAGACGGGGGGCGCCGTCTCGAGTGAGCTGGGCGGGGGAGGCACTCCGTTGGCGAAGCGTGTCGTGGTCGCCTTACCCGGCCAGTGGCCGCTCTACCTGGCGTCCACCCCACGTAAAGGGGCAAATGATCATGTAAACATGATCATTTGCACTGGGCGGGGCGGGGCGCGGCGGACCGGTCGAACCCACCGCCGGACGAAAGATCGAGCCTATGCGTCGCGCTCGGCTTGCCGCTCCGCCCGCTTCCAGTCCTCGCGCTCTGCCTTGGCTTCCTCGGTCTGGCCGAGGACGTACAGCCCGGTGTCCAGCTGGAGGTAGCCCATCGCCTTCAGCAGTCGCGCCGCCGAGTCGTCGTCCAGGCTGAGGAGCTTGCCGGCCTGAGCGGGTGTCCACTCGTGGCGCAGGGCGAGGAAGGTGCGGATCTGCCTCGGGTCGTGGATGCCCTGCCGATGCCACTGCGCGACCTGCTCGCTCGCTGTACCGGTCAGGACGTTCTCCTCGAAGCCCGGCTCGTACAGGTCGAACAGGATCATCTGGTGGTGGCCGAAGTGATAGGCGAGGCCCTGGTCGCGCTGGAAGAGCGCGAACGCCTCCTCGAAGACCTCGCGCAACGGTCGGTCGTCAGTAGCGTCGACCGTCACCGCCGGGAGCTCGTCCCATCGGATCACCCTGGTGTCCGGCTCGACGATCTCCTGGACCTCGCCGGACTCGTCGCGTTCGTACCGATGGAGGTCTCCGGTGACCGGTGAGTGGCCGCCGAGCAGCAACCTGACTTCTACGTTCACCCGCGCGAGGCTACGGGCCGGGTTCCGGATGCGGTGGCTGGGGAAGCATGATGTGAGGACTTGCGGACCGAGGGAGGTGGGCGCGTGGCGGGCAGTGCGCGACTGGTGTATGACGAGAGCCTGACCGCGTACGACTTCGGACCTGGCCATCCGCTCGCGCCGATCCGGGTCCGGCTCACCGTCGAGCTCGCGAAAGAGCTGGGCGTCCTCGGGCCGAACGGTCTGCCGACGGTCAAGGCGCCCATGGCGTCCGACGACCTGGTCGCGACCGTGCACGACAAGGCGTACATCGAGGCGGTCAGGCGCAGCAGCGAGGACCCGTCGCTGCTCGACCTCTCGGTCGGGCTGGGCAGCTCCGACAACCCCACGTTCGAGGGCATGCACGAGGTCTCCGCGCACATCGTCGGCGCGAGCGTCGAGGCCGCACGCTCGGTCTGGGAGGGCGAGGTGCTGCACGCCGCGAACATCGCCGGCGGGCTGCACCACGCGATGCCCGGCGCGGCAAGTGGGTTCTGCGTCTACAACGACCCCGCGGTCGCGATCCAGTGGCTGCTCGACAATGGCTGCCCGCGCGTGGCGTACGTCGACCTCGACGTCCACCACGGCGACGGCGTGCAGGACGTCTTCTACGACGAGCCGCGGGTGCTGACGATCTCGGTGCACGAGTCGCCGCGGACGCTGTTCCCGTACGTCACCGGCTTCCCGTCCGAGACAGGCGGACCGGCGGCCGAGGGCATGGCGGTGAACCTCGCGCTGCCGGAGAACACCGCCGACGCGGGCTGGCTGCGGGCGTTCCACGCGGTCGTGCCCCAGCTGCTCGAGGCGTTCGAACCGACCGTGATCGTGAGCCAGCACGGCTGCGACAGCCACGTGGACGACCCGCTCGCGCACCTCGCACTGTCGGTCGACGGGCAGCGGGCGGCGTACCTCGCCGTGCACGAGCTCGCGCATCAGCTGTGCGAGGGGCGCTGGGTGGCGACGGGCGGTGGCGGGTACGCGATCGCGTCGGTGGTGCCGCGGGTGTGGACGCACCTGCTCTCGATCGTGGGCGGGGCGCCGGTCGACCCCGAGACGCCGACGCCGCCGGGGTGGCGCGAGCTGGTGCAGCGGCTGTTCGGTCGGCCGGCGCCGCTGTCCATGACCGACGGATGCTCGGCGGCGTACCGGGACTGGTCGTCGGGGTACGACCCGGCCGACCCGGTGGACCGGGCGATCATCGCGACGCGGACGGCATCGTTCCCCGGACTGGGCCTCGATCCCAGCTACTGAGCGTGACCGCAAGGTCGCTTGCCGGAATTGCTCACGCCGCAACCCCTTCCCCACGCGCCCCATCTGGCACTACTCTCCCCTCACGCACGTACCTGCGAAGGCCCGGGCGCGAGGGCTCCGGCGGGGAAGCCGGAGCACGTCATGTGAGGCGAAGGCACGGTGGCCCCAATGGCTTCACCAGAACGTCCGGACCGCCCGGCTGGCGGCGGTGGTCCGATCTCCGAGGCGCGCTTCCTGACGGTCGCCGAGGTCGCCGCTGCGATGCGGGTATCGAAGATGACGGTGTACCGACTCGTGCACGCCGGTGAGCTGCCGGCGCACCAGGTCGGCCGCTCGTTCCGCATCCCGGAGCGTGCCGTCCACGACTACCTGCGGGACTCCTTCTACCAAGCCGGTTAGCTCATCGCAGTCCGGCCTCGTCGAGGAAGCCCCAAGTGAACATCGGGATGCCGCCCTGTAGGCCGTGGCGTGCAGCGAAACTGAGCGAGCCGGAGCTGCGACAAACAGGACTAGCACAGTGACCGAGCTCGTCGTCGACGCCGATGTCCTGGCGAACGCGCGGTTCGGCACGTCCCAGCTGACCGAGACCGTTGCCGCGCTGCGGATCCTGCTCACGCCGGACGTCGAGCCGTGGTTCCGCGGCTGGTACCGCGAACACCTGCCCGCGCTCCGGGAACGGCTCGCGCAGAACGACGTCGAGGCGGCGCTCGTCGAGAACGCGTTCCGGCCGGGCTGGGTCGCCGACTTCCTCACGATGCCGCCACTCGCGCCGGACCAGGAGCTCGACGACGAGCTGGCGGCGATGGTCGCGCTGGGCGACGACCGCATCCGGGCCGATCTGGCGTTCGTACGTTCGCCGCTGCTGCCCGCCCTGGCCGTCGACAACCTGGCCGAACGGGCCGCGGAGTTCCTGCGCTGGGTCTGGACCGCGACCGTGCTCCCCACCTGGCCGCGACGGCTCCGGGTGCTCCGGGCGGACGTCGTCTCGCGGACGTCGAGGCTGAGCGAGCTGGGCTGGTCCGGGGTGCTCGAGGGGCTCGGCCAGCACGTGCGCTGGCTGGGCGACGGCCGGATCCAGGTGAACGACAACACGTACCCGCCGCTGGACGTCCGCGGCGGTGACCTGATGTTCATCGCCGCGCACCGCAAGGGCGTCGGCCTCGCGTGGCGGCGGCCGGACCGGTACGCGGTGTCGTACCCGGTGACCGGGATCTTCGCCGACCACCAACCGCTCGCCGAGCCGCTGGTGCGGCTGCTCGGCAGGACGCGGGCACGCATCCTCGCCGAGGCGGCCGAGCCGATCAGCACCACCGCGCTGGTGGCGACCACCGGGCTCGGGCTGGGAACGGTGGCGGACCACCTGCGGGTCCTCGCCGACGCCGGCCTGCTCGAGAACCGGCGGTCCGGCCGGGAGGTCCTGTACTGGCAGAGCGAGACCGGCCGCCGGGTCGCGAACGGTCAGTGAACGGGCGGGTGCCACCCGCGCCCGCGCCTCGGGGTAGCCTTGGGGCCAACATTGGCGAGCTCCCGGACGTTCGGCGTCCGCGCCGAATCAGGCACTGTCAGAAGCACAAGCGTCCGGTAGAGGGGAATCCGCGTGGGTTCTGTCATCAAGAAGCGTCGCAAGCGTATGTCGAAGAAGAAGCACCGCAAGCTGCTCAAGAAGACTCGCGTCCAGCGCCGCCGCCAGGGCAAGTAAGCCCCAAGGCAGATGCCTGTCGTCCTCGTCACGGGCTGCTCCAGATATCTCGGGGCGAGGTTCGCGCGCCTCCTGGCCGCCGACCCGCGGGTTGACCGCGTGGTCGGCGTCGACGTCATCCCACCTCCGCACGATCTCGGCGCGGCCGACTTCGTCCGGGCGGACATCCGCAGCCCGGTGATCGCGCGCGTCCTCGCGCGCGAAGAGGTCGACACCGTCGTTCACATGAGCGTCATCGCGACCCCGCTGCACGCCGGCGGCCGGGCCACGATGAAGGAGATCAACGTCATCGGGACGATGCAGCTCCTGGCGGCCTGCCAGCGGAGCCCGTCTCTGCGCAAGCTGATCGTGAAGTCGTCGACGACGGTGTACGGCGCCTCGTCGAGCGACCCCGCGATGTTCACCGAGGAGATGGAGCCGCGGTCGCTGCCGCGGAGCGGGTTCGCGAAGGACTCGGTGGAGGTCGAGGGGTACGTACGCGGCTTCGCCCGGCGCCGCCCTGATGTCGACGTCACCACGCTGCGGTTCGCGAACGTGATGGGCCCGGCCGTCGAGACGCCGCTCACCCGCTACTTCACGCTGCCGGTCGTCCCGACCGTGATGGGCTTCGACGCGCGGCTGCAGTTCACCCACGAGGACGACCTGATCGACGCGTTGATCCTCGCGACGCTGTCCGACGCGACCGGCCGCTACAACGTCGCCGGCGACGGGATCATCATGCTGTCGCAGGCGATCCGCCGCGCCGGCCGGCCCGCGCTGCCGGTGCCGAGCTTCGCCGTCACCGCGTTCGGGCAGGCCTTTCGCCAGGCCAGGCTCGCGGACTTCACGCCGGAGCAGCTCGCGTTCCTCACCCATGGCCGGGGCGTGGACACCGCGCGGATGCGTTCGGACCTGAAGTTCGAGCCGCGGTACTCCTCCGCCGAGGCGTTCGCCACGTTCGTCGACGTACGCGGCACCGGGTCGTTGGACTCCGACCGGGTCAAATCCGCCGAACGGCGGGTCGCATCGGTGCTCGGCGCGCGTAGTGTCGGGAACGGATGGGAGGACAGCCATGGCTGACCACGCCCGGGTGATCCCGATCGACAGCCGCGACCGTGACCGTTCCGGTGCCGGCTCGCGTCGTCGCAAGCCGCCTGTGGAGGAGCCGCGCGAGGAAGCTCCCGCGGAGAAGCCGAACGTGCTCGTCGAGGCCGTCGGCGCGCTCGGGCAGGCCGTCGCGGAGGAACTGCTCGGGGACGAGTGGGAACGCAAGGTGCTGTCCGGCCTGGCGTTCGTCCGCCAGCGCCTGACCGGCGAGTACGAGGTCGACGAGCTGGGCTTCGACGCGCACCTCACCGAGAACGTGCTGCTCAACCTGCTCCGGCCGTTGTATCGGGACTGGTTCCGCGTCGAGGTGCGGGGGATCGAGAACATCCCGATGACCGGTGGGGCGCTGATCGTCGCGAACCACTCGGGCACGTTGCCACTGGACGGGCTGATGACGCACGTCGCGGTGTTCGACACGCACCCGGCGCGCAGGCATGTGCGGATGCTTGGGGCTGATCTGATCTTCAAGACGCCGTTCGTGGGCGAGCTGGCCCGCAAGGGCGGGACGACGCTCGCGTCGTCGGAGGACGCCGACCGGCTGCTGTCCAACGGCGAGCTCGTCGCGGTGTTCCCCGAGGGCTACAAGGGGCTGGGGAAGCCGTTCTCGGAGCGGTACAAGCTGCAGCGCTTCGGCCGCGGCGGCTTCGTCTCCGCGGCGCTCGGAGCGGGGGTGCCGATCATCCCGTGCTCGATCGTCGGCGCGGAGGAGACGTACCCGATGCTGGGCGACATCGAGCCGCTGGCTCGGCTGCTGGGCTTCCCGTACGTACCGGTGACGCCGACCTTCCCCTGGCTCGGGCCGCTGGGCATGGTGCCGCTGCCGTCGAAGTGGATCATCTCCTTCGGCGAGCCCCTGTCGACTTCGGGCTACGGGCGCGAGGCGGCGGACGACCCGATGCTGGTGTTCGACCTGACGGACCAGGTGCGGGAGACGATCCAGCACACCCTGTACGCGCTGCTACTCGACCGCCCGCGCGCGTTCTTCTAGCCGTCGCTCCCGCTTGCGGGGGTGGCGGTTGCGGGGTCGGGTGGCGAGCTGGCCGTCGTGCCGCTGCCGTCGAAGTGACTGTGCTCATCTCGTTCGGCGAGCCGCTGTCGACTTCGGGCTATGGGCGCGAGGCGGCGGACGACCCGATGCTGGTGTTCGATCTGACCGACCAGGTGCGGGAGACGATCCAGCACACCCTGTACGCGCTGCTACTCGACCGCCCGCGCGCGTTCTTCTAGCCGTCGCTCCCGCTTGCGGGGGTGGCGGTTGCGGGTCGGGTGGCGAGCTGGCCGTCGTGCCGCTGCCGTCGAAGTGACTGTGCTCATCTCCTTCGGCGAGCCGCTGTCGACTTCGGGCTATGGGCGCGAGGCGGCGGACGACCCGATGCTGGTGTTCGATCTGACCGACCAGGTGCGGGAGACGATCCAGCACACCCTGTACGCGCTGCTACTCGACGCCCGCGCGCGTTCTTCTAGCTCGCCAAGACCGCGATTTCGCATGTGGGTCGCCTAGAACGTCGCTCGGGTTAGTTACGAAACTTTCGCAGGCCGCGGATCTACTCGGCGTCAGTAGGCCGACGGTGGTGAAACTCATCGATGAGGGTCAGCTGGACGCAGAGACGCCTGGCAGGCGTCGGCGCATGGTGAAACTCACCGACCTGTTGGCGTACCGGCAACAGCGTCGTGAGCAGCAGTATCGGGCGCTGGTCGAGACTTCGATCGACTATGACGAGCCGGAAGAGAGCCCTGAGGCCATGGCCGAAAGGTTCCGGCGGATTCGCGCCGAGGTTGCCGCGGAACGGCGCGCGAAGCCCACGTCCTAGGTGGTTGAGAGGATGGCGGCCATGTTCGCCGCCCTCCTTGACACCTGCGTGCTCTACCCAGGTGAGGCGTTACGACATGGTGGAGGTCGGTGAGATCTTGGCGCCTGCACTATCCGAGGACTAGCGCACGTTCAACCACCGCTATTCGACAGCCGCGGCTAGGACCTGTTGGGTAAGTCGGTGGTGCTGGCGGATGGGTGCCGGTGCCGCTTTACCTGGCGAGCGGGCGCTTTACGCGGGGTGTATCCCACGTAGAGCGGCAAATGATCATGTAAACATGATCATTTGCCGGCTCCGGCCTAGTCGTCGCCGGGGATCGGGAGGTCGGGGAACTCCGGCAGCGGACCCTCGTTGTCCGGCGCGGGAGTAGAGGGAGCTGGCTGCGGGGACTCCGACTTGGGCTTCTTCTCGTCGACCAGGTCGTCACCACCCGGCAGCGGCAGCGGTAGCGGCAGGGACGTCGGCAGCGGCAGCGAGGTCGGCAAGGGGAGTGGGAGCTCCGGCGGCAACGGCAGCGGCAAGGACGTCGGCAGCGGCAACGGCAGCGCCGTGGGTAGGGGGAGCGGGAAGCCGCTCGGCAGCGGCAACGGCGGCAGGGGGACCGACGTCGGCAACGGGAGCTCGGTCGGCAGCGGGACGCGCGGCGACGTGGGCACCGGGTTCGGGATCGGCGGGAGAGGCAGCGGCGCCTTGGTCGGCCCGGGGTCGCGCGGGCCCGGCTCGGTCGTCGGACCAGGCCGCGGACCCGGCGGGAACGGGCCGGGCGGCACCGTCGGGATCCCGTCGAGGTTCGGCTTCGGCGACGGCGAGGTCGCTTCCTTCTTCTCCGGCGCGGGTGCCGGCGCGCTGTCGTCGGACGGGGCCGGCGAGTCGGCGCTCAGCAGCGTGACCTCGCCGCCGGTCGGGTTGGTCCCGCACTCCGGGCACAGGTCGAGCGCCTTGCCGTCGAGTGCGTCGAGCGTGGTCATCGCCTCGTCGTACGACGGCATCAACGTCGGCGGCAGGAACTGCTGCAGCGCCTGCACCTTCGGCCGCGCCTCGGAGACGAAGTGCCGGATCATCACCAGCGGCGCCTGGCGCTGGTCGAGGCGGTACGCCTCGGTGAGCAGCCCGCCGCCGCGCTTGGCGTCGATGACGAAGTCGGTGAGCGAGCCGCGGACGAGGTCCAGCTCCTCCGGCTCGGCCGAGTTCAGCGACACGCCGCCGACCAGGCCGACCGTCTCGTCGAGCCGGATCTCCGCCTGGCGGAGGAACGCCCGGCCGCGCGACTCGGAGTTGGAGGTGAAGCCGGCCTCGGTACGTTCGAGGCCGCGCTTCAACCCGTACAGCACATCGCCGGGCAGCGCTGTGCGCGCTGCCGCGGCGGTGCCCACCATGCCGCCGGCCAGGGCGACCGATGCGGCTGCCGCCACGAGCCGAACTCGTGGCGGTCGCACCGCGGACCGGGCGGCATGGGCGGGTGCCGCGGGCTCGCCGAGCGGCAGTTCCTCGGCGGCCGAGACCAGGCGCTCGCGCAACGAGCTGCGGAACGCCGGGGCTGGCTCGATCATCGCGGGCGTCAACATCGCGACCACGTCGAGCAACGGCACGATCTTGGGGTCGCGGGACTGCCTGCGTTCGTCGACGAGCCGTGCGAAGTCCTCGGCACGCCGGCGTGTCGCCAGGAGCGAGGTCATCGACGGTCTCCTTGATCGAGCGATCCGGACATCTCGACCAACGAGTCGAACCATCGCAGGGTTACGCTGCCGGCGCGTACCGTGCCAACGCCAAAGGGCCTAATGTTCACGATGCCCCCGACCGGCTCTACCGGAGGCCTTCGGGCAACAGCTTGGCGAGATTGCGGATCGCCCGAAGCTGCAGCTGTTTGACCGCCCCCTCGCTCTTCGCGAGGACGTGCGCGGTCTCGGCCACCGAGAGGCCGTTGAGGAACCGCAGAACGAGACATTCCTGCTGGTCGGCGCCGAGTTGCTTGAGCGCCTTGACCAGTTCCTCGTTCGCGAGGCTTGCGAGGACGTCGTTCTCCGGGCCCTCAGAAGCGGAGTCGTAGTCCAGGATCTCGCCGGTCGCGACCTCGAGCCGGAAACGTCCGGACTTGAAGTGGTCGGTGACCAGGTTGCGCGCGATCGTGACCAGCCAGGCGCCGAAGTCGCGACCCTGCCAGTGGAACGAGTTCAGCGCGCGCAGCGCCCGGAGGAACGTCTCGCTGGTGAGGTCCTCGGCGAGCACGTGCGTCCCGACGCGGTAGTAGATGTAGCGGTAGATCGTGGAGAGGTAGTGGTCGTACAGCTGCCCGAATGCCTCGGCGTCGCCACCCTTGGCGAGCTCGACCAGCGCGATCATGCGGCGGGTCTCGGCGTCCTCGATGGTGTCGTGCAGCCCGTCGCGCGGGTGAGCCAGGTGAGCGCCACCGGCCCTCGACCGCGCGGTCTCGCTGTGAACGGCCTGGAGGATTCCGTCAGATCGGTCGAATTCTGGCCGTGACTCAGGTAGGGGTTCGCTCGTTGACGTCTTTGCTAGCGCGTAAGCAGGCTCGATCGCGCTTGCCAGCGCGTCGTGCATCGCGCGCACAACTGCACGGAACTCCGCCATTCCCGCCGAATCGGCGAGCGCGGGTCGTGCCCTGTCCACCATCAGTTCAACTCCTGCCCCCCGAGCAGGGATCGCTCGTGGCCTCCATCAGGCATCGTAGGGAACATCCCCCGAGATGTGAACAGTCAGTAGCCGACGATTACTCTCAGTGAACGATCTCTTGGAGCCTGGCCCCGGCTCGCCCACACTATGCCGCCTGGCGGAGCAGGTCGACCCCTCCGCGGGATTGGGAAACGACCGGCTGCGGGACGCCTGTCGACGTATCCGGGCAAAGGTCGCGAAGGTGTTCCTGTCACACCGAGGGGTGCTCGCCGTGTCATGCGGGTGAAGCCAACTCACCCTCGGAAAGGACACCTCATGCGAGTCTTCGTCACAGGCGCGACAGGAGCCCTGGGACAGCACCTCGTTCCCCAGCTCCTCGCTGCCGGCCACGACGTCACCGCCACGACGCGATCGCCTGACAAGGCGGCAGGTCTGCGCGCAGCTGGCGCCGAGCCCGTCGTGCTGGACGGCCTCGACCGCGACGCGGTCGTCGCGGCGGTGGTCGCCGCCCGGCCGGACGCGATCGTGCACCAGATGACCGCGCTGGCGGACCTGCACAGCCTGACGAACCTGGACGAGTCGTTCGCCGCGACGAACGAGCTGCGCACCCGCGGCACCGACAACCTGCTCGCCGCCGCGGAGACCGCGGGCACACGCCGGGTCGTCGCGCAGACCGCCGAGCGGACGCTCTACCGTTCCGGCGCCTCGGCGAAGGTCGAGACCGATCCGTACGACGAGCCGGTCTCGGCGGCGGCACGGACGCAGGCGGCGATCCGGTACGTGGAGCAGACGGTTCCCGCGGCGGTGCCCGAGGGGATCGTGCTGCGGTACGGGACGTTCTACGGGCCGGGTGCCTCGGACTTCCTGCTGGAGGCCGTGCGCGCCCAGCACCTGCCGGTGATCGGCGGTGGGACCGGGATCTGGTCGTTCATCGAGACCAGCGACGCCGCTTCGGCGACCGTCGCGGCGATCGAGCGGGGCGAGCCGGGCATCTACAACGTCGGGGACGACGACCCAGCGCCGGTCGCGGACTGGCTGCCGTACCTCGCCGAGGTCGCCGGCGCGCAGCCGCCGGCGCAGGTGCCGGTCTCGGTGGGCGAGGAGCTGGCTGGCGAGTTCGTCGTGGTCCAGATGACGACGGCGCGCGGGATCTCCAACGAGAAGGCGCGCAAGGAGCTCGGCTGGGAGCCGCGGTTCGCGAGCTGGCGGGACGGGTTCCGGGCCTGGGTCGCCTAGAAGCCCTTGAACCAACGGCGGTGCCGGCGCTTGGCCTTTTGCCGGATCGCGACGACGGCCGCGGCCGCGCCGCCGGCGGCACCGAGCAGCACGGCGATGAAGAAGCCCAGGCGCGCGGCTCGGCGGCCGCGGCGGAAGTCGCGGATCCGCCAGTTGCGCGCCTTGGCGTACGAACGGAGCTTGCGGTCGGGGTTGATCGCGTACGGCGTCCCGACCAGCGAGAGCATCGGGACGTCGTTCGCGCTGTCGGAGTACGCCGAGCAGCGGGCGAGGTCGAGGCCCTTGTCGGCCGCGAGCAGCGACACCGCGTCGGCCTTCGCGGTCCCGTGCAGCAGGTCGCCGACGAGGCGGCCGGTGTACCGGCCGTTCTCGATCTCCGCGACGGTCCCGAGCGCCCCGGTGAGGCCGAGCCGACGCGCGAGCACGCGCCCGATCTCGACCGGTGCAGCGGTCACCAGCCAGACGCGTTGCCCCTGGTCGAGGTGCAGCTGGGCGAGCGCCCTCGTGCCCGGCCAGACCTTTGTCGTGATGACCTCGTCGAGGATCTCCTCGGCCAGCTCCTCGAACTGGTCGACCGGCCAGCCCGCGACGAACTCCAGCGCGTGCTCGCGGACCCAGGCGATGTGATCGGGGTCCTCCGAGCCGAAGATGCGGAACGACAGCTGCTTCCAGGCGGCGTTGAGGACGTTCGCCGTCGAGAAGAACTTGCGGGCGTGCAGGCCGCGCGCGAGGTAGAAGATCGACGCACCCCGCATCAGCGTGTTGTCGACGTCGAAGAAGGCCGCCGCGGTCAGGTCGGGCTCGACGTCGAGCGCGGAGCCGGGCTCCTCGGCCTCGGCAACGGCCACGACCTTGTCGACGTGATGCTCGTCGCCGGGCGTCATGAGGCCACCTTAGAGGCTCCGCTCAGCCTCGGCGTTCCTGGTGTGGCACACTCCCGTCGTGGTCTCGCCCGCCGTTGTGCAGACCGTTGCGGTCAACCTGGCTGACCTGGTCCGTCAGGCAGCCAAGGATGCCCCCGAACGAGCGGCGCTCATCGCCGGCGACCGGCGCGTGACCTGGTCCGAGCTCGATCGGGCCGTCGACGCGCTCGCGGCCGGGCTGGCGGCGCAGGGTGTCGTGGCCGGGCACCGCGTCGCGGTGGCTTTGCCGAACGGGATCGACCTCGTGACGGCGATGTTCGCGACCGTCCGCGCCGGGTTGGTCGTCGTACCGCTCAACCCCGAGAGCCCCACGGCGGAGTACGCGCGGGCGCTCGAGCACGTGCGGCCGCGGCTCGTTCTGGCTGGTCCCGGCAGCGTCGAAGCCGTGCGCTCGGCCGTCGCGACTCTGTCGTCCTCCGATGGTGACGGGCCGCGGCCCGTCGTCGTCGCCGTGGACGCGCCGGCCCAGGCTGGCGAGCTCGCGTACGCCTCGCTGCCGGGCTCCGGGCCGGCTGCCGTGCCGCCGCGCGACCCGGAGGCGTTGGCCGCTCTGCTGTTCACGTCTGGCACGAGCTCGGCGCCGCGCGCCGCGATGCTCACGCACCGCGCGCTGCTCGCGAACGTCGCGCAGATGGCGTCGATCGAGCCGCCGGCGATGCGTGCGAACGACGTCGTGCTCGGGTTGCTGCCGTTGTTCCACGTCTTCGGGCTCAGCCTGCTCGCGCTGTGCGCTCGGGCCGGGGCGACGATGGTGCTCGCGGGCCGGTTCGACCCGGAGGCGACGCTGGACCTGGTCGCCTCGGAGAAGGTCACGAACATCCCGGTCGCGCCTCCGGTCTTCGTCGCGTGGCAGTCTTTTCCGGATCTGGCTGCGCGGCTGGCGAGCGTGCGGCTGCTGCTGTCGGGCGCGGCACCGCTGCCGATCGCCGTCGCCGATGCGATCAAGGCCTCGTCGGGGCTGATGGTGCACGAGGGGTACGGGCTCACCGAGGCGGCGCCGGGCGTGACCAGCACGTTGTGCTCCGCGTCGCCGAAGGCCGGCTCGGTCGGTGCGCCGCTGCCGGGCGTCGAGGTGCGTGTGCAGGTCGACCCGGGCGCCGAGGACGCGGACGAGCCGGGCGAGATCCTCGTACGTGGCGCGAACCTCTTCTCCGGCTACTGGCCCGACGGTGTCGACGGTCCTTCTTCGGATGGCTGGTTGGCGACGGGTGACGTGGGCTACCTCGACGCGGACGGCGACCTGTACCTCGTCGACCGGGTCAAGGAGCTCGTGCTCGTCTCCGGCTTCAACGTCTACCCGCGCGAGGTCGAGGACGTGATCGCCTCGTTCCCCGGCGTCTCGTCCGTGGCGGTGATCGGCGTGCCCGACGAGCGCACGGGTGAGTCGGTGAAGGCGTACGTCGTTCCTGCTGCCGGTGCCTCGGTGATTCCGGAGGACGTGCTGGCGTTCGCTCGCGATCGGCTGGCGCGCTTCAAGTGCCCGGCGGCGGTCGCGATCGTCGAGGAGCTGCCTCGCTCGGTGGCCGGCAAGATCGCGAAGGCGCGGCTCCGGCTGGCCGAACGCGAAGCCTCGCTGGGGTTCTAGCGCTTGTGTAGGCCGAACGCGATAGCGACGGCGGCGAGTCCGGCGGCGGTCCACGCGGCGGTGGTGTAGCCCGTTCCGGTTGGCGCGAACTGGCCTGACGGCGTGTGCGCGGCGAGGAGCAGGCCGCCGAAGGCGCTGCCGATCGAGAAGCCGACGGACCGTACGACCTGGTTGACGCTCATCGCGGCGGCGGTGTCCTCCGGCGGTGTGACGGCGAGGATCGCCTGCGGCATAGCGGCCGAGAGCCCGCCGACCGCGAAGCCGAGCAGGGACATCGCGACGATCGGCCACGCCACCCCGGCCGCGCTGGTGAGCGCGAACGTGCCGCAGGCCGCGACCACCACGACGCCGCTGCCGGCGAGCAGCTTGAACGGGCCCGTTCGTTGTCCGATCTGCGGTGCCATGCGGCCCGCGACGAAGCCGAGGACGGAGAACGGGACGAGCACCAGCCCGGCTTGGAAGTCGGTGAGCCCGTAGCCATAGCCGACGGTGGGAGGCGTCTGGACGTAGCGGGTGATGCTCGCGAACAGCAGGTACATCGCGATGCCTGCCACGAGCATGATCAGGTTGGCTCTCGCGACGGCAGGATGTCTGAGCGCGCGGACGTCGACCAGCGGTCTCTGGACGCGACGTTCGACCGCCACCCAACCGGCGAGCACGGCGACGGCCGCGGCGAGGACCGCCGCGGCGATGACGGGGTGGGTGGTCCAGCGGATCGCGTTGCTGGTGACGAGCAGGACGGCGATGAGGCCGATCGAGAGCAGTGCGGCGCCGGCCCAGTCGACGGGGCCGGCCTTCGGTGCGTCCCTGTCGTCGCGGGGGATCGCGACGATCGCCGCGACGAGGGCGGCGGTGGCGACGACGAGGCCGAGCAGGTACGCGGCACGGACGCCGCCGAGCTGGGTCAGGAGCCCAGCGAGCGGATAGCCGACGCCGACGCCGACCGTCGAGGCGACCGAGAGCATCGCGATCGTGCTCGGTGCCTTGTCGCCGAGGTGCTGCCGCGCGATCGCCATCATCAGCACGGTCAGGCCGAGCCCGACGCCTTGGGCGGCCCGGCCGATGAGCAGGACGGCGAACGGCGCTTCGACGACGGTCGCGACGCTGCCGGCGACGACGATCGCCAGCATGGCGAGGACGACCTTGCGCCGGTGTCTGCCGTTGCCCAGCCTGCCCAGGAGCGGGGCCGAGACCGCGCCCGCGAGCAGGGCGATCGTCAGTGTCCATTGCGAAGCGCTGAGCGAGACCTCGTACTCCTCGGCGACGGCGGTGATCAGCGGGGCGCCGATGCTGCCGATGGCGGCGGTGACGAGGGCGACGAACAGCAGGGCCGCCCTGATCATGTGTTGCCCGTTGTAGTACTTGCCCATCGCCGTCAGCTGACCAGCCCGTGCTCGTGGGCGAAGACGACGATCTGCACGCGGTCCCGCAGCGCGAGCTTGCGCAGGATCGAGCCGACGTGGGTCTTCACCGTCGACTCGCTGACGAACACCGTCCCCGCGATCTCGGTGTTCGACAGGCCCCGAGCCACGGCGGTGAAGATCTCGCGTTCCTTCTCGGTCAGCGACTGGTACGCGACCGGCACCGAGGTCCGAGCGCGGAACGAGCCCTCCAGCAGCGAGGACAGGTCGTTCGGCGCGAGCACCGCGTTGCCCGCGTGCACCGTACGGATCGCGTGCCCGAGCATCGGCGGCGTGGTGTCCTTGAGCAGGAATCCGCTTGCCCCGTAGCGAATCGCGGTCGCCGCGCGGTCGTCGAGGTTGAACGTGGTCAGCACGATCACGCGCACCGGCCGCTCGCGCGCGACCACCCGCTCCGGCGAGAAGATCTGCCGCGTCGCCTCGACGCCGTCCAGCTCGGGCATCCGGATGTCCATCAGCACCACGTCGGGCGCGAGCGCGTCGACCAGCGTGACCGCCTCCAGGCCGTCGGACGCCAGGCCCACGACCTCCATGCCCCCTTGGGCGTTGACGATCACCTCGACTCCGGCGCGGAACAGCTCCTGGTCGTCGGCGAGCAGGACCCGAATCGGCGGCGCGGTCACGGAGCCGACCGGACCGGTACCCAGGCGGTCGTCGTGTACGTGGGGCCGCCCGCCTCGTCCCGGCGACGGACGTCGAGCCGTCCGCCCACCGCCTCGAGCCGCCGGCGCATGCCCTCGACACCCTGCCCGGCGCCGGAGTGGGCCGTACCGATCACGTTGCGCACTTCGATCCTCAGCTCCCCGTCCCAGTGGCGTTCCACGATCACCGGCGAACCGCGCCGGCCGTGCTTGATCGCGTTCGTCAGCATCTCCTGCAGCACGCGGAAGGCTACGACGGACAGCTCCGGCGGCAGTGGGCGCAGGGTGCCTATCTCCGAAGACAGCACCTCGTGCCCGCTCGCCCGGACCCCGTCGATCAGCTCGTCCAGCGCCTGCGGACGTACGGGCGGAGTCGAGCCGCCGGTCCGGGCGAGCACCTCGCGTACGTCCTGCAACGAGGTCCGCGCGGACGTCGCGATGTTCGCCATGGTCTGCTTCAGCGAGCTCGGATCGTCGAGGTACTGCGCGGACTCGGCCTGCGCGAGGATCACCGCGAGGGAGTGGCCGACGACGTCGTGCACGTCCCGCGCGAGCTCGGTCGCGGTGTACGCGCGCGCCGCGTCCGCCTCCGCCGCCTGCTTGTGGACCTCCTCCTCGCGAGCACGCGCGCTGTAGCGCAGCGACAGGCCGGCGAACCACGGCACCATCAGCACGGCCGCGCCGAGGAAGACGACCGCGAGCTGCCAGCTGTTGGTGAAGCCGATCGCGGCGTCGAAGACCGGCTTGATCGCGCTGATGTCGATGTCGCGGATCACGCCGCCGATGCCGACGAACGTGGTCGCTGCGGCGCCGATCGGGATGGACACGCCGGTCAGCGCGACCACCGTACGGCTGCCCCATCGAGCGCCGCCGAACGCGATCAGCACGAACGAGAGGTTGACCAGCATCACCTCGCCGTTGCTGATCCACATCAGTACGAACACCGCCCAGGCGAGGGCGAGCGCGAGCCCCGGCCTGCGGCGGAACATGCTCACGGCGACCGCCGTACCCAGCGCCTCCGGAGCGCCGGACAGCCCGTCGGACCACACCTCGGCCAGCCCGAGTAAGGCGACCATCGCGCCGACGAGGAGGTCCGGCGTCCAGTCCTGGAGGCGTTGGCGGTCGATCGTGATCGTCATGCGACGCGCACCCGTTGCAGCGGTCGCTCGACCAGGTGCCAGCTGACGGTGGCCATAGCGAGGGTCCCGACGAGCGCCACGATGCCGGCCCAGGCGTCCAGGTGCGGGCGGAGCCAGATCGAGAGCGGGTAGTTCCACAGGTACGCGCCGTACGAGACCGTGCCCAGCCAGGTCAGCGCACGCAGCGCCGGCGTGGTCACGTCGGTCCACGTACGCCACGACAGCAGCAGGACGCCGGTGAGCAACGCGATGGCCGGACCTCCCGCCAGATAGGTGAACGCGGTGCCTCGCAATGGAATCACGCTCTGCACGGCGAGTGCCGCCAGCGCGGCGGGAACCGCCCAGGCCGGCGGGTGGATGCGGTCGCGGTAGACGCGCGTCGCGGCGCCGATCACGAAGCAGACCGCCCAGGAGGTCGGCAGCGAGTACGCGAGGTCGGGTGCCTCCCAGAGCCAGCCGAGCGTGGCGACGCAGCCGACGACGCACGCGACACCGACCGCGACGAGGGCCGTCCGGACCTTCAGGCGCGCGAAGGCGAACGCGAGGATCGCGGGCCAGAGCAGGTAGAACTGCTCTTCGGTCGCCAGTGTCCACAGGTGGAACGTCGCGTCGCTCGCGTGCCCGAACGGCAGGTTGCCCGTCCAGGTGAGCGCGACCGCGACGGTCTTGCCGAGCTGCCAACGGTCGCCGATCGGGTTCAGCGTGAGCGTGACCGCGACGACGCCGGCGATGAGGAACAGCATCGCCGGAACGAGCCGCCGCGCCCTTCGCAGGTAGAAGTGGCGGAAGTTCACCCGGCCGGTCTCGTCGAGCTCGTCGACCAGCAGGCCGGTGATCAGGTAGCCGCTGAGCGCGAAGAACATCACGACCCCGACCACGCCGGCGCCGGCGAACTGATCGGGGAACGCGTGCCGCAGCATCACCAGCCCGATCGCGATCCCGCGAAGAACGTCGAGCCCAGCGATGCGTCCAGGTCGTGTCTGGCGAATAGCGCCGGTCATCGCGCTCCGCGCCAGGCGATCCTTGACAGACACGGCCTAGTCACGGGACCGCCAGCGCGTCGGCGATGAGCAGGTCGAGCAGCTCGGCGTACGTCAGGCCCGCGGCGGCGAACAACCGCGGCACCTGCGAGTGCTCGGTGAAGCCGGGCATCGTGTTGACCTCGTTCAGCACCCAGCCCGCGTCGGTACGGAAGAAGTCGACCCGCGCGACGCCGCGACAGTCGAGGGCGGTGTACATGGTCTGCGCCGCGTCCTCCAGCGCCTTCCGGTCGCCGTCCTCGAGCGGTGCGGGGACGACGAACTTCGCGCCGCCGCCGTACTTCGTCTCGTAGTCGAACACGCCCCCGTTGGCGATCTCCAGCGGCGGCGAGACGCGGCTGCCGAGCACGGCGATGTCGATCTCGCGACCGACCAGCAGGTCCTCGACGAGCACGCGGTCGTCGTACGCGAACGCCTCCTCCAGCGCCCGAGCCAGCTCGCCGGCCTCGCGCACGAGCGCCACCCCGCGGCTCGAACCCGCGGCGACCGGCTTCACGACGACCGGATGCGTCCACGCGTATCCGGCCGCCGAGGACCGGGTCAGCAGGACGCCTGGCGCGGTCGCGATGCCCATGGCGTTCGCGATCAGCTTGGTCGTCCACTTGTCCATCGCGATCGCGCCGGCTCGGACGCCGGACCCGACGTACCTGACGCCCGCCAGCTCGCACAGCGCGGCCAGCGTGCCGTCCTCGCCGCGCGGGCCGTGCACGATCGGCAGCACGACCTGGCAGGTCTGCAGCCGCGCGACCGCGGCGGCGAGCCCGACCGGCCGGCCCTCGTCGAGCCACAACCCGTCGCGGGTGATCGTGAGCGGTACGACCTCGTACGGCCCGGTCCGCAGCGTCGAGGCGACCGACGCCGCGGAGGACAGCGACACCTCGTGCTCGCAGTTCTGGCCGCCGCCGATGACGGCGACCCTGATCCTGGCGTTCATGCGACCCTCCGCCGTACGCGGCTGCCGATCCGCGTGACGATCTCGTGTTCGATGGTTCCCGCCCAGGTCGCCCACTCGGCGACCGTCGGCTCGCCCGCGTCGCCCGGCCCGAAGACGGTGGCGACCTCCCCGGGCAGGACGGGATCGTCGCCGAGGTCGACGACGAGCTGGTCCATGCTGATGCGGCCGACCACCGGGTGGCGCCGGCCGCGGAGCGCCACGTGCGCTGTCCCGCTGGCGCTGAGCGGCAGGCCGTCGGCGTACCCGAGCGGCAGCAGGCCGAGGTACGTCGCGGCGGGCGCGGTCCAGGTGTGGCCGTACCCCACCGGTGTGCCGGCGCGGACCCTTCGCACGGTGACGACCGGCGCTTGCAGCGTCATCGCGGGCCTGAGCCGCGTCGTGCGCGACGGGTCGATGCCGACGAGCCCGGCGCCGATCCGGCACAGCGTGTGGTGCGCGAGCGGGTCGGTGAGCGTCGCGGCGGTCGCGGCGAGATGCCGCCATCGCGGCCGCAGTCCCGCCGCCCGTGCGGTCTGCAGTCCCCAGGCGAACCGCGTCCGCGCGGTGGAGTTGGCGCTGTCGCCGGGGACGTCGGCGTGGCTGAGGTGGCCCATCACGCCGACGACCTGGAGCGTGCGGTCGAGCTCGGCCCGGCGCGCGGCGCGGCACAGGTCCGACCACGCCTCGGGCTCGGCGCCGTCGCGGGCGAGGCCGGTGTCGAGGTGCAGGTGGACGTACGCGCCGGGGCTCCTCGTTGGGTCGGGGGCACCCTCGTCCCATAGGTTCGGACGAGGGTGCCCCCGACCCAAACCACCGGCGATCGCGTCCAGGTGCTCGCGGCTGGGGACGGCGAGCTCGACGCCGGCCAGCCCGGCCGCGCCGAAGTCGGCGTCGACCGCGTTGAGCCAGCTCAGGATGGGTGCGTCGATCCCTTCGTCGCGCAGTGCCAGGGCCTCGTCGACGTTCGTCACGCCGAGCCTCGTCGCGCCGTTCGCGAGCGCGGTGCGGGCGACGTCGGCGGCGCCGTGGCCGAAGCCGTCCGCCTTGACGACCGCCATGACCGCGGCCGAGGTCCGGGCGGCGAACGTGCTCGTGTTCTCGGCGATCGCTCCCAGGTCGACGGTGAGCTCCGCGCTCTGGGTGCCGCGCGGGGCGAGGAGCACGCTCACGCCGCGGTCGGTAGGTCGACGGGTCCGTACAGCGCCGCTGGTGCGTCCGTCATCAGCGCCCAGTAGCGGTCGCCGTAGCTCCAGTGCCACCACTCGGTCGGATAGTTGACCAGGCCCACGCCGCCGAGGGCTGCCGCGAGCAGGTCGCGGTTGCGGCGAGCCCAGAAGCTGATGTTGTCGGCCGCGAAGTAGCAGGCCTTGTCGCTCTCCTCCGGCGTCGCGTCGATCGGTGTCCCCAGGTCGAGCTTCTGGCCGTGCCGGTCGACCAGCGTGAGGTCGACCGCCGCGCCGGCGACGTGCGGCGCGACCTCCAGCGGGGAGACCCACCGGCTGGTCAGGCGGTGCAGTTCGTCGGCGTCGATGCCCGGATGCGCTGCGCGCAGCTTGCGTGCGTACTGGTCGATGATCCTGAGCTGGTCGGCGGGGGAGCGGTGGCCCTCGCGTACGCGGATCCGGACGCCGCGTGGCAGATCCTTCCGTGCCTCGACCAGCTTGTCGGCCAGCGGCCGGCGGACGAGGGCGCGGGCAGGGCCGAAGTCGGGATCCAGCCGGACGAGAGGGTCGTGGTTCTCGTGGACGGGGATCGCGGCGACCCGGTGGTCGGACAGCAGGATGATCACGAACGGGAACGCTAGGAAGTCAGGGGTACCGCCGGCCTCCACCTGAGGTGCCGGACCGCTGGCCGGGAGGACAGGGTCTGGTGGCCGTCAGGGCAGGAGGAACCCTGACACGGTCTTGGCGACTCGAGGTGCGGTCTTGCCTTCGGGGCCGAAGTGGTCGAGTCCTTCGATGGTCTCGAACGTGGCGGTCTTCAGCTCATCTTGGAGTGGTTGGAAGTCTCCGCGCGACTTGGTGCCCGTGAGGACCAGGGTGGGGGTGGTGAGGTCGGCGTACCTGCCGGTCTCGCCCTGGAGGGCCGCGAGCTGCTGGTGCTCGGCGAGGCACGGCCTGAGGAGGGGGACCGTGCGGCGCCATTTCTCGCCGGGGAAGACGAAGCGCATCATCAGCCGGAGGTACCAGTCGGGCATGCGTTCGATCAGCCTTGGCGCGCCGCCGGAGCCCTTGACGAAGTGCACCAGGGCGCCTCGGGGATCGCCCCGATCCAGCGCTTGCTCGTACGGCTTCATCCAGGTGGTCGGGAACGGGTCGCTCGGCAGCCCGGGCTCATACGTGGCGACCTTGTCGAACGCGTCGGCCGCCTCGAGCGCGACGAACCCGCCGTAGCTGTGGCCGAACACGAACCGCGCGCCGGTCGCGTTCTGCACGGCGAGCAGGTCCTCGACCTCCTTGCGTACGTCGTAGTCCTTGCCCTGCGGGCCGCTGTCGCCGCGGCCGCGCCGGTCGACCGTGTGGACGGTGAAGCTGGTGAGCGCGTTGGCCAGGTCTCGGTAGTCGTCGGCTGTCTTGAGCGCGCCGCCGACGACGATCAGACCGGGTCCGTTGCCTGTGGTGCTGAAGGCGATCTTGGTGCCGTCGCGGGAGGTCGTGGTGGTCATCGCAGCACTCCGAGCAGCCGCTCAGTCTGCATTGCGTACTCCTCGTATTTCACGCCACTCGCCTCGACCAGCTTCGCGAACCTGTCCTCGAGCAGTTGCTGAGCCTTGCTGACCAGCCGCTTCCCCTCGGGCGTCAACACGAGCTGGCGTCTGTGGCCGCCGCCGGGGTCCGGGCGTACGTCGAGCCAACCGTCGTCCGCGAGCACGGCCGTCATCCGCGACACCGACGGCTCAGTGACCCCGAGACTGTCCGCAAGCGCCCGCTGCGTGGTGGCCCCGAGCTCGCCGACGTGGGTGAGCGCGAGGAACCTCCGGTACGAGACCTCCAACTCGGCACGCAGAATCCGGTCCGCCGCCCGATCGAGCAGCGCGGTGAGAACATGCAGATCAAAGCTCAAGCGACGGTTCATGGGATGAACTTAGCATGCTTAGTTAGCAAGGCAAGGTTTGAATGAAGGGACCCTTCATTCGAACCTATTGAATGAAGGTGCCCTTCATTCAAAACAGCGGGGACGGAAGGCCCGGCGTCATCTGAGCCACAAGAGACCGAGGGCCAACAAGCGACGCAAGCACGGCAGCAAACCCCAACAGCAAGAAACCTCCCCCGGGACACCTGTTCCGGGGGGCAGGGGCGGCGCGTGAAAAACAGGTGGCCGGGCCGGGGCGAGTCAAGGGCCGCTCCGCGGTCGCGAAGCGACGTCGTTTGCAAACTGCGCGAAGCGCCCGTCCAAACGGCGCCCTTGACGCGCCCCGGACCGGCCACCACCATCGACCGCCGCCACAGACCCCGAGAGCACCAACCTCAAGAAGAGCTCTCATCAAGGACCGCACCAAGACAGCACCAGACCCAGAAGGGCTTCGCCAAGCTCATGAGCGTGATCATGAAGGCAAACCCGTCGTATACGACCAGTTCAGCTTCACGATCACGCACATGATCACGGGCGCAGCGCACCCAGCGGATCGGCCAGCCTCTTGGATGAAGGGCACCTTCATACAAAGCTCCTCGAGTGAGGGGACCCTCTGCCCTTCGCGAGAGTGTGGGGTTCTGGTCGCGACACGCCGGCGTGTCGCGACCAGAACCCCACAGTTTGATGGGACATGGTGGATGGGCCGGCCTATTGGATGAAGGTGCCCTTCATCCAACGCGACAGGGTGGCTTGGGTCGAGGTGGCTGGTGTGGCGAGGTGTGGCTGGGTCGGGGGCACCCCGGTCCCATAGGTTCGGACCAGGGTGCCCCCGACCCAAACCGGGCCAGGCGAGCGGGCCGCTACGTCGAGGTGCGTAGGCGCGATGACGCCGCCGAGCGGACGACCCGAGCCAAGATTCACGCGACGCTCGAGGCATGAATCAGCCGCTTCGTTCCCGCACCTTCCTCGGCACCTCGTGGCCGGCCTGGCTCCTCGTGACCCTGATCGCGCTCGGGCTGCCGCGCACCGTCCTCTCCGACCTGGGCGTGATCGAGCCGGAGGGCTCGTTGGTCTACTACGTGCTCGCGCTGGCCCCGTTCGCCTTCTGGTTCGCGGTCGCGATCTTCCGCAGGACGCCCACCCCGATCAGGGATCACCTGGTCGCCGGAGGCCTGTATGGGCTCTCGCTCATCGCGGTGCACGAGCTGCTCTGGGCGTTCGGCTCCTCGCTCGGCCACCACCCGCCGCAGGCGGGCCTTGACCTGGCCGAACGGTTCGAGTCGCCGCTGCGCGAGCTGGTGCTGCACGGCTACACGTCCGGCATCGCGCTGGCGATCGGGCTCGGCGTCGGCGTCGTGGCAGCCGCCGTCGCCACGGGAGCCAACAAGATCCGAAGGTAGGGTCCGGAGCATGGCGAGGGTGACGTTGTACTCCAAGCCGGGCTGCCACCTCTGCGACGACGCCCGCACGGTGATCGAGACGGTCTGCGGAGACCTCGGCGAAGAGTGGGCCGAGGTCGACATCGAGCAGGACCAGGCGCTGTACGACAAGTTCTGGGAGCAGATCCCGGTCACGTACGTCGACGACAAGCAGCACGACTTCTGGCGGGTCGACGAGCAACGCCTCCGCGCCGCCCTCGCCTGACGGCGCCGGACCAGCGCGGAACCGTGTCCTTGCTGGCCAGGGCGACCTAAAACGCTTCAATTTGTTCGCACGTTCACAAAGTCCTAGTCTTGGGCGTACCAGCCCGAGCCGCTCCGGCTGGAAACCCCAGGAGAATTGTGAGCTCGTCGCGTCCCCGCAGGTCCGCCGACATCGACCCGCGCCCCAGCCGAGGGATCCCCGAGGCGACGGTGGCACGGCTACCTGTCTACCTGCGCGCGCTCACCGGGCTGGCCGAACGAGGCACGACCACCGCCTCCAGCGAGGAGCTGGCGAGGGCCGCCGGCGTCAACTCCGCGAAGCTCCGCAAGGACCTCTCCTACCTGGGCTCGTACGGCACCAGAGGTGTCGGTTACGACATCGAGTACCTCCGGTACCAGATCGCGCGAGAGATCGGCCTCACCCAGGACTGGCCGGTCGTCATCGTCGGCATCGGAAACCTGGGCCACGCGCTCGCCAACTACTCCGGCTTCGCGACCAAGGGCTTCGGCATCGTCGCCCTCCTCGACGCCGACCCGCAGCGCGTCGGCGAGCGGATCGGTGACCACACGATCCGCCCGTACAGCGACCTGGAGCAGGTCGTCCGCGAGAGCGGCGTCGCGATCGGCGTGATCTCGACGCCGGCGTCCGCGGCGCAGGAGGTCTGCGATCGGCTGGTCGAGGCCGGCATCACCAGCGTGTTGAACTTCGCGCCAGTCGTGCTGTCCGTCCCGGAGGGCGTCGACGTACGCAAGGTCGACCTGTCCACCGAGCTGCAGATCCTGGCCTACCACGAACAACGCAAGGCGCTTTCCCAGAACGGACACGTTCCGGGGATCGAAGGCCTGCCCGTGGAAGGAGTGAGCTAGCCACCATGAGTGTGCTCGTTGTCGGTGTCTCCCACCGCAGCGCGCCGATCGAGCTGCTGGAACGGGTCGCCGCACCTCGCGACGGTTTCGACAAGCTGCTCGCCGACGCCGCCGCGTCGACCCATGTGGGCGAGGCCGCGCTGCTCGCCTCGTGCAACCGGGTCGAGGTGTACGCCGAGGTCAGCCGTTTCCACGGCGGTGTCGAGGAGCTCTCCGAGTTGCTCGCCAGCCACTCCGGCGTGCCGCTGACCGAGCTCACCCCGCACCTGTACGTCCGGTACGAGGACGGCGCGGTCAGCCACCTGCTGTCGGTCGTCTGCGGGCTCGACTCGCTCGTGGTCGGCGAGAGCCAGATCCTCGGCCAGGTCAAGAAGTCGCTGCGCCAGGCCCAGGACGCCGAGACGATCGGCCCGGAGCTGAACGGGTTGTTCCAGCACGCCCTGCGCGTCGGCAAGCGGGCGCAGACCGAGACCGAGCTGGGCCGCGCGGGCGCGTCCATCGTGGGGGCCGCGCTCGACTACGCCTCGCGCCAGCTGGGCGGGTTGGTCGAACGTACGGTGCTCGTCGTCGGCGCCGGCTCCATGGCCGCGCTCGCCGCCTCGACCGCCTTCCGCGCGCACCAGGCGAACGTGGTCGTCGCCAACCGCACGCCCGAGCACGCCGTACGCCTCGCTGGCAACGTCGGCGGTCGTGCGGTCCCGATGTCCGACCTCCCGGCCGCCGCGGCCGGCGCCGACGTGCTGGTCTCCTGCACCGGTGCCGTCGGCACGGTGATCGAGGCCGACCTGATCCGCGCCGCCGCCACCGGTCGCCCGGCAGACCAGCCGCTCGTCGTGCTCGACCTGGCGATGCCGCGCGACGTCGACGAGGCCGTCGGCACGCTCCCCGGCGTCGCCCTGCTCGACCTCGCCAGGCTGGCCGAGGCGCTCGCGGACGAGGGCCGCACCGACGACATCGAGGCCGTTCGCGCGATCGTCGCCGAAGAGGCGGCAGCGTACGCCGCGTCCCGCAGGGCCGCGACCGCCGCGCCGACCGTCACCGCGCTGCGCACGATGGCGGCGAGCGTCGTCGAGGCCGAGCTGCAGCGCCTCGCCGTCCGCGTTCCCGACCTGCCGCCCGGCGAGCGGGCCGAGGTGGAGAAGACCGTACGCCGCGTCGTCGACAAGCTCCTGCACGTCCCGACGACGAGGGTGAAGGAGCTTGCCGAGCAGCCGGTCGGCACGTCGTACACCGACGCGCTGCGCGAGCTGTTCGCGCTCGACCCGAACGCGGTCGACGCGCTCACCGACCCCCAGATCCCGGAAACACAGTCGGTGCAGCCGAACGAGGGGGAGACCTCGTGACCGCGATCCGGATCGGGACCAGGCGCAGCGCGCTCGCCCTCGCGCAGAGCCAGCTGATCGTCGACGCGCTCGCACGCCTCGGCATCGAGGCCGAGCTCGTCGAGGTGACCACCGAGGGCGACCGCAACCAGACCTCGCCGCTCACCCAGATCGGTGGCACGGGAGTGTTCGTGAGCGCGCTGCGCGACGCGCTGCTCGCCGAGGAGATCGACCTCGCCGTGCACTCCCTGAAAGACCTTCCCAGCAAGGGGATCGAGCCCATCGCGCTCGCTGCCGTACCAGGCCGCGAGGACCCGCGCGACGTGTTGGTCGCGCGCGACGGGCTCACGTTGGAGTCGCTGCCCGCGGGGGCGCGGATCGGTACGGGTTCGCCCCGCCGGGCCGCACAGCTGCGGCTGCTCGCCAAGGAGTCGACCCACTTCGAGGTCGCCGACATCCGCGGCAACGTCGACACCCGCGTCCGGAAGGTCCGCGAGGGCGCGTACGACGCGGTCGTGCTCGCTCGCGCGGGCTTGGCGCGGCTCGGCCGCCTCGACGAGGTGACCGAGACGTTCGACCCGGCGGCCTTCGTGCCGGCGCCGGGGCAGGGCGCGCTGGCGATCGAGTGCCGCACGGGGGACGAGCGCATGCTCGCCGCCGTCGCGCCGCTGGAGGATCGGGAGACGCGCGCCGCGGTCACCGCGGAACGCGCGCTGCTCGCCGAATTGGAGGCGGGTTGTGCCGCCCCCGTGGGAGCATTCGCGCAAGTGCTCCCGGGGCCGGATAATGCACAGCTCTCCTTGCATGCAATAGCCGTCGCACCAGACGGCTCCGCAAGTGTCCGTATGTCCATGTCAGGGTCGTTCGGTGAGGCTCATGAGCTCGGCCGCAAGGTCGCGGCCAAGCTGCTCGCCGACGGTGCTGGCCGGTTGATCGAGGAACGCGTCACGTGACCGCCAAGAACAAGAGCAACAAGAAGCCCGTGGGCTCGGTGGCCTTCGTGGGCGCCGGCCCGGGCGATCCTGCCCTCGTCACCGTCCGCGCCCAGGAGCTGCTCGCCCGCGCCGACGTCGTCGCCGGTGATCTCGCGCTGCACGAAGGCGTGCTGCATGCGTACGTACGCGCCGACGCGATGCGCCTGGAGCTGACCGAGGAGACGGCGACGCCGGCCGAGGTCGTCCGGGTGCTCGCCAAGCACGCCAAGGACGGCGACCACGTGGTCCGGCTCTACCCGGGCGACCCGTTCGTCGAGGGCCACGCCGCCGAGCACGTCGCCGCGATCGTGCGGCACCACGTGCCGTTCGAGGTGGCGCCAGGGCTGTCGGCCGCGACCGCCGTGCCGTCGTACTCCGGTACGCCGCTCACCTCGACGAAGGTGCGCGAGGTGCGGATCGCCGACCTGACCGGCGGCGACCCCGACTGGGACACGCTCGCCGCGGGGACCGCGACGCTCGTGCTCACCGGCGTGGTCGACCCGATCAAGGACGTCGTCGACCTGCTGGTGAAGGCCGGCCGGGACGGCTCGACGCCCGCGTCGGCGACCGTCGCGGGCACCTCGACACAGCAGAAGACCGTCGCGGGGACGCTCGACACGATCGCCGCGGACCTCAAGGCCGCACGGCTGGTGGGTCCGTACGTGCTCATCGTCGGCGCGAACGTGGCTCTGCGCGACAAGCTGTCGTGGTTCGAGACCAAGCCGCTGTTCGGCTGGCGCGTGCTCGTGCCCCGTACCAAGGAGCAGGCCGGCCTGCTGTCGGACCTGCTGCGGCAGTACGGCGCGGTGCCCGAAGAAGTGCCGACGATCTCCGTCGAGCCGCCGCGCAACCCGCAGCAGCTCGACCGCGCGATCACCGGGCTGGTGACCGGCCGCTACCAGTGGGTGGCGTTCACGTCGGTGAACGCGGTGCGCGCGGTGCGGGAGAAGTTCGAGGAGTACGGGCTCGACGCGCGCGCCTTCGCCGGCTTGAAGATCGCGGCCGTGGGTGACAAGACCGCCGAGGCGATCCAGGCGTGGGGCATCAAGCCCGACCTGGTGCCGTCGGAGGACCACTCCGCGCGCGGGCTGGTCGACGAGTGGCCGCCGTACGACCGGGTCCTCGACCCGATCAACCGGGTGTTCCTGCCGCGCGCCGACATCGCGACCGAGACGCTGGTCGCGGGGTTGGTCGAGCTGGGCTGGGAGGTCGACGACGTGACCGCGTACCGGACCGTCCGCGCAGCCCCGCCGCCGGCTCCGGTGCGGGAGGCGATCAAGACCGGCAAGTTCGACGCGGTGGCGTTCACCTCGAGCTCGACCGTGCGCAACCTCGTCGGGATCGCGGGCAAGCCGCACACGACGACGGTGATCGCGGCGATCGGCGAGCAGACGGCGAAGACGGCCGACGAGCACGGGCTGCGGGTCGACGTCCAGCCTTCTGCGCCCTCGATCGAGACGCTGGCCGAGTCGCTGGCCGAGTTCGGCGCGGCGCGACGGCTGGCGCAGCTCGAGGCGGGCGAGCCGGTGACCCGGCCGTCGGAGCGGCGTTCGGCCGCTCGGCGGCGGAAGTAGGCTCTCAAGACATGGGGTTCCCCGAGATCCGGCCGCGCCGGCTGCGTACGACACCCGCGATGCGGCGCCTCGTCGCCGAGACCAGGCTGGCGCCGTCGGACCTGATCCTGCCGATGTTCGTCCGCGAGGGCGCGTCGGAGGTAGTCCCGATCGCCTCGATGCCGGGCGTCGTGCAGCACACGATGGAGACGTTGCGGAAGGCGTCGGTCGAGGCTGTCGAGGCCGGCGTCGGCGGGCTGATGATCTACGGGATCCCCACGTCGAAGGACGCCACCGGCTCCGGGGGCATCGATCCCGACGGGATCCTCAACCGCGCGATCCGCGAGGTCGTGTCGGAGGTCGGGCACGACACGGTCGTCATGGCCGACCTCTGCCTGGACGAGTTCACCTCGCACGGGCACTGCGGGGTGCTGGCCGCTGACGGTTCGGTCGACAACGACGCGACGCTCGCTCTGTACGCGGAGATGGCGCTGGCGCAGGCTTCCGCTGGGGTGCACGTGGTGGCGCCGAGCGGGATGATGGACGGCCAGGTCGGCTTCGTCCGGTCGGCTCTGGATGCCGCCGGCCGTACGGACGTTTCGCTGCTGGCGTACTCGGCGAAGTATGCGTCGGCGTTCTTCGGCCCGTTCCGCGAGGCGGTCGAGTCGTCGCTGACGGGGGACCGCAAGGCGTACCAGCAGGACCCGGCGAACGGCCGTGAGGCGATCCGCGAGGTGCTGCTGGACGTCGAAGAGGGCGCCGACATGGTCATGGTCAAGCCGGCGCTGGGCTACCTCGACGTGATCGCCCGCGTCAGCGACGTCGTCGACGTCCCGGTCGCCGCGTACAACGTCTCCGGCGAGCACGCGATGATCGAGGCCGCGGCCGCGAACGGCTGGATCGACCGCGAGCGCGCGATCCACGAAGCCCTGACCTCGATCAAGCGCGCCGGCGCCGACATCGTGCTGACGTACTGGGCCACCGAACTGGCCCAGACGCTCCGCTAGGCCGCGTCCCTTCCCCCGCCCGCCCGGGGGCCAATGATCATTTTTACATGATCATTGGCCACTTTACGTGGGGTGGACGCCAGGTAGAGGGGCCACTGGCCGGGTAAGGCGACCAACGACGCTCCCCTGAAATCCCGAGGCTAGGGCTTGCAGGCGGCGATCTTCGGCTCGTACTCCTCGGCGACGAGCAGGTCGCCGCTGTTGAGCAGCGACTGTTCCACGTCGAAGCCCGACTTCCACTTCTCCCAGAGTTCTCGGGCGCGCTTGGTGAGCACGTGGTCCAGCGAGCCGGGGAAGTCCTTCAGGATGTTGGCGGACACGTTCGCCCCGATGCCGGCCGAGAAGCTGATGTTCACGACGGCGGAGTCGCACATCGCCACCCCGAGTCCACCGCTGTGCGTCATGCCCCAGGAGACCACCATCTTCCCGTAGATCCCGCTGATGAACTGCGGCAGCCCGACGCCGACGATCACCTTGAACTCGAAGGCGAAGACCACGCCCAGCGGTCCGACCGCGACGTTGTGCACCTCGTCGAGCAGCTTGCCCAGCGTCGAGGCCTTCGGTGCCGATCCGGTGCCGATGGGCCCGGAGATCGGGTGCGTGATCTGGCCCGTCACCACCGACTTCTTCGACGTGATCCCGAACGTGACGATCGCCTTGGCCTTGATGACCGCCGACACCGGGACCCCACCCGCGAACGCCGGGCCGAACGGGGCGTCGATCGGGATCTCGAGCCGGCCCTTGCTCTGTTCCAGGCCGCCGAACTCCCAGCCGCCGGAGATGGCCTCCAGGCCGGACAGGGAGTACGACGACGACTTCGACACCTGCCCGTTCGAGATCGGCATGTTGACCTGGACGTGCGGGTTGCTCCACTTGAGCTTGACCGTGATGCCTCCGCGTACGGTCTCGCCGCCCAGCTTGCCGCTCCGCAGGAGCTGAAGGGACACCTCGTTCGGGTTGTCCTTCTTGAGCTGGGCTTCCCAGTTGCCGAGGGTGACCTTGGCACTCGAGGTGTTCGGCGCCCGGAGCGGGAGGCCGCCCTGCACCATGGCAGCCGGGCGGAGCGCCGGCAGCGTGATCCGTTCCGGCAGCTGCCGGCTCCGCGGCGACGTGGGCGTCGGACTCGCGGTCGCGCTCTTGCTCAGATCGGTGAACGCTCCCGGCGCTTCCGGGCTGGCGTCGAACGTCATCGCGTTCAGGTCGAGCGGGCTGTCGACCTTGATGACGCCGTCCTTGACGATCTCGTTGACGAGGACCGGGGCCAGGTCGACCTGGACGTCGCCACCGTTCTTGCGCACGTCCATCACCCGGCCGACCGCGCGTTGGCTCGCGAACATGATCTTTCCGGGTTCGAGGTCGCTGACTCCCCGGGCGCCGGCGTCGAGGGTCCAGACCAGACCGTTGGGCGCGACCGACCTGATCGCCTCGGGGCCGTTGTCGATGAAGACGACGTCCGGCTGGTACGTGGTCTTCGGGTCCTTGACCGCCGGCAGGCCGTACCTCGCGACGGCCTCGGACTGGGTGGTCGGATTGCCGGGCTGGTTCGGCTGGTTCGGCTGGTCGGTGGTCGTCGGTTGGTTCCCACCGCCGCACGCGGTGAGGACGACGAGCGCCGCGCAGGTGGTGAGTGCGGCGACGACCCGAAGTCGCGATGTGCCCATGGTGAGCTTCCCCCTGTGGATGGTCGGACGAGTCCAGTCCCGACCCTCCCAACTCGGGGCATACCGGCGAATCCGGAAACTCCCTCGCTATCAACCACCGAGCACGAGCCGATCGCCGAGCAGGGCGCCCCCGGATCGGGCTTCGTCACCGCGTCGGTCATCGACCCGTTCGGCAACGTGCTCGGCCTGTTCTACAACCCGCGCTACCTCGAGCTGTTCGCCGCCCGGACCAACGCGTGACCGTCCGCCCTTAGCGCCTCCGGGCCAGGTCGTACGTCGCGGCGCCGATCAGCTCTAGCGACACCTGCAGCCGCTCCTTGCTCACGTTGCCGGCGACCGTGTCCTCCGGCGTGTGGTAGACCGGCTCGAGGTTGGCCGGCCCGCCCTCGCCGCGCCAGCTGAAGTTGGCGGCGGCGACTCCTCGTTCGTGGAACGGGACGTGGTCGCTCGACCCGCGCACCACCGGGCCGTCCACCTGGTCGACGTACCCCAGCCGCTCGGCCGCCCCGGCCACCGCGCTCGTGGTCGCGTTGTGCAGGCCGTCGAGGGAGAGCAGCCAGTACGTGTTCGCCGGCGGGTGGCTCGTCGCGACCATGTCGTTCTGGAACAAGCCCGTGATCCGCCCGGTCTCGGCGTCGGTCAGCCCGTTCACGTAGAACCGCGAGCCGATCAGCCCGTACTCCTCCGACCCCCACCAGGCGAACCGCAACCCCTGCTGCACGGGCAGCCGCCGCAGCACGCGCGCCAGCTCCATCGTCAGCACGGTCCCGCTGCCGTCGTCGTTCGCGCCCGGCGACCCCGGCACGCTGTCGTAGTGCGCGGACACCATCACGACCTTCTTGTCCGGGTGCGCGATGGTCGGGCGGCGTTCGGCGAACACGTTGTACGACGTGAGCCCCGCGTGGTGCACCGTGGTCGCCACCACGTCGACCGCCCCACGGGCGAGCCGCGCCCGGAGCCACTCGCCGTGCGCCTGGCCGAGGCCGAGGATCGGCACCGGGTACGTCGTCGGGAAGCGCGGCGAGAACGCGCCGGCCTTGAACGGTGGCGCGGTCTGCACGCCGACCAGCAGCACGCCCCGGGCACCGCGGGACACCGCGAGTGCGACGCGTTGGGAGCTGTCCGGGTCGGGACCGCCGGCGACGCCGCGGTCGATCAGCACGAGCTGGCCGGCGACGTTCTCCGGGTAGTCGGTCGCGCCGCCCTGCTTGCCCTCGACGACCGGGCCGGCCACGCTGACGTTCAGCGCGCCGTTCGGCGACGAGCCGGTGTGCCAGGCGTCGCGCCCGACCTTCAGCGAGCCCATGAACTTGTCGTCGACGGCGAACGGCTGCAGCGTCACGTCGTACTGCAGGCGGCGCATCTCGTGCGCGATGAACTGGGCGGCGCGGTGCTCGGCAGGCGTGCCGCTGATCCGCGCGCCGATCACGTTCGACAGGTAGTGCAGGTCGCGCAGGGCACGCTTGGCGTTGACCTTCCCGACGACCGCGCGGTCGCCGAGGCTGAGATTGGGTGCGGCGGCCGCGCCCGGGCGGCGCCGCGTGCTGGCGGCGGCCGTTCCCGGGAGGAACGCGACGGTGGCGAAACTTGCGAACGCGGCGGCGCCGGCGAGCACGTCGCGTCGGGGAATGGTGGGCATGGTGCCTCCTCCGAGTATCCGTCGAACGTCGCACCGCCCAGCCAGGCGCGCAAGGGCACGCGGCGGGCACCTCGCGGTCGCGGTTGGCGCGCGGCTCGGCCAGGATGGCCTGCGTGCACACGGGGTTGAAGATCGCGGGCGTGGTCGTGGCGCCGTTCTTGCTGGTCGCGCTGGGTACGTCGCTGCTCCGCGCCTTCGGGGTGAGCGACGGGCCGGCGGCTGTCGCGGTCGGGCTGGCGCCGTTCGCCGCGCTGCTCTACGGCGTCCCGCTGCTGTGGTCGATCGTGGCCGCGGCCCTGTCGCGGCGCGCGGGGCCGCTCGTGATTGGCGGCGTCTCGGTCCTCGGCCTGGTGGCGCACGGGCTGTGGCTGATGCCGTTCTACGTCGAGGACGCGCCCCGGTACGGCGACAAGCTGACGGTGCTGACGCAGAACCTCGAGTACGGGCGGGCCGACGCCACCGCCCTGGTGCGGGAGATCACCCGCGCCAAGGTGGACGTGGTGGCGATCCAGGAGCTCACGCCCGACGCGGTGAAGGCTCTGCAGGCGGCGGGGATCCACAAGGTGCTGAAGTACTCGGCGCTGGCCGAGGAGACCGGCGCGAGCGGGGCAGGCGTCTGGAGCCGGTTCCCGTTGTCGCCCGGAGTGCAGGTGCCGGGGATGTCGTTCCGGAGCATCTCGACGACGATCACGTTGCCGGACGGGCCGTTGCGGTTCTACGCGGTGCATCCGTTCCCGCCGATCCCGATCGGAGACAACTCGCGCTGGCAGTCCGACCACGTGGCGCTGGCGAAGGCGCTGACGGTCGACCGGCGCAAGCGCGTCGTCGTGGCGGGCGACTTCAACGCGACGCCGGACCATCCCGCGATGCGTGCGCTGGACGAGCTGGGCTATCTCGACGCGGCCGATGTGGCGGGGGCCGGCGTGCAGCCGACGTGGCCGTTGGGGCGCTCGTACCCGCCGCTGTTCGCGATCGACCACGTGCTGGTGACCGCGTCGCTGGGGGTCTCGTCGGTGTCGCTGGTCACGGTGCCGGGGACCGATCACCGCGGCGTGCTGGCCTCGCTTGTCGGTGGTCGGGCGTAGCTTGCTGGGCATGACACTTCGGGAGCAGGTGCTGGCGAGGTACGTGGAGGTCAACGGTTCGCACCCGATGACCCCGGAGGACGACGCGTACGTCTCGACGTACTTCTCGACGGTCGAGTCGGTGGTTTCGGGTCGGTCGCTGACGGCCGACGACGTGCGGTCGTCGATGCTCGCAGGTCTGGTGCCGCTGCCGAGCTACCTGCGGTCGGACGGCACGGAGATGGTGCACGCGGACCTGCTGTCGTTGGGCGACACCGCGGGCGGGTTGTCGCTGTTGCCGGACTGGTTCCGTGCGCAGTTCGACGACGAGGCGGTCGGCAAGGAGGAGTGGTCGTCGTACCTGTCCGGCCAGTACGTGTGCCTGTGGACGGTCTCGCCGCGCACGATCCAGCGCAAGGACGTGCTGACCGAGCGCATCTCGGCTCTGCTGGCCTCGCCCCAGGCGGAGTCGGCCGCTTGGCTGGCGTCCCTGCACGAGGCGGTCGACGAGCTGGACGAGCTCGAGCCCCCGTTCACCGCGTACGACAGGCTGCGCTTCGGCGGCCCGGTCTCGCGAGACACCATGATCACCGCCGTCCGCCGCGACTACCCCAGGCCTGTGGACAGCTGAAACCGCGTCTTTGCTGAACTGGCTAGCGTTTCCCGCTCACCGTGACTGTCCGATCACCTAGGGGTGGGAATGTGGAAACGTCTACGCTTGGTCCATGGAGATCCGATGAGCACCGCGCCGTTCAGCGGGCAGCTGATGAACCTCGAGGAGTTCTTCGCGCTCGGCGAAGAGTTCCCGTATCGGAACGCTGAGCTGCAAGAAGGCCGGCTCATCTTGAACTCCGCGGTCCCTCTTCATCAACGCGCGATCTTCGGCCTCATGCGCCAGTTGGCCGACCAGCTTCCCGAAGGTTGGGAGGTGCTCTCCCAATCAGATGTCATCCTGGAACGTGAGTTCCCGCCCACAGTCCGGCAGCCGGATGTCCTCGTGACGACGACCGCGACAGTGGATTCGATCAAGAAGCTCGAGGCCCAACACGTCCGCCTCGCCGTGGAAGTCCTGTCGCCCGGCACGAAGCGGGTCGACCGGGTGCTCAAGCCGGTCGAGTACGCCGAGGCGGGGATCCCGCACTACTGGGTGATCGACCTCGATCCACCGCTCAGCCTGGCCGCGTACCACCTGGCGCCCGCGTTCGAGGCCTACCAGGAGGCGCCCGCGGTAACGGGGGAGTTCCTCACGCGGGAGCCGTTCCCACTCCGCCTCGACCTCGACCGGCTAGCTCGGCGCTAGCGATGGCGAGCCCGGTCCCGTTGGCGCGGCACCTGCTCCGCGTCCGCGACCTGATCGACCGGGACTACGCGGAGCAGCTGGATCTCCCCGCGCTCGCCAGATCCGCACACGTCTCCCGCGCGTACTTCGCCAGGTCGTTCAAGGCCACGTTCGGCGAGACCCCGCACCAGTACCTGATGAGCCGCCGGATGGAACGGGCCAAGGCGCTGCTGCGCAAGAACGAGCTCACCGTCACCGACGTCTGCCTGGCCGTCGGGTTCACCAGCCTCGGCTCCTTCAGCACCCAGTTCCGAAGGTTCGTCGGCGACAGCCCCACCGCCTACCGGGACCGCGACGGCCACGACGACCTGGCCAGGCTCCCGGGCTGCTTCGTCAAGCGCTTCACCCGCCCGGTGGGTTGAGCACTTTTCGAGAAGCCACCCCGACCGACCTCTCCCTAGGCTCGAGAAACACCAACGAGCCAAGGAGAAACCACCATGGAAACCGTCACCTCCAAAGACGGCACCACGATCGCGTACGACAAGCTCGGCGCCGGTCCGAGCCTGATCCTCGTCAGCGGCGGCAGCTGCGACCGCATGGTCGACGCCGGGCTGGCGAACGGGCTCGCCGAGGTCGCGACCGTCTACAACTACGACCGCAGGGGCCGCGGCGACAGCACCGACACCCTGCCGTACGCCGTCGAACGGGAGATCGAGGATCTCCAAGCCCTGCTCGACGTCACCGGCCGGGCTGCCGTCCTCGGCCTGTCCTCCGGCGCCGCCCTCACGGCCCACGCCGCGGCGGCGGGCCTCGACTTCAGCCACGTCGTTCTCTGGGAGGCGCCCTACCTGAACGACGAGGGCCTGCTCGCCCGCGCCAAGAAGTACCGCGCGGACCTCGCCGCTGCCCTCGCGCAGGACGACCGCGACGGAGCCGTCGCGCTGTTCATGCGCCAGGTCGGCCTCCCCGACGAGATGATCGCCGGCATGAAGCACTCGCCGTACTGGGAGATCGGCAGGCGCCTCGCCCTCACGCTCGCGTACGACGCCGCCTGCCTCGGGGACGACCGGATCCCCGCGGAGACGTTCGCGAAGATCCGCGCGAAGACGCTCGTGCTCGACGGCGACCAGAGCCCGGCGTTCATGCGCGAGGCCGCCGCGGCCCTCGCCGGCGCGATCCCGAACGCGAAGGCCGCCACGCTCGCCGGCCAGGACCACGACGTCCAAGCCGCCGTGCTGAACCCAGTCCTCAGCGAGTTCCTGGCAAGCTGATGTGCCAAGGCCTGCCGACGTCCCAGCTCCTGAGGAGACAGCCGATGATCACCGGATTCGCCCTGGTGTGCTTGAACGTTCTCGACCTCGACGAGGCGAAGACCTTCTACGTCGACACCCTGGGCTTCAAGGAGGGCATCGACATGGAGCGCGATGGCTTCCGCTGGCTCACCGTCTACCCGCCCCAGCAGGACCTGCCGATGATGCTCGTCGTCCCCGACGCACCGGTCGTGGACGGCGAGACGGCCGAGCAGTTGCGCGGCCTGATCGCCAAGGGCTACCTGGGTCTCGGCTCGATGGCGACCGACGACTGCTGGGCGACGTTCCACGAGCTCAAGGCCAAGGGCGTCGAGTTCATCGAGGAGCCCGAGGACCGCTTCTACGGCATCGACGCCGCCTTCCGCGACCCGTCCGGCAACCACTGGCGACTCACCCAGCCGAAGAACCTCGACGCGATCAGGTCCAGCTGAGGGGGAGCGGTAAACGGCGTGCCGTTCGATCAGGTCGCGGGTACGCTCCCCGGCATGACCCATCGATTATGAGCCACCCCTGATCCCGTCCGGCGGATCGGTCGCCGGTTCGTCGCGTTCTCCGGGCTCGACGACGCGATCGTGCTGTACCCCGTGTACGCGCTGCTGTTCGCCGACACCGGCCTGTCGACCAGCGAGATCTCGTCGCTGTTCGTGATCTGGTCCGCGGGCGCCCTGCTGCTCGAAGTGCCGCTGGGCGCGCTGGCCGACCGGGTGTCTCGTCGCAAGCTGCTCGCGGTGGCGGCGGTCGTCCGTGCTGTGGGCTTCGGCCTGTGGGTGTTCTTCCCGTCGTACTGGGCGTTCGCGCTCGGCTTCGTCCTGTGGTCCGTCAAGGGCGCGTTGACGTCGGGAACGCTCGAGGCACTCGTCTACGACGAGCTGGCCGCTGTCGGTCAGACGTCCTTCTACACAAGGCTGCTCGGCCGTTCGTCCGCCGCGGAGAACGTCGGCAGCATCGTGGCAGCGGCCGCCGCGATCCCGCTGATGGCGTCGGGCAGCTACCTCCTCGTCGGCCTTGTGTCGATGGCGGTCTGCCTGCTGCAGATCCCGGTGGTGCTGAGCTTCCCCGAGACGCCCCGGGTGGAGGAGGTCGGCGAGGAGGGCGGGATCCGGGGCTACCTGTCGACGCTGAGGTCGGGCGTGGGCGAGGCGGTGCACTCGCCCGTGCTGCGCCGGCTCGTCCTGATCGCGGGAGTGGTGCCGGGCCTGCTGGCGTTCGACGAGTACTTCCCGCTGCTGGGGCGCGAGTACGGGATCGCGACCGCGGACATCGTGTGGCTGAACCTCGTACCGACCCTCGCCATGATCGCGGCCGCCCTCATCGTGGCCCGCTGGCAACCAGTACTGATCCCCGTCCTGCTGACCACAGCGCTGATAGTCGGCGGAGCATTGTGGGGCTCGGTCCCGGGAGTGGTGGCAGTAGGTCTCGGCATCGGCACGTACCACCTGGTCCAGCTGGTCCTCGAGTCCCAAGTCCAGCACGCGATCCAAGGAAGAGCCCGAGCAACAGTAACCGGCGTCGTAGGTTTGCTGGCCGAGCTCAGCGCCATAGCAGTCTTCGCCTGGTTCGCCTTAGGAGCCAACTGGCTCACCACAGCCCTCCTCTTCCTCGTCAACGGAGTAGCCATCCTGCCCTTGGGCATCTACGCGACCAAGGTGATGCGAGCAACGAGGCGAACCGACGGACAGTCGGGCTAAGAGGTCGTGCGCGTAAAAGCGCACGACCCGCCGAACTCTGTTCGGCAAATTAACACCGCCGCAGCGCCGGGTCGGGGGGGAGGTAACCAGGCGCTGCGGCGGCGGTGCGGCTCGGCGCGCCCGGGGGGGTGAGGGCGCCGAGCCAGCTCGGGGTGCCGTGTAGGCACAGATCTTTCTACACGGGTGCCAGCAACAGGGGAAGCGGGATGGGCAATGGTGGCAACGGAAGTGGCAGTTCGAGCCCACCGTCGTCGTCATCGGAGGTCGGCGAAGGCGACGGAGCCGGCTTGGTCGGACCCGGCTTCGGCGGCTCCGGGCGGGGATCGTTCGGCGAAGGCTTCGGATCCTTCGAGGGAACGGGTCCCGGTACCGGCGAAGAGGGGTCAGGCTTCGGCCCGCCCGTCGGCGCGGGATCCGGCCCAGGCGCAGGGCCACCCGTCGGAACGGGGTCCGGCCCAGGCGCGTCCGGTCCGGGAGGCGCCTGCGAGTCACCCGAAGGCGCGGGGTCCGGCGCACCCGGATCCGGCGATCCCGGCGTCTTCGGCGGCGGAGGTAACTGCCGCCCGTCGGCGACCTGCTGCCACTCGCCCGCCTCGTACGCCGTCTTCACCGCGACCACCAGGTCCGCGTACTCGGGCGAGGAGTTGTACCGGCCCAGCGCCGTCTTCAATCCAGACGAGGTCGCCAGATCGTCAGAGCCCGAGCACAGATACACGGCCCCGGCGAGCGTCGCGTCGTCCACATCCTGCGGATCGAGCTTGCTGTCGCGGTCGGCGTCGATCCCGATCGACCGCCACGTCTCCGGCAGGAACTGCATCGGTCCCACGCCGCGGTCGAACGAGCCGTCCTGGTCGAAAGCGCCCTCGTCGGTGTCGGCCACGTGCGGCAGCCCCGGCCCGCCGTCGAGCGACGGCCCGACGATCGCGGGTACGGCCTTGCCCTGGCGGGTCAAGGTGGACTCGTCCACGCGCCCGTGGTTCGACTCGACCCGGCCGATCGCGGCCATCAACGTCCAGGGCAGATGGCAGGGCTCGTCGCCCTCGACCATCGCGGCCTGGGCGAGCGCGTACGCCCGCAACGCCGACGCGGGAATCCCCGTCGATTTGAGCGTGCCGACGACGTCCGCGGCGGTCGCCGTTCCGACGCCGAGCCCGAGCTCACCGGACCGACCGGGCGCGTGCGCCGGGTCGATGTACGGGTTGTCCGGAACCGGCGGAACGACCGGCGGCTGGGTCTTCGCGACCGGCTTGCGGTCGGCACCCGTGTCCGTAGGCGACGTTGGGCCCTGCATGGCGTTGATCGCCCACGCGCCCACGAGAAGAGTCAACGGAAGGGCAACGAGCGACGGCAAGAATGCGCGCGCCCGCAGCTGCTTGTGACGGCCACGGCCCCGTGGCATGCGGCGGTCCTCCCCAAAGTCCCGGTCCAAAAACGCACCCAGGAGCTGCCCTCAGTAGATCCCGGCATACAACGACCCGGCTACACGTGGGTTACGCATCACACGCAACCCGGGCAACTCCTGTTTCAGGGGGCTCGGTGACAATGGCCCGGTGACCAAGCCCCACCCTGCGTCTTCCATCCCTGCGGCGACGAACGTTACTCCAGAGTCGCCTTCCAGGACACCCGCTTCGGCCTCTTTGTTCGATCGCGCCCGGCTTGTCACGCCAGGAGGGGTTAATTCACCTGTGCGGGCATTTCGCGCGGTAGGCGGAACGCCACGGTTCGTGACGAAAGCGTACGGTCCGTACCTCGTGGACGCCGACGGCACCGAGTACGTCGACCTGATCGGCTCCTGGGGCCCGGCCATTCTCGGACACGCGCACCCCGAGGTCATCGCGGCCGTGACCCAAGCGGTCGCGAACGGGACGTCGTACGGCACCCCGACCGTGCCCGAGGTCGAGCTCGCCGAGGAGATCGTCGCGCGGACCCCGATCGACCAGGTGCGCTTCGTCTCGTCCGGAACCGAGGCCACGATGTCCGCGATCCGCCTCGCCCGCGGCGTCACCGGCCGCGGCAAGGTGGTGAAGTTCGCCGGCTGCTACCACGGCCACGTCGACGCGCTCCTCGCCCAGGCGGGATCGGGCGTCGCGACGTTCGGCCTGCCCGACTCCCCGGGCGTCACCGGCGCGCAGGCCCAGGACACGATCGTCGTGCCGTACAACGACCGGGCGGCCGTGACCGCGGCGTTCGAGCAGTACGGCGCGGAGATCGCCTGCCTCATCACCGAAGCGGCGCCGGGCAACATGGGAGCGGTCCCACCCGAGGCCGGCTTCAACGCGTTCCTCCGCGACACCTGCCACGCCGCCGGCGCGCTGTTCGTCTCCGACGAGGTGATGACCGGCTTCCGCGTCAGCCGGCGGGGTTGGTACGGCATCGACGGCGTCGAGGCCGACCTGTTCACCTACGGCAAGGTGATGGGCGGCGGCTTCCCCGCGGCGGCGTTCGGCGGCAAGGCCGAGTACATGGCGCAGCTCGCGCCGGCCGGCCCCGTCTACCAAGCCGGGACGTTGTCGGGCAACCCGATCGCGACCACCGCGGGCCTCACCACGCTGCGGCTCGCCACCGAGGACGTCTACCCCGTGCTCGACCAGACCGCGCACGAGGTCGCCCGCATCGTCGGCGAGGCGCTGACGAAGGAGGGTGTGCCGCATCTCGCACAGTTCGCGGGGAACCTGTTCAGCGTCTTCTTCGTAGACCCGACCGTGGTGCCCGTCGTACGGAACTTCGAAGACGCCCGGTCGCAGGAGCTGCATCGCTTCAAGGCGTTCTTCCACGCGATGCTCGACGGTGGGGTCCACCTGCCGCCCAGCGCGTACGAAGCCTGGTTCGTCAGCACCGCCCATGACGACGCCGCGTTGGAACGGATCGCCGCCGCGGTCCCCGACGCGGCCCGAGCGGCCGCGGCCGCGCAACCGGAGGCCACCTCGTGACCACGACCATCGTCCACCTGCTCCGGCACGGCGAGGTGCACAACCCGACGAAGGTCCTCTACGGCCGGCTGCCGAACTACCACCTGTCCGAGCTCGGACTGAAGATGGCCGAACGCGTCGCCGAGACCGTCGCCCACCGCGACATCGTGCGCGTCGTCGCCTCGCCGCTCGAGCGCGCGCAGGAGACGGCCGAGCCGATCGCCACCGCGCTGGGCAAGGACATCGGCACCGACCCGCGGGTGATCGAGGCGGCGAACGTCTTCGAGGGCCAGACGTTCGGTGTCGGCGACGGCTCGCTGAAGAAGCCGCAGTCGTGGTGGCACCTGCGCAACCCGTTCCGCCCGTCCTGGGGCGAGGCGTACCGCGAGATCGTCGTCCGCATGCTCGCGGCGATGGCCGACGCGCGCCGCGACGCCGAAGGCCACGAGGCACTGCTCGTCTCCCACCAGCTGCCGATCTGGACCGTGCGGTCGTACGTCGAGGGCAGGCACCTCTGGCACGACCCGCGCAAGCGCCAGTGCTCGCTCGCGAGCCTGACCAGTTTCACCTACGAGGACGAGCGGATCGCCTCGGTGACGTACTCCGAGCCGGCGGCCGACCTGCTGCCCGTCCGCGTCACGAAGAAGTTCGTCGCGGGGGCGTGATGTCCGTCCGCAAGCTGATCGTCGCCGCCGCGCTCGCCGCGGCGCTGGTCGGCTGCAGCACCCCAGGAGCGGGAACCGGTGCCGACTCCGACGTCCGCTACGTCTCGGGCAACGGCACCGTGACCACGATGAAGCCGGCCGAACGCAAGGCGGTCGCCAACCTGCAGGGCGAAGACCTCGACGGCAAGCAGGTCTCGCTCGCCGACTACAAGGGCAAGGTCGTCGTGCTGAACGTGTGGGGCTCGTGGTGTCCGCCCTGCCGCAAGGAGGCGCCCGACCTCACTGAGGCGTCGAAAGCCCTTGCCAGCAAGGGTGTTCAGTTCATCGGTATCAACACCCGCGACAACGACAAGGGCCCGGCGAACGCGTTCGTCCGCACGTTCAAGGTCCCCTACCCGAGCGTGTACGACCCCGACGGCGACCAGCTGCTCGCGTTCCGCGACACGCTGCCGCCGAGCAGGATCCCTTCCACGCTCGTGATCGACGCCGAGGGCAGGGCGGCGGCCCGTGTGCTCGGACCAGTGACGAAGACGACGCTGGAACAGATCGTGCTGGACGTCGTGGCGAAGTAAATGAACAACCTCGCGTCGATCGGTGACAGCTTCGCCGAGCTGGCCTTGTCGGGCTCGCTCGCGTTGGCGATCCCGGTCGCGCTCGCGGCGGGCCTGGTGTCGTTCCTCTCGCCGTGCGTGCTCCCGCTCGTGCCAGGCTACTTGTCCTACGTCACAGGGCTTTCCGGCGCCGATCTGGAGTCGGCGAAGAAGGGCCGCATGGTCACCGGCGCCCTGCTGTTCGTCGCCGGCTTCGCGCTGGTCTTCGTGTCGGCAGGCGCTCTGTTCGGCGCGCTCGGCGCGTTCCTCGGCGAGTACGACGACGTGATCATCCGCGTGCTCGGCGTCGTCACGATCGTGCTCGGGCTCGCGTTCGTCGGGCTCGTCCCGTTCCTGCAACGCGACTTCCGCATCCACAACGTGCCCGCCGTCGGTCTCGGCGCCGCGCCCCTGCTGGGCGTGCTGTTCGGCCTCGGTTGGACGCCGTGCATCGGGCCGACGCTCGGCGTCGTGGCGACGCTCGCGGCGAACGAGGGGACGGCTGGCCGCGGCGCGCTGCTGATGGTGGCGTACGCGTTCGGGCTCGGCATCCCGTTCATCCTGGTGGCGATCGGATTCCGCAAGCTGGTCGGCACGCTGAAGTGGGTGCGCCGGCACCAGCAGTGGGTGACGCGCGCCGGTGGTGTGCTGCTGATCGCGGTCGGCGTGCTGCTCGTCACCGGCGCGTGGGACGACGTCGTGGGGCCGCTGCGGCAGCTCGTGAGCGGCTTCGAGACAGTGGTGTGACCATGCAGACTCCGCCCCTGGACACCGTGCCGGCGCAGGAAGCGCCGGACAAGCCGTCGGCTCCGCCACTCAAGCCGGTCGAGTTCGCCCGCTGGATGTGGCGGCAGCTGACCTCGATGCGGACGGCGTTGCTGCTGCTGTTCGCGCTCGCGGTCGCGTCGGTGCCGGGGTCGATTCTCCCGCAGCGACAGGTGAACCCGGTCTCGGTCGTCGAGTTCCGCCGGGACAACCCCGGCCTCGGGTCGTTCTACAACGCGCTCGGACTGTTCGACGTCTTCGGTGCGCCGTGGTTCGCGGCGATCTACCTCGCGCTGCTGGTCTCGTTGATCGGCTGCATTGTCCCGCGTACGTTCCAGCACGTCCGCGCGCTCCGGGCTCGCCCGCCGGCGGCGCCGCGGCACCTGGACCGGATGCCGGAGCACCGCTCGTTCGACTCCTCCACCGAGTCCGCCGCGGTGCTCGCGTCCGCGGGCGAGGCGTTGAAGGCGGGGCGGTTCCGGGTCGTCGACGACGGCTCGTCGCTGGCGGCCGAGCGCGGCTACCTGCGCGAGGTCGGCAACCTGGTCTTCCACCTCGCGGTCGTGGTCGTCTTGCTCGGCGCCGCGATCGGCACGCTGTTCGGCTTCAAGGGCACGGCGTTGGTCGTCGTGGGGAACGGTTTCTCCAACACCGTCACGCAGTACGACGGCTATCAGGGCGGCCGGCTGTTCGACGAGCAGAGCCTCGCGCCGTTCTCGCTGAAGGTCGAGAAGTTCACCGTACGGTTCGAGACGCAGGGCGAGCAGCGCGGCGCCGCGCGCGAGTTCGACGCGCAGCTGTCGTACGTTCCGACGCCCGGCGACAAGCCGCGGGAGTACCACCTGCGGCTCAACCACCCGCTCGAGATCGACGGCTCGCGGGTGCACCTGATCGGGCACGGGTACGCGCCGCGCTTCACGGTGCGCGACGGGAACGGCGACGTCGCGTTCACCGGGCCGACCCCGTTCCTCCCGCAGGACGGCAACTTCAGCTCGACCGGCGTGGTGAAGGTGCCGGACGCGCGGCCCGAACAGCTAGGCCTGCAAGGGATTTTCGCGCCGACAGCGGTGCTCGACCCGCAGCGTGGGCCGATCTCGGCGTTCCCGGACGCGGTCGCGCCGGCGGTGTTCCTCACCGCGTACCACGGCGATCTGGGCCTGGACAACGGCATCCCGCAGTCGGTGTACCGGCTGGACACGTCGAAGCTCACCCAGTTCCGGGTGTCGAACGGTGAGCCGGTGCGGTATCAGATGGTGCCGGGCGAGACCGTCACGTTGCCGTCGGGTGCGGGCACGGTGACGTTCGAGGGCTACTCGCGCTGGGTCAACCTGCAGATCAGCCGCGACCCGGGGACGCCCGTGGTGCTCGTGGGGGCGGTGCTGGCGCTGAGCGGCTTGCTACTATCCCTTGTAGTACGTCGCCGCCGGGCCTGGGTGCGGGTATCCGAGGTCGACGGGCGTACGGTCGTCGAGGTTGCGGGCCTGGACCGCACCGAGGGCGGGGAGCTCGGCGCGGAGATCGACAAGCTCACGGCAACGATGCAGGCTCGGGTTGGATCGGCTGAGGAGGAGCGGTGACCGCCACGTTCGCGGTGCTGTCCAACAACTTCATGTACTCCGCCTCGGCGGTGTTCGCGCTGGCGATGCTGGCGTACGCGGCGGAGTGGGCGTTGACGCGGGAGCGGAAGACGTCGGCGGCCGCTGTCGCCGTCCGTACGGCGGTGCCGGTCGGCGCCGGCGCGCCGGTCCCGGACTCCTCTCCTGCTGTCGAGGCTCCCGCGGACGACCGCGGCGACCGGTTCGGGCGGATCGGGGTCGCGCTGTCGATCCTCGCGACCTTGCTGCTGGGTGCGGCCGTGCTGTGCCGCGGGCTGGCGGCCGAGCGGGTGCCGTGGAGCAACCTGTACGAGTTCACCACGACCGGCGCGTTCGTGATCGCCGTCGTGTACCTCGCGTTCCTGCCCCGGCTGCGGATTCGCTGGCTGGGGCTGCCGATCACCGCGTTCATCCTGCTGGTGGTCATGGTCGCGCTGATCCTGCTGTACACGCCGGTGTCCGGGCTGATCCCGGCGCTGCGCTCGTACTGGCTGATCATCCACGTGTCGGCGGCGGCGCTCGCGACCGGCGTATTCTCGGTCGGGGCGTTCGCCTCGGTCTTGCAGCTGGTGAAGGCCCGCGGCGAACGTCGCGCCGTCTCGTCGGGCGCGCCGTTGGGCGGGATCCTGTCCCGATTGCCTTCGGCCGAGGCGATCGACCGGGTGGCGTACCGGCTGCACGCGTTCGCGTTCCCGGTCTGGACGTTCGCGCTGATCTGCGGCGCGATCTGGGCGGAGCGGGCGTGGGGCCGGTTCTGGGGCTGGGACCCCAAGGAGACGTGGATGTTCATCACGTGGGTCGTCTTCGCCGCGTACCTGCACGCGCGCTCGACTGCCGGCTGGCGGAACAAGGTCTCCTGGATCTCCCTGGCCGGCTACGCCTGCCTGCTGTTCAACCTGATCGGCGTGAACATCCTGTTCTCCGGCCTGCACTCCTACTCCGGCATCTGACGCTGCACACGCATGCGCTGATGTTCTCCGGGACGACGCTGACCAAGCGGTACGTCTCCTGGTCTCGGGGCGAGCATCTGCGGGAGTGGGCCGTGCTCCGGCACCTGGCTCTTCATTCGCCGGGGCTGGCGCCGTTGCCGTTGTCGGCGTCGCTCGAGACGGTGCCGCCTGAGGTCGTGATGGCGGTCATCCCGGGCTCGCCGGTCCCGCCGTCCCAGCTCGACGCTTTGGCTTCGGCTCTCACGCGGCTCTGGGCAGTGCCGATCGCCGGGCTGCCGGCGGTGTGTGCCTGGGTGGACGACCTGCGCTTCGGGCGGATGCTGGTCGACGGCCCGCGCCCCTCGTGCGGGGTGACCGCTTCCGCGTACGACGCCGCCGTCGAGTGGTGGACCGGGCCGGACCCGGCACTGCTGCGGACGCGGCCGGACGCGCTCGTCCTCGGTCATCGCGACCCGAACCTCGCCAACTACCTGTGGGACGGCAGCCGGGTGCGGATCGTCGACTTCGAGGACGCCACGATCTCCGATCCGGCCACCGAGCTGGCGATCTTCGCCGAGCATCTCGCCACGCGCGAGGTGCCGCTGGAGGAGTTCGCCGCGCGCTTCGACGTGGACTCTTCGCGCTACCTGGCCGCCCGCCGGCTGTGGGCCATGTTCTGGCTGCGGCTGCTGCTGCCGGGCGGTCCGGCCGAGCCCCGCAACCCACCGGGCACCGCGGATCGCCAGGCCGAACGGGTGTTGACCCTGCTCCAGCGCCTGTGACGAACGTGGCTGGAGGCGACGCAGCGGCGGGCGAATGATCATGTTTACATGATCATTTGCCACTCTACGTGGGATGCGCGCCACGTAAAGCACCCATTCGCCAGGTAAAGCGGCCTCGGTGCCCCATCCGCCAGCGCCGCCGACTTGCGGAACCTGCTCTAGCCGTACGTCGGGTGCTGCGGCCAGCCGGCGGGGGAGTCCTCCCACTCCTCCTGGCGGCCGAACGGCGTGACGTCGAGGATGTTGTGCGTGAACAGGACCCGGTCGACGCCGCGCGACGTCGTGTTGTACGTCCGGTGGACCTCGTCGCCGTCGCGCAGGAACGCGGTCAGCATGAAGCCGCCGCCCGCGCCGCAGTCGTCGGCGAACGTGGTGCCGCGCGAGGAGTAGAACGGCAGCGTCCAGCCCATCTGCAGCTTGTAGGCCTCGATCTGGGCTAGCGGCATGTTCGAGACCGTGGCCCAGGAGATGTCGTAGTTCGCGAGCTCCGACGGCGCGTACGCCGGCACGTTGTTGGTGAAGTTGGTGCAGCCAGGGCAGTACGCGTCCGGCCCGTTGTCCATGAACTGGTACACCACCAGCTGCCGCCGGCCGTCGAACAGCTCGAGCAGCGTCTTCGTGCCGTCCGGGCCCTCGAACGGATAGTCGTTCGCGAACGCGGTCATCGGCAGCCGGCGCCGGCGTGCGGCGAGGGCGTCCAACGCGCGGGTGGCTTCCTTCTCGGCGACCAGGAGCTCGTCCCGCGCCTTCTGCCACTCTTCGAGGGACACGACAGGCGGCTGGGCGTTCGTCTCAGTGCTCATGGCGGTCACCCTGCCAGCGGCGCACCCTCGAGGCTAGGGCTGATCGGGACGTTCGTCCGGCGACTTGGAGTCCTCGCCGAGGTCACGCTCGCGGCGCTCCAGCTCGTCCTGCCACTTGCGCAGCCGCTCCTTCTCCTTGGACAGCTGCTGCTGCTTGAGCTTGTTCAGGAACTCCGGGTCGTCGTCCGGCGCCACCACGCGCCGGGGCTCGTCGCCGGGCAGGCCGCCGTACCCGCCCGGGCCGGCGCCGACGAGCGGCGCGCGGTCGTTGCGCGGTCGGCCGGCCACCAGCCAGCCGATCGACCCGATCAGCGGGATCGCCACGATCACCAGCGCCCACGCCCAGCGTGGCATCGTGCGCACACGGTCGGCCGGGCTCTGCACCACGTCCACGAGGCAGTAGATCGCCAGCGCGACCAGGATCAGAATCGGCAAAGCTCGCTGCACTAGCCTGACCTTTCCCTTCTCACTCCATGCCCCGTAAGAACGAGCGTAGCCCGCGAATGGTTGCAAGGTCGGGCGAACTCATCTCGGGTAGAGACCGGTACGGTCGCGATGTGACGCTGATCAGCCTCGCCGATGTCCAGGCCGCCGCTGAACGGATCCGGGGCGGCATCGTCCGTACCCCGCTCGTTCCCACCCTCTGGGCGGACCGGCTCTGGCTCAAACCGGAGAACCTGCAGGTCATCGGCGCCTTCAAGATCCGCGGCGCGCTGAACGCCGTCGGCAAGCTCGCGCCCGAGGTCCGCGCCAGGGGAATCATCAGCCATTCCAGCGGCAACCACGCGCAGGCCACCGCGCTCGCTGCCCGGCACTACGGCGTCAAGGCCGTCGCGGTCATGCCCGAGGGCAGCCCTCGGGTCAAGGTCGAGCGCACTCGTGCTCTCGGGGCCGAGGTCGTGATCGTGCCTCCGCAGGACCGCGAGCCGCGCACCCTCGCGCTGGCCGAGGAGCACGGGTACGTCATCGTTCCGCCGTTCGACCACCCGGACGTCATCGCGGGGCAGGGGACGATCGGCCTGGAGATCCTCGTGGATCTGCCGTCGGCCGGGACCGTGCTCGTGCCGACGGGTGGCGGCGGCCTCGTGTCGGGGATCGCGACCGCCGTCAAGGCGCTCTCCCCGGAGACCAGGGTCATCGCGGTCGAGCCCAAGTTCGCCGCCGAGCTCCAGGAGAGCCTCGAGGTGGGCGAACGCGTCACCTGGCCCGTCGACCGTACGTACCGGACGATCGCCGACTCGGTCCGCGTCGGCGTCAGCGAGCTCACGCTGGCCCACATCCGCGAACGGGTCGACGGGGTCCTGACCGTGACCGAGGACCAGATCCGGCACGCCGTCCGTACGCTCGCGACCGAGTCCCGGCTCGTCGCCGAGCCGGGCGGCGCGATCGCCGTCGCTGCCTACCTCGCCCACTCCGGCTCGCTCCCGCCTGGCGACGTCGTCGCGGTCGTCTCCGGTGGCAACATCGACCCCCCGCGCCTGGCCGAGATCCTCGGAGAGACACTGGACGGACCATGAGAACGTTCCTGATCTACAGCCTGCTCCGGGCGGCCGTTTTCGCCGGCTGCTTCGGCGTGCTGTACGTCCTGTTCGGCAGCCAGGTCTCGGTCTGGCTGGTCGCGATGCTCGCGATCGTCTTCACCGCCGGCCTGTCCTGGCTGCTGCTCCGCCAGCGCGGCGCCGAAGCCGGCGCCGAGCTGTCGAAGGCGTTCCGCAAGGTCCAGCACCGCATCGACGAGTCCGCCCGCAAGGAAGACGAGGCGCTCGACGCCCAGCCGGGTGAGGAAGCTCACCAGCCGCCGCGCCGCGAGGTGTGACACGATCGACTGGTCGGCTCCGGTCTGGGGCTGACCCGGACGAGTAGCGAGCCGTACCCGGTGGTGTAAAGACGGCCCGCACCACACCATGACCGAACAGATCGTCCAGCTCGTTGGCGCCGTCCTCGTCCTCGGAGCGTTCGTGCTCTCCCAGGCCAAGGTCGTCGACGCCAACTCGCTTCCCTACCTCCTGCTCAACGCCGTCGGCGCCAGCGTGCTCGCCGTGCTCGCGTTTCACGAACGCCAGTGGGGCTTCCTGCTGCTCGAAGGCGTCTGGGCACTCGTCTCCCTCGTCGGGCTCACACAACGGGCTAAGGCAATACGTCCGACTTCCCGTGCTGGATGAGCCACTCGCGGCCGCGTAGCTCGAGCTCGACGTCGTCGCCCTCGCCGCCGTCGATGGTGTCGCGGCCAGGACCGCCGAGCAGGACGTCGTCGCCCGGGCCGCCGCGCAGGATGTCGGGGCCGTCGCCGCCGATCAGGACGTCGTCGCCCTCGCCGCCGTCGGCCTCGAGCTGCGGCGCGGTCGACGTCAGCCCAGTCGCGTCCAGGACGTCGTCGCCGAACAAGGCGGAGAACGCCAGCCGGTCGCCGGGCTCGCCCGTCACCACGTTCACCTGCGTCGCCAGTCCTTCGACCGAGACGAGCTCCGAGTCGCCGTGCGCGATGACCACGTCGTCGCCGTTCGTCCCGCGCACGATCACGTTGTCCGGCGCCCGGTCGGCGACCTCGCCGCCGAGGAGGCCGGTGAGCTGGGCGTGGAACGTCGCCAGGTCGGTGCCCGACAGGTCCTGCACGGTGACCGTGTCGGCGCCGCCGAGCGGGTTCGCGGCGATCGACTCGACGTCGTTGAGGTCCATGACGATGAAGCCGACGTCGCGGGTGAAGCGCACCCGGCCGCCGTTCGCCGAGGCCTCGAACTTCTCGTTCGCGGCGTTGCCGTTGAAGCCGAGCTCGTCCGTCCCGTCCTGTCCCTCGACCACGTCGCTGCCGTCGCCGGGGTTCCAGACGAAGACGTCGTCACCCGGGCCGAGGAACGCGACGTCGTTGCCCTGCCGGCCGTCGACGACGTCGATACCGTCGCCACCGAGGAACACGTCGACCCCGTTGCCGCCTGTCAGCGTGTCGTTCCCCGCCCCGCCGTCGACCTGCAGCTTGATCGCCGGGTTGCCCACCGCGTCGAACGTGTCGTCACCGCCCCTCGCCACGAGGGAAAGCTCCTCCGAGGAGCCGATGTCGAGCGCGAACGGAGCGGCGCCGAGCCGGTCGAAGCGGACCCGCGTACCCACGGCCGTCGCGGTGAACCGCTCGGCGCTCTCCTCGCCGTTCACCTCGACCGTGTCGGTCCCCGCACCGCCCTCGAGCGCGTCCCGGTCGTCGCCCGGATTCCAGACCAGGCGGTCCGTTCCGGCCTCGCCGAACACCTGGTCGGCTCCACGACCGCCGACCAGCGTGTCGTTCTCCGAACCACCGAAGAGGAAGTCGCTCCCGCCGGCGCCGTTCAAGGTGTCGTTGCCCACCTGCCCGAACAGCTGGTCCGCGCCGGCGCCGCCGGTGAGAGTGTCGTTGCCGGCCGAGCCGAACAGGTTGGCGCGGGGCAGTGGGCCGTTGAGCTCGCTGAGCGTGAGCGTGTCGTTCCCGCCCTGCCCGAAGACCTGGATCAGCGTCGTGTTCTCGATCCGCGGCGTCCCGCCCGAGACCGGGACCGCGCCGCCGTTGACGAGGATGGTGCCGGTCGTACCGCGGCTGACCGTGAACGAGTTGTCCAGGTTGTCGCCGAAGACCGTGAGCACCCCGGCACCGAACGTGGCGATCGGCGCGGCGTGCGCCGGCACGCTGGTGCCGGCGACCATCCCTGCCCCGACGACGAGGCCGACGGCGAGTCGTCTGACTATGCGCATTTCTATCCCTCCCGTATGACTTGTCCGCCGTAGTGAAGTCGGTGCCGTCTAGGTGCCGCATCGGTAGAAGGTGCCTATATCGGGGAACGGGCTACTCTCGGCGCATGTCATGTACGGGCGACTCGACGCAGGGCCGGTGTGCGTTCGACCGGGCGTGGGTGAACGAGGCGATCCGGCGCGTCGAGGCCGACGCCAACCGCAGCGCCGACACCCATCTGCACGTGTTCCCGCTGCCGAGCGAGTGGGGCATCGACCTCTACCTCAAGGACGAGTCGGTCCACCCGACCGGCAGCCTCAAGCACCGGCTCGCGCGGTCCCTCTTCCTGTACGCGTTGACGAACGGCTGGATCGGCGAGGGCACGACCGTCATCGAGGCCTCCAGCGGTTCGACCGCCGTGAGCGAGGCGTACTTCGCCCGGCTGCTCGGGCTGCCGTTCGTCGCCGTGATGCCGGCGTCGACGTCGCCGGAGAAGATCGCGCTGATCGAGCTGTACGGCGGCAAGTGCCACCTCGTCGACGACGCGCGCGGCATCTACGCCGAGTCCAAGCGGCTGGCCGAGGCGACCGGCGGGCACTACCTCGACCAGTTCACCTACGCCGAACGCGCGACCGACTGGCGTGGCAACAACAACATCGCGGAGAGCATCTTCGAGCAGCTGTCCGCCGAACGGCATCCCGTGCCGGAGTGGATCGTCGTCGGCGCCGGAACGGGCGGGACGAGCGCGACGATCGGCCGGTACGTGCGGTACCGCCGCTACGACACCCGGGTCTGCGTGGTCGATCCGCAAGGGTCGGCGTTCTACGACGGGTGGCGGTACAACGACGCCGACCGGACGGGCGTGGGCTCGCGGGTGGAGGGCATCGGGCGGCCCCGGGTGGAGCCGTCGTTCGTTCCGACCGTCGTCGACCGGATGATGCGGGTGCCGGACGGTGCCTCGATCGCGGCGATGCGGTATCTCGCGCGGGTGACGGGTCGTCGTTCCGGCGGCTCGACGGGCACGAACCTGTGGGGCGCGCTGCGGTTGGTGTCGGAGCTGCTGGCGGCGGGGCGGCAGGGCAGCGTGGTGACGCTGATCTGCGACGGCGGGGATCGCTACGCGCACACGTACTACGACGACGCGTGGGTGGCGGCGCAGCACCTCGAGCTGGAGTCATACACGGAGACATTGAGCCGGTTCGGCGCGAATGGGGAGTGGGTGGAGCCGTGAGCTCGTCCTTGTACGACGACCTGTCCTTGTCCGCGTTGCGCGAGCGGCAGTCGGAGAAGTGGCGGGCGTTTCCGCCGGACGTGCTGCCGGTGTGGGTGGCGGAGATGGACTACCCGCTCGCGCCGCCGATCCGCGAGGTGCTGCACTCGTTCGTCGACCGGGGCGACACGGGCTATCCGTGGGTGGGCGAGCTGCCTTCCGCTTTCGCGTCGTTCGCGCTTGCTCGGTACGGGGTCGCTGTGGATCCGTCGCGGGCTTACGTGGTGTCGGACATCATGCGCGGGATCCAGGTGGCTCTCGAGGTGTTGACGCCGCCGGACTCGGGGGTGGCGTTCCTCACGCCGGCCTATCCGCCGTTCTTCGAGTCGGTCCCGTACGTCGGGCGCCGTGTGGTGTCGGTGCCGCTGGTCTTTGCTGCTTCGGGCCGGCCCTCGGTCGACCTGGACCGGCTGGCCTCGGCGCTGGCGCGGCCAGACGTGTCGGCGTTCCTGCTCTGCAACCCGCACAACCCGACGGGGCGGATGTTCACCGCTGGTGAGCTGTCCGCGATGGCGGAGATCGCGGAACGTTCGGACGTCGTCGTGCTGTCGGACGAGGTGCACGCGCCGCTGACATATGGCGCCGCGCGGCACGTGCCGTTCTGGTCACTGTCGTCCGACGTCGCTCGGCGGTCGGTGACGTTCGTGTCCGCCTCGAAGGCGTGGAACGTCCCCGGCCTGAAGTGCGCGATGGCCTTGGCCGGCAGCCCCGAGGTGTCGAAGGCACTGCAGACCTTGCCGGCGGAGATCCTCGTCGGCAGCAGCGTGCTGGGCATCGCCGCCAACATCGCAGCGTTCCGTTCCGGTCTTCCCTGGTTGACGGAAACCCTGGACTACCTGGCTGTCAACCGCACGTTGCTCCAGTCGCTGCTGGCGGAGAAGCTGCCGAGCGTTCGGTACGCCTTGCCGGACGCGACGTACCTCGCCTGGCTGGACTGCCGCGACCTGGGCCTCGGCCCCGACCCCGCCGCCGCCTTCCTGGAGCGGGGCCGCGTCGCCGCAGTCGGCGGCCACCACTTCGGCGTGGAAGAGGGAACGGGCTTCGTCCGCTTCAACTTCGCCACCTCGAAGGCCATCCTCACCGAAGCCGTCGCCCGCATGGCCTCCGCAGTCGAGAGCTAGTCACGGCGTCGACGGCTAAGTCATCCATCGCGCTCGTTCGTGGTCCCAACGCCCTTCGGTCACCATCGCCGTGAGAATGGGGTCCGCGAACGCGGCGACGTGGGCGACGGCGGTTCGAGAGTTGCCCGGAAGTCTCTGCTCGAGGTCGGAGCGAGCGAGGAAGCGTTTCCAGTCCGCTTGTCGCTCGTCGGCTAGCGTGACGAGAACGCTCGCGATCGAGCGAGCGGTCACACCGCGGTGGTTCGCCGTCGCGGTTATGGCCGCAGCGAGTTGCGAGGCGTCCACTGGGCGCTGATCGATCAGCAGGAGCACGTCCGCGAAGTCTCTGTCGCGAGTGTTGGCGTCGCCTCGATCGACCATCGTGACCAACTTCTCTGCCAGCACGGTTTCGGCCGGATAGCTCAAGACCTCGAACGTATCGCCCAACAATGCGGGATACGCGATCTTGGTCGGGGCGGGGGTGACGGGGTCTCCGACGCTGACATCGACCCGCAGGGTTTGACGAGCTCTGTCCACGTGCGCCGGCATGGTGACTCTGACTGCCGGATAGATCTCGTTCTCCCGTATCGCTTCCGCGGTGAGGAGCGCCGGGTCGAAGGCGACCCCGTCGTCAACGGAAAGGTCAGCTATCTCGCCGATGATCGCGGAGATGGTTGCGGTGTCGTTGGAAACCGTTTCGGCAAGAAGGTCGATGTCACGGGTGGGGGGCCGTTCCGCGATCGCAGCCAAGAGCATTCCGCCCTTGAGGACGAGCCGCTGTCGATGCCGTGAGATGGAGACGCGGAACAGGAAGCGTTCGAGCACATACAACACGAGCAGTTCGTCGGTCGACCGGCCTTCATGTCGGGCGCGCGCACGCAGGTCGAGGTAGACGCGACCGGCAGTGGTCGCCCTGGTTGGTTTGTTCATGACTGAAGCACCCTAAGCGCCGCCGAGATCGCCCCCCAGGCCCGTAGAGGCCTGGCAACTTCTGCGAGTTGTCCGGTGTTTGGTCGCTTCTGCAGATAGTGGCGTAGTGCCCCGTGCGCTAGATCCTCGCCAACGAGATGGCGAAGCCGGAACACGTCTGCCAAGGTGCGTTCCCGATCGCTGATCCAGAATGCTTCGCCTCGGTCTCCGTCCACCTTGAGTCGGCCTAGGAGGAACGTTCGGGCCGCGAAGACGTGGACGTGGGTCGGTGGGTAGTCGATGCTGGGACGATGCGACCCCTCGGGCACGGCCAGATGCACCCTCCTCGGGATCTCGTCGCTGAGCTCCCAATGGGCGAGCGCCGAGTTCAGGCAGACCATTCCGTGCGGGGCGCGCCCGCTGACGGCGACGAAGTCGAGCTCACCACCGATCGTGTCGGCCAACTGATACAACCCTCGTGAGAGTTCCAGGATCTCGCCGTCATCTCGCAACGCGTACAGGTCCCGCCATGAAACACCAGCCATGACTGCGTCCTTCGACCGGAAGGACGGGCCGATCCGACGGAGGCGGTCGAGTGCGGCTTCGCGAGGCATGTATGAAATCCTACAGAGGTTAGCTCGACCTCTGCAGGATTTCATACACAGGCTGAGCTGCGTCCCCTACCCGGTGACGAACCAGATGCCCACCGCGGGTTCGGTGCCGTCGTTGCGGTAGCGGTGGGGGGTGGAGGACTCGAAGGACACGGAGTCGCCGGGGGTGAGGTGGTGTTCGTCGAAGCCCAGGGTCAGGACGAGCTCTCCGCTCAGCAGTAGGCCGTACTCCGAGCCCGAGTGGCGCATCAGCTCGCCGCTCGACGATGACGTTCCGCCTGGGTCGTACGTGATCCGCAGGAAGTCCGTCGCGTGCGGCGGCAGGGCGCCGAGGCGTTCCCAGGTCACGCCGGAGTCCAGGACGAGGACCTGTCGCGAGGACGGCGACACCAGCGGCCCCAACCGCATGCCCAAAGACGAGCCGAGCGCCTCCAGCACCGTGGTCGGCGGTCCGCCTGAGACGACTGGGACGGCGGCGGACTCCGCCGCGTCGAAGACGTCCTCGATCGAGATCCCCAGAGCCGAGGTGATCGCGTACAAAGTGCTCACCGAAGGCCGCGACCGCCCCGTCTCGATCTGGGAGATCATGCTTGCCGAGACCCCGACCTCCCGCGCCAACGAGCGCAACGACAGATCTTGGCGGAGGCGTTCGGCGCGGATCCGTTCGCCGACGGCCGGCAGCTCACTGGGCGACACAAGTGTGAAGTGTAGCTGTTCAAGGTGTTAAGTAATACTTGACAGCGCCCACCCGCGAGCCTACGTTCCAAGTACTCCACGGGAGGTGCGATGGCCATCCGTACGTTCGGTCCGAACGCGGTCGACTGGGAGCAGCGCATCGACCTCGCCCGCCTCCGCGACGAACGCCTCAATAGGCTGAACGACAGCCTCGAACGCACCAGCCTCGGCGCCCTGCTCGCGTTCGACTTCTCCAACATCCGCTACTTCACCTCCACCCACATCGGCACCTGGGCGATGGACAAGCTGATCCGCTTCGCCCTCCTCCCACGCCACCAAGAACCGATCAGCTGGGACTTCGGCTCCGCCGCCAAGCACCACCAGCTCTACAATCCCTGGCTGGATGGCGAAAAACGCGCAAGAGCAGGCATCTCCACGCTAAGAGGCGCCTTCCACCCCGACGCCGGCATCGCCGAAGAGGTCGCCACCAAGATCGCCAACGAGCTCCGCGAGCACGGCCTGGCAGACGAGCCCCTCGGCGTCGACCTGATCGAGCTCCCCATCCTCAAAGCCCTGCAAAACAAGGGCATCGACGTCGTCGACGGCCAGCAAACCTTCCTCGAAGCGCGCGCCATCAAGACAGCAGACGAGATCAGCCTGCTCGCCCAAGCGGCGGCGATGGTCGACGCCGCGTACGAGGAGCTCTACACGTTCCTCCGCCCCGGCGTCCGCGAGAACGAGTGCGTGGGCCTCGTCAGCAAGGTCCTCTACGACCTGGGAAGCGAGTACGTCGAAGGCGTCAACGCCATCTCCGGCGAGCGCTGTTCGCCCCACCCGCACGTCTACTCCGACCGGCTGATCAGACCAGGCGACCCCGCGTTCTTCGACATCCTGCACAGCCACCTCGGCTACCGCACCTGCTACTACCGCACGTTCGCGGTCGGCAGCGCGTCCCCAGCGCAACGCGACGCCTACAAGAGATGCCGCGACTACATGGACGAGTCGATCGCCCTCGTCAAACCCGGCGCCACCACGGCGGACATCGTGAACGTCTGGCCACGCGCCGAAGAGTTCGGTTTCCCCCACGAGGAAGCCGCATTCGCCCTCCAGTACGGCCACGGCGTCGGCCTCGCGATCTGGGAGAAGCCGATCTTCAGCCGCCTCGTCTCCCTCGACTATCCCGAGATTCTCCAAGAGGGCATGGTGTTCGCGCTCGAGACGTACTGGCCCGGCGCGGACGGCTGGTCCGCCGCGCGGATCGAGGAGGAGGTGGTCGTCACGGCCGATGGCTGCGAGGTCATCACGAAGTTCCCCGCCGAGGAGCTGCTCGTCGCCGGCCGCAAGTACTGGACCGCCACCGGCCCACTCGCCGCGACGCGGGAGAGCCAGTCACATCTCAACACCACAAGGACATCCGGCAATGGCCACGCCGCCGACTGAGGCCGAGCTGCTCACGATGTACGAGCAGCTCGCGCTGATCCGTCGCACCGAGAAGGCCGCGTACGACCTGTTCATGGCCGGACTCGTCAAGGGCACCACGCATCTTGCCGCCGGGCACGAGGCCGTCGCGGTCGGCGCCACCGCTGCGCTCAGACCGGACGACTACGTGTTCGCGACGTACCGCGGCCACCACCACGCGATCGCCCGCGGCGCGACACCGGAGGAGTGTCTCGCCGAGCTGATGAGCAAGGCCACTGGGCTGTGCGGCGCCAAGGGCGGCTCGATGCATCTGACCAAGGCGGACCGCGGCATGCTCGGGTCGTACGCGATCGTCGGCGCGCACCTCCCGATGGCCGTCGGCGCCGCGTGGTCGGCGATGCTTCGCGGCACTGGGCAGGTCGCGGTCGCGTTCTTCGGCGACGGCGCCACCAATATCGGCGCGTTCCACGAGGCCCTCAACCTCGCCGCGGTGTGGAAGCTGCCGGTGATCTTCTGCTGCGAGAACAACCTCTACATGGAGTACACGCCGATCGCCTCCGTCACGGCGGTCGCCAACCCGGCAGCAGATCGAGCGTCCGCGTACGGAATGCCGGCCGAGCTCATCGACGGCAACGACGTCCTCCAGGTACGCGACGCGTTCGCCCGCGCCGTCACCAGAGCCCGCGCGAACGACGGGCCGACGGTGATCGAGGCCCAAACGTACCGCCACTACGGCCACAGCCGCACGGACCCCGCGAAGTACCGCACCGAAGAAGAGCTGAACAGCTGGCTCGCCAAAGACCCACTGCTGAAGGCGGCAGGGCACCTCCGTCAAGCCGGCATTGACGAGACAACCATCGACAAGGTGAACGCCGACGTCGAGCAGGTCATCGCCGAGGCGATCGAGGCAGCCAAGCAGGCACCAGCCCCAGATCCCAAACAGGCGTTCACCGACGTCTGGGCCGACGGGAGCTCCACATGGCGGACGTGACCTCTCGCCGTCAGCTTGGACTGGGTGAGGGTGCCCCCGGTCCGAACCTATGGGACAAGGGTGCCCCCGACCCAAGCCCTAGCGCCGACGGGAGCTCCACATGGCGGACGTGACCTATCGCGAGTCCGTCGCCGAGGGGATCGCCCGGGAGATGCGGCGCGACCCGACCGTCGTCTGTCTCGGTGAGGACATCGGCAAGGCCGAGGGCGTCTTCAAGACCACCGTCGGCCTGTACGAGGAGTTCGGCCCGAAGCGCGTCTGGGACACCCCGATCTCCGAGCAGGCCATCGTCGGCGCCGCGATGGGCGCGGCGATGACCGGCATGCGGCCCGTCGCCGAGATCATGTTCTCCGACTTCCTCGCCTGCTGCTGGGACTACCTGGCGAACGAGATCCCCAAGGTCCGCTACATGACCGGCGGCCAGGTCACCGTCCCGCTCGTCGTCAGGACGGCGAACGGCGGCGGCCTCGGCTTCGGCGCGCAGCACTCCCAGGCCGTGGAGAACTGGGTGTTCACCGTTCCAGGCTTGAAGATCGCGGCCCCGTCGAACCCGGCGGACGTCGTCGGCATGATGGCCGCCGCGATCCGCTCCGACGACCCGGTCGTGTTCTTCGAGCACAAGGGCCTGTTCGCGACCAAGGGGCCAGCCGCCCCGGACGGCCACGTCGTCGAGCTGGGCGAGGCCGCCACCGTACGCAGCGGGACGGACGTCACGATCGTCGCTCTCGCGTCGACCGTCCCGCTCGCCACGCAGGCGGCCGAGATCCTCAGCCAGGAAGGCATAAATGCCGAGGTCATCGACCTCCGCTGCCTCATCCCGCTCGACCTCGCCACCGTCCTCGCCTCGGTCCAGAAGACCTCCCGGCTCGTCATCGTCGAGGAGAACCCGTACCAAGGCGGCTGGGGCGCGACCGTCGCCTCCGTCGTCGCCGACAAGGGCTTCGAGAGCCTCGACGCACCTATCCGCCGCGTCGCCGCCGCGAACGTGCCGCTGCCGTTCGCCGACGCGCTCGAAGCCGAAGTGATGCCCACCACCGAGAAGGTCGCCGACGCGGTTCGCCGGCTCGCGGCCTACTGAGGCAACGCCGCAAAGGAGCGTCATGACCAAACGAACGCTGGTACGGGGTGGCCAGATTCTGTCCATGGACAAGCAGATCGGGGACCTGCCGCGCGGCGACGTCCTGATCGAGGACGACCACATCGTCGCGGTCGAACCGCGGATCGACGCCGACGCCGAGGTCATCGACGCGGCCGGACACATCGTCATACCCGGCTTCGTCGACACCCACCGGCACACCTGGGAGGCCGCGATCCGCGGCAGCGCGCCGAACGCGACCCTCGACGACTACTTCGTCGAGATCCTCGACACGTTCGCGCCGCTCTACAGTGCCGAGGACGTGTACGCCTCCAACCTCGCCGGCTCCCTCGAGTGCCTCAACGCGGGCATCACCACGCTCGTCGACTGGTCGCACATCAACAACACCCCCGAGCATCCCGACGCCGCGATCCAGGCCCTCACCGAGACCGGCATCCGCGCCCAGTACGCGTACGGCAGCGCCAACACCTCGCTCGCCGACTACTGGTTCGAGAGCAAGCTCGCCATCCCCGGAGCCGACGTCCGCCGCATCCGTGATACGTACTTCGCCAGTGACAACGGCCGGTTGACGATGGGTCTCGCGACTCGCGGACCGGGCTTCTGCCAGGAAGAGGTCGTCCGTGCGGAGTGGGCGCTCGCGCGCGATCTCGGCATCCCGATCACCGTCCACGTGGCGATGGGCAGGCTCGCCGGTCGGTTCGGCATGGTCAAGCAGCTCAGCGATCTGGGCCTCCTCGGTCCTGACACGACGTACGTCCACTGCTGCTACTTCAGCGACGAGGAGTGGCAGCTGGTCGCCGACAGCGGCGGCACGATCTCGATCGCACCGCAGATCGAGGTGCAGATGGGCCACGGCTGGCCGCCGGTGATGAAGGCGATCGAGTACGGGCTGCGGCCGAGCCTCTCGATCGACGTCGTCACCACCGCTCCGGGCGACATGTTCACCCAGATCCGGTCCGCGTTCGGCACCGAACGCGCCCGCGTCAATGCCCTTGCCTGGCAGGCGAACGAGAACGTACCCGACACGATGCTGACCGCCCGCCAGCTGCTCGAGCTGGCGACAATCAACGGCGCGCACGTCGCCGGCGTCGAGGACCGTACGGGCTCGCTCACTCCCGGCAAGAAGGCCGACCTCGTGCTCATCGATGCCCGAGCGCTCAACGTCGCGCCGGTCCTCGACCCCGTCGCGGCCGTCACCCTCAGCGCGGACGTCTCGAACGTCGACACGGTGATCGTCGACGGCGTCATCCGCAAGCGCGGCGGCAAGCTGGTCGCCGACACCGAAGCCGCACGCCTGCTCGTCGAAGCGGCCAGCGAGCGGCTCGTCGCGAGAGCGGCGGACAAGGCGGCCGCGGCGGTATGACCTCCAGGCACGCGGTCTTCCACGCCGGCGACGCCGTCCTCGCACCGACGGACGGCGCCGCCGGCTACCGGCGCTGGACGCCGATCGGCGAGTCGAACGCCGTCCACACCGGCTTCGGGCTGTGCGAGCTCAATCCCGGCAGCGCGGTGGGAGCGCACGTGCACTCGTTCGAGGAGAGCGTGTACGTCCTGGGCGGCGCCGTGATCGTCGAGACCGAGGAGAGCGCGACGACGCTCGGACCTGGCGACTATGGGCTGCTGCCGGTCGGGACGCCGCACGGCCTGCGCAACGACGGCGCCGTGGCCGCGCGGTGGGCTGAGATGCTCGCACCGCAGCCACGGGCGAGAACGAACGGCGACACGTTCGCCCTTCCACCGTTGACGTTCCGTACCGCGACACCGATCGACGTCCGCGACCCGCGCAACCGGCTCTTCGGCCACGTCGACCCCGCGAACCTCGACGCGGCCAAGCAGACCCAGGACCTGCTCGCGGTGTCGGCGAGCATGCGGACCGCGCTGCTCGTCTACAGCGGGATCAGCGTGAAGCTGATGGTCGACTCCGACCTCGGGGCGCAGCTGTCGACGATGTTCATGGTGCAGTACGAGCCGAACGGCGTCGCGGGGCCGCACGACCACCCGTTCGAGGAGGTCTACCTGTTCCTCGAGGGCACGGCGGAGGCGACGTTCGACGACGAGCGGTACGAGCTCGGGCCGGGCGACCTGGCGTTCGCCGGGGTGGGGTGCGTGCACAGCTTCCGCAACCTCGCCGGCGGTCCGCTGCGCTGGTTGGAGACCCAGGCACCGATGCCGCCGCGCCGCCACTCCTACCGGTTCGCGCGGGACTGGGACTATCTACGCAGGAACCTCGAAGGGAGCTGACCAGATGGGCGCGATCATCATCGTCGGGGGAACCTCCGGTCTGGGACTGGCCGTCGCCGAGCACTTCGTCGGGCAGGGCCGCGAGGTCGTCGTGACGGGCCGCGACCCCGACCGCGCCAAGTCGATCGCCGCGGAGCTCGGCGCGGCGGGCGGGCTCGGCTTCGACCTGTCCAAGCCGGAGCAGATCGCGCCCGCGCTGGCCGAGCTGGGAGCGGTCGACCACGTCGTGCTGATGGCGATCGAACGTGACGCGAACTCGGTCGGCGCCTACGACCTGACCCAGGCCCTGCAGCTGGTGACGATGAAGCTGGTCGGCTACACCGAGGTCGTGCACGCGCTGCAGGACAGGCTGTCCGAGCAGGGTTCGGTGCTGGTGTTCGGTGGTTTGGCGAAGGACCGCCCGTACCCGGGCTCGACGACCGTGTCGACCGTGAACGCCGGCGTGCTGGGGCTCACCCGGACGCTGGCGGTCGAGCTCGCTCCGATCCGCGTGAACTCACTGCATCCGGGCATCGTCGGTGACACCCCGTTCTGGAGCGACAAGCCGGCGGAGGTGCTCGAGGGTCACCGCAAGGTGACGTTGACAGGGCGTCTCACTGCGACGAAGGACATCGTCGGCGCGGTCGCGTTCCTGCTGGAGAACGCGTCCGCGAACGACGTCCACCTCAACCTCAACGGAGGCATCCGCTGGTAGTCGCGATGATCGGCACCGGCCGGATGGGTGCCGCGATGGTAGGCCGGCTGCGTGGCGCCGGTCATCCCGTGGTCGTGTGGAATCGCACGCCAGCAAGGGCGAAGGGCCTCGACGCCGACGTGGCCGCGACCGCTGCCGAGGCCGCGGCGGCGGCCGACGTGGTGCTGGTGTCGCTCGCCGACGACGCCGCGGTGCTCGCGATGTACGAGGGCCCGGACGGGCTCGTCGCCGGGCTGCGCCCGGGCACGATCGTCGTCGACACGAGCACGGTCGCGCCGGCAACGGTCCGGAAGGCAGCAGCGCTCGTCGCCGAGCGCGGAGCCGTGCTGCTCGACGCCCCAGTTTCCGGAAGTGTTCCGGTCGTCCAGCAGGGCGCGATCACGTTCCTCGTCGGCGGTCCGGCTGACGCGTTGGACAAGGTGCGGCCGATACTTTCGGCGTTCGCCACCCGGATCTTCCACCTCGGCGACGTGGGTTCCGGTGCGACGATGAAACTTTCGGTCAACTCCGTCGTCTACGGGCTGAACCAGTCGGTCGCCGAGGCGCTCGTGCTCGCCGAGAAGGCCGGCGTGGAGCGGGCGGTGGCGTACGAGGTGTTCGCCAACAGCGCGATCTCGGCGCCGTTCGTGCACTACAAGCGCGAGAGTTTCGAACGGCCCGCCGAAACTCCCGCCGCGTTCATGCTCCAGCTCGTCGTGAAGGACCTCGACCTGATCGGCGCGCTCGCGGACGAGGTCGGCGCGCGGATGGACCAGCGGGCGACCAACCGGAAGCTCGCCGCCGAGGCGCTCGCCGACGGGCTGGGGGAGCGCGATCTGAGCGTGGTCGCGGAGTTCCTACGCCGCCAGCACGAGGCCGACGGTCAGTAGCGCGGAGAACGCCAACTCGGAGACGCCGGTGTCGCGCAGAACGGGGATCAACGCGCGCCCGGTGATGCCGCTGAGCATGATCCGGATGGGCCGAATCGCCAACGGGAGCGCGAGAAGCGCGAGTAGCACCCACCACGAGGTGGTGACCGCGAGCACGACGACCGCGACGTACCCGAGCGCCTGCAGCCCGACGTAGAACTGGCGGCTCGGCCCGTCGCCCATGACGACCGCGAGCGTGCGCTTGCCGCTCTCGGCGTCGGTCGGGATGTCGCGCACGTTGTTCGCGACGAGCAGCGAGCAGGTCAGCGCGCCGACCGCGATCGCGCCGGCGACCGAGGGCCAGGTGATGCCGCCCACTTGGACGAACGTCGTGCCGAGCACCGCGACGAGGCCGAAGAACACGAAGACCGAAACCTCGCCGAGCGCGCGATAGCCGTACGGGCGATCCCCGCCGGTGTAGAACCACGCGGCGGCGATCGCGACCGCGCCGACCGCGATCAGCCAGATCGCGCTGGTGAGCGCCAGCACGAGGCCGGCTACGGCGGCGACGGCGAAGCAGACGAACGCGGCGGTCCGTACGGCTGTGGGCGTGGCGACGCCGGAGCCAACCAGACGCAGCGGGCCGACCCGCTGGTCGTCGGTGCCGCGGATCCCGTCGGAGTAGTCGTTCGCGTAGTTGCAGCCGACCTGGATCGCGACGGACACGACCAGTGCCAGCAGCGCCTTCCACCACACGAAGCCGTCCGCCGCCGCGGCCGCGCCGGAACCGACGAGCACGGGCGCGATCGAGGCCGACCAGGTCCGCAGCCGCGCACCCTCGAACCATTCACCAGGAGTCGCCACGATTTCATCCTGTCAACTCGGCTCCGCCGCGCACCACCCTGGGTGCTCCTGGGTCCTCCTGGATGGCTCCCTAGCCGGCCAATGATCATGTTCACATGATCATTTGCCGCTCTACGTGGGATACACCCCGCGTAGGGCACCCACTCGCCAGGTAAAGCGGCATCGGTGTCTCTCCGCCAGCACCCCGGCTTACGCAACAGGCCTACGGGTGGCCGGCGTGGGGTGCGGGTGCCTGCCAGGTGCTGACGATGCCGGTCTCGGGCCCGGTGGTGAGGCGTTCGATGTTCTGCTCGAAGCCCTCGTCCATCCGCCATTCGGCCGACAGCATGAAGAGCGTGCGGCCGTCCTCACCACCCAGCGTGCAGGCGAATCCGAAGCGGTCCAGCGGCACCGTCGCCAGGAGTTCGCCACCCTCGGCCACGCGCACGCAGACGGGCTTGCCGTCCGCGGTCATGCACGGCGTCCATACCGCACCCTCGGCGTCGAGCACGATGCCGTCGGCCATGGCCTTAGCCCACACGCGCCGGTTCGCCAGGCCGCCGTCCGGCTCGATGTCGAACGCGGTCAGGAGGCCCGCGAACGACTCCGCCACGATCAGCGTCGACCCGTCCGCTGTGACCGCCATGCCGTTCGGGAACGCGAGCCCGTCGGCGACCTTGCGCACGGCACCATCCGAGGTGACCAACGCGATGTACCCCGGCGCCTCGCCCTCGTCGGGGTGGAAGTCCGTTCCGCCGTTGACGTACACGTTTCCGCGACCGTCCACCACGATCTCGTTCAGCCCACCGCCGACGTCCGCGAAGTCGACCAGCGAACCGTCCGGCTCCTGGCGCAGCACCCGGCCGGATGGTCCCGCGGCCACCAGCAGCGTGCCGTCGGGCAGCCAGTCGAAGCAGAACGGGATCGTCACCGGCACCCGCGCCATGACCTCGGTCGAACCGTCGGCGTCGACGGCGAGGATGTCGTGCGTACCCCAGTTCGACAGCCACAGCCGGCCATCGTGCCACCGTGCGGACTCTCCGATCTTCAGACCGGTCACCAGAATGTCGCTCATCGGAGCCTCCCTCGTCACCGTTCACACGAACGGCAGGGGCCCGGATCGACAGGGTCAGAGAATTCGCAGCGCCGGCCGGTCGACCTTGCCGGACGGGAGCAGCGGCAGTTTGTCGATGACGACCAGCTCGCGAGGTGCGTGCGTACGTGGCAACGACTCCGCCACGTGGTCGCGGACCGCCGCGAGCGTGGGCGCCGGAACGTCCTTGTGCAGCACGAGGTGCGCGACCACCCGCGTGCCCCACTCGTCGTCCGGAACGCCGACCGCGGCCGCTTCGGCCACGCCGGGCAGGGTGGCGAGCGCGTGCTCGACCGCCGTCAAGGGGATGTTGACGCCGCCGGAGATCACCACGTCGTCGACCCGGCCGAGGATCCGCAGCACACCGTCGGCGTCGAGCTCGCCGAGGTCGCCGGTGCGATGCCAGCCGTCGACCAGCGCCTCGGCGGTCAGGTCCGGCCGCAGCCGGTAGCCGGCGAACAGCACCGGCCCGCCGATCAGCACCCGCCCGTCGGCGTCGAGCCGGACCTCGACGTCGCGCAGCGGGCGGCCGTCGTACACGCAGCCTCCGGAAGTTTCGGTCATCCCGTACGACCGGACGACCGCCACGCCCGCCTCCTCGGCCCGGGAACGCAGGCTCGGCGGCGTGGACCCGCCGCCGAGCAGGATCGCGTCGTACGACCGCAGCGCGTCGGTCGCGGCGGCGTCGGCCAGCAGCCGCGCCAGCTGGGTTGGGACGAGCGACACATACCTACGCGTGCTGTCAGACAGGCGTTTCGAGGCGGCGACGAACGAGTCCGCCGTGAGCTTCTCCTCGAGGACCGTCGGCTCGGTCCCCGCGACGATGCCGCGAACCAGCACCTGCAGGCCGGCGACCCGCGTCGGTGGCAGTGCGAGCAGCCAGCTGCCCGGTCCGCCGAGCCGTTCGTGGGTCGCGTACGCCGAATGCAGCAGCGCCGACGCGGGCAGCAGCGCCGCCTTCGGCTCGCCCGTCGAACCCGAGGTCGGAAGGATCGCGGCGATGCCCGGAAGTTCCAGCGGAGTCTCGGGAGCGAGAACGTCGAGCAACCGTTTCCGCTCTTGGCCAGATGCCACCGGAGCGACTGCCGAGCCGCCATCGAGCGCGGACCGTAAGGGCGCGAGCACGGCTTGTGCGTCGAACGGAGTCGACGCGACCTCAATCACGTAAAGGTCACGATCGATCCCGGTCACGTGTCTAGGCTACGAGGGGAGTTCGTGACAGTCTGTAGCGCTATCACCATTTCACTGGTCAAAACGGCACGGGCTGGACGAAGCAGGAGGCTGCGGTAATGGTCACGCGTGGGGACGGGACCCCTCTCGTCTTCGCGATCGGCATGCGTACCCGGTTCCGGGGCATCGAGGTCCGCGAAGGCGTGCTGCTGCGCGGCCGCGCTGGCTGGGGCGAGTTCAGCCCGTTCTGGGACTACGACGCCGCCGAGTGCGTGCCCTGGCTCCGCGCCGCTCGCGAGGCGGCCGACGAGGGCTGGCCCGCGGCGGTGCGTACGAGCGTCCCGGTCAACTGCACGATCCCCGCCGTCGGCCCCGAAGCCGCCCAGGCGGTCGTCGCCGCGAGCGCCGGCTGCCGGACCGCGAAGATCAAGGTCGCGGAGCCGGGGCAGACCGAGGCGGACGACCTGGCTCGGGTCGAGGCCGTCCGCGATGCGCTCGGTCCGGGCGGCAGGATCCGCGTCGACGCCAACGGTCTGTGGGACGTCGACACCGCCGTCCGCATGACGCGCCTGCTCGACAAGGCGGCTGGTGGGCTGGAGTACGTCGAACAGCCCTGTCGCACGGTCGAAGAGCTGGCCGTTGTGCGCGCGCACATCGAGGTGCCTGTCGCGGCGGACGAGTCGATCCGGCGGGCGGCCGACCCATACCGCGTGGTCGAGCTCGATGCGGCCGACGTCGCCGTGCTTAAGGTCCAGCCGCTCGGGGGAGTCCGGGCCTGCCTGGAGATCGCCGCGCGGATCGGGCTACCGGTAGTCGTGTCCAGTGCGCTCGAAACTTCCGTAGGTATTTCGGCCGGCTTGGCACTTGCAGCCGCCCTGCCGGAACTTCCGTACGCCTGCGGGCTCGCGACCGGTGCGTTGCTGACCGGTGACGTCGTCGACGCGCCGTTCACCGTGGTCGACGGGGCCTTACCGGTAGCTCGACCGGAACTTGCGGAAGTTCCGGCCGCAGCTCCGGAAACGATGGCGCGCTGGACCGAGCGCCTCGCCGCGGTGGAGGCGCTCGCGTGAACCCGTCGACCGCCCTCGCCCGCGTGCTCGTCGACGAGCTCTGCCGGGTTGGCGTCCGCGAGGCGGTCATCGCCCCAGGGTCGCGGAACGCCGCGCTCGCCTTCGCCCTGCACGCCGCCGACGAAGAGGGACGGCTCCGGCTGCACGTCCGCATCGACGAACGCAGTGCCTCGTTTCTCGCGCTGGGCTTGTCGAAAGTCAGCCGCCGGCCGGTTCCCGTCGTGTGTACGTCGGGTACGGCGGCGGCCAACCTGCACCCGGCCGTGCTCGAGGCGTTCCACACCGGCGTACCGCTGATCGTGATGACCGCCGACCGTCCGGGCGACCTGCGCGGCGTCGGCGCGAACCAGACGACGGACCAGGTGAAACTTTTCGGTGACGCGGTCCGGATGTTCCACGACGTTCCGGCGCCGGAGCGTCGGACGGGCCAGAACGCGTACTGGCGCGAGCTCGTCGGCCGCGCCGTCTCTACCGCGCGCGGCTTCCGCGACCGCGATCCGGGGCCGGTGCATCTGAACATCGCGTTCCGCGAGCCGCTCGTGCCCGACGACTCGGCGGCGCGCCCGTGGCCGGAGTCGCTCGACGGCCGGCCCGACGGAGCGCGGTGGACGCGGGTCGAACGGCTCGTCACCGATCGGATCTCCTGGCTCGAGGCCGGCCCGCGGACCGTGGTCATCGCCGGTGACGGCGCGGACGCGCAGGCCCGGTGGCTCGCGGAAACAGCGGGGTGGCCGCTGCTCGCGGAGCCGACGAGCGGTGCGCGTTCCGGGCCGAACGCGTTGGGTCCGTACCAGCTGCTGCTGCGCGCGGACACGAGGCTGGCGCAGGCGATTGAAAGGGTCGTGGTCTATGGACGGCCGACGCTGTCGCGGCCGATCACCCGACTGCTGGCGCGCGAGAACATCGAGCTGGTGATGGTCGCGCGGCGGCCGTCGTGGCCGGATCCGGGGCACAACGCGTCGCTGATCGCGGCGACCGTGGCGTTGGAGGGAACGGTCGACGGGGCTGGACGTTCGGAGCCGGACGAATGGCTCGCCGCGTGGCTGTCGGTCGACGCGGCCGCGCGGATCTCCGTCGACAAGGTGCTGGCCGACGAGCCGACGCTGACCGGCCTGCACGTCGCACGCGAGGTCGCGGCACAGCTGCCCGGCGGCGGCCTGCTGGTGGCGGGCTCGTCCAACCCGATCCGCGACCTCGACATCGCCGCGATGCCGTGGGACAACCGGCTCGTCGACGACGCGGGCAGGATCGACCCGCGCGACCACCGCCGGGTGATGGCGAACCGCGGGCTCGCCGGCATCGACGGCACGGTGTCGACCGCGATCGGCTCCGCGCTCGTGCACCGGCTCGGCCCGGCGTACGCGCTGGTGGGCGATCTGACGTTCCTGCACGACGCGAACGGGCTGGTGCGCGGACCGTACGAGGCGCGGCCGGATCTCACCATCGTGGTGGTGAACGACGACGGCGGCGGGATCTTCACGACGCTCGAGCAGGGCGCGCCGGAGTACTCCGACGCGTTCGACCGCGTCTTCGGCACGCCCCACGGCGTCGACCTCGCGGCGTTGGCGGCGGCGACCCGGACCCCGTTCGCCCGGGTGCGCAACCTGTCCGAGCTGCGCGGAGCCTTGTCCCGCGCGCGGGGTCTGCGGATCGTCGAGGTGCCGGTGGACCGTTCGGGCCTCCGCGACCTGCACGCCCGCCTCGCCGCCGCCGTGTCCGACGCGATCGCCGACTAGAACCTCCTTGCGGCGTTGGCCGCGTCCTCCTCGGCCTGTCGCATGGCCTTGTCTGGGTCGCCCGTGAGTGTCGGGTGGTACCGGATCTCGCGGAGGTCGTCGATGCCGGTCCAGCGCAGCCAGTCGTTGAAGAACGTGGACTGGAAGTCCACGCCGAACGCGCTGGACTTGTCCGGTCCCCACACCGCGCTGGTGTAGATGATGGCGGCGCGTTTGCCCTTGCCCGCAAGGAGATGCTCGTAGCCATCGTACGGGTCGACGCCGAAGATCATGCCAGGTTGGGAGATCACGTCGATCAGTTGTTTGAGGATGTACGGGATGCCGGCGTTCCACATCGGGACGCTGAACAGCAGGCGGTCGGCCGAGTCGAACCGGGCGAACGTCTCCTCCGCTCTCGCCCAGTAGCGCGCCTGCTCGCCGGTGGGCGTCTGGCCGGCGAAGACGGTCATCTTGGCGTGCGCGGCGGCGGGGCCGAAGTCGGGCAGCGAGCCGTCCCAGAGGTCCCAGTGCTCGACGGTCGCGTCGGGCTGGGCGTCGGCGTAGGCAGCGAGGAACGTCCGGGCGATCCGCAGCGACGCGGAGGCCTCGCCCCGAGGCGAGGCGGAGAGGTGCAGCAGTTTGGTCATGTGTGACACAAGCGGACTCTGGTCCGATTCTATTCCCATGCGGTCGCCGACGTGGGAATGGCAGGGTGGAGCATGCGCTGCGAGACGACGAGTGATCCGAACGCGTTCTGGGAGCTGGCCGGTGAGTTCCTGCTCTCCGATCCAGTCCGGCACAACATGATCACGACGAACGTCTGGTCCCGCCGCGGCGGTGTTCGCGAAGGGGAGGAGCCGCTGTTCGTCGCGGTCCTCGACGGTGACGAGGTCGTCGGCGCGGGGATGCGGACGAAGCCGTTCCCGCTGACCACGACGCCGATGAGCGAGCAGGCGGTCGCCACGCTGGTCGAGGAGGTCTGGCCGGTGGCGGGCGACTCGAGCGGCGTCGCGGGCCCGGTCGAGACCGTACGGCCGCTCGCCGAGCGCTGGTCCGCCAAGGCGGGCAAGGAACTCGTCGTCACCTCGCGCCAACGGCTGCACCGCCTCGACGAGGTCGCGCCCGTTCCGTCGCCGCCCGGCACCTGGCGCCACGCGACGAAGGACGACCGCGAGCTGCTGGTCGAGTGGAACGTCGCGTTCCACGAGGACGTGGGCATGCGTCCGCCGCTCGACCCCGCCCATGGGATCGACGCGAAGATCGAAGCCGGGCACGCGTTCTTCTGGGAGGACGGCGGCGAGCACGTCTCCCACGTCGCCACCCACGAGCCCGTCGCCGGCGTCAGCCGAGTGGGCCCGGTCTACACGCCGACAGAACGCCGCGGGCGTGGGTACGCGACCGCGCTGACCGCCGTCGTCAGTCAGCTGCTGCTCGACAACGGTTCGATGGCCTGCTCGCTCTACACCGACCTCGCGAACCCCACGTCGAACAAGATCTACGCGGCCATCGGCTATATCCCCGTGCTCGATGTCGAGGTCTACACGTATGCTTGAACCTGTCGTCAACTGAGGAGTTCATTTGTGACCTGGTGAGAAAGCCGACCCTGCGGACACGTGTGTCCGCTCGTTCTCGCATCTCACCGGAGTGTCATGTCCCTCGGAACTATTCATATTCGCGACGTCCAACTTCACCTCGGCCCGCAGGCCGTGCTCGCTGGCGTGTCCGCGGTCATCGGCCCTGGCGTCCGCCTCGCCATCGTCGGGCCGAACGGCGTGGGCAAGACCACACTGCTCCGCCTCGCCGCCGGTGAGCTCACCCCTGACGAGGGTGCGGTCGACCGGCGGCCGACGACCGCGACCGTCGGTCTGTTGCCGCAGGAACGTGACGCCAGGCAAGGCGAAACGCTGCGCGCGTACCTCGCCCGCCGCACCGGCGTAGCGGCCGCCGAGAACGAGCTCGATGCCGCGACGACCGACCTCGCCGCCGGCGCTGCTGGCGCGGACGACCGGTACGCGCTCGCGCTCGACCGCTACCTGAACCTCGGTGCGGCCGACCTCGACGCTCGCGCGCCGGCCGTCCTCGCCGACCTCGGCCTCGATCCGGAGAGGCTGCCGTCGCCGGTCGAGGGCCTGTCCGGCGGGCAGCTCGCGAGGCTGGCGTTGGCGTCGGTTCTGCTTGCCCGCTTCGACGTTCTGCTGCTCGACGAGCCGACGAACGACCTCGACCTCGCCGGCCTCGAGCGCCTGGAGAGCTTCGTGCTCAGCCGAGACGGCGGCGTCGGGCTGGTGTCGCACGACCGCGCGTTCCTGGAACGGGTCGCTTCGGACGTGTTGGAGATCGACCAGTTCAGCCGGCGGGGGAAGGTCTACGGCGGCGGATTCGCCGCGTACGTTGAGGAAAGAGCCCGAGCGCGAGCGCAGGCACAGGAGGCGTACGACACGTACGCCGAGCAGCGCGACGCGCTGGTCGACCAGGCGCGCCGGCAGCGCGAGTGGGCGCGCCAGGGTGCGGAACGGGCGAAGAAGAGCGGCGAGACGGACAAGTTCATCCGGCACGCGGCCATCTCGGGAGCGCAGCGAATGGGTGCGTCGGCGGCTAAAGCCGATCGAAACTTAGAGCGACTCGAAGTTGTCGATGAGCCCAGAACTCCATGGGAGTTGAGGATTCGGCTCGACCAGGCACGACGTTCTGGCGAACGAGTGCTCGGACTGTCGGAGATGGTCGTGACACGGGGATCGTTCACGCTCGGCCCGGTGTCGTTGGACATCCGGTATGGCGACCGCGTGGCGGTCGTCGGTCCGAACGGCTCGGGCAAGTCGACGTTGATCTCCGTGCTGCTTGGCCGGTTGGCGCCGTCGTCGGGCACGCGGCACCTCGGTCGCGGCGTGGTCGTGGGTGAGATCGACCAGGTGATCCGCGGCGTCGCGGCGGACGAGACGTTGCTTGACGCGTTCCGTTCGGTCACCGCGCTGGACGAACCGGAGGCGCGCAGCCTGCTGGCGAAGTTCGGCCTGGAGGCGGACGACGTTCTGCGTCTCACCGGCTCGCTCTCGCCGGGCGAACGCACCCGCGCCGACCTCGCGCTGCTGATGGCGCGGCAGGCCAACCTACTGGTGCTGGACGAGCCGACCAACCACCTCGACCTCCCGGCGGTGGAGCAACTCGAGCAGGCCCTGGCCGCGTACGAGGGGACGATCGTCCTCGCCTCGCACGACCGGCACCTGCTGGAGGCGGTCCACGCCACCCACGTCCTGCACGTGTCCGACGGACAGGTGAGTGTCGAAGCGCGCTGAGCGTCGGATCAACGAAGTTGATGAGTCGCCCGCGGAACTGGCATTGGACGTCATGGCTCTCCTGGGCCATCGTGGAATTACGGACGAGCCGTGGAGCGGGCCAGCCCAGCGGAAACGGACCTCGAAACCACGGAATCGGACCTCGCGGAACCTGCGACTTGCGACTCCTTGAAACTGTGTCTATGGTACACAGTGTCCTAGGGACGCAGTTTTGCGAAGAGCTACGAGAAGGGCAGAACGATGAGCACAGGTGCGGGCAGGGTGACCAGCGAGTTGACGATCTCGGCCGACGGCTACGCGGCCGGGGTCAACCAGACCGAGCAGCGTCCGTTCGGTGAGGACGGCGGCGACGGCTGGGCCGACAAGCTGCACGGCTGGTACAACGACGACGACACGGCGACCACGGACATCGACCCGGCGGCGGCGCCCGGGGCGTTCATCATGGGCCGCAACATGTTCGGCCCGATCCGCGGCGAGTGGGACCGGCCGTGGACGGGGTGGTGGGGCGACAACCCGCCGTACCACGTCCCGGTGTTCGTGCTCACCCACCACGAGCGCGAGCCGCAGCCGATGGAGGGCGGGACCACGTTCTACTTCGTCACCGACGGCATCGAGTCGGCGCTGAAGCAGGCGCGTGAGGCGGCGGGCGACCGCGACGTCAGCGTCCAGGGTGGCGCACAGACCATCAACCAGTACCTTGCCGCCGGTCACCTCGACGAGCTGCGGCTGCACATCGCGCCGATGCTGCTCGGCGGTGGCTCCCGGCTGTTCGACGGCGTCCCGCTGCAGCACCTCGAGCAGGTGGAGTCGCGTACGGCGAAGAACGTCATCCACGTCACCTACCGCGTGCTGAAGGGGTGATCGCGATGCCTGACGCCGAGCTGCAGGCCTTCATCGACGACGTGGAGGTCGTGCTCGCGAAGACCGACGACCAGTACGAGATCACGAAGCTGCTCGCCGAGCGGCTGTCGGCTCTGCTGGCTTCGGGCTACCAACTCCCGCCGGCGTTCACGCGTCCGTCGCCGGAGCGGCACCTGAACTACCCGCTCTACCTCGCGCCGGACGAGAGCTGGTGCCTGGTGTCGGTGGTCTGGAACATGGGCCAGCGCACCCCCATCCACGGCCACGAAACCTGGGGCGTCGCGGGCGTGTACTCGGGCTCCGAGCGGGAGTTCCGCTACCTCAAGCCCGCGATCGCGGGAGAGGGCGGCCCACTCGAGCCGGCCGGCGAGGAGCAGTTCGAGCGCGGCCAGGTGACCGTGTGCTGCACGACCGACGACGACGTCCACTCGGTCGTGGCCGTCGGTGACGTGCCGACGATCGGGATCCACGTGTACGGCGGCAACATCGGCACCCTCAACCGCCCCGCCTACGACCCCGAGACCGGTGCGGTGCGGTGGTTCGTGTCGCCTTGGGATACGCCGACAGTGGATTAGGCAGCAGCCGCCGCACGCCCGCGGTCAGCCCTTGGCCGTGGACGCGCGGTGGCGGCGGGCTCGAAAGGTGGCGCACCCTGGAACAAACCCGCTGATGGGCCCGTTGTTACCGACGGGTAAGATATGCCCAGAGCGGGGCCTGAGGCCCAGGGAAGGACACCTTCATGCAGATGCCCGACCTTCCCGACCTGGGAGCGGCGGTCAGTGACGTCGCCAAATCCGTCAAGCCCAAGCTCCGCGGGTGGTTGCACGCCGGTACGTTCCCGCTCGCTGTCGCGGTCGGTGTCGTACTCGTCATCCTCGCCCCGAGCGTCGAGGCCAAGGTCGCGACCGCGATCTTCGCCGTCACCGCCGCCCTGCTGTTCGGCGTCAGCGCGCTCTACCACCGCGGCAAGTGGTCCCCCAAGGTCGCGGCCGTCCTGAGAAGGCTCGACCACGCCAACATCTTCCTGATCATCGCCGGCACCTACACGCCGTTCACGCTGCTACTCCTGCACGGCAACCAGGCCAAGATCCTGCTCAGCATCGTCTGGATCGGCGCGCTCATCGGCGTCGCGTTCCGCGTGCTCTGGCTCGGCGCTCCGCGGTGGCTCTACGTTCCGGTGTACGTCGCCCTCGGCTGGGCCGCCGCGTTCTGGCTGCCCGACTTCTGGGCCAACGGCAAGGCAGCGATCTTCTTCTCGATCATCGTCGGCGGCCTGCTCTACTCCGCCGGCGCGATCGTGTACGCCACGAAGAAGCCGAACCCCTCACCGAGGTGGTTCGGCTTCCACGAGGTCTTCCACGCCTTCACCGTCGCCGCGTTCGTCACCCACGTCGTCGGCGTCTCGCTGACCCTCTACGGCACGGCTTAGTCGAGTCCGGCTCGTCGAAGAAGCTCCCAGCACATCGGTCATGCAACTGACAGGCCGATGGCTCTCGAACCCGCGAAACTGAGCGAGCCGGACTCGACCAATGTGTGGCTAGGCGATGTACCAGCCCAAAGCGCGCGGCTCGAAGAAGAACGAGGGCTGCGACTCGCCGGGCCAGGTCGCCTCGTTCGTCGAGCCGCTGTCGATGCAGCCCTCGCCCCACCAGTAGCTCACCAGCTTGTCGGTGAAGTTCTTCGCCGAACGGACGACGTACGGCAGTTCCTCGCACGTCACCGGCGGGTTGACGTGCTTCGTGCCGGTGTAGTTCGGGCCTTCCCACACGCACAACTGCCCTTGCGCGCAGCTCGAATCCGCCGCCTGCGCGGGGATCGCGACCGCGACGAACGTCGTCGTCGCGGCGAGGACCAGGCTTGCTCCGACGGCGACAGCCGCCTTGCGAATACGCATCGAACGCCCCTCCCTAGTAGATGTAGCTGCTGATGGACCAGGCGGTCGGTACGTCGAGCCGCGGGCTCTCCTCGCCGGGTCGGAGTACGTCGTTCCACGTGCCGCTGAAGATGCAGTCCTCGCCGACCCAGAAGTTCGCGAGGGTGTCGGAGTAGTTCTTCGCCGACTGCGCGCCGTACCCGAGGTACGTGCACTCCGAGCGCTCCGGGTCGACGTGCTTCGTACCCGTGTAGTTGGCGCCCTCCCAGACGCACAGCGAGCCGGCCGGACAGCTGCTGTCCGACGCGAGTGCCGTGGATCCGGTCAGACCGGTGATCGTGAGGACCAGCCCGGCCGCGCCCGCGAGGGCGAGCGTCCGCAGCCGGCCAGGTGAGTTGCCCATGACCGCCTCCCCTGTGATGTGCAACGTGAGAAACCCAAGCTAGCGATCTGGAAAATTCCTCCGCAACCCTGGAAGACTGCGAATGAGACTTACATGCGGCCGGGAGGGGACAGCGAAGATGAGGCTGCGGATCGCGATCTGCGTGTTCGCGCTGCTTTCGGCGGTGGTGCCGGCGACGGCCCACGCCGAGCCGAACTGGGTCGAGTCGACGCTCGCGCGGATGACGTTGGAACAGAAGGTCGGGCAGCTGTTCAACGTGTACGTGTTCGGCTCTGACGCCACGAACCCGAGCGCGTCCGACCGCGCGCAGAACCTCCGCTACTACGGCCTCGAGACGCCCGCGGAGATCGTCGACCGCTACTCGCTCGGCGGCGCCACGTACTTCGTCTGGGCCAACAACCTGCCCGATCCTCGGCAGACCGCGGTGCTTTCGAACGGGCTGCAACGGGCCGCGCTCGGCAGCAGTGGCGCGCCGATGATGATCGCGACCGACGAGGAGCAGGGGTACGTCCATCGCCTGCCCGCTGCGGCGACGCTGTTTCCGGGCAGTATGGCGCTCGGCGCTTCAGGGAGCGCTTCCGACGCCTATCGGGCCGCCCAGGTGACCGGTGCGGAGCTGCGCGCGATGGGCATCCACGACGCGTACGCGCCCGTCGCCGACGTCCACCTGAACCCGATGAACCCGGTCACCGGCGTGCGCGCGTACTCCGACGACCCGCTGCTGGCGGCACGGCTGACGGCGGCTCAGGTGCTCGGCTTCCAGCAGGGAGCGAACGTGGTGGCGACGCCGAAGACGTTCCCCGGGCACGGCGACACCGACAAGGACAGCCACGTCGTGCTGCCCGTGATCGACCACACGCGGGCGGAGTGGGAGCGCCTCGACGCGCCGCCGTTCCGCGCCGCGATCGCCGCGGGTGTGGACACGCTGATGACCGCGCACGTGGTGTATCCGGGGCTCGATTCGTCGGGCGAGCCGGCGACGTTGTCGCGGACGATCCTCACCGAGCTGCTGCGGGGCGAGCTGGGCTTCGACGGCGTGGTGGTGACGGATGCGCTGAACATGCAGGGCGTACGGAACAAGTACCCGGACGACCGCGTCCCCGTGTTGGCTCTTCAGGCGGGCGCGGATGTGCTGCTGATGCCGCCGGACCTCGATGTGGCGTACTCCGCGGTGCTGGCGGCGGTGCGGTCGGGTGAGCTGACGGAGGCGCGGATCGACGCTTCGGTGCGGCGGATCCTTCAGCTGAAGGTGAAGCGGGGGTTGGTTGCTTCGCCTTACGTGTCTGAGAATGCGGCCGTCCGGGACGTGGGCTCGGCGGCTCACCTCGCGGTGGCGCAGCAGGTGGCAGACCGTACGGTGACGGCGGTGCGCAACGCCGACGGGGTGCTGCCCTGGTCGCCCGCCGGGCGGCGTGCGTTCGTGGTGGGCTTCGACAACGTGGCGAACAAGCCGATCGCGACGCTGGTGTCGTCGTTGACCACTTTGGGCGCCTCGGCCAGCGGGTTGGCGACGGGCATCCGGCCCTCGGACGCCCAGATCGCCTCGGCGGTGGCGGGAGCGGAGCAGGCGGATCTCGTTGTGGTGTTGACGAACCGGGCGTGGGAGCAGGTACTCAACGACCCCGACAAGCGCCAGGCACTGCTCGTCTCGTCGCTCCAGGCGACCGGCAAACCGGTGGTGGTCGCCGCGGTCCGCGACCCGTACGACCTGGCCGCCTTCCCCACGGTGCCGACCTACCTGGCGACGTACTCCGCGGCCCAGCCGTCGATGTCCGCCCTGGCCCGGGTCCTCACCGGCAGCGTGCGCCCACAGGGCAAGCTGCCGGTCCCCATCACCGCCCTCGACGACCCGTCCAAGGTGCTCTACAAGCGCGGCTTCGGCATGACCTGGTAACCCGCCCGCTAGGAGAGTCGGGGGACGGTTGTGTACCTCCACTGGTCTGCTTGGTAGGTCGCTTGCATGCCGACGGCTTCGTACAGACGGAGCGCGCCGGTGGCGTTGTCGACGTCGAGGGAGATTCGGGTCGTTCCGCGACGATAGAGGTCAGAGAAGGCGGTCTGGAGAAGCAACTTGGCCAACCCACGACCGCGGTGCGCGGTTCGAGTGCCGACCCAGCCGATCCAACCGTCCTGGTCCGGGAGTTGGCGCGCGATGACGGCCGCCGCGGGCACGCCCTCGCACTTGGCCAGGTACCAGAGGTCTGGGTCATGCCCGGTGGCGGCTTGCTCGTCTCTGAGGAACTGGCTGGCCTCCTTTAGGTGGTGGTCCCAGGTGCCGGCAAAGGCGGCTTCTAGCGTGGCGTGAACCTGCCGTTGCCCCGCGTCGTCGCTGGCCGCTTCGACGGAGGTGCCGGGCGGAGATGAAGGCCGAACCGGTGGCTCGGTGAGCTCCGCAACCAGGTGGCTGAAGCGCTGAACGGCCGTCCACCCACGATGGAGGAGTGCAGGCTCCGCGATCGCACCGGGAAGCTGCCAGGTCACAGCTGCTGCCTCCGACCACCGATGCGTCCGAGCGCCCATCCTTGCCTGCTGCTCGACCCAAGCAAGGAGGTCGTCGGCGACGCGTCGCGCGTGCGTCAGGTCGATTCCCAGTGTTGCGCGAACGTAGCGGCGCTCGTCGAGGCGTTCAAGTGTGGCGAAGCCCACCGGCCGGCCTTGTGGATCCAAGAGAATCCTGCTGTCTTCTCGCAGGTCGATGCCGGGCATTCCCAGGATCCGCGCGACATTTGTCTCTGTCGTCGTCGCCTGCCCGGTCTCGGCGAGATCCATGTCGCGGAGGAGGCCGAGCACGACGCGCGCGTCGTCGCGCGTGACGGCCCTATGACCGAACCCGCCGATTCTGCGTGCCACCCGCATGAGCCTATGCGCGCTCCCACCCGCCACGTCTCCAGCGAGGGAGGCGAGCCAATCCTTGCTGGCGGACCAAGGCCGCATCCTGCTTCCCTTGCGCCCATGAGTGCCGAAGGGGCGCATGAGCATGAGCCGCACAAGGAAGGGCTGGCCCAGCGGCTGAACTGGTTGCGGGCCGGGGTGCTGGGCGCGAACGACGGGATTGTCTCCGTTGCCGCCGTGGTGGTCGGGGTCGCCGGGGCCACCTCCTCGCGGCCGGCTGTGGTCACCGCCGGCCTCGCCGCGCTCGTTGGCGGGGCAGTGTCGATGGCGCTCGGGGAGTACGTCTCCGTCAGCAGCCAGCGGGACAGTGAGCGCGCGCTGATCGCGAAGGAGCAGGAAGAGCTCGAGGAGATGCCGAAGCAGGAGCTCGAGGAGCTCATCGGCATCTACGAGGAGAAGGGCCTCAGCCCCGAGACCGCCCGTACCGTGGCCGTCGAGCTGACCAAGCACGACGCGCTCGGTGCCTATCTCGAGGCCGAGCTCGGCCTCGACCAGGACGACGTCGTCAACCCCTGGCACGCCGCGTTCGCCTCGGCCGTCGCGTTCCTCACCGGCGGCCTGCTCCCGCTCCTCACGATCCTGCTGCCCGCGAACGCCCGCGTCCCCCGTCACCTTCGGAGCCGTCCTCGTGGCCCTCGCCATCACCGGCGCGACCGGCGCGGGCATAGGCGGCAGCTCCAAGCGCAAGGCCGCCACGAGAGTCGTCGTCGGCGGCGCGCTCGCGCTCGGCGTGACGTACGGGTTAGGCACTCTCCTCGGGACCACCGGGCTTGTCTGACCGGCGCCGCCGCAGCAGCCGCGTCACGAAGATCCCGAGCCCGACGGACACCACCGCCGCGACGCCGGTCTCGACCCGGTGCTCGCTCACCGTACGGCGGATCCGCGACAGTCCCTGCCGGACCGGCTGCTGCAACGTCTGGAAGTCCCGCTCGTCGTGCCCGAGATACCCGATCGCGATCGGCTCCGCCGCGCCGTTGTCACCTGCGTAGATGCGCACCCGCACGGTCGGCGCGATGCGTTCGTGCTCGTCGTCGTGCGGATGGTGCACCGGGTCGTGCACGACGATGCGCTCGCCGCCGTCCAGCTTGCCCGGGTGGTCGATCACCCACGTCTCCAGCAGCGCACGCGCGACCGCGGGCGCCGTGCGGGAGAACGTGTCCGAGTCCCGGGCCGTTCGCCGCCACGTCGTTCCGTCGTGGGTCGTCTCGATCTCGTACGTGTACCGCTGCCGCATATTCACTACCCTAGGCCGCCGCGCGCACCTACGCTGGCGAGCCGATGGAGCTTCTGAGACGCAGTGACATGAACGAGGTCGTCGAACAGTGGCTGTTCGCCGAGCTCGAGTCCTCCCGCTTCCAGGCCCAGCTCGAGGCGCTCCTCGACGGTGAGTCGCTGGACGATCCGGCCGTTCAGCTGCGCGTTCTCTCCATGTTCCGGCACCAGGACGTCCCGGAAGTGAAGGGCGCGACGTACGTCGACGGCCTCCCGGTGTCCGAGATCGACTGGTGGTGGGCGACGCTGGGCCGGGAGGAGCTCGCCGACGTTCTCTACATCGACTGGGAGTACTGGCTCGAGGTGACGAACGGCACCCGCAGGCCGGGCGACTTCCTCCGCCACCTCGAGCAGGAGCCGAACGACGCGATCGCCGCCATCGCCGCTGGCCTCCGCGCGGGCTCCAAGCCGCGGCCGATGATCTTCGTCGACGCCGGCCCCGGCACGCGCCTGGTCGTCGCCGAGGGGCACTTCCGGCTGACCGCGTACCTCCTCGCCGAGATCGACCAGGTCGACGTGATCCTCGGCCGCTCACCGCTGCTCGAGGACTGGCCGGATTACTAGAGCTTGCGGAACGTCTCCACGTGCAGTCCCTCGGCCTCGTAGATCGCCCGCAGGACGACGCCGTCGCCGATGCGGTCGGTCGACACCAGCTGCTCGAGGGGCGCCGAGCCCAGCCCGTCGTGGTAGCAGTCGAGGGCCGCACGCTTCGCCGCGGCGGACGCGTCCGGCGACTCGATCGCCAGCACGTCGCCGGTCACGCCGCGGACGCCGCCGTCGCCGATCGCCTTGCCCGGCGCCAACGAGGCGAGACGCGAGGTGCCCGCCTCGAAGGCCCATTGACGTACGCAAGCGCCCAGGCCGAGGACCGTGGGCGGCAAGGCCGCAGCCACCGCCTCGTGCATGCGAACGTGGTCGGGATGGTTCGTCACGCCGTCCGGTCCGACGGTGATCACCACGTCCGCAGTGGCCGCTGTCAACACGTCCTTGACAGCCCGAACGACGTCCACCAAAGGCGCGTGCGCGAGCGATCCCGGCACCCCGCGCGGCACCAGGTCCTGCCACGGACCGACCCGCGAGCCAACCTCGACGCCCAACGCGGCGCAGGCCGACGCGTACGCGTCCATCCGACGCGGACCGAGAGCCTCGCCGGCCGAGAACGTCACCAGCCGGACGTCGCAGCCGTGCGAGGCGTACGTCGCCAACGTCGAGCCGGCGAAGAAGGATTCGTCATCTGGGTGGGCGAAAAGGCCCAACACCCGAGTCGAGGAGCCACGCGGCAGCGGCAGCAAGGCTCAGGTCTCCAGCGCGTCGCGGATCGGCACCAGCTTCGCCTGGGTCTCCGCGAGCTCGGAGTCCGGTACTGAGTCCGCGACGATCCCGCACCCGGCGAACAGCCGTAGCCGCGACGGATCCGAGGGCGACACCTCGGCGCAGCGCAACGCGATGCCCCACTCGCCGTTCCCGGCCGCGTCGAGCCAGCCGACCGGCCCGGCGTACCGGCCCCGGTCCATCTGCTCCAGCTCGGCGATCAGCGAAAGCGCAACGGGGGTTGGCGTTCCGCACACCGCGGCCGACGGGTGCAGCGCAGCGGCGAGCTGCAGCGACGACGAGTCGTCGGACACGACGCCGGCGATGTCAGTGGCGAGGTGCATGACGTTCGGCAGGTGCAGGACGAACGGAGACTCCGGCACGTTGATGCTCGTGCAGTGTGCGTCGAGCGCCTCGGCGACGGAACGGACCGCGTACTCGTGCTCCTCCAGGTCCTTCGACGACCGCGCCAACGAGGCCGCCAACGCCAGGTCGTGCGCGTCGTCGTCGGACCGCCGGATCGTCCCCGCCAGCACGCGGGAGGTGACGAGGCCGTCCTCGAGCCGGACGAGCATCTCGGGGGTCGCGCCGAACAGGCCGCGGACGGAGTACGTCCAGCAGGCGGGGTACTGCTCGGCCAGGCGGTTGAGCGGCCACCTGAGGTCGAGCGGGGCATCCAGCTCGGCGAGCAGGTCGCGGGCCAGCACGACCTTGTCGAGCTCGCCCGCGTTGATCCGCTTGACGGCGTCGGCCACGACGCCGACCCACTCGGTCCCGGTCAGGGCGCCGTCGGCGAACGACACGTCGTTCGGGCGCTCGACGGGGGCGGCGGCCTCGGCCAGGGTGTCGAGGCGGGGGACGAGCGGCAGCGCGGGCTCGACGGCGACCGTTGTCAACCAGGACTTGCCACTGCGCCGGCCGACGACGACGTTCGGTACGACAAGCGACGAATCCCCTGGTGTGGAAGCGAAAGCGAACGAGCCGAAGCCGACGAGCCCGGTGCCCGGTGCGGACACCTCATCTCGTACCGCCGCGGCGGCGACCAGATCCTCCCACCAGGCAACGGCATCCTCGAAGCGCGTCGGCCCGGAGGCGTCGAACCGCACGGCCTCGCCGATCCCGATGAACCCCTCACCGCGGCGCGTCCAGACCGTCGCCCCGTCGCGAGGCAGCAGGTCCATCAGCTGCACGTCGTGCTGGAGCTCGACCGTCCGGACCACGAGCCGGGGAGCCGCACTCGGATACTCGCCCTGTCGCAGCGCTGGCGTACTCGTCACGGCTCTCAGCGTAGGACGGACTCCGTTCGATGCGACGGGGGAGGCCGTGAGACATTGACCACGTGAGCCGTCCCAGCCTGGAGAAGAGCCCGCAGGACGTGGCCGCGATGTTCGACGACGTCGCGCCGCGCTACGACCTGGTCAACGACGTGTTGTCGCTCGGCCAGGACCGGCTGTGGCGCCGCGCCACGGTGCGGGCCGTCGACGCCCGGCCGGGCGAACGGGTGCTCGACCTCGCCGCCGGAACGGGTACGTCGACGCAGCCGATCGAGGACGACGGCGCGTTCGTCGTGCCGTGCGACTTCTCGCTCGGGATGCTCGAGACCGGCAAGCAGGTAAGGCCGTGGCTCCCGTTCGTCGCCGGCGACGCCCTCGCGCTGCCGTTCGCCGACGGGTGCTTCGACGCGGTGACGATCTCGTTCGGCATCCGGAACTTCGCCGACGTCCCGGCCGCGCTGGAGGAGCTGCGCCGCGTCACCCAGCCTGGCGGGCGGCTGGTGATCTGCGAGTTCAGCCAGCCCACGTTCGCGCCGTTCCGGACGGTGTACACGGAGTACCTCATGCGCGCGCTGCCCACGGTGGCGAGGGCGATCTCGTCGAGCCCGGACTCCTACGTCTACCTGGCCGAATCCATCCGCGCCTGGCCCGACCAGCAGGGCCTCGGCGCCCTCATCGGCGAAGCCGGCTGGACCGCAGTCCAGTGGCGCAATCTCTCCGGCGGCATCGTCGCCCTGCATCGGGGGACGGCCGCCTGACCTGGGCCGAAGGAGCAGGAATGTTCGACCGCATCACTGTCGAGCCCGGGAAGATGGACGGCCGGCCGTGCGTCAGGGGGATCCGGCTCACGGTTGCCCAACGTCGTACGGCTGGTCGCTGCCGACTGGACATCCGATCAGATCCTGGCTGAGTTTCCCGACCTCGAGCGCGAGGACATCCGTCAGGCTCTGTTGTACGCGGCCGACTCGGCGGAGGTTGCGCTCCTCCCGCGTCATGACTCCGCGTGAGATGTTCTGGTCGACCAGAACATCGCGCACCGGCTCTGTCGACCACTCGAGTCCGCTGGTCACGACGTCGTGCATGTTCCTGACCTCGCACTTCACGAGGCCGAGGATGTCCTGCTCGCAGCAACCAGAGCGGAGGCCTTCGGTCATTCTCACGCGAGCGATCTTGGAGATGCCGGCGCCTGAGATGGCCGAGCTTCTGTTGGCGAACCTGGACGCGATCGAGGACGTCCTAGCCGCCGGGCGCCATAGTTGCTGTCACCCGACGCGGCATGCGAGTGCGCCGGCTACCCATCGGCTGAACCCTCGTCGCCCGTGATCATGTACGTGATCGTGAAGCCAAACTGGTCGTATACGGCGGGTTTGCCTTCATGATCACGTACATGATCACGGGACAGGGCGCGCCGAGGGTTGGGTGAGGGGCACCCTGGTCCCATAGGTTCGGACCGGGGTGCCCCCGACCCAGTCCAGCGGTCGCTCGTGATGGCCTCATCGGGGGACGGCTGGGTGACGTTTCGGATGCGGCCCATCGGGAACGGTTTCCCTCATAGAGGGAGGCCAACCATGCCGCTTCGAGCACGAGGGACGCACCGCAGGCACGTCGATCGGGACGCGATGCGGGAAGAACACGTCGAACGCGTCGCTGCCTACGAGTCGCCGTACAACCCGCGCCACCTGCGCCCGCTCGACGAGAAGGTCGTCGACGACCACCACCAGGTGCCGCGCGAACAGGTCGAGGCTGTCCGGACCTGGATGGAGTCGCCACGCGCCACCGGCGAGCAGTAACCCCACCGAGCAAAACGGGCGAAAGCCCCCATCGGATCCCTTTCCCGATGGGGGCTTTTCCGCAACATATAGATCGCGTAAATCCGCAGGTCAGCAACGGTGTGGGCGGTTTACCCAGTCCTTGAACGACCCTTTAGACTGTCCCTCGTCAGGGTCTCGTGAACTGCTTCACAATCTCACAGCCTCGAACCTCACGCACCAGTGCTGAAGGACCGATGAGCCGCACCAGCCCGCCGCAGCAGACCGCGCTCGATGCCGATGTCATCGTCGTAGGCGCAGGTCCGGCCGGGTCTACCGCCGCGTTTCACCTCGCCAGCACCGGCCTCGACGTCCTCGTGCTGGAGAAGACCAGCTTCCCCCGCGAGAAGGTCTGCGGCGACGGCCTGACCCCCCGCGCGGTCAAGAGCCTCGTCAGAATGGGCGTCGACACCAGCGAGGAAGCCGGCTGGCTGCACAACCACGGCCTGCGGATCTACGGCGGCGGCATGCGGCTGGAGATCCCCTGGCCGGATCTGGCCGAGTACGGCAACAAGGGCCTCGTCCGCCGCCGCCTCGACTTCGACGAGACGCTCGCCCGGCAGGCCGAGAAGGCAGGAGCCCGCCTCCAACAGGAGACGAACGTCACCGGCCCGGTCCGCGACGAACGCACCGGCCGCATCGTCGGCGTCACCGCCAAGCCCAAGGGCGGCGAGGAACGGACGTACACCGCCAATCTCGTCGTCGCCGCCGACGGCAACTCCAGCCGGCTGTCCGTCAAGGCCGGCAGGCAGCGCCTGGAGAACCGCCCGATGGGCGTCGCCGTACGCACGTACTTCGACAGCCCGCGGCACGACGACGACTGGCTGGAGTCCTGGCTCGAGCTCTGGGACGGCACGCCCGGCCAGAGCAACCTGCTCCCCGGGTACGGCTGGATCTTCGGCATGGGCGACGGCACCAGCAACGTCGGCCTCGGCCTGCTCAACACCACCAAGGGTTTCGCGAACGCCGACTACAAGGGCCTGCTGCACAGTTGGCTCCAAGGCCTTCCGGAAGAGTGGCAGTTCACCGAGGAGCACCAACAGGGCAAGGTCCTCGGCGCCGCTCTCCCGATGGGCTTCAACCGCAAGCCGCACTACGACGACGGCCTGCTGCTCGTCGGCGACGCCGGTGGCATGGTCAACCCGTTCAACGGCGAGGGCATCGCCTACGCGATGGAGTCCGCGGAGCTCGCGGCCGACGTCATCGCGCAAGCCCTCAGCCGCCCCGAGGGCGCTCTCAGGGAACGCGCGCTGCACAACTACCCGCGCGTTCTCAAGGACTGGTACGGCGGCTACTACACGCTCGGCCGCATCTTCGTGCACCTGATCGGAAACCCGAACGTCATGAAGATCGCGACCAGGCACGGGCTGCCGCACCCGCTGCTGATGAAGTTCACGATCAAGCTCCTCGCCAACCTCACCGACCCTCGGGGTGGCGACGCGATGGACCGACTGATCAACGCCATGTGCAAGCTCGCGCCGGCAGCCTAGGCCATGTTGCGAAAGGATCGCCTTGCGCGCGACACTCCGCATCCCGCCTGGCTGCGTTGCAGGCCGGCGGACGTACAGACGAGTACGACCTTGACCTGCCCCACACCCAGCCGGGCGCGCTCTATGAATTTCCTTGGGGCCGCGCGCCATCGCGCGGCGCGCGATGACCGGCGCTACTTTCGCAACACGACCTGGGGGTGGCGCGCAAGTGTCGATGAAGATCACTCCTAAGATGAGCGACCGACCCGCGACGACGCGGTCCGGGATCCCAGCAGCCAACGGGAGAGAGGCATGAACCTCTACCTGCCGATTCTCGTGCTCGCCATCCTGGGCGGCGGCTTTGTCGTCGTCTCCGTGGTGGCCGGCCTTCTGATGGGTCCGGTGCGCTACAACCGGGCCAAGGTCGACTCGTACGAGTGCGGTATCGAGCCCACCCCGCAGCCGATGGGCGGCGGCCGGTTCCCGGTGAAGTACTACATCACCGCGATGCTCTTCATCATCTTCGACATCGAGATCATCTTCCTCTACCCGTGGGCCGTCTCGTTCGACCAGATGGCGCTGTTCGGGCTGGTGGAGATGGTCCTGTTCATCCTCACAGTCTTCGTGGCGTACGCGTACGTCTGGCGCCGCGGCGGCCTCGAGTGGGACTAGCTATGAATGGTCGCGGATCGGCTCGCTCAGTTTCACTTCGCCGCGGTGGCGGGAGTGGAGCAGGCCAGGGGCTCCCGCTGCTTCGACGAGCCGACCGCGACGAAGGGGTGTGTGAATAGCCATGGGCATAGAGGAAAAGCTGCCGGCAGGCATGCTGCTGACCACGGTCGAAGGCCTGATCGGCTACATGCGCAAGGCCTCGGTGTGGCCCGCGACGTTCGGCCTCGCGTGCTGCGCGTTCGAGATGATGACGATGGGCGCGCCCCGCTACGACGCCGCCCGCTTCGGCATGGAGGTCTTCCGCGCCTCGCCGCGCCAGGCCGACCTGATGATCGTCGCCGGCCGGGTGAGCCAGAAGATGGCGCCGGTCCTGCGGCAGATCTACGACCAGATGGCCAACCCGAAGTACGTGCTGGCGATGGGCGTCTGCGCCAGTTCCGGCGGCATGTTCAACAACTACGCGATCGTGCAGGGCGTCGACCACATCGTCCCGGTCGACATGTACCTCCCGGGCTGCCCGCCGCGGCCGGAGATGCTGCTCGACGCGATCCTCAAGATCCACGAGAAGATCCAGCACGCGAAGCTCGGCGTCAACCACCGCAAGGAGCTCGTCGAACGCGAGCAGACCGCGCTCGAGGCGGCGTCGACGATCGAGATGAAGGGCTTGCTGCGATGACCGAACAGCAGGGCCCCGACGAGACCCTGGACAGCCGGCTCCCCGACACCAGGGAGCCGAAGCCGGACGTGATCGGTGTCCAGAAGGGCTCGTTCGGTGTGCAGGGCACGCCGGACACGTCCGGGTACGGCGGCCTCGTTCGCCCGATCACGTTGCCCGGCTCGACCTCGCGCCCGTACGGGGGCTGGTTCGACGCCGTCGCCGACCGGCTCGCCGAGGTGATGCCCGAGGGCGACGGCAGCACGTACGACGAGGCGTTCGAGAAGGTCGTCGTCGACCGGGACGAGCTCACGTTCTACGTACGCCGCGAGTCGCTGCTCAGCGTCCTGCGGACGTTCCGCGACGACCAGGAGCTCCGCTTCGAGTTCTGCAGCGGCGTCTCCGGCGTGCACTACCCCAATGACAAGGGTCGGGAGCTGCACGCGGTCTACCACCTGCTGTCGATGACCCACAGCCGGCGCGTCCGGCTCGAGGTGACCTGCCCCGACTCCGACCCGCACCTGCCGTCGGCCGTCGGCGTCTACCCGACCGCCGACTGGCACGAGCGCGAGGCGTACGACTTCTTCGGGATCATCTTCGACGGGCACCCCGGACTGACCCGGATCCAGATGCCGGACGACTGGCCGGGACACCCGCAGCGCAAGGACTACCCGCTGGGCGGCATCCCGGTGGAGTACAAGGGCGCGACGATTCCGCCGCCCGACGAGCGGAGGGCCTACCGCTGATGACTACTGACAACGTCACCGATCCGTACGCGAGCGTCCGCGACACCACCGAGGGACAGGTCTACACGGTCACCGGGCAGGACTGGGACTCCGTCGTGGCCGGCGTCGCCGAGTCCGGCGACGAGCGCGTCGTGGTCAACATGGGACCGCAGCACCCGTCCACGCACGGCGTGCTCCGGCTCGTGCTCGAGCTCGACGGCGAGACCGTTCGCGACACGCGGCTGATGGTCGGCTACCTGCACACCGGCATCGAGAAGAACATGGAGTACCGGACGTGGACGCAAGGCGTCACGTTCTGCACTCGCATGGACTACGTGATGCCGTTCCACAACGAGGCGGCGTACGTCGGCGCGGTGGAGAAGCTGCTCGGCATCGAGGAGCAGATCCCGACCCGCGCGCACGTGCTCCGAGTGATGATGATGGAGCTCAACCGGATCTCCTCCCACCTGGTCGCGATCGCGACCGGCGGCATGGAGATCGGCGCGATCACGGTCATGACGATCGGCTTCCGCGAGCGCGAGAAGGTGCTCGACCTGTATGAGCTGATCACCGGGCTGCGCATGAACCACGCGTACTTCCGGCCCGGCGGCGTCTCGCAGGATCTGCCGCCGAACGGCCTGCAGGAGCTCAAGGACTTCTCCAAGTGGATGAAGAAGCACCTCGGTGAGTACGCCGACTTCTGCAACGCGAACCCGATCTTCAAGGGCCGCCTGAAGGACGTCGGCTACCTCGACCTCGCCGGCTGCATGGCGTTCGGGGTCACCGGGCCGACGCTCCGCTCGACCGGCTACCCGTGGGACCTGCGCAAGAACCAGCCCTACTGGGGTTACGAGACGTACGACTTCGACGTGCCGATCCACGAGGGCTCCGACGCGTACGCGCGGTTCCGGATCCGCCTCGACGAGATGCACGAGTCGGTGCGGATCATCGACCAGTGCATCAAGCGGCTCGAGGAGCCCGGCCCGGTGATGATCGAGGACAAGAAGATCGCCTGGCCCGCGCAGCTCGCGATCGGCGCGGACGGCATGGGCAACTCCCTCGACCACATCAAGCACATCATGGGCGAGTCGATGGAAGCGTTGATCCATCACTTCAAGCTCGTGACCGAGGGCTTCCGCGTTCCGGCGGGGCAGTCGTATTTCGCTGTCGAGTCGCCGCGCGGTGAGCTAGCGTGCCACGCCGTGTCCGATGGTGGAACGCGTCCGTACCGCGCGCACTTCCGCGACCCGTCGTTCGCCAACCTCCAGGCCGCGGCAGCGATGTCCGAGGGCTGTCAGGTCGCCGACGTCATCGTGGTCATCGCCAGCCTCGACCCCGTCCTGGGCGGAGTGGACCGTTGATCTCTGAAGAAACCAAAGTCGAGCTGCGCGCCATCATGGCGCGCTACCCGCAGCCGCGGTCGGCGCTGTTGCCGATGCTGCACCTGGTGCAGAGCACGGAGGGGTACGTCACCCCCGAGAGCATCGAGGTCTGCGCCGAGCTGCTCGAGCTGACCTCGGCCGAGGTGGCGGCGGTCGCGACGTTCTACACGATGTACAAGCGGCGTCCGGTCGGCGACTACCACGTCGGCGTGTGCACCAACACGCTGTGCGCGGTGATGGGTGGGGACTCGATCTTCCAGTCCCTGAAGGAACATCTCGGCGTCGGCAACGACGAGACCACCGAGGACGGCAAGGTCACGCTCGAGCACATCGAGTGCAACGCTGCCTGCGACTTCGCGCCGGTCATCATGGTCAACTGGGAGTTCTTCGACAACCAGACGCCGGACTCCGCCAGGGCGCTGGTCGACGACCTGCGCGCCGGCAAGGAGGTCCAGGCCACCCGCGGTGCGCGCGTTTGCACGTTCCGCGAGGCCGAGCGCGTGCTCGCCGGCTTCCCCGACGGCCGTGCCGACGAGGGCGTCACCGCCGGTCCGGCGTCGCTCGCTGGTCTTCGGCTCGCCGAGGAACGCGGCTGGGCCGCGCCGGAGTCGTCGAACGGCCGTACGCGCCGCAAGGCTCCGGAGCACACCCCGGCGTCCGCGGTCGCGCAGGCCGACACCAAGCGCGCGGAGTCCGAGACCCGCCAGGCCGAGGTCGGCTCCGGCACCGGCGCCGGTGGCCCGGACAAGCGTGGCGACGCTCCGCACGACGACACCGCGAAGGGGGAGGGCTGATGGTCGACCCACTGGGGCCCGTCCTCACCGCGAACTGGGGCCAGGACCGCGCGTGGACGTACGACGCGTACGTCGACCAAGGCGGCTACGACGGCCTGCGCGCCGCCGTCGCGCTCGATCCCGACGCCGTCATCCAGATGGTCAAGGACTCCAACCTGCGCGGCCGTGGCGGCGCGGGCTTCCCGACCGGCATGAAGTGGGGCTTCCTGCCCCCGCTGGGCGACAAGCCGCGCTACCTCGTGGTCAACGCGGACGAGTCCGAGCCAGGCACCTGCAAGGACATCCCGCTGATGATGGCCAGCCCGCACACGCTGGTCGAGGGCGTCATCATCTCCTCGTACGCGATCCGCGCGCGGCACGCGTTCATCTACGTGCGCGGTGAGGTGCTGCACGTCGTCCGCCGGCTGCAGCAGGCGGTCGCGGAGGCGTACGCCGAGGGCTACCTGGGCGAGAACATCCTCGGCAGCGGCTACGACCTCGACATCATCGTGCACGCGGGCGCCGGCGCCTACATCTGCGGCGAGGAGACCGCGCTCCTCGACTCGCTCGAGGGTCGGCGCGGGCAGCCGAGGCTGCGTCCGCCGTTCCCCGCGGTCGCTGGTCTGTACGCGTCCCCCACAGTGATCAACAACGTGGAGTCGATCGCCAGCGTTCCCGCGATCATCGCGAACGGTCCGGACTGGTTCTCCTCGATGGGCACCGAGAAGTCCAAGGGCCACGTGATCTACTCGCTGTCCGGGCACGTCACGAACCCCGGCCAGTACGAGGCCCCGCTCGGCATCACGCTGCGCGAGCTGCTCGACCTCGCCGGCGGCGTCCGCGAGGGACACCAGCTGAAGTTCTGGCACCCCGGCGGCTCGTCGACGCCGCTGCTCACCGCCGAGCATCTCGATGCCCCGTTGGACTTCGAGGGCATGGTGGCGGTCGGCAGCATCCTCGGCACCCGCGCGCTGTCGATCTTCGACGAGACCGTGTGCGTCGTACGTTGCGCGCTGCGTTGGACCGAGTTCTACAAGCACGAGTCCTGCGGCAAGTGCACCCCGTGCCGCGAGGGCACCTGGTGGCTGGTGCAGATCCTCGAACGGCTGGAGAAGGGCGACGGCAGCGAGGAGGACCTCGAGACGCTGCTGGACCTGACCGACAACATCGCCGGCCGCGCGTTCTGCGCGCTCGCCGACGGTGCGGCCGCGCCGATCCAGTCGTCGATCAAGCACTTCCGCGACGAGTACCTCGCGCACTTCGAGCACCACGGCTGCCCGTTCGACCCGGCCGCTGCCCAGCTCTTCCCGAGCGAGCAGCTCGTCGGAGCGTCCGCATGACCACAGCCCTCGCGCCGGTGCTCACCGCCAACTGGGAGCAGGATCGTGCCTGGACGCACGACGCCTACGTCTCCCAGGGCGGCTATGAGGCGCTGCGCAAGGCCGTGACGCTCGACCCGGATGCCGTCGTCCAGCTGGTCAAGGACTCCGGCCTGCGCGGCCGCGGCGGTGCCGGCTTCCCCACGGGCATGAAGTGGGGCTTCCTGCCGCCGCTCGCGGACAAGCCGCGCTACCTCGTGGTCAACGCGGACGAGTCCGAACCGGGTGCCTGCAAGGACATCCCGTTCATGATGGCGAGCCCGCACACGCTGATCGAGGGCGTGATCATCTCCTCGTACGCGATCAGGGCGCGGTACGCGTTCGTCTACGTCCGTGGCGAGGTGCTGCACGTCGTCCGCCGGCTGCAGCAGGCGGTCGCGGAGGCGTACGCCGAGGGCTATCTCGGCGACAGCGTGCTCGGCACCGGCTACGAGCTCGACGTGATCGTGCACGCCGGCGCGGGCGCGTACATCTGCGGTGAAGAGACCGCGATGCTCGACTCGCTCGAGGGCCGTCGTGGCCAGCCGAGGCTGCGGCCCCCTTTCCCCGCGGTGGAAGGGCTGTACGCCTCGCCGACCGTGGTCAACAACGTCTGCACGATCGGGACCGTGCCGGCGATCGTGCGCGGTGGCGTCGAGGAGTTCCGCAAGCTGGGCACGGAGAAGGCGCCGGGGACGGCGATCTACTCGATCTCCGGGCATGTCGTGCGACCCGGGCAGTACGAGGCGCCGATGGGTACGACGATGCGGCAGCTCCTCGACTACGCCGGCGGCGTCCGCGCCGGGCACCAGCTCAAGTTCTTCACCCCGGGCGGCTCGTCGACGCCGATGTTCACCCCCGAGCAGCTCGACGTCCCGCTCGACTACGACTCGGTCGCCGCGGCCGGCTCGCAGTTCGGGACCGCCTCGCCGATGGTGTTCGACGAGACCGTGTGCGTCGTGCGGTGCGTGCTGCGCTGGATGGAGTTCTACAAGCACGAGTCCTGCGGCAAGTGCACGCCGTGCCGCGAGGGAACGTTCTGGATGACCCAGATCCTGCAGCGGCTGGAGAACGGTGAGGGCGGCGAGCAGGATCTCGACACGCTGCTCGACCTGTGCGACAACGTCTCCGGCCGGTCGTTCTGCGCGCTCGGGGACTTCGCGGTCGGTCCGGTGATCTCCTCGATCAAGCACTTCCGCGAGGAGTACCTCGCGCATCAGACGTACGGCGGCTGCCCGTTCGACCCGGCCGCTTCCATGCTCTTCGAAAGCCCCGCTACCGCTGGAGTCGCATCATGACTGTGCAGGCGTCGGACGGCGCTGCCACGGAGGTCGAGAACCTCGTCACGCTGACGATCGACGACATCGAGGTCAGCGTGCCGAAGGGGACCCTGATCATCCGTGCCGCCGAGCTGATCGGGATCCAGGTCCCGCGGTTCTGCGACCACCCGTTGCTGGATCCGGTCGGTGCGTGCCGGCAGTGCCTCGTCGAGATCACCGACGCCGGCAACGGCCGAGGGATGCCGAAGCCGCAAGCCTCGTGCACGATCGAGGTCGCGCCCGGCATGGTCGTCAAGACACAGCTCTCGTCGCACGTGGCGGACAAGGCGCAGCAGGGCGTGATGGAGTTCCTGCTCGCCAACCACCCGCTGGACTGCCCGGTCTGCGACAAGGGCGGCGAGTGCCCACTGCAGAACCAGGCGATGAGCAACGGTCGCCCGGAGACGCGGTTCCACGAGACCAAGCGCCTCTTCGAGAAGCCGATCCCGATCTCCAGCCAGGTGCTGCTGGACCGCGAGCGCTGCGTGCTCTGCGCGCGTTGCACCCGGTTCTCCAACCAGGTCGCGGGTGACCCGTTCATCGAGCTGCTCGAGCGCGGCTCGCTGCAGCAGGTCGGCATCTACGAGAACGAGCCGTTCTCCAGCTACTTCTCCGGCAACACGGTCCAGATCTGCCCGGTGGGCGCGCTCACCAGCGCGGCGTACCGGTTCCGGTCGCGGCCGTTCGACCTGGTCTCCTCGCCCGGCATCGCCGAGCACGACGCGTGCGGCGCGGCGATCCGCGTCGACCACCGGCGCGGCAAGGTGATGCGCCGACTCGCCGGCGACGACCCCGAGGTCAACGAGGAGTGGATCAGCGACAAGGACCGCTTCGCGTTCCGGTACGCCCAGCAGCCCGACCGCCTCGAGCACCCGCTGGTGCGCGACGAGGACACCGGTGAGCTGCGGCCCGCGTCGTGGTCGGAGGCGTTCCGCGTCGCCGCCGAGGGACTCGCGAAGGCCAAGGCCGACGGTGGAGTCGGCGTGCTGCCGGGCGGTCGGGTGACGGTCGAGGACGCCTACGCGTACGGCAAGTTCGCCCGCGTCGCGCTCGGCACGAACGACGTCGACTTCCGCGCCCGCTCGCACTCCGACGAGGAGATCGACTTCCTCGCCTCGACGGTGGCGGGCACCGGACTCGGCGTCACGTACCGCGACCTGGAACACGCGAGGACCGTGCTGCTCGTCGGCCTCGACCCCGAGGAAGAGGCCGCGATCGTCTTCCTTCGGCTCCGCAAGGCGGCGCTGAAGAACACCACGAAGATCTGGTCGGTCGCCCCGTACACGACGCGTGGTCTCACCAAGATGCGCGGCACGCTGCTCCGTGCGGCTCCCGGCACCGAGGCCGAGTACCTCGAGGCGCTCAACCGCGGCGACGAGGACTCCGGGCTCGACGAGTTCGGGATCGCTGCCTCGGAGGCGCTGCGCGGCGGCAACGCGATCGTCCTGGTCGGCGGTCGGATGGCCAGCGTGCCAGGCGCGCTGTCCACGGCCGTCAAGCTCGCCGAGACGACGGGCGCGCGGCTGGCCTGGGTGCCCAAGCGGGCGGGCGAGCGCGGCGCGGTCGACGCCGGTGCGCTGCCGACGCTGCTGCCCGGCGGCCGTCAGGTCGAGGACGCCGCGGCGCGGGTCGACATCGGCACCGCGTGGGGAACGGGCACGCTGCCGACCGTCCGTGGCCGCGACACCTCCGGCATCCTTGCCGCGGCCGGCTCCGGCCGGCTCGGCGCGCTGGTCGTCGGCGGTGTCGACCCGGTCGACCTGCCCGGCCCGCGGGTGGCGCTGGAAGCGTTCGACAAGGTGCCGTTCCTGGTGAGCCTGGAGCTGCGGCCGAGCCAGGTCACCGAGCGCGCGGACGTCGTGTTCCCGGTCGCCGCGATGGCCGAGAAGGCCGGCACGTTCTTCAACTGGGAGGGCCGGGTCCGCCCGTTCGACAAGGCGATCCCGAGCGTGGGTACGCACTCCGACCTCTACATCCTCGCGGGGCTGGCCGACGAGCTCGGCGCGTCGCTCGGCTTCACCACGGTCGCCGGAGCGTGGCGCGAGCTCACCGAGCTCGGCGCCTGGGACGGCGAGCGCGCGGCGGCACCGAGCGTCGCGGCGGCCGAGCCGGCGCAGCCCGGTCCGGGCGAGGCCGTTCTCGCGACCTGGCAGCAGCTGCTCGACAACGGTCGCGCGCAGGACGGCGACGCGAACCTCGCCGGCACCGCGCGCGCGCCGAAGGCCCGGCTGTCCGCCGCGACCGCCGAGGAGTTCGGCCTGGTCGAGGGCGACCGGGTGTCGGTGACCGCCAACGGTGGTGAGATCGTGCTGCCGCTGGAGATCGCGGACCTGCCCGAGCGGGTGGTGTGGCTTCCCACCAACTCGCCGGGTTCCGCGGTACGCAGGGACATCGGTGCCGGTGCGGGCACCGTGGTCAGGGTCGGGAAGGCCTCGGCACCCGCCGAAGAAGGAGGCGCGGCATGATCGCCACCGCCGCGACGACGATCCCGTACGCCGCCGAGGAGCTCGCCGCGTTCGGGCGGGACCCGTGGTGGATCGTCGTCATCAAGGCGCTCGGTGTCTTCGTCCTGCTGATGCTGTTCGCGATCTTCAACATCTGGTTCGAGCGCCGCGTGCTCGGCAAGATGCAGCACCGCATCGGCCCGAACGTGCACGGCCCGTTCGGTCTGCTGCAGAGCCTCGCGGACGGGATCAAGCTGTCCCTGAAGGAGGAGATCCTCCCCAAGGGCGTCGACAAGGCCGTGTTCTTCATCGCGCCGATGATCTCCGCGACGATGGCGTTCGTCGCGTTCTCGGTGATCCCGCTCGGCCCCGAGGTCAGCATCTTCGGGCACCGTACGCCGCTGCAGCTCACCGACCTTCCGGTCGGCGTGCTGTTTGTGCTAGCGATCGGCTCGCTCGGCATCTACGGAATCGTCTTGGGTGGTTGGGCTTCCGGCTCGACGTACCCGCTGCTCGGTGGGCTTCGCTCGTCGGCACAGATGATCTCGTACGAGGTCGCGATGGGCCTCGCGCTTGTCTCGGTGTTCCTCTACTCCGGCGCGATGTCGACGTCCGGCATCGTGGCGGCGCAGGCGAGCGGCGGTACGGCGAACATCTTCGGCGTCACGATCGAGCTGCCGAGCTGGTACGCGATCGTGCTGTTGCCCTCGTTCCTCATCTACGTCGTCTCGATGATCGGTGAGACCAACCGGGCGCCGTTCGACCTGCCCGAGGCCGAAGGCGAGCTCGTCGCCGGCTACATGACCGAGTACTCCTCGATGAAGTACCTGCTGTACTTCCTCGCCGAGTACACCAACATGGTCACGGTCTCCGCGCTCGCGACCACGCTGTTCCTCGGCGGCTGGCGCGCGCCGTGGCCGATCTCCATGTGGGACGGGGCGAACGAGGGCTGGATCCCGGTGATCTGGTTCCTCGGCAAGGTCCTGCTCTGCATGTTCTTCTTCATCTGGGTCCGCGCGACACTGCCGCGGATGCGCTACGACCAGTTCATGAAGCTCGGCTGGAAGTTCCTGATCCCGGGTGCGCTGATCTGGACGGTCTTCGTCGCGACCGCGCGGGCGATGCTCAACGCGGACCTGCGGTTCCAGTTCTTCGTGGGTGTCGCCGCGATCCTCGTCGTCGTGCTGATCGGCTCGATCGTCTGGGAGTTCGTGACCGGCCGCGACAAGGAGTCCGAGGTGGAGCCGACCGAGTTCGACCCGTTCTCGGGCGGCTACCCTGTCCCGCCGATGCCCGGGCAGACGTTGCCGCGGCTCCAGCCGGTCACGGTGCCGGCGGAAGCGGAAGCCGTGGAAGAGCCGAGTGAGACCCCGAGTGCTGACCCGAGTCAGGAGGACTCCCGTGGCTAGCCTCAAAGAACAACTCTGGGACCCCATCGCGGGTTTCGGGGTCACGTTCAAGACGATGTTCCGGAAGACGTTCACCGAGCAGTACCCGTTCGAGAAGAAGCCGACCGCGCCACGCTTCCACGGCCGGCACCAGCTCAACCGGCACCCAGACGGGCTGGAGAAGTGCATCGGTTGTGAGCTCTGTGCCTGGGCATGTCCGGCGGACGCGATCTACGTCGAGGGCGCCGACAACGCCGAAGGCGACCGCTTCTCTCCGGGCGAGCGCTACGGGAGCGTCTACCAGATCAACTACCTGCGCTGCATCCTCTGCGGGCTCTGCATCGAGGCGTGCCCGACGCGGGCGCTCACGATGACGAACGAGTACGAGCTCGCCGACGACGACCGCGGCCGGTTGATCTACGAGAAGAAGGACCTGCTGGCGCCGTTGCTCCCCGGCATGGAGGAGCCCCCGCACCCGATGCGGCTCGGCGACAACGAGAAGGCCTACTACCTCGGCGCGGGCATCCCGGTCGGTCGGCCGGAGCAGTCCGCCAACCCGGCAGCCACCAGCGAGGCGGCCTCATGACTCCGCTCACCACCTTCCGAGCCCCAAACTGTGGGGTTCTGGCACGACACGCCAGCGTGTCGCGCACCAGAACCCCACAGTTGACGTCCGCCACCAGTTCGTCGAGAGGAGGGCGGGTCTGATGGCGTTCACGTTCTGGGTCTTCGGCCCGCTGTCCGTGCTCGCCGCGTTCGGCCTGGTGCTCGGCAAGAAGGCCGTGCACTGCGCGCTGATGCTCGCGGGCGTGATGATGTGCCTCGCGATCCTGTACGCGAGCCAGGACGCACCGTTCCTGTTCGCGGTCCAGATCGTCGTCTACACCGGCGCCGTGCTGATGCTGTTCCTGTTCGTCCTCATGCTGGTCGGCGTCGACTCGTCCGACTCGCTGGTGGAGACGATCCGCGGGCAGCGCTGGCTCGCGATCACCGGTGCCGTGCTGTTCGGCATCCTGCTGCTGGTCGGCATCAGCCAGATCACGCTGCTGGTCCCGACCGGGCTCGACGCGGCGCAGCCGAACGGCAACGTGCCGGCGCTCGCGCAGCTGCTGTTCTCCAAGTACGTCTTCGCGTTCGAGGTCACCAGCGCGCTGCTGATCACCGCGGCGGTCGGTGCGATGGTCCTCGCCCACCGCGAGCGGCTCGGCAAGAAGGTCACGCAGAAGGACTACATCGAGCAGCGGATGAAGGAGTACGCCGAGGACGGGAAGCACCCCGGCCAGGCGACCCCGCCCGGTGTGTTCGCCCGCCACAACGCGGTCGACACCCCGGCGCTGCTGCCCGACGGCAGTCCCGCACCAGGTTCGGTCTCGCGGGTGCTGGTCGCCCGCGGCAACATCCGTGCGCCAGAGCAGTACAGCAAGGACATCAACGTGGTCGAGCGAAACATCGCGGGTGACGAAGGAGGTGAGTCGGCGTGAGCACGACGCCGTACATCGTCTTGTCGGCGTTGCTCTTCACGATCGGCGCCCTGGGCGTTCTGATCCGTCGGAACGCCATCGTGGTCTTCATGTGTGTCGAGCTGATGCTGAACGCCGCGAACCTCGCGTTCGTCTCGTTCGCGCGCCAGGTCGGCAATCTCGAAGGGCAGGTCGTGGCCTTCTTCGTGATGGTCGTCGCCGCGGCTGAGGTCGTGGTGGGCCTGGCGATCATCGTGACCATCTTCCGGACTCGTCGGTCGGCCTCCGTCGACGACGCGAGCTTGCTCAAGTACTGACGGATGAGGCTCTCGTGACTCCGATGACAGGCACTGTCCTCCTCGCGGCGACAGAGCAGCACGCCGCCGGCGCCGCCGACGGCGTGTTCGCCCTGCTGTGGTTGGTGATCGCCCTCCCCGCGCTGTCCGCGATCGTGCTGCTCCTGGGCGGCCGCGCGGTACGGTCGTGGGGCCATCTGCTGGGCTGCGTCACCCCGATCACGTCGTTCGTGCTCGCGGCGTTCATGTTCTTCTCGATGCTCGGCCGGGGCGCTGAGGAGCGTGCGGTCAGCCAGCACCTGTTCGACTGGGTGTCGCTGCCGTCGTTCGACATCTCGGTCAACCTGCTGCTCGACCCGCTGTCGATCTGCTTCGTCCTGCTGATCACCGGCGTGGGCAGCATCATCCACGTCTACTCCATCGGCTACATGGAGCACGACGAGCGGCGGACGAGGTTCTTCGGCTACCTCAACCTGTTCATCACCGCGATGCTGCTGCTGGTGCTGGCCGACAACTACCTGATCCTGTTCATCGGCTGGGAGGGCGTCGGTCTGGCGTCGTACCTGCTGATCGGGTTCTGGCAGCACAAGCACTCGGCGGCGACCGCGGCGAAGAAGGCGTTCGTCGTGAACCGGGTCGGTGACTTCGGCCTCGCGGTCGGCGTGATGCTGATGCTGGCGACGTTCGGCTCCTCGGCGTTCTCCGCGGTGTTCGGCGGCGTCACGGAGGCCGGTACGGCGACCGCCACCGCGCTCGGGTTCCTGCTCCTGCTCGGCGCCTGCGGCAAGTCGGCGCAGTTCCCCTTGCAGTCCTGGCTGTTGGACGCGATGGAAGGCCCGACCCCAGTCTCCGCGCTGATCCACGCCGCGACGATGGTGACCGCCGGCGTCTACCTGGTGGTCCGGTCGTCGGCGATCTTCGACGCGGCCCCGGTCGCGCGGACGGCGGTCGCGGTCATCGGCACGATCACGCTGCTGATGGGTGCGATCATCGGTTGCGCGAAGGACGACATCAAGAAAGCCCTCGCTGGTTCGACGATGAGCCAGATCGGCTACATGATGCTCGCCGCGGGGCTCGGCCCGGTCGGTGCGGCGTTCGCGATCTTCCACCTGCTCACGCACGGCTTCTTCAAGGCCAACATGTTCCTCGGCGCCGGCTCGGTGATGCACGGCATGCATGACGAGGTCAACATGCGCCGCTACGGCGGGCTGCGGAAGTTGATGCCGGTGACGTTCGCGACGTTCGCGATCGGCTACCTCGCGATCATCGGCATCCCGCCGTTCGCCGGGTTCTGGAGCAAGGACAAGATCATCGAGGCCGCGTTCTCGCAGAGCATCTGGTACGGGCTCTGCGCGCTGCTCGGCGCCGGTGTGACCGCGTTCTACATGACCCGGTTGATGATCATGACCTACACCAGCGAGAAGCGCTGGGCGGAGAACGTCGAGCCGCACGAGTCGCCTTCGGTGATGACGATTCCGCTGATCCTGCTGGCGATCCTTTCCGCGGCGGGCGGGTTCCTGCTGCTGGGCAACGGGATCGTGCACTGGCTCGAGCCGGTCGTCGGCGAGGAGCACGCCGAGCCGCCGCTGTCGATCCTGGTGATGACGATCCTGACGCTGTTGGTCGTGATCATCGGCGTCGCGATTGCGTACTTCTTCTACCAGCGTCAGCAGATCTCGGCCGAGACGCCGCAGCGGGTCTCGCCGATCACGACGCTGGCGCGCCGCGATCTGTACGGTGACGCGTTCAACGAGGTCGTGCTGATGCGTCCCGGCCAGGAGCTCACCAAGGGCCTGGTGGTGTTCGACAACAAGGGTGTCGACGGATTCGTCAACGGGCTCGCGGCGTTCATCGCTGGCTCGTCCGGCCGGCTGCGGCGACTGCAGACCGGCTTCGTTCGCTCGTACGCGTTAGGCATCTTCGGGGGCGCGGCCCTCGTCGTCGCAGCGATGGTGTTGGTGAGGCTCTCGTGAACGTCGCTCTCAACGGCTCGATCCCGTGGCTGACCATCACGGCTCTGCTGCCGGCGGTCGGGGCGATCCTGCTCGCCCTGGTCCCGAGCAGCAACCCCCGCGCGACGAAGGTGCTCGCGCTGGTGTTCTCGCTCGTGACGCTCGTGCTCGCGGCACTGCTGGTGGTCGGCTTCGATCCCGCCGGTGCCCAAGGAAATAACACTTTCCAGTTCGTCGAGGAGCACCAGTGGATCCCGGCGTTCGGGGTCAACTACGCGCTCGGTGTCGACGGCATCGGCCTCACGCTGGTCGTGCTGACCGCGCTGCTGACGCCGGTCGTGATCCTGGCCTCGTGGAACGACGCCGAGGACGGCAAGCGGAGCGTCAAGACGTTCTTCGCGCTGATCCTCGTGCTGGAGACGCTGTCGATCGGTGTGTTCGCGGCGACCGACGTCTTCTTGTTCTACCTGCTGTTCGAGGCCACGCTGATCCCGGTCTACTTCCTGATCGGCAGCTACGGCGGCCAGGGACGGTCGTACGCCGCGGTGAAGTTCCTCATCTACAGCCTCGTCGGCGGTCTGCTCATGCTGGCCGCGGTCGTCGGGCTGTACGCGGTGTCGAACGCGCAGACCGGTGGCGAGCCCTCGTTCCTGCTGAGCGCGCTGCGCGACCTGAACATCGACCCGGGCACGCAGAAGTGGTTGTTCGCCGGGTTCTTCATCGCGTTCGCGATCAAGGCGCCGATGTTCCCGGTGCACACGTGGCTGCCGGACGCCGCGCGCGAGGCGACGCCGGGCACCGCGGTGCTGCTGGTGTCGATCCTGGACAAGATCGGCACGTTCGGCATGATCCGCTTCTGCCTCCAGCTGTTCCCGGAGGCCTCGCAGTGGGCGACGCCGTTCGTCATCGTGCTGGCGGTGGTCAGCATCATCTACGGCGCGATCCTCGCGATCGGGCAACGCGACATCAAGCGGTTGATCGCGTACACGTCGATCTCCCACTTCGGCGTGATGGTGCTGGGCATCTTCGCGATGACCTCGGCCGCGCAGACCGGCTCGACGCTCTACATGCTCAACCACGGGCTGTCGACCGCGGCGCTGTTCCTGGTGTCGGGCTACTTCATCAAACGACGGGGCTCGGCGCAGATCGGCGACTTCGGCGGTGTCGACAAGGTCGCGCCGGTGCTGTCGGGCACGTTCCTGTTCGCCTGTCTCTCCGGGCTGTCGCTGCCGGGGTTGTCGACGTTCGTCGGTGAGTTCCTGGCGCTGTCGGGGACGTTCGCGCGCTACCAGGCGCCGGCGATCATCGCGACCGTGGCGATCATCCTGGCCGCTCTGTACATGCTGATCCTGTACCAACGCACGATGACCGGACCGACGCAGGACTCGGTGAAGTCGATGCCGGATCTCAAGCCGCGTGAGCTGGTCGCCATCGCCCCGCTCATCGTGCTGATCCTCGGGCTCGGCCTGTTCCCGAAGCCCGCCACCGACCTCATCAGCCCAGCGGTCGAGGAGACCATGAAGCAGGTGGGCGTGACCGATCCGGCGCCGCGCGTTCCCACGGCCTCTGAAGAAGGTGCGAGGTAGTTCGAAGTGCCTGAATTCACCGCTCCGACCATCGAGTACGGGCAGATCATGCCCATGCTCGTGGTCTTCGGCGTGGCCATCCTCGGCATTATCCTCGAGGCGTTCCTTCCGCGCCGGATCCGGTACGTCGTGCAGGTTGTGCTGTCGCTCGGCGCGCTGATTGTCGCGCTGGTGTTGACGATTCGCCTCGCGGGTGCGGGCAGCCTGGTAGCCGAGGGAACGCTCGCGGTCGACGGCTTCACGCTGTTCCTGTGGGGGACGATCCTCGCGCTGGCGATCCTGTCGCTGCTGCTGATCGCCGAACGTTCGGTCGACGGCGGTGTGACGGCATTCGCGGCTCAGGCCGCGGCGCTGCCGGGCACCGAGGCCGAGCGCGAGACGTTGGCGCGCCGCCTGGAGCAGACCGAGGTCTTCCCGCTGTTCCTGTTCGCGGTCGGCGGCATGCTGATGTTCCCGGCCGCCAACGACCTGTTGACGATGTTCGTCGCGCTCGAGGTGCTGTCGCTGCCGCTGTACCTGCTGTGCGGTCTCGCGCGGCGTCGCCGGCTGCTGTCGCAGGAGTCTGCGCTGAAGTACTTCCTGCTCGGTGCGTTCTCGTCGGGCTTCTTCCTGTACGGCGCCGCTTTGCTGTACGGCTTCGCCGGCTCGGTCTCGTTCTCCGGGCTGTCCGCGGCGGTGACGTCCGCGGTGGGTCTGGACGGGCTGCTCGTCGCCGGCATCGCGCTGGTGGCCGTCGGTCTGTTGTTCAAGATCGGCGCTGCGCCGTTCCACGTGTGGACGCCGGACGTCTACCAGGGTGCGCCGACCTCGATCACCGCGTTCATGGCGGCCTGCACGAAGATCGCCGCCTTCGGTGCGCTGATGCGGCTGTTCTACGTCGGCCTCGGTGGCGCGCGCTGGGACTGGCAGCCGATGATCTGGGTCGTCGCGATCCTGACGATGGCGGTCGGCGCGGTGCTGGCGCTGACGCAGTCGGACATCAAGCGGATGCTCGCGTACTCCTCGATCGCGCACGCCGGCTTCCTGCTCGTGGGCTTCGTCGGGGTGCGCGACTCGATCGAGGCCTCGACGTCGAGCGTGCTGTTCTACCTCGCGGCTTACGGCTTCGCGACCGTCGGCGCGTTCGCCGTCGTGACGCTGGTGCGGGACGCCTCGGGCGAGGCGACGCACCTGTCGCGCTGGGCCGGGCTGGGGCGGAGGTCGCCGTTGGTGGCCGGGGTGATGACGCTGTTCCTGCTGGCGTTCGCGGGCATCCCGCTGACCTCGGGCTTCATGGGGAAGTGGGCGGTGTTCTCCGCGGCCTGGGCGGGCGGCGCGTGGCCGTTGGTGGTCGTCGCGGTGATCGCTTCGGTGGTGGCGGCGTTCTTCTACGTGCGGATCATCGTGCTGATGTTCTTCTCCGAGCCGGCGCCCGAGGGCCCGACCGTCGCCGTACCGTCGGTGTTCACCTCGGTCGCGGTCGCTGTGGGCGTCGCGGCTACGGTGGTGTTGGGTCTGCTGCCGCAGCCGCTGTTCGAGCTGGCGTCACGGGCCGCCCAGCTCGTCGGCTAGCCGTTGCTCTGAGGGAGGTGCGATGACGATCGCCGGTCTTCCGCTGCCTCCCGTCGACGCGGGCCTGGACGCGCGCGTTCGTACCTCCCTGGAGGAGGTCGAGAAGCGGCTGACCGCGTCGGTGGCGTCGGACACGGGCTTTGTCACGGAGACGGCTTCGCACCTGATCGTGGCGGGTGGGAAGCGCTTCCGGCCCTTGCTCGCGGTGCTGGCCGCCGAGTTCGGCGACCCGTCCGCGCCCGAGGTGATCGAGACCGCGGTCGTGGTGGAGCTGATGCACATCGCGACGCTGTATCACGACGACGTGATGGACGAGGCGCCTCTCCGGCGTGGGGCGCCGTCGGCTAACACGCGGTGGAACAACACGGTCGCGATCCTGACTGGGGACTACCTCTTCGCGCGGGTGTCGGAGATCACGACCGAGCTGGGGTTGCCGACCGTCCGCATCCAGGCCCGTACGTTGTCGCGACTGGTGGACGGGCAGCTCCGGGAGACTCTCGGCCCCGCTGAGGGCCAAGACCCTTTGGCGCATTACCTCGACGTTCTCTCCGACAAGACGGGCTCGCTGATCGCCACGTCTGCTCGCCTGGGGGCCCTCCACGCCGGCGCGTCCCCTGAGATCGAAACCGTCGTCACCGACTTCGGCGAGAAGATCGGCATCGCGTTCCAACTGTCCGACGACGTGATCGACATCGCCTCGACCTCGGCAGAGACGGGCAAGACACCGGGCACGGACCTCCGCGAAGGCATCGCGACGTTGCCGGTGCTCTTGGCCCGCCGCTCCGGCTCCCCCTCCGACGCCCACCTCTTCTCCCTCCTGGACGGCGACCTCACCGACGACGCGAAGCACGCCGAAGTGCTGTCGTTGCTCCGCCAACACCCGGCCATGGCCGAGTCCCGAGCCTTCGTCCAGAAGTGGGCCGACGACGCCCGAGCCACCCTCACCGCCCTGCCCAACCTCCCCGCCAGCGCAGCCCTCAGCGCCCTCTGCGACCTGGTCGTCTCCCGCACCGGCTAGAGCCTGTGACGAAACTGGCTGGAGCGACGCAGTGGCGCCTCGCCATGGCTGATGAGCAGGCTGTCCCAGCTGCTCCCGGATGGCTCTCCGGTGGCTCCCGACTGAGGGCAAATGATCATGTATACATGATCATTTGCCGCTCTACGTGGGGTACACGCCGCGTAGAGCACCCATTCGCCAGGTAAAGCGCATCGGTGACCGTCCGCCAGCACCGCCGACTTACGCAACAGGTCCTAGGGCTGCAGGGGCTCGATCGCCGCGAGCAGCTTGTACATCGTGGACGACGGGTTGTCGTCGGGAAAACGCGTCAGGTTCTTCCCATGCCAGTCGGCAGCGTGTCGCGCACGTCGTGCGGCTTCTGCTCGACGGTCGAGGTACGCGGCGGGATCGATGGACTTGCCTGATCGGCTGTCCAGGTCGCGACTCAGCCGTTCTGCCTCGGCCGTTGTCAGGCACGCGGTCTGATCCTGGAAGTGGAGGATCAGCCAGAGCTCGAAGCACGGATTCGAGACGGCGACCTGGATACCGTGCCGTTCGGCAAGCTGGACGGCACGCCGCAGCTGCGGATGGTTGTCCGGCCACTCCACGTCGAACACGCACCAGCACTGGTCGACCTCGTCGTCCTTGCTGCGCTCGATCGCGCGCCTCACCAGCATGAGGGGATCGCCGTGGCGCGGATCGATCTCGATGTTGATCGACACATTGTCCCGAATGTGCTGAAGGCGCTTGAGCCCGTTGAGGTAGTCCGGCTCGGAGGTCCTTCCTTCGCAGAGGATGACGAACGTCTTGCGCTCGGGCCGTCGGGCCGCTCGCCGGGTGAGAGTCCGCGGCCTGGAACGTCGAATTGGCATGGATCAGGCGATGAGACCGAGGGCGCGAAGCATGTCCGTGCGGTCGACGTCGGGAAGGGCGCCGAATCTGCCATGGAGATAGGCACGTTCCAGATTCTGCGACCTCCGCACGCGCTCGCCGGCGAACTCCGCCAGGGCGCCGAGTCTGGTCGCTCCGTTCTCGTCCTTCTCCGTCAGCCAAACCTCGTCGCGGTTCAGGTGGTTGAGCAGGCTGGTGTCGTGCGAGGTGAAGATCAGCTGCGCGCCGTTCGAGTTGGTCGTCGGGTCGTGGAAGAGACGGATCAGCTGCTCGGACAGCGAGGGGTGCAGGCTCGCGTCGAGCTCGTCGATGACCAGGAGCGAACCTGACTTCAGTGCGCTGAGCACCGGGCCGATGAGCTCGAACCAGGCCCGGGTACCTCTCGACTCCGACTCGAAGTCGAGTGGCACTCGCCGCGTTCCTGCCCGGTGGAGCAGGCGTGTTCGTCGGACTCGTTGAGGCTTCGCCAAGTAGGAAGCCGGATTCTCCATGAGCTGGTCCTCGACGATCACGTCGGCCACGCCGAGATCGGCGAGTTGGAGAAGGGCGAGGGCCTGGCCTCGGTCGATGAACGCGTCGTCGTCCAGATACTCGAGCTCGGCGATGGGAAGCTGGTCGCGCCCGACGGGATCTTCGAACCAGGTCTGCGTGGATCGAGCCGTTCCTCGCAGCTGCGAACGCCAGAGCTGGTCGATCTGCTGAAGGCCAAGGACCTGGATGTTGCGGATCTGCTCGACGAAGTCGGAGACGAGCCTCTCGTTGAACCGGCGGGCGATGGAGAGCACCAGCGAACGGTCGGTGAGAAGGTCGCGCGTCCCCGTGAGATGACCGAGTCCTCGCTGAAGCCGCAGCTCTCGTCCTTCGCGTTCGAAGATCCGCCGACGCTTCTTCTCCGGGTAGTGGAAGAGCGCCTCATAGCTCACCGCGTCCTGGCCGAGCTCGACGACGTACTCGAAGCGGACGCCTTCGACGACTGCCTCGATCGTGAACGCGGCTGAGCTCTCCGCGCTGGTGCCGAAGGCGAACGGCTCCACCGGGATCCGGTCTTCCCACCGGACGAGCGACCTCAGAACGGCCATCCGCAGCCAGGCCAACGCGGCGACGACGTTGGACTTTCCGGACGCGTTGGCTCCGTAGACGCCCGCAACCGCGAGGAGGCTCTCGCCGAGGTTCTCGATGTGGTGGGTCTCCGTGCGATCTTGATCGATCGCGACCATCGACAGCTCGACGGGATCGAGGATCGAGCGGAAGTTGGCGACCTCGAACCGGATCAGCACCGCAGCCCCTCTCTGACGACTCAGGCGCAATCATAACCCGAGTTTCGTCGGGAACTGACGAAATAGGGCTTCTGCTTGCATCACGGTCGCGAAGTGGTGTCGATTCCCGCGAGCCGGGCTGTCCGACTCGAGAAGGCCGGAGCGACCTCGTCGTCTCCCCGCACGGGCCGAAGTCCGGGCGGCTGGTTTCCGCTCGTTCGACGAAGCGGTTGTCGGCGAGGCTCGGCAGACTGGGGGCTATGCGGGTCGCCAGTCTGTTCGTTCATCCGGTCAAGGGCTGCCGCGCTGTGCCGGTCAACGCCATGCGGGTTGAGCGGTGGGGTGCGGTGGGGGATCGGTGCTGGATGGTGGTGGACGAGGGCGGGCGGTTTCAGACTCAGCGCGAGGTGCCGGCGCTCGCTACTGTCGTCGCAAACCTGACCGACGATGGGCTCGAGCTCGACGCGCCCGGCATGGAGCGAATCGCGGTCAAGGCCCCCGAGCCGGGCACGAAGCTCACCGACGTGCGGGTCTGGAAGGCCGACTTCCAGGCCGTCGAAGCCTCCACTGACGGGCACGAGTGGTTCTCCGACTTCCTCGGCATCAAGGCCCGGCTGGTCTGGCTCGACGACCCGAACAGGCGCCCGCCGCGCGAGGATGATGGGGCGCGGGCGACGTTCAGTGACGGCTATCCGCTGCTCGCCACGAACGAGGCGTCGCTCGACGACCTCAACAGGCGCCTGGAAGCAGAAGGCGAAGACAAACTCCTCATGAACCGCTTCCGCCCCAACCTCGTGATCGATGGCGCCGAGCAATGGGCGGAGGACCACTGGACGACCCTCCGCCTCCCCGACATCGAGCTCACCAACGCCAAACCCTGCGGGCGATGCGTCGTGACCACGACCGATCAGGAAACCGGGGAACGAAGAGGCAAGCAGCCGCTCAAGATCCTCGCGAAGTTCCGCCTGGTCAACCAGAAGATGCTGTTCGGCGTCAACCTGACCTTGACGGAGCCCGGCTCCATCAAGGTCGGCGACGAGATCAGCCCTGGGTAGGCCGGGGCGCGTTCAACCGCTCGGCCGCCGTGCCGATGGCCAGCAGGAGGCCCCATGGGCCGATCACCCACATCGGCCAGAAGTAGCCCGCCTCGCCGCTGCCCAGCGAGGTCATCAGGTAGATGAACAGCACGATCACCGACGTGGCGAGCCACGAGGCCCAGACGCCGTGGTCGCGCTTGCGGCGCGGTGCCGTGGCGGCCACCGAAGCCGCGGCGGGCCGGGCGAGCTCTTCGCGCGGCAGGTCCCGCAGCAGTTGGTCCAGTGCGCCGTACGTCCTGGCCTCGTAAGCCGCGGACACGCGCTCGTCGAACTCGGGCATCGTCAGCCGACCCGTGGCGAGGTGTTCGCTCAGCTGGCGAACGACTCGCTCGCGGTCCTGATCCGCCGCTCGCATCTCTAGATCGGTCATGGCCACAGCATGCATCTTCCAGCAGTGACATGTCAAGACTTACATGTCACTCTCAGAACGTCACCGACAGGCCACCGTCGACCGGCAGCACCGCGCCGCAGAGGTACGAGGCGTCCGGGCCTGCCAGGAACGCGATCACCGAAGCGATCTCCGCCGGCTGCGCCGCCCGCCGCAGCGGGATCCGTCCGCCCTCGACGTAGACCGAGCGGAACGCCGGCGTCTGCAACTCGTCGACCCCGTCCACCACCGACATCGGCGTGTCCACGAACCCCGGCGCGACGGCGTTCACCCGGATTCCGTGGTCCGCCAGCTCCAGCGCCAGACACCGCGTGAGCTGGTCCACCGCACCCTTCGCCGCGTTGTACGAGCTCGACGACACCAGGCCACGGGTGGAGTTGATCGACGACACGTTCACGATCACCCCAGGCGCCGAAGCGGCGACCATCGCGCGGGCGACCTCCCGCGCGCAGAAGTACGCGCCGAACGCGATCACGTCGAACGACCGCACCGACGACTCCGACGCCACGTCGCCCTCGATGAAGGTGGCGTCCACACCCTCCGAGACCAACAGCCGAGCAGCGGCGACACCAGCCACAGGCCGACGGTCCACGAGCACCACCCGCGCGCCATCAACGCCAAGCCGCCGCGCCGTCGCCAGCCCGATCCCGCTCGCGCCGCCCGTCACCAGCGCAGTACGGGTCACGACAGCACCGAAGCCGTCATGTCGCACGACACGACACCACCGGCCGCAAGGACCTGATGTGAACCCGCCGCGACACCGTCCAGGACGCTCAGCGGATACCCCGTACAGGGCTCGAGCACCAACACCCGCAGATCCCGCCAGCCGCCGTAGCTCGCGAACGTCCAACAAGACCGCAGCACCGAGGCATCGAACGAGAGACCCAACCCCGTCCCCCGCGACGGATGGCGAACCGCGCACCACCCCCGCTCCAACGACGTCGCGTACTGCAGCTCGCTCACCCCCGACGACGACGGCAGCGTCGTGCGCAGGTCGTACGTCACGCCGTCCGCCCCCACCGCGTACGGCCAGGTGTAGGAAGCACCGCCCAGCCCACCGCGCGGCGAGCCCCACGGATCGACCAGCATCGTCCCCGCCTCCAGCTCCACCAAAGAGTCGTCGTCCAGCGCCACCGCGACGTGCGGCTTCCACAGGTACGGCAACGGATCCGCGCCCTCATTGACGATCCGATACCGGAACCGCAACGACGCCCCGTCCAACGTCACGACCTTCGACACCCGGCAAACACCCGGAGAAACAGCCAACCGAGCCGAGGACGGAGACAACTCAGACCACTCCCAAGGCATCGACCACACCTCGCCGTGGTCCGGCCGCGCCACCCCACCCAGCACCTCCGGCACGTCGTTCGGGAACAACTCGTCCCACCCACCGAAGAACACGTCGTCGTACGGCGACCCGAACGGCACCGCGCGCGGAGCCAGCGACGGATGCTGCCACAACAGGTCGAACCCGGTCCGCTTGTCGACGAGCTGCCACAGCTTCCCGCCCAGCTCCGGCAGGAAGACCGCACGCAGCGAAGCGTTCTCCAGGACCGCCGAGACAGGCATCAGGCCTCCGGCTCGAGCAGCACGACCTCGCTCACCCGGTCACCGTCCAGCCGCAGCGTCAACCCGTCCCTATGCAGGTCGGCACCCGACACGACGGACGACGACCCGGCATCGACGAGCGACACTCGATACAGAGTCGACGGCCGCAGCCCGTGCAACGGAATCCGCCGCGTGGCAAGGGATCCCAGCTTGTGCACGAAGACGACAGCGGAGTCCGAGACCTCGTCGTACGACCCGACAGCGTCCCACCCGTCCCAGCCGTCGCCGACCCGCTGGTCCAGCTGCGGTTCTAGCAGATGCAGCACCTTCCCCCGCAGCACGCGGTGCCGAACAGACTTGTACAGCGCGATGTTCCGCCGCAGCACGTCCCACTCGGCCGACGACTCCGCCAAGGCATGAATGGGCGTCATCAGGATCAGTGGCCCGCCGAACATGTGGCTCCGGAGCTCCCAGTCGCCCATCGGCTGGTCCGGCGCGTAGCTGTCGAGGTACCGCGGCGGCAGCACCCGCGAGATCCGGTACTTGTTCACCCGCTCCCACAGCGCACCCGGCGCATCGACGCCGATCGAGGTCATGTTCTGCCGCACCATCTGGAACGTCGGCAGCGCGAGCCCGTCGTCGCAGTGCTCCATCACCACGTCCGGCCGCAGCTGGGCGACCCGCGCGAGCACCAGGTCGAACCCCTCCGCCACGGTCACATAGTCGTTCGTCGCATGCAGGTCGTACGTGTTCGGCAGCTCGCCCCACAGGAAGTGGTCGGTGAGGAAGTAGTCCACGCCGTTCTCGTCGATCACCTCGACGAGCTTCCGCACGATCCACTCGCGCGTCTCCGGGTTGCCGAGCGTGAGCCCGTAGACCTCGCCTTCGCGGCGGTACGCCCACTGCCCAGGCCCATGAGCCCACTCGGGATGCTCCGCGTACATCCGCGACAGCGACGACACGTTGCCGAAGCTCAGGTGGATCCCGAACAGCAGCCCGCGATCATGGGCCTCCCGGGCGAGAGGCGCGAGCCCCTTGGGAAAGCGGTCCGGCAGCGGCTTCCAGTCCGGGTCCTCCCAACCGAAGTCGACCACGAACAGCTCCACACCGAGGCGCGAGCACACGTCCAGGCACTGCCGCATCCCGTCAGCGTCGATGTCGGCGCCGTACCCCCAACTGTTGAACTCCACATAGGGAAAGCGCTCGTCGGACACCTTTCGCGCGAGCACGTCGTCGACGAAGCGGTGGCAGCGATACGACAGCTCGTCCAGGTCGCCGTGGGCCACACCGACGAACCCCGCCGGCCCGGTCAGCGTGGCGCCCGCCGACAGCTGGTACGAAGGGGCCAACGCGCAGTCCACACCGACCCGCCCATCACCGGTGAGGTCGCCGAACTCGCACGTGGCTTGGGCATTCGACTCCCAACCCACATAGATCCCCGGTCCGCCACCGGGCAAGGACAGCCCGAGCCAGGTCGCCTCGCGCCGGTGCCCCGACCGTACGGCGTCCACGACGCCCGGCCCCAACGGGACCGAACGCCACGTGTACCAGTCAGCCCGGCCGCGGCCAGCCCCGCGATAGGGCCGGCGGTCCAGCCCGCAATGCGCCTCGAGCGAGTTGGCAGCGGTCCCGAACGAGGCGGCGAGGACGGGCAGCCGCGCGACCGTGGTCGGCTCGGAGGCCGTGAGCGTGACGAACTGCCGTACGGTCGCGTGCTCGGCGAACGCCTGCACGGTCCAGCGCGCGAGAATCGGCAAGCCCGCAGCACGAATCGCCACCGAAACCTGCGAGCCGTCGACAGCGACGTCGGCGAACGGGACGGTCGCCACCGGCGTCGTGTCGACCCACGACAGCCCGGTACGAACGTCGTGCAACCGCACCATCAGCAGCTCACCAGCTGCGACCGCCACCCACTCCGCCTCGATCAGCGGAGCCGACAGCCGAAGCCGCCCGCCCTCGGCGTCCCACTCGAAGCCCATGTCACCCCTTCAACAGCGCTGTGCCCTTGTCGTCCATCTGCTTGGCCGCCTGCTCCGGCTTGAGCTTGTTGTTCCACAGCTGCTCGAACGTCGGCCCGAAGACCTCTTCGATGAGCTGCAGGTTGTTCGCGTGGTAGATGTCGCCGATCCGGGAGTTGTCGAGCTGTCTGATGCTCTGCTCGAAGCCGTCTGGCATACCCTCGAGCATCACGCCGGAGGAGCGCTCGGCGTTGCGCAGCGGGATCCAGTCGTGGTCCTTGGCCATCTGCGGCTGGAACGTCGAGGCGCTCCACTTGGCGTACTCGAACGCCGCCTCCTGCGCCTTGCCCGCCTTCGGGATGTTCCAGCCGCCCAGCCAGTACGGCGCGACGCGCTTGCCCTTGAACAGCGGCAGCGGTGCGACCGCCCACTTGAACGAGAGCTTCTTGTAGCTCGCGATCTGCCAACCGCCCGCCGGCCGCATCGCGATCTTGCCGCTCTCGAACGCGCCCACGTCCTGGGCGACGCTGGTCGTCTGCGTGGGTGACGGCGCGACCTTGTGCTTGTAGATGAGGTCCTGGATGAACGCGATCGACTCGACGTTGCGGGGATCGCTCAGCTGGAGCTTCGTCGGCTCCAGCTCCTTGTCGACGAACGCGGTGTCCTGCGCCCACGACAGCGTCTGAAGTCCCCACCAGATGGACAGATCGCCGATGTCAAGGCCCCATTGCGTGACCTTCGAGCCTTGCCGCACGGTGAGCTTCTCGGCGGCGGTGATGACGTCGTCCCAGGTCCAGGTGTCGTCGGGGTACTTCACGCCGGCCTTGTCGAACAGGTCCTTGTTGTAGAAGAACACCATCGTCTGCACGTTCTCCGGGCAGCCGAACATGCTCTTGCCGTCGAACTTCCACGGATCGTAGAGGTTGGTCGGGTACGTCGCGTCGTCTGTCAACTTGGCGTTGTCGATGTCCGGCTGCAGGTCCTTGAGCAGTCCGCGCTTGTAGTGCGCGTACGCCTGCACGTCCCAGTAGTAGATGTCGTACGGCTGCCGCGCGGAGTAGGCGAGCTGGATCTTCTGCCAGTACTGGTCGTACGGCAACAGCTGCAGCGTCGCCTTGATCTTGCCCTTCTGCGCGTCGTTGAACGCCTTCAAGCGGGCTTTGAAGTTGGCGTCGATGCTCGGGCTGTTCGACCAGGCGAGTACGCGGATCGAGCCGCTGCCGCCCGACCCGCCGGAGTCGTCATCGCCGCCGCAGCCGGCCAGCAACGGCAGCCCGACGGCGCCTGCCGCGGCCATCGCACCGGAGAGGAACCGCCGCCGATCGATGCCGTGCCGAACGTTCTCCATGGGCCTTCCTTCCATCCCTATCGGGTGATTCCGCTCAGCACGATGCCGCGAACGAAGTACCGCTGAGCCAACAAGAACACGAGGATCGACGGGATCGCGGCGATCGTCGTCGCCGCCATGAGTAAGTGCATCTGCGGTCCGATGCGTGGCGACCCCGTGAACGTCGACAGGGCGACCGCGATGGTCCACTTCGACTCGTCGGTGAGATAGATCAGCGGACCGAAGAAGTCGTTGTAGGCCGCGATGAACGTGAAGACCATCACCGTCGCCAAGGCGGGCTTGCTCAGCGGCAGCATGATCGTCCACCAGATGCGGAAGTACCCGGCACCGTCGATGCGGGCGGCGTCCTCCAGCTCACGCGGAATGGTCAGATAGAACTGCCGGAGCAGGAAGATGTAGAACGGCACACCGAAGAACGCGGGGATGATCAACGGCTTGAAGCTGTTGATCCACCCGAGGTAGTTGAACATGATGTACGTCGGCACGAGCGTGACCGTCGTCGGCAGCATGATCGTCGCGATCACGAGGAGGAAGATCGCGTCCCGTCCCGGCGCGCGCAGCCGCGCGAACCCGTACGCCGCGAACGAGCACGACACCAACGTGCCGAGCACGACGAGCGAGACGACCGTCGCGGTGTTGAGGGCGAACTTGTAGAACGGCACCAGGGTGAGCGCCTCCGCGAAGTTGGCGAAGTGCGGCGAGCTGAACCACTCGGGTGGGAACTTGTAGACGTCCTCCTGCCGCTTGAGCGCCGTCGACAGCATCCAGAAGAACGGCATCAGGATCGCGACTCCGCCGAGCCCCAGCACGAAGTAGCTCAGGACCAGGCGAACGATGCGGCGCGCCGTCGGGCGGCCGGGTCGGGAAGGCGACGATCCCGTCGTCGGATGGGCCGCGGTGGCGCGAAGGAGGTCGCTGCTCATCGGTTCCTCTCTTCGGTACTGCCCTCGAGGTGCACCCAGTAGGGGAGCGACTTGAAGACGAGCAACGTGAGCGCGAGCACGATGAGGAACGACGCCCACGCGATCGCGGACGCGTAGCCCATCTTCAGGTACTCGAACGCGTTGCGGTACAGGTAGAGCGGCAGCAGCAGCGTGGAGTTGTTCGGCCCGCCGCCGGTCAGTACGAACGGTTCGGCGAAGACCTGCAGCGAGCCGATAACTCCCATGACGAGGTTGAAGAACGTCACGTTCGACACCATCGGCATGGTGATGTGCAGGTGCTGGCGGAGGCGGCTCGCGCCGTCGACCTGCGCCGCCTCGTAGATCTCGTTCGGCACGCCCTGCAGTCCGGCGAGGTAGATCAGCGTCGTGCTGCCGAACGTCCACAGGCTCGTGACGATCAGCGCCGGCAGTGCCCACGACTCGTCCTGGAACCAGTTCGGTCCGTCGATGCCGATCTTGTCCAGCAGCGTGTTGACCAGGCCGTACTCGCCGTTGAACATCCAGCGCCACAGCATCGCGACCGCGACGCCGGAGATGACCGTGGGCAGGTAGTAGACCGAACGGAAGAACGAGATGCCGCGGATCTTCTGGTTCAGCAGGTTGGCGAGGATGAACGAGATGACGAGGATCGTCGGCACCGTCACGAGCGAGTAGACCGCGGTGACGCGCAACGACTTGTGGAACAGCTCGTCGCCGATCAGCGCCTGGAAGTTGGCGAGCCCGACCCACTGCGGCGCGGAGAGCATGTCGTACTCGGTGAAGCTCAGCAGGAGCGAGGCGATCATCGGGCCGATCGCGAACAGCAGCAGGCCGAGGATCGCCGGTGCCATGAAGATGTAGCACGCGATCGCCTCGCGACGCCGCATGCTCAGCCTCCGGCGCGGAGGTGTGGAGGTGGTGGTCACGGCGGCGCTCCCTCCTCCAGCGGCGGGGTCGCATAGAGCACCGTGTCGCCGACGCGGATCTCCACGTCCATCAGGTAGCCGCGGACGTTCGCCGGCGTCGGCGTGAGGCCGAGGCCGGGGGCGTCGGGCAGCCCGATCGTGCCGTCGGCGTCGGGTTCGATGCGGTCGGTCGTCAGTGCCGCGGCGAGCGGCGAGGGCTCGGCGGGGTACTCGGCGAGCGTCGAGTCGGCCAGCCCGGCGAACGCGTGCAGCGAGGCGGCGAGCGCGAGCTGGGAGGTGAACGTGTGGTTGATGTAGCCGATGCCGCGTTCGGCTGCGTACTCCGCGACCCGCGCCGACGGCCCGATGCCGCCGATGCGGCCGGTCTCCACCTGGACGTACGCGATGCCGGCGTAGTCGATGAGGTTCATCGCGCCGCGCGGATCGTGGGCGCCTTCCCCGGCCGCGATCGCCACGCGACCGTCCGCGGCGAGCCGGCTGTAGGCACCGAACGCGGCGGTGCCGAACGGTTCCTCCAGCCAGCCGACGCGATGCGCCTCCAGAGCGGGCAGTCGCGCGGCCGCCGCCTCGACGTCCTCGCCCCACACCGTCCCGGCGTCGACGAACAGCCGGGGCTCGTCGCCGAGTCCCGCGCGAGCGGCCTCGACGAGCTCGGCGTCGACGGCGACCGTGCCGTGGCCGTACGGCCCCCAGCCGAACTTGGCGGCGCGGAAGCCGCGGTCGGCGATCTCTTTCGCCCGCTCGTACGTCTGCTGGGGCGTGTCACCGAACAGGACCGAGGCGTACGCGACCTTGCGATGTGCCTTCGACTGGCCGAGGAGCGCGTACACCGGTGCGTCGAGGTGTTTCCCGAGCAGGTCCCACAGCGCGATCTCGATACCGGAGTACGTGTGCGGCGCCTGCAGGAGATCGAGGCTGTTCTCCCTTACCCGCTGGGAGATCCTCGCGATGTCCTTGGCGTCGTTCAGGGTTTCGCCTTGCACGGAAGCGAGAACGGGCTTGCACGCGCTGTGCGACATCGGCGTGACGAGGCTCGCGATCGAGGTGAGCGGCGAGGCCTCGCACTCACCCCAGCCGACCTCGTCGCCAGCGAGTACCCGGACCAGCAGCATGTCCTGGCTGCCGTCGCCGACGTCGCGGATCTCCGGCATCGCGAGGTAGAAGAAGTCGACGGCGTCGATGCGCATCGGTCAGCGCCTCACCAGCACGACGATCTCCGAGCCTTCCTCGGGCAGCCGCAGGTGGAGGCCGGTGGTCATCAGGTCGGCGCCGCCGCGGGTCTCGCGCCGGTCCGCGTCGAGCCAGCTGACGTCGTAGTCGGCGTCCTCGGCGAGCCCGTGTAGGGCGATCGTGCGTTCGTCCTCCCCACCAGGCAGGCGGAACAGCAGCGCGAGATGGCTGCTGCCGTCGGGCCGCGCGTACTGGAAGCCGGCCCAGCGGTCGCCCTCGCCGAACCGCTTCGGCTGGTCGGTCAGACGGTGCAGGTCGGCGTCGCGGATGTACGGGCGGACGAGCTCCGCGTACGTGCGGTTGTTGCTGGCGAGTCGTGCGTGCACGTTCTCCGGGAGGTTGGGCAGGCCCCAGGACAGGCCGGTCGAGCCGACCATGGCGATGCGGCGGTAGTAGTCGACCTGGTGGGGTTGGAGGTTGGGGTCGCGCGGGTCGAACGTCTGGTGCCGGTGGTCGCCGTACCACTCAGAGAATCCCCAGTGCAGCAACAGGTTCGGCGGCAGCATGAGGCTTGCGCCCCACAGCAGCTGGAGTCCGTGCTCGGGCCAGTCGGGGTCGCTGAGGAACGTGAGGTGCGTCTGCCGGAGCATGCCGAGGTCGATGCGGAGGCCGCCGGAAGAGCAGTTCTCGAGGACGACGTCGGGATGGCGTTCGCGGATGCGGGTGAGGACGCCGTAGTAGCCGCGGTAGTGCTCGAACAGCCCGTCGTCCGGGCCGTGTCCGTGGTCGGTCCGGTTGCAGCCGAGGCCGGGGTCGAGGTTGAAGTCGAGCTTGATCCAGTCCGCGCCCTCGTCGCTGACGAGGCGGTCGAGGGTCTCGTACGCCCACTGCGCGGCGTCGGGATTGCCGAAGCAGACCTGGCCGAGGGGCTGGCCGTCCCGCCTCGCGGGGAGGTCCGGCCGGCGTTCGGCGACGGCCGCCTTGGGCCCGATCGCCTCGATCTCGCACCAGATGCCGAACCGCATGCCGCGTTCGTGCACGTAGTCGGCGAGGGCGCGGAGCCCGCTCGGGAAGCGTTCGGCGTTGACGTGGTCCCAGTCGCCGCGGTGGTCGGTCCAGTGGCTGCCGGTGTCGGAGGGGCCGAACCAGCCGGCGTCGAGCGTGCAGACCTCGATGCCGAGCTCGGCGGCGGCGTCGACGTTCGCGCGGAAGACCTGCTCGTCGATGCTGTGGTCCTCGTACGTCCACCAGGTGTTCCACTCGACCGGAAGCTGGCTCGCGAGCGCGTTCGCCGGCGCCGTCTCGCGGGCTACGTGGGCGAACGCGACGGAGGTGGCGTCGACGTCGGCACCCGTAGCGAGGACGACGTGCGGCGCCTCGATGTCCTCACCAGGGCCAAGCCGCTTGGCGAATCCCTCGTCGTGGAGCCCGCCCGAGAGCCGGTGCCCCTGCGGTGTCTCCTCGAACCGGAACACCCAGTTGCCCGACCAGACGGGTGCGCCGGCGAGGGCGACGCCGTCGGGACGGACGAGCGCGAACCAGGGATGCTCGTTCTTGGACGAGCGTCCGGCCAACGTCTGCAGGGTTCTGTCGCCTGTCAACGGTTGGTTGACAGGCTCGAACTCCAAGCCCCAGCTGCTCGTGAACGACCGGAGCTCGGCGCCTGCGCCGCCCGTCGCGAGGTCGACGCGGATCGAGTCGAGCCGGTCGACGGTGAGCTCTCCGGGGCCGAGGTTGCGGACGACCACCCACGCCTCGGCGAGCTCGAGGGCGTCGCGGCGCTCGACGTGCCACTCGACCGCGAGCGCGGGAGTGTCCGCTCGTTCGTAGCGGACCACGGTCTCCTCGACGCCGTCGCCGAGGATCGTCCGGTCGAGGCCCTGGACGCGGAGCCCGGGAGATCGGGCGGTGAGCAGCTCGCCGTCGACCCGTACGCCGAACGCCTCGCTGCTCGCGAGCTCCGCCCACGGACCCAGCTCGACGGCGAGGCCGCCCTGGTCGAGGTCACACTTCAGCACCGCGCACTCCTCCAGGCTTGTGTCCTGTAGTAGTTCGCAGGATCCTATAGGATCATCTTGATCGCTACAAGATCGCCGGCCGCTCCTGGCCCGGGCCTAGCGGCGGGCGGGGTGGGTCTCGCTGTCCAGGAACTCGCCGAGCTGCCACTCGTAGCGGTCGAGGTGCGCGCGGACGGCCTCCGCGGCGCCTCCCGCATCGTGCGCCTTCACCGCGTCGAAGATCGCGCGGTGCTCCACCGCGTTCTCCCGGTTGTCGAACTCCCCGAACTCGTGCACGAGCCGCGCCAGTTGCGCGTGCACGTGCAGCCCGCGGAACGTGTCGAGCAGGAACACGTTGCCCGACGCGGCGACCAGCGCCTCGTGGAACAGCTGGTCGTGATGCACGTACGAACGAAAGTCCCGGTACTGCGGCGTCGGCTCCAGCAGGTCCATCGCGGCGAGCTCGCGCTCCATCGCCCGCAGGTCGGCGAGGATCGCCCGGGTCGCCGCGAGCTGGGCTGCGTCCATCTCGAGCAGCCGCCGCACGTGCAGCAGATCCGCGAGCTGGCGCTGGGTCAGCAGCGGCATCGTCGCGTACCCCTTGAACGGCTCGAACGTCACCAGCCGCTCCGCCGCCAGCCGGGCGAGGGCCTCGCGGACGGGCGTCGGGCTGACCTCGAGCTCGACCGCCAGCAGCTCGATCGTCAGCCTGCTGCCGGGCGCGACCGCCTGGTCCATGATGCGTTCCTTGAGCGCGTCATAGACGGTGTCGACGAGCATCGCGCGATCGTTCCTGGCCACGAAACCTCCCCCCGGAAATCCTGCATGGGACCGGGCAATCCTATAGGGCGTGTCTCTCAAAGATCGCCTGGCGCGCGACACCCCACATCCCGCCTGGACACGGTGCACCTCGTCACCCATATAACCAATATGAATTCCTCCTGCACCACGCCCAGCCGGGCGCGGGGCGCCGCGCGCCATCGCGCTACGCGCGATGACCGGCGCTATTTGAGAGACACGCCCACCCCTTCCCAGCGGTTGCCCATCGAATGCCCACCGCCCGAGCCGAGACTGCCCACGACACCAGACGTGGGAGGGACAAGAAGATGGCAGTGGACGAAGGACGGTTGATGGAGTTCGTCGGCAAGTTCGTCGGCGACGTCGGCGCCGCGATGGCGGCCGGCAACGTGGTGGTGGGGGACCGGCTCGGGCTGTACAAGGCTCTCGCCGAGGGGCCGCAGCGGCCCGAGGAACTGGCCGCGCGCACCGAGACGGCGCCGCGGTACGTCGAGGAGTGGCTGCGCGGCCAGGCCGCCGGCGGCTACGTCGAGTACGACCCGGCCACGGGCCGCTACTCGCTCACCGAGGAGCAGGCGTTCGCGCTCACCGACCCGTTCGCGCCGGTGTTCGCGCCCGGCGCGTTCCAGCTCGCGGTCGGCACGCTGCGCTCGGTCGACCAGATCACCGAGGCGTTCAAGACCGGTGAGGGCTTCGGCTGGCACCAGCACGACCCCGAGGTGTTCGAGGGCTGCGAACGGTTCTTCCGTCCGGGCTACATCGGCAACCTGCTCCCGAGCTGGCTCCCTGCGCTGGACGGCGTGGTCGAGCGCCTCCAGCACGGCATCCGCGTCGCCGACGTCGGCTGCGGTCACGGCGCCTCGACGCTGCTGATGGCGCAGGCGTTCCCGGCGTCGGAGTTCGTCGGCTTCGACTACCACCAGGGCTCGATCGAGGAGGCGCGCAAGCGAGCCGCCGACGCCGGCCTGAGCGATCGGGTGAGCTTCGAGGCGGCGTCCGCGCAGGACTTCGGCGGCGGGCCGTACGACCTCGTCACCTCGTTCGACTGCCTGCACGACATGGGCGACCCGCTGCTCGCCGCGCGGCACATCCGCGAGTCGCTCGGCCCGAACGGCACCTGGATGGTCGTCGAGCCGTTCGCCGGCAACGCCGTCGAGGACAACTTCAACCTGGTGGGGCGTTCGTACTACTCGTTCTCCTCGTTCCTGTGCGTGCCGAACGCGCTGTCCCAGGACGGCGGGTACTCCCTCGGCGCCCAGGCCGGCGAGGAGCCGATCCGCCACATCGCCAAGGAGGCGGGCCTGTCCAGGTTCCGCCGCGTGGCCGAGACGCCGTTCAACATCGTGTACGAGGCGCGGCCCTAGCGCCTGCGAACCTGCCACCGCCGCCCGACGGAGTGAAACCCGGCGAGCGGCGGTGCACTACCTGCTTGGCGGGTCAGTCCTTCCAGACGCAAGCCACCGATGGGCGGGGCACGCCGCCGAACGGCCAGTGCGAGGTCGGCTCCGCGACGGTGCCACCCTCACCCGGGTGCTGCACCGCGACGATCGCGGTCCGCTGGTCGTCGGTGATCCACGGCCCGCACGTCTCGGCCTCGGCCGGCACTGTCAAGAACTGCTTGACGTGGCCGCGCTCCGCGCCCTTGGTCGGCACCGCGAAGAAGCCGTCGTTGGAGCCGAGCGTGTTGCCGTCGGTCGAGATCCACAGGTTGCCGGACTTGTCGAACGCGACGTTGTCCGGGCAGGAGATCGGGCTGACCTTCGTCTTGTCGTACCCGCCGAAGTACGTCGACGGGTCGGTCGGGTCGCCGCAGACCAGGAAGATCCGCCACCGGAACAGGTCCGACGCGGCGTCGCCACCGGCCTCGTCCAGCTCGATGATGTGCCCGTCCTTGTTCGCCGGGCGCGGGTTGGCCTCGTCGACCTGGGCCGGCGTCCGTGCGGTGTTGTTCGTGCACGCGATGTAGACCGAGCCGTTGACCGGGTTGCGCTCGACGTCCTCGGGCCGGTCCATCTTCGTCGGTCCGACCGTGTCGGCCGCGAGCCGCGTGTTGATCAACACCTCGGCGACGGTGAAGCCGTCGACGTACGACTCCTTGTCCGACGTCAGCGGGATCCACTCGCCGATGCCGTCGTACTCGGTGTCGCCGGGCTGCTCGTCGAGGAAGCGCGCGACGTAGAGCGTGCCGCGGTCGAGCAGGCTCAGGTTGTGCTCGCGGTCGCGGCGGGAGTGGCCGCGGCGGTACTTGTCGCGCGAGACGAACTTGTAGAGGTAGTCGAAGCGCTCGTCGTCACCGGTGTAGGCGACGAGGTGGCCGTCCTCGGAGAGCGTGGTGGTCGCGCCCTCGTGCTTCATCCGGCCGAGCATCGTGCGCTTGCGCGGGGCGGCGTCGGCGTCGTACGGGTCGAGCTCGACGATCCAGCCGAACCGGTTGGCCTCGTTCGGGTTCTTCGCGACGTCCCAGCGCTCGTCGACGCGGGCCCAGGAGCGGCCGGCGTTGACCGCCAGCGGGAGGCCGTACCGCTTGAACGCCGCCTCGTAGGCGCTGTTCACGGGGCCGGACGCCTCGAAGTAGCCGTTGAAGTTCTCCTCGCCGTGCAGCGTGGTGCCGTACGGCGTGGTGCCACCGGAGCAGTTGCCGATCGTGCCCTTGACCCAGCGGCCGGACGGGTCCGCGGCGGTCTTCAGCAGCGCGTGGCCCGCGGCCGGGCCAGTCACCTGGATCTTGGTCGTCGCGGTGATGCGGCGGTTGTACCGGCGGCTGCCCTTCTTGCGCTGCGCCCAGCGGCCGGTGCGGCCGACCCGCTCGATCTCGACGACCGAGAGGCCGTGCGCGGCCTGGGCGATCTTCAGCTGGTCGACGGTGGCGGCGGCGCCGGTCGTCCAGCCGTCGAACATGTTGTTCTCGTTGGTGTACTCGTTGTTCACGACGAGCAGCGCGCGCTCGTGGCTCCAGTCCTTGTCCAGCGGCATGACCGCGACGTAGTCGCAGTTGTAGCCGAACTGGCCTTCCTGGGCTTTCGGCGTCTGGGCGTCGAGGTTGAACGCCGGCGCGCCGGGCACGATCGGGTCGCCCCAGGCCACGATGACCGCCTGCTGGAAGCCCTTCGGGACCGTCAGCTTGTCGTCACTGTTCGGCGGGACCGTGTCGAACTTGAGGCTGTTCAGCTTGAACCCGCCGCCTCCGCCGCCACCACCGTGCTTGGCGGCGCCGTTCCCCGTCGAGTCGGCGGCTGCCGTCGTGGCGCCGGCGAGCATGGATCCGGTGCTCAGCACGAGCGCGCCGGCGGCGCTTCCCTTGAGGAGGTTTCGGCGGCTCAGCGCCGACTGGATGATGTCCCCGAGGTACTTGTTGTCGGACTTGTTCGGCACCGGCTTGTCGCAGGCGTTGCCGCAGCGGTACTCACAGGTGACGTGGCTGCGGGAACCTCGCCGGTGGATCAATGGCAGCATGACACGCTTCATCGGCTAGCTACTCCTGGTCAACGCGGGGAGAACGGGCTCGGCCGTGACGCTAGGCCCGGAATTCGATCGCGGCGGAGACGCAATCTGAACGTACGGTGTCCATGGGCTGTCGCGCAGCGGACCGCCTCGTCAAACGCGGCTTTAACGGCTCGCGCTGTCGCGGAGCGCTGGTGGCCGGTCACGGCCTGCTGATCTTTCCCCCCGGTCAGTGTCGTCCTAAGCCGGGCGTACGGTACATATGGGCCACTTTCCCTCGACCAGCCGTGTCGGTAGCCGCTGCTGGTCGCAACCGGATGGTAGGCGAGCGTGCGCGGAAGCATTCGAATAGGCGAGAGTGGGAGGGTGGACAGAACCCTCGAGATCGCCCAGCGGGTCATACCCGCGTACCGGGCGCTCGGCGGCCTGTCCTTCGCGTACGGCCACGGTTCGGTCGTGGCCGGCTACACCACCACGTCGGCGTTGGACCTGGTCATCGTCTGGGACCGAGACGAGGCGCCGCGGCTGCGTGGCCGGCCGGTGCGGGAGCTGAACGACTCCCAGCGGCGGCCGACGAGCTTCGACTACCAGCCGGGGTACGTGCTCGACCGGTTCTGGGTCGAGGGACAGCGGGTCGAGGTGGCGCACCGGACGCGTCGGACGTTCGAGAGCTGGGTCTCCGACGTACGGCAGGGCTGGGGCTGGGAGGAGGCGGCGTTCCCGATGCCGCTGTACGCCGTCTCGGGGTTCGTGTACGGGACTCTGCTCGCGGACACGAACGGGGTAGCCGGGGCAATTCGTGACAAACTGACCACGTTCCCCGAGGAGCTGGTGACGCGGTCGCTGACGATGGTCGCGGCCGAGCTGTCGTCGTACGACCACGACCTCGGCGACTGTGCCTCGCGCGGCGATGGGCTGCTGTTCCACGAGCTGTTGGGGAAGGTGCTGCGGCACACGCTGGTCGCCTGGTTCGCCGCCGAGGGACGCTATTGCCCGAACCCGAAGTGGCTGCACCGCTGGGTCGCGCGCTTCGCGATGAGCCCGGCGATCGCGGGGTTGGAACGGTCGTTGTGGGGACCGATCACCCTTGCTCGACGACGGGAGTTGTTCCTGACGATGGCCCGGCAGGTGCTCGCCTTGAAGCCCGCCGGCGAGCCAAGCCGTCCCAGGTGAAGATCGCGAGCGCGAGCCAGACGATCGCGAAACCGGCGAGTCGTGTCGGCGGCATCGGCTCGTGGAAGAGCGCGACGCCGATCACCAGCTGAATCGTCGGGGCGAGGTACTGCAGCAGGCCCAGCGTGACCATGCTCGTTCTGGTCGCGGCGCCGGCGAAGAGCAGGAGGGGAATCGCGGTGATGACGCCCGCGGACATGAGCAGGAGCGCCTTGCCGATGCCTTGGTGCCCGAACGTGGCCTGGCTGGTGGCGTGCAGGAAGACGATGTAGCCGAGCGCGACGGGCATCAGGACGGCGGTCTCGACCGTGAGGCTCTCGATGGCGCCGGCATTCGCCTTCTTCTTGCACACGGCGTAGATCGCGAAGCTGATCGCGAGGCAGAACGAGATCCACGGCGGTTTGCCGTAGTCGACGGTCAGCAGCACCACCGCGGCGCCGGCGACGGCCATCGCGATCCACTGGGTCCTGTTGAGCCGTTCGCGGAGGAGGGCGACGCCGAGCAGAACGGTGACGAGCGGGTTGATGTAGTAGCCGAGGCTGGTCTGGACGACGTGGCCGTGGTTGACGGCCCAGATGTAGACGAACCAGTTGACCGCGATGACCACGGCCGCGATCGCGAGGTAGGCGACCGTCCTCGGCCTCGCCCGCATGGCGGTCCACCAGCCGTTGCGCCGGGTGACAAGGAGCAGTCCGGCGACGAAGACGAGCGACCACACGATCCGGTGGGCGAGGATCTCGAACGCGGTGGCGGGCTCGAGGAGGGTCCAGTAGAGCGGGAAGAGCCCCCAAGCCGCATAGGCGCCGACGCCGAACAGAATTCCGCGCTGGCCCTCACCCATCGCCTGCCCACCCGCCATGCCGCCAGGCTACGGCATCGTCCGGTCATCAGATGAATCGCAGGGAGTGGCTCGGAGCGCTCTTCTTGTGGCTCTCCCACGCACCCACCCTCGGCTGCCCGCCACCGCCATCGTGGCCGGTGGTTTGGGTCGGGGGCACCCTGGTCCCATAGGTTCGGACAAGGGTGCCCCCGACCCAGTCAGCCTGCGCAACGCCAGCACCACGGGGTCGGCTCGACAGCCAGCGTGGCCCCGCGGTTTGGGTCAGGGGACCCCTCGTCCCATAGCCCGGCCCATCCACCATGTGGCATCAAACTGTGGGGTTCTGGTCGCGACACGCTGGCGTGTCGCGACCAGAACCCCACAGTTTCGCGAAGGGCGGAGGGTCCCCTCGCTCGAGGAGGTTCGGACCAGGGTGCCCCCGACCCAACAGGCCTCGCCACATCAAGCACCACCGGTCCGCCTCGACACCGCCCGCGCCGCCGACCGATCTGGTTTACACAGGGGTGGCGACTTCCCTATCCAGGCTGGGGTTTACCTCGTGGCAAGCATGGCCAGGAACCCCGTTTCGGCTAGGGAAGTGCGCGCAAGCTGTGGACGACCGGCGGGTGCGTCAGTCCGCGCTGTGGGCCGGCTCGTAGGTGGCTTGCATGCCGCGGATGATCAGGTCCAAACCCCGGGCGAAGCGGCGGTCGGGGTCGCTGAACATATGCTCGCCGGCGGCTTGGGTCAGCGGGAGCTCGTCGCCGACGCGGCGGGCGCGGTCGGTGGGGTCGTACTGGTCGTTCCGCTCGCCTGGCTTGGGATAGACCGCCTGCTCTTCGATCACGAAGCCGACGACATACGAGTTGATCGTCGTCAGCCCGATCACGGCCTCCTCGATCGAGCTGGCGACGCGCGCGAACATCGCCATCACCGTCTCCATCGGCTCATACAGCGACCGGTCGGTGAGGTACGTCCCGCTGAACATCTTCGCCCCGTCGCGATGTTCGAGCAGCATCCGGCGATAGCTGCTGCCGTACGTGCGGGCCCAGGTCTCCCAGCTCAGCTCGTCCTGCTGGGGCGCCATCGTGCGCAGGCTGTCGGCGAGCATCGTCGTCGCCATCTCGTCCAGCAGGGCTTGCTTGTTGGCGAAGTGCCAGTACAGCGCCGGAGCCTGGACGTTCAGCTTCGCGGCGAGCTTGCGCAGCGTCAGGCCGTCGAGGCCGACCTCGTCGAGCAACTCCAACGCGGTCCGCACCACGGTCTGCTTGGTCAGCGCCATCGGCCTTTCCTTCTCCTTTGCATTCCGCTGGTTGACACCTTAACAGCGTTAAGGCAATGTCGACAGCGTTGGACTTAACGTTGTTAAGGAGTGGACCATGAACGATCCAGTGCTGATCGCGGGGGCAGGCCCGACCGGGCTCACGGTGGCGATCGAGCTGGCGCGCCGCGGGGTGCCGTTCCGGATCGTCGACCGGGCGACCTCGTACGCGGTGGGTTCGCGCGGCGACGGGCTGCAGCCGCGGACGCTGGAGGTGTTCGACCGGCTCGGCGTGCTCGACCGGATCCTCGAGTCCGGGCAGCTGCCGCCGGCCATGCGCGCGTACCAGGACGGGACCTTCGTGGGGGAGGTCGGGCAGTACGAGCGGCTCGAGCCGACCGCCGAGGTGCCGTACCCGAACCCCTGGCTCGTCCCGCAGGACCGCACCGAGGAGATCCTCCGCGAGCGGCTCCTCGAGCACGGTGGTGTCGTGGAGCTCGGGACCGAGGTGGTCTCGTTCGCGCAGGACGGCGACGGCGTCGCGGTGACCGTGGCGCGCGACGGCGCGGACGAGCAGCTCCGCGCGAGCTACCTCGTTGGCGCCGACGGTGGGCGGTCGGTCGTGCGCAAGGGACTCGGTGTCGGGTTCCTCGGCGACACGGACGACTCGATCCGGGTGGTGCTGGCCGATGTCGACATCCCGGGGCTCGACCACGCGGTCGGGCACTGGTTCGGCGACGGTTCGGGCGCGCAGGTCGGCGTCGGGCTGACTCCGCTTGCTGGTAAGGGCGAGTCGTCGTTCGTGTACGCGACACCGCTGACCGAGGAGATCGGGGAGCCGGACCTCGCGTACCTGCAAGAGCGTCTTGACAAGTACTCCGGCCGCGCCGATCTGCGTCTGGAAAACCTTACCTGGTTGTCGGTTTGGCGTCCGAACGTGCGGATGGCCGAACGCTTCCACGTCGGTCGCGTGTTCCTCGCCGGCGACGCGGCGCACGTGCATCCGCCGACCGGTGGGCAGGGTCTCAACACCGGCGTGCAGGACGGGTTCAACCTCGGCTGGAAGCTCGCCGCGGTGCTGGCTGGCGCGCCGGCTGCCCTGGTGGAGACATACGAGGGGGAGCGGTTGCCGAACGCCGCTCGGGTGCTCGGGATCAGCGCGGCGTTGCTGAAGAAGTACACCGACGGCGATGCGGACGCGCATGAGCGCGGCGAGGAGACTCGGCAGCTCGACGTGTCGTACCGCGGCCGACCGCTGTCGCGCGACGCCGTCGACGTCGGCTCGCTGCGCGCGGGCGACCGGGCGCCGGACGGCGTGATCGCGGAGGGCCGGCTGTTCGACCTGTTCCGCGGTGGTGAGTGGACGTTGCTCACCCACGCACCGTTGCCGACCACGGTGGGCGTGCCGACCTACGTGACGGACGTCTACGAGGCGCCGATCGTGCTGGTGCGGCCGGACGGGTACGTCGGTCTCGTCACCGACGAGCCGGCCGACGTCGAGGACTACCTGAGCGGCGTCACACCTCGATAGCGCCGCCGACGTCGCGGAGGTGTTCGCGCAGGGTGAGGCTGGGATTGTCCTTACGGCGCTGGAGAAACTCGGTGAACCGTACCTGCTCGCGCAACGTCGCCTCGCCGGTGCGGATCCGTTCGGCCTGCCGGTGTTCGGTGTCGCGGATGGTCTCGGCCAGGTCGAGAACGTCCGCGGCCCGGTCGGCCGGCACGAACAGCGCACCATCGTCGTCGGCGAACACCAGGTCGTCGCGGCCTACCGTCCACTCGCCCACGGTTGCCGCCTCGAGAGCATCGTCAGCTCGTGGGTCGAGCCGCAACGGTCCGGTAGGCACGGCGCCGAGGCTGAACACCGGCAGCCCGATCGCCTGGACGTCGGCGGTGTCGCGGTGCAGTCCCCAGATCAGCACCCCGGAGACGCCGGCCGCCCGTGCGTCGGCGACGACGAGGTCGCCCACGCAGGCCTCATCAAGACGCCCGGCGTTGTCGGCCACCAGCACATCGCCAGGCTCGGCGGACTCGAACGCCTCCAGGAAGACATCCACACTCCCCGCATGCCGCGCGGGCAACACCCGCCCGACCAGCCTGTCCCCAGCGGAGACCGGCCGCAGCCCCGCCGGCCCACACCGCACAGCAACCGAAGCCCGCACACACCCATCCGCGACATGCGCCGTCGTCAACGCCGCGAACCTCCGAACAAGCTCATCGTGATCCATGGGCAGCATCCTTCCGGAGAGGTCGGAGCCCATGCCCGGCTCGCGATCGGCAGTGGTAGCTAGTTCACGGTCCAGGTGTCGGATCCGGTCAAGAGGGCTCCTAGGTCGCCGGGGCCCTTCTTGGCGGTGGCTTGCTCGAGCTGGTCGCGGGCGAGGTCGTCGTAGGTGGGGCGGTCGACCTGGCGGAAGATGCCGACGGGGGTGCGGTTGAGGGTTTGCGGGTCGGAGAGGCGGGAGAGGCCGAAGGCTGTGGTGGGGTCGTCGGCGTACGCGTCGTGGACCAGGACCGCGTCTTCGCCGACCTCGGCGACCTCGGCCACGCGGAGTGCGCCGGACGATGGGTCGCGGATCACGCCGTGCTCGTTCGAGGCGCCGAAGCGGATGGGCTCGCCGTGGGTGAGGCGGATCACGGCCTCGGCCGAGGTGTCCCGGTCCTTCAGCAGGTCGAAGGCGCCGTCGTTGTAGATGTTGCAGTTCTGGTAGATCTCCACCAGCGAGGCGCCGCGGTGGGAGACCGCCGCGCGCAGCACGGAGGTGAGGTGCTGACGGTCGGTGTCGAACGTCCGGGCCACGAACGTCGCCTCGGCGCCCAGTGCCAGCGACACCGGGTTGAACGGAGCGTCCAGCGAGCCGAACGGCGTCGACTTGGTGACCTTGCCCAGCTCGGACGTCGGCGAGTACTGGCCCTTCGTCAGCCCGTAGATCCGGTTGTTGAACAGCAGGATCTTCAGATTCACGTTACGCCGCAGCGCGTGGATCAGGTGGTTGCCGCCGATCGACAGGCCGTCACCGTCACCGGTGATCACCCACACCGACAGGTCCGGCCGCGAGGTCGCCAGACCGGTCGCGATCGCCGGCGCTCGGCCGTGGATACCGTGCACGCCGTAGGTGTTCAGGTAGTACGGGAACCGCGACGAGCAGCCGATGCCGGAGACGAACACGACGTTCTCGCGCCGCACCCCCAGCTCCGGCAGGAAGCCCTGCATCGCCGCCAGGATCGCGTAGTCACCGCAGCCCGGGCACCAGCGCACCTCCTGGTCGGAGGTGAAGTCCTTCCGCGTCTGCGGGGCATCGGCCTTCGGGACACCCGTGAGCGAGGGCAAGCCGAGGTTGACAGTGTCGGTCATCGAACGCGCATCTCCTGCTCCGCGGGCGCCGACTCGTCGGCGTCCTCCAGCGAGCCCACCAGGTCGGTGATCGCCGCCGTCAGCTCGGTGCTGGTGAACGGCATGCCTCGCACCCGGTTGTAGCTGACCACGTCGACCAGGAACCTGCCGCGCAGCAGCATCGACAGCTGGCCCAGGTTCATCTCCGGCACCAGCACCCGGTCGTACGCCTTCAGGACCTCGCCGAGGTCCGGCGGCAACGGGTTGAGGTGCCGCAGGTGCGCCTGCGCGACCGGTGTCCCGAGCTCGCGAACCGCCCGGCAGGCCGCGCCGATCGGGCCGTACGTCGAACCCCAGCCCAGCACGAGCACCCGCGCGTCGCTGGTCGGATCGTCCACCTCCAGAGGAGGAATCGTCCGAGCGATCGCGTCAATCTTGGCTTGACGCGTGCGGATCATCAGGTCGTGGTTGTCCGGGTCGTAGGAGATGTTGCCGTGCCCGTCGGCCTTCTCGATGCCGCCGATCCGGTGCTCCAGGCCCGCGGTCCCCGGCACCGCCCACGGACGGGCCAGCGTCTCCGGGTCGCGCTTGTACGGCCAGAACACCCGCTCGCCGGTCTCGGTCTCGTGGTTGGGCTCGGTCGCAAACTCGACCTTGATCTCGGGCAGCTCCGCCACCTTCGGGATCCGCCACGGCTCCGAGCCGTTCGCCAGGTAGCCGTCGGACAGCATGATCACCGGCGTCCGGTACGTGACCGCGATCCGCACTGCCTCGATCGCCGCGTCGAAGCAGTCGGCCGGCGACTGCGGCGCGACGATCGGCACCGGGGCCTCGCCGTTGCGCCCGTACATCGCCATCAGCAGGTCGGCCTGCTCGGTCTTCGTGGGCATGCCGGTCGACGGTCCCGCGCGCTGGATGTCGGCAATGACCAACGGCAGCTCGAGCGACACCGCGAGCCCGATCGACTCCGCCTTCAGTGCCATGCCCGGGCCGGAGGTCGACGTGACGCCGACCGCGCCACCGAAGGCGGCGCCGATCGCCGCGGTGATGCCGGCGATCTCGTCCTCGGCCTGGAACGTCGTCACACCGAACGACTTGTGCCGGCTGAGCTCGTGCAGCACGTCGCTCGCCGGGGTGATCGGATACGACCCCAGGAACAGCGGCAGCCCGGCGCGTTGGGTGCCCGCGATCAGCCCGTACGCCAAGGCCAGGTTGCCGGAGATGTTGCGGTACGTTCCCGCCTTCATCTCGGCCGGCTTGACCTGGTACGACACCGCGAACGCCTCGGCGGTCTCGCCGAAGTTCCACCCGGCCCGGAACGCCGCGATGTTGGCGTCGCGGATCGCCGGCACCTTCGCGAACTTCGAGGTCAGGAACGACAACGTCGAGTCGGTCGGCCTGTTGTACAGCCAGGACACGATGCCCAGCGCGTACATGTTCTTCGCCCGGGACGCGTCCTTGCGGGACAGCCCGAACTCCTTGACCGCCTCGGTCGTCATCGAGGTGAGCGCGAACGAGTGCAGCTGGTAGGCCGCGAGCGAGTCGTCCTCGAGCGGGTTCGCGTCGTAACCCACCTTCGTGAGGTTGCGCTTGGTGAACTCGTCGCTGTCGGCGATGATCGTCGCGCCGCGCGGCAGGTCCGGCAGGTTGGCCTTGAGCGCGGCTGGGTTCATCACGACCAGCACGTCCGGCGCGTCGCCGGGCGTGAGGATGTCGTGGTCGGCGAAGTGGATCTGGAACGAGGAGACGCCCGGCAACGTGCCAGCCGGTGCGCGGATCTCCGCCGGGAAGTTGGGCAAAGTGGAGAGGTCGTTGCCGAAGGCCGCCGTCTCCTGGGTGAATCGGTCACCGGTCAACTGCATTCCGTCACCGGAGTCTCCGGCGAAGCGAATGATCACACGGTCGACCTGCAGCACCTGCTTGGTCACCGGAGCGACGACCTCCTCACGCCGCATCGGGGCGGGATGTCCGCCGGGTGGCGGCGCTTTAGCGAACGTTCTTCTTCTCGATTTCATCGTACGTCGGTGCGTCTCAGCCCGATGGGAGGTCTCACGATTTCGAGACACGTGCCCACGTGCGGTGTCCGCCCACGGCCAGTCCTTGCCAGGCAAACGATTCCCCACCTTCGGCAGTGTCCCCGCTGACCTGCGGAAATACGTGACGGAAGGGGCGAATCGGCGCCGGGGCGTGCGCTTCGTCACAGTTGCGCGAGGAGCCCCAACTGGCCAGGCAGGTTGGTGCCGGAACGACGTGATCATGATCACTCCTCCAGGGAGAACGACGGTCTTCGAACGTGTGTTCGACACCATAGCTCGGTCGAAGCCGTAGTGCTGGCGTCGTCCACAGGCCGCGCTGGGCAAGATCACGCGGCCGTATCCTGACCCTCGCCAGCGCCATCTCGTCACCGGAGCCACCCATGCGCGCCCCTGCCGTCCTCGCCCTCGCCGCTGCCGCAGCTCTCGCCGTCGCCGCCTGCGCCCCCGAGGACCCCACCACGTCCGCGCCGACCGACCAGCCGTCGGCGACCACGCCCACCGCGTCGTCCGACCCGTGCGCGACCGACGGCCTCCCCGTACGGACGAAGGGCAAGCTGACGATCGCCACCGACCAGCCCGTCTACGGGCCGTGGTTCGAGGACGACAAGCCCGAGTCCGGCAAGGGTTTCGAGGGCGCCGTCGCGTACGCCGTGGCCAAGGAAATGGGCTTCGAGCAGCCCGACGTCGTGTGGACGCGGGTCAAGTTCAACAACGCGATCCAGCCCGGCCCGAAGGACTTCGACTTCGACATCAACGAGTTCTCCATCACCGAGGACCGCAAGAAGGCCGTCGACTTCAGCAGCCCGTACTACGACGTCAGCCAGGCGATCATCGCGCTCGAGGGCAGCAAGATCGCCAACGCCGAGAGCCTCGCCGACCTGAAGGATGCCCGCCTCGGCGCCCAGGTCAGCACCACGAGCTACTCGGTGATCACCGACCTGGTGAAGCCCACCGTCGAGCCCCGGGTCTTCCCCAACAACGACAACGCCAAGCTGTCCCTGCAGAACGGTCAGATCGATGGCCTCGTCGTCGACCTCCCGACTGCCTTCTATATGACGGGCGCCGAGATCGAGGGCAGCAAGGTCGTCGGCCAGTTCGAGTTGGGGCAGGGTACGCCGGAGCAGTTCGGCCTGGTCCTCGACAAAGGCTCGCCCCTCACCACCTGCGTGAGCAGGGCTGTGGACGCGCTGCGCGAGGACGGCACGTTGGACGACCTCGCGCAGGAGTGGCTCGCTGACGTGGCCGGGGCCCCGGTCCTGGGCCCTGGCTGACGGAGAGCGTCGGCCTAGCGCGAAGCGCGCGGCAGGCGGCGCATCCGCGCCCGGCTGGGCGTGGTGCAGGAGGAATTCATATTGGTTATATGGGTGACGAGGTGCACCGCGGCCAGGCGGGATGCGGGGTGTCGCCTGCCCGGCGATATCCGGCAGCCCGGGCCTAGAGTGACCTGATGCCATCAGCCGACGCGCCGGCACCGAGCGCCTTACAAGTAGAGCGACAGCGGTTCAGGAGCCGCCAGACCGTACGTTCGGTGCTCGTCGCGGCGGCCTCGACGGCAGTGCTCGGTGTCGTCCTCTACTTCGCGGTCACGGGCGCACCCGGCTGGGAGCGCGTGCAGGAGCGGTTCCTCGACCCGAAGATCGCGGCGGACACGTTCCCCGCGATCCTGCGCGGGCTCTGGCTGAACATCAGGCTGCTCGTCGTCTGCGCGATCTGCGCGTTCGCGCTTGGCCTGTTGGTCGCCCTGATGCGGACGTTGCGCGGCCCCGTCTTCTTCCCCCTGCGCGCGCTGTCGACGGCCTATACGTATGGCTTCCGCGGCATGCCGCTGATCATCGTGATCTACGTGATGGCGCTCGGCGTCCCTGGTCTGCGGCTCGCGGGGACGCCCGGCGTGCTGGTGCTGGGCGGTGCCGCGATCGTGCTGACGTACGGCGCGTACCTCGCCGAGGTCTTCCGCGCCGGCATCGAGTCGGTGCATCCGAGCCAGCGCGCGGCCGCCCGTTCGCTCGGCCTCACCTACCGGCAGTCGATGCGGTTCGTGATCCTGCCGCAGGCCGTACGCAGGGTCTCGCCGCCGTTGCTGAACGACCTCGTCGCGATGCAGAAGGACGTCGGGCTCATCTCGTTGGCCGGCCCGATCGACGCGGTGTCGGCAGCCCAGATCGCGACCGGCCAGTCGTTCAACTTCACGCCGTACGTCGTCGCGGGAGTGCTCTTCGTGCTGCTCGCGGTGCCGCTCGTCGCGGTCACCGACTGGGTCACGCTGCGGGCGGCACGGCGGCAGTCCGCAGAGGGGGCTGCGTAGATGGCCGGTCCGGTGCTCGCTTGCTACGACGTTCACAAGTCGTTCGGCAAGCGTGCCGCCCGCGTGGACGTCCTCCGCGGCATCGACCTCAGCGTCGACGAGCACGAGGTCGTGGCGCTGATCGGTGCTTCGGGGTCGGGCAAGTCGACGTTGCTGCGCTGCGTCAACCTGCTCGAGCGGGTCGACGACGGCGTCATCCAGCTCGACGGCCAGGACATCACCGACCCGCGCGTGAACGCCGACGCGATCCGGCAGAAGATCGGCATCGTCTTCCAGTCGTTCAACCTGTTCCCGCACATGACCGTCCTGGACAACGTGACGCTCGCGCCGCGCCGCGTCCACCGGCGGGCTCAGGTCGAGGCGGAACGGACGGCGCTCGGGCTGCTCGAGCGCGTCGGTCTCGCCGACAAGGCGCGCGAGTACCCCGACCGGCTGTCCGGCGGCCAGCAGCAACGGGTGGCGATCGTCCGCGCGCTGGTGAACTCGCCGCGGCTGATGCTGTTCGACGAGGTGACGTCGGCACTCGATCCGGAGCTCGTGGGGGAGGTGCTGGCGCTGATCCGGGACCTCAAGCTGGACGGGGCGACGATGCTGCTGGCGACGCACGAGATGTCGTTCGCCCGCCGGGTTGCCGATCGGGTGTGCTTCCTCGACGACGGCGTGATCCTCGAACAGGGTCCGCCGGCGCAGGTGCTGGACGACCCGATCGAGCCGCGGACCCAGCAGTTCCTCCAGCAGGTCCTGGCGGCTAGGCGGTTCTAGGTCGCGTCTGCTGAAGATCGCTGGTCATCGCGCGCAGCGCGATGGCGCGCGGCGCATCGCGCCCGGCTGGGCGTGGTGCAGGAGGAACTCGATTGGCTATCTGGGTGACGAGTCCCACCACGTCCAGGCGGCCTCTGCCGATTTCTGGGAGGTGTCGCGCGCCAGGCGAGGTTCAGCAGACGCGGCCTAACCCCCTAAACTCTCCCGCACGGGTGAAGGAGGCGAGCACAGCGTGGGCCCAGCCGGCACCGCGAACTACTACGCGACCTACACGACCGTTCTGGGGATCGTGCTCGTCGGCATCGCGTTCGCCGCGCTCGCCTTCGGGGCCAACCGGCTGCTCCGGCCGACCCGGCCGACCCGCGAGAAGCTGCTCACGTACGAGTCGGGCGTCGACCCGGTCGGCTCGGGATGGGCGCAGGTGCACGTTCGCTACTACGTCTTCGCCTATCTCTATGTGGTGTTCGCTGTCGATGCCATCTACCTGTTTCCGTGGGCGACGGTCTTCGCCGCGCCGGGGTTCGGGTGGGGGACGCTCGTGGAGATGTTCGTGTTCCTCGGCTTCATCGCGGTCGGTCTGCTCTACGCCTGGCGCAAGGGGGTGCTGACATGGACGTAGATCTGCCCATGCCGACCGTGGGTCCGCAGCGGCTGGGGGCTCTGCAGCAGTTGGCGCCGGAGCCGTTGCGGCTGGTGCTGAACTGGGGTCGGCGCTACTCGCTCTGGGTGTTCAACTTCGGCCTCGCCTGCTGCGCGATCGAGTTCATCGCCTCGTCGATGTCGCGGCACGACTTCATCCGGCTCGGCGTGATCCCGTTCGCTCCGGGACCGCGGCAGGCCGACCTGATGGTCGTGTCGGGGACGGTGACGGACAAGATGGCGCCGGCTATTCGGCGGTTGTACGAGCAGATGCCGGAGCCCAAGTACGTGATCTCGTTCGGGTCCTGTTCGAACTCCGGTGGGCCGTACTGGGACTCGTACTGCGTGACGAAGGGCGTCGACCAGATCGTTCCGGTGGACGTCTATGTGCCGGGGTGTCCGCCGCGGCCGGAGGCTCTGTTGCAGGGGATCGTCAAGCTGCAGGAGAAGATCGCGCACGAGTCTTTGGCTGAGCGGTATCCGGCTTCCCCAGTGGCGCCGGTCGAGCGGAAGCGGCGGGGGCCGGCGGCTTACCTGCGGTCGTTGATCGAGCAGCCGCCTGGTCGTGGGCCGGAGACGAAGTCGTGAGTTGGCGGGAGTCCGTCAAGGTCGCGTTGACGGCTGCGCTCGACATCGAGGTGACGTACGACGAGGGCTTTGGGCCGCCGACGTTCGACGTCCCGAGTGAACGGTGGATCGACGCGCTGTCGGCGTTGCGGGCGCATGGGTTCTCGTTCTTCGACTTCCTGACGGCGGTGGACGAGCTGGATGCCTTCACCGTCGCCTGCCATCTGGCGGCTTTGCGTGGGCCGGGTTCGGTCGAGCACCTGGTGGTGCGTACGCGGGTGCCGAAGGCGGCTGCCTCGTTGCCCACGGCTGTAGGGGTCTTCGCGGGTGCGTCATGGCACGAACGTGAGACGCACGAGATGTTCGGCATCGACTTTCCGGGGCACCCGGGCTTGGCGCCGCTGCTGTTGCCGGACGAGTTCGAGGGCCATCCGCTCCGCAAGGACTTCGTGCTCGCCGCCCGCGTGGCGAAGGCTTGGCCGGGTGCGAAGGAGCCGGGGGAGTCCGACCACGACACCGGCCGCTCGCCCTCCCGCCGCCGCGTGGCGCCGCCGGGAGTGCCGGGGCCGGACGCCTGGGGGCCGCGGGAGCCCGGCTCGCCGACGCCCGACCCTTCGGCCGCCACAGCCCCGGCCCGCCCAGCGCGGCGTGAACGTCGCGAACGCCCAGCTCGTGCGGTGACTGCTGCGACGGAGCACGCCACCGGCCGGCCGGGCACCGAGCCAGCCGCACCGGCCGACCCGACCACCATCCAGGACGCCGCGGCCCAACGGGCGGCTGGTGAGGTGGCTGAGGAGAACCAGCCCGGCGACGGCGATTCCGAAGCCCAACCCACATCCCCACCTCGGCGGCCGGAGGGGGATGCGGATGCCTGAGGTGCTCGAGTTCGTGCTCCGCATCGGCGTCGTCTTCGTCGCGTTCCTCGTCCTGCCCCTCCTCGTCGGCCAGACCGAGCACAAGGTCATGGCACACATGCAGTCCCGCCTGGGTCCCATGTACGCGGGCGGGTTTCACGGGTGGGCGCAGCTCGTCGCCGATGGCGTCAAGTTCGCGCAGAAGGAAGACATCGTCCCCACCAACGCCGACAGGCGGGTCTTCCAGCTCGCCCCAGTCGTCGCCCTGATCCCGTACCTCATCGCCCTCGTAGCCATCCCGCTAGGCCCGGGCCTCGTCGGCGCGGATCTCGAGACCGGACTGTTCTTCGTCCTCGCCGCGATGGGCGTCGGCGTCCTTGGCAGCCTGATGGGCGGGTGGGCGAGCGCCAACAAGTACAGCCTGCTCGGCGCGTTCCGAAGCGCTGCCCAGCTGCTCGCCTACGAGCTCCCGTTCGTCCTCGCCGCCGCCAGTGTCGCGATGGCAGCCGGCACCCTGAGCCTGCAAGGCATCGTCGACCAATGGCAACCCTGGTGGCTGATCTGGCAGCTCCCCGGCATGCTCTGCTTCTTCGTAGCCGGCCTCGCCGAGCTGCACAGGCCACCGTTCGACATGCCCATCGCCGACGCCGAGATCATCTTCGGCCCGTACACGGAGTACACCGGCATCAGGTTCGCTCTCTTCCTGCTCGCCGAGTACGCCGGCATCGTGGTCCTCGGCGCCCTCACCACCGTGCTGTTCCTCGGCGGCTGGAAGGGTCCGTTCGACGACCAGCTCGGCTGGCTCTGGACCCTCCTCAAAACAGGGGGCGTGGCGTTCGTCGTCATCTGGGCCCGCGTCGCCTACCCCAGACTGAGGGCGGACCAGCTCCAGAAGCTCGGCTGGCAATTCCTCGTTCCCCTCGCTCTGTTCCAACTCGCCCTGACCGGCGTCGTGGAGGTGGCCTTCTAGATGGAACTACCCGGCAAGGGACTCGCCCAGGGTCTCAAGGTGACATTCGACAACCTCACCAAGCGCTCGGTCACCCAGCAGTACCCCGACGTCAAGCCCGACTTGCCCCCACGCTCCCGCGGCGTCATCGCGCTGTTCGAGGAGAACTGCACCGTCTGCATGCTGTGCGCGCGTGAGTGCCCGTGCTGGTGCATCTACATCGACTCGCACAAGGAGACCCAGCCGCCGACCGAGGAAGGTGCGAGGGAACGGAGTCGCAACGTCCTCGACCGGTTCGCGATCGACTTCTCCCTCTGCATGTACTGCGGCATCTGCATCGAGGCCTGCCCGTTCGACGCCCTCTTCTGGTCGCCCGAGTTCGAGTACGCCGGCACCGACATCCAGGAGATGACGCACGAGAAGGACCGCCTCCGCGAGTGGATGTGGACCGTACCGCCGCCGCCCCCGGTCGACGAACACGCCGAGGCTCCGAAGGAGATCGCCGCCGCGGAGAAGGTGGTCGACAAAGCCCGCGAGGCAGACGCATGACGGCAGTGAACGTGCTGTTCCTCCTCTTCGGTGTGATCGCGATCGGCTCCGCGCTGCTCGTCGTTTCCACCAAACGGCTCGTGCACTCCGCCCTCTGGCTGGTCGTGACCCTCGGCGCGATCGCCGGCTGCTATCTCCTGCTGACCGCGGAGTTCGTCGCCTGGGTGCAGATCCTCATCTACGTAGGCGCCGTGGTCGTCCTGCTGCTGTTCGCGCTGATGCTCACCAAAGCGCCGATCGGGCTCAGCCACGACCTCACCACGAAGAACGCCTGGTTCGCCGGCGCGGTAGCGGTAGCCGTCGCCGCCGTCCTCGGTGCGACGATCGTCGCCGGCTTCAACGGCGAGGTCATCGACCTCCACACCGTCGAGATCGGCGGCGCCGGAGCGACCGGCCGCGCCGTGTTCTCCAGCTGGGTCCTCCCGTTCGAGATCCTCTCCGTCCTCCTCCTCGCCGCTCTCGTCGGCGCGATCACGCTGTCCCGCCGGGACAAGGCGGAGGCGAACGACTGATGCCGCTCCTCTACCCGCTGCTGCTGGCGACCGCGCTGTTCGCGATCGGTGTGTACGGCGTCCTTGCGCGCCGCAATGCGGTCATGGTGCTGATGGGCGTCGAGCTGATGCTGAACGCGGTCAACCTCAACCTCGTCGCGTTCGACGCCTGGCTGCACGACACCCTGCACAGCGGGCAGATCCTCACCCTGTTCGTGATCACGATCGCCGCCGCCGAGATCGGCCTCGGGCTCGCGATCGTGCTGCTCGTGTTCCGTACGCGGAAGCTTGTCGACGTCGACAAGCTGGTCGAGCTCGCCGACCGCGACCAGGCGGAGTCGCGCGCATGAGCCTGCTCCTCATCGCGATCGTCGCCTCGATCGCAGCTGGCGTCCTGGCCCTCGCGCTCGGACACCGCCAACCCCGTGCGATAGGAGCGATCGGCGTCGTCGGCGCGGGCATCGCGTTCCTGTCCGCCTGGGGCGTCGTGGGCGCGGGCCTGGTCGGCGACCTCGGTACGCAGCTCCTGTCGCTCGCGCACATCCCCACCGGAAGCGTCGGCTTCGACCTCGCGTTCCGAGCCGACGGCCTGTCCGCGTTCACCAGCCTGCTGGTCGCGAGCGTCGCCCTGGCCGTCCAGATCTACTCCGTCGACTACCTGCGCGGCGACGCGCGCTACCCGTCGTACGTCGCGATGGTCTCGCTCTTCACCGCGGCGATGCTCGTCGTGGTCGCCGCGGACGATCTGCTGGTGCTGCTGGTCGGCTGGGAGCTGATGGGCATCTGCTCGTACTTCCTGATCGGCCACCACTGGGAGCGCGCCGACGCCCGCGACGGCGCGGTGAAGGCGTTCATCGTCACGCGGCTCGGCGACATCGGCTTCCTGTTCGGCATCTTCGTGCTCGGGCTGTCGGCCGGTACGTTTCGGATCAGTGAGCTCCAGCGCCTAGCAGCGAACGGCGAGCTGTCCACCGGCATGGTGACGCTCGCGACCCTCCTTCTCCTCTGCGGAGTGGTGGGCAAGTCAGCCCAGTTCCCCTTGCACGTCTGGCTTCCCGACGCCATGGCCGGCCCCACCCCCGTGTCCGCGTTGATCCATGCCGCGACGATGGTCGCTGCCGGCGTGTTCTTCGTCGCCCGCATGCTGAACGTGTTCGCGCTCGCGCCCGTGACGATGGCCGTCCTCGCGGTGATCGCGTCGATCACCATGCTCGGCGCGGCGCTCGCCGCCCTCGCCCAGGACGATGTCAAGCGCGTCTTGGCATGGTCGACGGTGAGCCAGCTCGCGTACATGCTGGCCGGACTCGCCGTCGGCGGCTACACCGCGAGCTTCCTGCACCTGGTCAGCCACGGCGCGTTCAAGGCGCTGCTGTTCCTGTGCGCGGGCTCGGTGATCCACGCCGTGGGCGGCAACGCGATGTCGGCGATGGGCGGGCTGCGGCGCGCGATGCCGGTGACGTTCTGGACGATGACGGTCGGCCTTGCCGCGCTGGTCGGGCTGCCTCCGTTGTCCGGCTTCTTCTCCAAGGACGCGATCCTCGGCGTCGCGCAGGAGTCGGCCTTGCACGGCAACCTCGTGGCGTGGCTGGTCCTCGTTGCCGGCTTCGCGACCGTGGTCGTGACGGCGATGTACGCGACGAGGCTGTGGCTCCGCGTCTTCTTCGGTCCGACTGCCGCCGGCGAGAGGGCGGAGGCGCCGGTGCTGATGCGGTGGCCGCTCGTCGTCCTCGCCGTTCCCGCAGCCCTGCTTGGGTTGTTGGCGTTCATGCCGGCTACGTTGACGAGCTGGCTGGGCAACGGTCCCGCGCCGACACTGGAGGCTGGCGAGCTCGTGCACCCGCTGACCGCGGTGATCTCCGTCGCACTGGCAGTGCTCGCCGCCGGGTTCGTGATCGGCGAGTGGCACCGGATCGACAAGCGCGACCCCTCCCGCACGCTGGGCCGCTTCGAACCCATCCTCGCCAACGCGTTCGGCGTGGACGCGTTCTACGAACGCTGGGTCGTCCGCCCGGTGTACGGCCTCGCCCGCACGGTGGTCGCCGGCGACCGCGACGTCGTCGACTTCTACGTCCTCGGCTCCGGCCGCGCCGCCCGCGCGATCGCCGGCCTCCTGCGCATGATCCAGACCGGAAACGCGCAGACGTACCTCACCCTCCTGCTCGCCGGTGTCGTCCTCCTCGCGATCGCCGCCGGGGTGGTGGTCTCGTGAACGTCCTCCTCTGGCTGCTCCTCGCCCTCCCACTCGCCGGATCCGTTGCGCTGTTGGCGTTCCCGCGCTGGATCCCGTACGAGAAGGTCCCCCTCGTCGGCCTCGCGGTAGCAGGCGCGACCCTCCTGATCTCGCTGCTGATCGCGGCGCTGTTCGACTACGGCGACTCCGGAAGGGTGCAGTTCGAGACGAACGTCAGCTGGATCAGCGCGATCGACGTCCGCTGGCACCTCGGCCTCGACGGCGTCTCGCTGCCGATGGTCCTGCTGACCACGCTGCTCGTCTTCCTCTGCCTGCTCTACACGACCCGCATCACGCCGGAGGTCGGACGCGTCCGCGCGCTCGTCGCCCTTGCCCTGTTGCTCGAAGTCGGGATGGTCGGCACGTTCGTCTCGTTCGACCTGATCGTGTTCTTCCTCTTCTTCGAGGTCGTCCTGATCCCGATGTGGTTCGTGATCGCGGTCTGGGGCGACCAGCACGATCCAGCGGGCCGGCGGCGCGCGGCGAACACGTTCATCCTGTACACGTTGCTCGGCTCCGCCGTGATGCTGCTCGGTTTCCTTATCGTTTACGCCAACGCGGGAACGTTCGACATCGTGGAGCTCGCCTCCGGCGAAGGCGAAGGCATCGCGCGCGGCGCCCAGATCCTCGCGGCCGCGGCGATCGCGATCGGCCTCGCGGTGAAGAGCCCCCTGTGGCCGTTGCACTCTTGGCTGCCGGACGCGCACGCGAAGGCACCGACGATCGGCTCGGTGCTGCTGGCGGGCGTGCTGCTGAAGATGGGCACGTACGGGTTCGTGCGCGTGTGGCTGCCGGTCGTTCCCGACGGCGCCCGGGCGGTGGCGCCCTTCCTCGCGGGGCTGGCGACGGTCGGCATCCTGTACGGCGCGCTGGCCTGCCTGGCGCAGCGCGAGCTGAAGCGGCTGATCGCGTACTCCTCCGTCGGGCACATGGGTTTCGTCGTGCTCGGCATCGCGACGCTGACGCCGGTCGGCGTGAACGGCGCGCTGTTCGCCGGCGTCGCGCACGGGCTGATCACCGGGCTGCTGTTCTTCCTGGCAGGCGCGATCAAGGACCGGCACGGTACGGGTGAGCTGGCGTCGCTCGGCGGCGGACTGTACGCGCGCATGCCCCGCCTGGGTGGGCTGTTCGTCTTTGCCTGCGTCGCGAGCCTCGGCCTGCCCGGCCTGGCCGGGTTCTGGGGCGAGATGCTGTCGCTGCTCGGCGCGTACGAGCCGCACGCCTCGTTGTCGCGCGGAACGTACGTCGTGCTGATGGTGCTCGCCGGCCTCGGCGCGGTGCTGACAGCGGCGTACTTCCTGCTGCTGGTGCGACGCATGTGCCAAGGGGAGGACACGTTGGGCGCTCGGCAGGACGTCACGCCGATCGAGCTCGGCGCGTGGGTGCCGCTGGTGGCGTTGACGATCGTGCTCGGCCTGTACCCGAAGGCGATTCTGGCCGTGACCGATCCGGCCGTGCAGCTTCTGGTGGGGCGGTGAACGGGGTGATCCAAAGCGTCGACTGGCTGGCACTCGGGCCCGTACTCGCCGTCGCCCTGACGGCCGGCGCGGTGCTCCTCACCGACGCGTTCGTTCCCGCGCGGCTGCGCTGGGTGGCGACGTGGATCTCGGTCGGTGGTCTCGCCCTCGCGCTGCTGTTGGTGCTTCCGCTCTGGGGAGCGCCGCGGGCGACGTTCTGCGTCGAGCAATCCTGTTCGTACGTGGTGGATTCGACCGCCGCGGTATTCCAGGTACTGGTCGCGGCCGCCACCGCCGTCGTCGTGCTGCTGTCGGCGCGTGGCACGTTGCGCGAGGGCGTCCCGGCGGGGGAGTACCACTTCCTGCTGCTGTGCTCGGCGACCGGCGCGATGGCGCTGGCGGCGTCGCGGGACCTGATCACGATCGTGGTCGCGCTGGAGACCGTGTCGCTGCCGGCGTTCGCCCTGGTGGGGTTGCGATCTGGCGATCGGCGCGGTGCCGAGGCGGCGATGAAGTTCTTCCTCGTCTCGGTGGTCTCCGTCGCCGTGATGCTGTTCGGCGTCTCGTTGGTGTATGGCGCGACCGGCGCGGTGCACCTGGACCGGATCGCCGCGGAGCTGGCACGCGGCTCGGCGCCGTCGTCGGTGGTGGGTGTTGGCGTGGTGCTGACGCTGGCGGGGTTGGCGTTCAAGGTGGCGGCGGTGCCGTTCCACTTCTGGGTGCCGGACACGTACGTCGGCGCGCCCGTCCCGGTGGCGGCGTTCCTGTCCGTGGTCTCGAAGGCCGCCGGACTCGTCGGGCTGCTGCTCGTGCTGAGCGTCGGCTTCGCGCCGCTCGTGTCGGTGTGGGCGCCGGTGGTCGCGGTGCTGGCGGCGTTGACGATGACGCTCGGCAACCTCGTCGCTTTGCGGCAGAAACACGCGGTGCGGCTGCTCGCCTGGTCCTCGGTCGCGCAGGCCGGGTATCTGCTGGTGCCGTTGGGTTCGGCGGGTCCGGGCGTGTCGGTGCTGCCGGCCACGGTCGCGTACCTGGTGATCTACGCGGTGGTCAACCTCGGCGCGTTCGCCGTGGTGGCGTTGACGTCCTCGTCGCTGGAGGACTACCGCGGGCTGTTCTGGGTCGACCGGCCGCGCGCGCTGGCGTTCGGGTTCTTCCTGCTGGCGTTGGCCGGACTGCCACCGGGCGTGATCGGCCTGTTCGGCAAGGTGGTGATCTTCCAGGCGGCCGTCGACGGCGGCGTTGGCTGGCTCGCGGTCGTGATGGCGGTGAACGTCGTGATCGCGCTCGCGTACTACCTGTACTGGACGGCGCTGCTCTTCGCGCCGCGGCCCGAGGCCCCGGCGCGCACGCCGACCCCCTGGCCGGCCGCCGTGGCCGTCGGCCTCACCACCGCGGTCGCGGTCGTGCTGTCGGTCGCGCCGGACCTCGCGCTGAACGTCCTCGACGTTGTGCGGCTGCCGCTCTGACGCCGTAGCCTGCACCGGGGATCGCTGTCGTCGAAGGGGAGGGCATGGACGCTCGGGAGTATCGGCAGGTCGTCGACGAGGCGGGGGCACGGTCGGCGGCGGAGGAGTGGGCGGCGGCGGCCGCGCTGTGGGCGCGGGTCGTCGAGGCCAATCCGCACGACGGGCGCGGCTGGGACCAGCTCGCCGAGGCTCGGTGGTTCGCCGGTGACTTCGCGGGTGCGCTGCCCGCGTTCGAGCAGGTGCGGCGGCTCGGCGTCTACCACGGCGACCGCTTCGCCACGTTCCGCGGCGTCGTGCCCGTGATGATGGCGTCCTGTCACGCCGGGCTCGGCGACTTCGACGCCGCGATGGAGCTGATGGAGCAGGCGATGCGCGAGGGTTTCGTGCACGCCGACGAGGTTCTCGAGCTCGAGGTGTTCGCCAGTCTGCGTACCGACGAACGGCTCCCGGCGGTGCTCGGCGTCGTGAACGTCGAGGGCATGGACCGCGACGAGGGCTGGCGTACGGACCTCGCCGTGGTCGTCCGCGAGGCGTATCGCCGGCGGCCGGTGCCGTTCACGCCGGAGCACCAGGAACGGTTCGACGCCGCTGCCGGGCGGCTCCACGAGGACCTCCCCCGGCTGCGCGACGAGGAGGTCGCGGTCGAGCTGACCAAGCTCATCGCATCGCTCGGCGACGGCCACGCGAGCCTGTCGCCCAAGGCGGGAACGGACCTCGCGCTCGCGCTGCCGATCCATCCGTACCTCTTCGACGACGGCGTCTACGTCGTCGCCGCCGAGGAGTCGCACCAGAGCCTGCTCGGTGCGCGGATCCTGGCCTTCGACGGTCGGCCGATCGACGAGGTCGTACGGGGTGTCGACCCACTCATCGGCCGCGACAACGAACGCAACCCGCTCGAGTCGAGCCCGGGGTGGCTGCGCCGGACGCCGTACCTGCACGTGCTCGGCCTTGTCGACGACCCGGGCAAGGTGCGGTTGACAACGTCCTCCGGCGAGGTCGAGGTGGCTGCCGAGCCCGAGGACGAGGCGCGGCCCCGGCACTTCCCGGAGAGCAAGGCGATGGCGCAGTACCACAACCAGCTCGGGGCGCCGTTGCCGTTCTACCTTCGCGACGTCGAGGCGGCGTACTGGTTCGAGCACGTTCCCGAGCACCGGCTCGTCTACCTGCAGTTCAACCGGGTCGCGGAGGATCCGGGCGAGTCGCTCGCCGCCTTCACCGATCGGTTGGGCGACTTCCTCGACGCGAACGAGGTCGAACGGCTCGTGGTCGACCTGCGCTGGAATGGCGGCGGCAACACGTTCCTCGTGGGTACGTTGCTCAAACGCATCATCGGCGCGCGCCAGCTCGACCACCCGGACGGCATCTTCATGATCGTCGGGCGGCGGACGTTCTCCGCGGCAGGCAACACCGCGAAGTACCTCGAGTGGCTGTCCGGACCGAGCATCACCGTGGTGGGCGAGCCGACCGGTTCGAGCCTGCAGTTCATCGGCGAGACCAACCCGTTCGTCCTGCCCTACAGCGGCATGCGGTGCAACATCTCCAACCTGTACTGGCAGGGCATGACACCGCTCGACCGGCGGAGCTGGATCGCGCCGCACCTGTACGCGCCGCCGACGTTCGCTGCGTACGAGGAGCAACGCGACCCAGCAATGGAGGCCATCCTCGCCGTGCTGCCCGGGTCAGCCGGCTAGGTCGACCAGCCGTTCCAGGTCGCTCCGCGTGGGCAGTCCGCTGAGCAGATGCCGCACGCTGCGGTTGCCATGCTGGCGGTCGGCCTCCGCGGTCGCGGCGAGGGCGTAGTCGACCTGGCCCCACACGTAGTTCGCCAGGCTGATCACCGCGCCGCGGAACATCGGGAGATCCAACCGCGGCAGGGAGCCCGCCACCTCCCGGTAGCCGTCGAGCATCGCCCGGGCGCCTGTCGGGCTGCGCAACACCCACTGCTGCAGGGCGATCGCGAGCTCCCAGCTCGGCGGCAGCCCACCGACGTGCTCCCATCCGACCACGATCAGCCGACCTTCGGCAGCTCGCCGGACGTTGTTCGGCGTGAGGTTGTTGTGCGTCAGCACCGGAGCGGGCGGCTCGACGTCCGCACCGATGCGCTCGAGATCGGCCAGGTTGTACGACGCGTTCGAGAGGTCGCCGGCCCAGTCGATGTCCGCGCCCTTCGCCTTCGTGGTGAGGTCGGCCCAGGTCTCGTCGGTGAGCCGACGGGAGTGGTACGGCGAGATCCCGTCGACCTCGAGCCCGAGGCCGTGCAGCGTCGCGAGGATCTGGCCCGCGCCGTACGCGGCCTTCGCGCCGACCGGTGCCGACAGCGGTGGGCCGGCGTGCACCCACTCGTCGACGCGCCAGGTGTGGTCGCCGATCGTCTCGATGACCGCGCCGGCGCGGCTGCGTACGGGCAACGGCAGCTCTACGCCCGCCTTCGCGGCCGCCTCCTGCAACGCGACGCCGGTGTCGGCGTCGACGATCGGCCACCAGTCGTCCATCGTGCGCACCTCGAACCGGCCGCGCGCGGTCTCGAGCGACCACCGCCGCCCGCTGTCGTCCGGTCGTGCGATCGACCGCATCGGCCCGGTGATCTCGCCGAGGTCGTACGCCGCGGCGATTGCCCGGGCCAGCGCGGCATCGGCCTGGTCGCCGGCTCCGGTGCGGTGGTCGACCTCGGCCTTGAGCTCGGGCCAGGTACGGAACCCGTACTGCTGGGCGAGCTGCGCCTGAGCCTCGGACAGCGTCGTCTGCGGCCTGCTGTCGCGCAGGCCCGCGAGCAGGTCCTTGGCCTGCTGACGCAGGTGATCGAGGTTGGGGTTGTCGGGGAGCGTCTTCATGGGACACCACGGCTCTTCCGCCCGGGCTCGCACGAGCAGGTCAAGAGCTTCGGCATCCGTCGCTCAACTCGTCAACTCACCAACTGGGATGGCTTCGAGCCTTCCGGCGAGCCCGCGGCGCGCTCCCAACGCGCTGTCTACGAGGGTAGCCACGAACGTCGACCTGCTGTCAAGCCCCGCGCCAGTTGACCTTCAAGCCGGATGAAGGTTGATACTCCGAGATGTGTCGGAGCCGTTGTTGACGATCAGCGCGTTCGCTCGCGCGGTCGAGCTGGCGCCGAGCGCCCTGCGCTACTACGACGAGGCGGGGCTGCTCCCGCCGGCCGAGGTGGACCCGCGGACGGGGTACCGGTACTACACGCCCGAGCTCGAACGCCGTGCGTTGCTGATCCGGCGGATGCGCGACGTCGGCGTGCCGGTGGACTCCATGCGGATGGTGTTGGCCGGTCCTCCGTCGCGTGCGGCCGAGATCCTGGCCGGGTTCGCCGAACGGGCGGCGCGCAACGCTCGGCAGGCTTCGGCGACGGTGGACGAGATCGTGTCGGCCCTCTCGGGCGAGGCCAGCATCTCTCCCGTTGCCGTGACGGTCGACGGGCCGGCGTTGGCGGCGGGACTGCGGCGGGTGGCGCGAGCTGCTTCTGTCGTTGAGGATCCGTTGCGTGGCGTCCTCCTCGATCTGGGTCCCGGCGGGATCACGGTGGTCGCGACGGATCGGTATTGGCTTGCGTACTGGACGATTCCGGTCGCCGAGGCGCAGGTCGCGGATCGTCGAGCGTTCGTTTCCCTCGCTGGGCTGGAGGAGTTGGCCGATCACCTGGCGCGGCGCGATGTGGTGACGGTCTCGTTCGCCTCGGGCGCGCTCGAGGTGTGCGACGAGTCCGGCGTGGTGCCGTTCACGACGGAGGACGACCGGTTTCCGGCGTACCGGTTGATCATTCCGGCCGAACGAGTGGGACGGGTGACGTTCGACCGTTCCGTGCTGGCCCGGCTGTTGCCTGCGGACGAGACGCCGATTCGCCTTGCGGCAGGGACGGATCGGCTCGTGGTGAGCGTGGCGGGCGACAGCGAGGGTGCTCGGGTCCAGGCCGTCACCTCCGGGCAGCCGGAGACGTTGTGGCTCTCCTCGTCGTTGCTGCGGTCGGCCCTGGACGTGATGGTCGGGACGTTGGTCTCGCTGGTGTACGCGGGTACGGATCGGGCGGTGCAGCTGTTCCCGGTCGAGCAGAACAGCCTGTGCGTCCTGCTGATGCCGGGACGTCCGCAGTCGTGAGTTCTCGCTTGCTGCGTGGGGGATTCCTCGCTTGGTTGGGCGCGGCCACGATCTCCGCGATCGGCGACGGCATCTTCTACTTCGCGTTGTCATGGACCGCGTCGGGCCTCGGCGCCGGCGTCGTCACCGCGGTGATGGTCGCCGGCCTGGTGCCGCCGCTGCTGCTCACTCTGGTGGGCGGCGTGTCCGCCGACCGATGGGGGTTGCGGCGAACGATCATCGCCTCCGACATCGCGATGTGCCTGCTGCTCGCCGGCTACCTGCTGCTCGCGCACTTCGTGCCCGTTTCCGCTGCTGTGCTGGTGGGTCTGTCCGTGTGTGGCGGGATCGTCGGGTCCTTCCGGCGGCCGGCGAACAACGCGTTCCCGCGGCTCTTCTTCCCGGAGTCCGGTGTGGCGCGGGCGATGTCGCTGACCGGGTCGGCGATGGAGATCGCGCGGATGGCCGGGCCGCCGCTGGGCGCGGTGGTCGTGGCGATTTCGTTCAGCGGGGCGATGCTGGCGGATTTGGCAAGCTTCGTTGGCGTTCTGGTCGTTCTGCTGGTGGTACGGCCGCCGTACGAACCTCCGCGCACCGTGGGCGGCTCCGCCTCGTTGGAGCTGCGCGCGGGGCTGCGTGCCGTCCGTTCGGTGCCCGGCGTGGTCGCGATGCTGTGCGCGGTGGGGATCGTGGCGGGCAGCGTGATCCCGATGCTCGGGCTGGCGGTTCCGTTGCTGGCGCGCAGCCGCGGTTGGACCGTGGGCGACGCGGGGCTGATGGAGGCGTTCTGGATCGTGGGCGCGCTCGCGGTCTCGCTGGTGGTGGCGAAGGTCGGGACGTACAGGCGCCCCGTCGTGCTGCTGGTGGCCGGACCGCTGCTCGCGGCGGCGGGCGTCGTCATCGCGGCGCTGGTGCCCGAGCCGTACCTCGCGTTCGCCGGCACCGCGGTCATGGGCGTCGGTACGGCGCTGTTCACCAGCCACCTCTTCCCGCTGTACCTGTTGCGCACTCCGCCGGACATGCTGGCGCGCTTCCAGTCCGTGCTGATCGTCGTGCAGATGCTGACGATGCTGCTCGGCGACCTGCTGCTCGGAACGCTGGCCGCCCAGCTGAGCCCTGCCACCGCGATGCTCGCCGCGGCCGCCCTCTGCGCCCTCGCCGGTGCCCCCATCCTGCTCAGCCGCGCCCTGCGCCTAGGACTAGCGACCTAGGCTTTGGACTTCGTCGCCTCACCTGGCCAGTGGCCCCTCTACCTGGCGTACACCCCACGTAAAGGGGCCAATGATCATGTAAACATGATCATTCGCCCCGGGTCGGGATCGGTCGAAGCGACCGCCGGACGCTGCGGCTAGGCGGGGGTGAGCTGGATGATGTCGGCGATCAGGGCGCGTTCGTGCCGGGCCGTACGGAGCGGGGTGGTGCCGATCGTCCTGGTCAGGGACCTGGTGAGGTCGGCGCCGCCGATCGCGACGAGGGCTGAGCTGAGGGCGCGGCGGGGAAGGCTCGGCGGAGTCTCGATGAACTTGCCCAGGATCCAGATGCTCCCCATCGGCGCGAGCACGCGAGCGGCTTCGCTGAGCGCCTTGGTGGGATCGGCGACCACGCTGAGGATGCAGTTCATGACGACGACGTCGAACGAGTCGTCGTCGAACTCCAGCTGCTCGGCGTTCATCCGCAGCAGCGTCCAGTCGTCCCGCCGCACCTTGAGCTCGGCCTGCCGCAGCATGTCCGCGGACAGGTCGATGCCGGTCACCCGCGCGTCAGCCGGCACGAGTTCGAGGTCCAGCCCCGTGCCGACGCCGACGACCAGGACGCGGTCACCCGGCCGGATGGCGGCGAGCTCGAACTGTCGCTGGCGCGGCTTCTCGATCAGCGGATTGCGCGCGAAGAGGTCGTAGATCGGGGACAGCACCCGATACTTCCGTACGTTCTCCTCGTTCTTGCCCACCAAGGCACCTCCGCGGCTACGTCGGGTCGTAGGTCGTCCGCCCGTACCAGCCCAGAGCGGCACGCAGCTCGCGGGCCTCGGCGTCGCGGTGGGGGCGCCGGCGTTCGTGCGCGATGGGGTACACGCGGAAGCCCCCGTGGTACGGGCGGAACATCGCGGTCGCCGGTACGGGCCAGCTGGAAGGATGCCCAGCCAGCCAGATCGCTAACCAGGGCTTCTTGTTGTGCTCGACGACCCGGGTACGAGCGATCGCCGCCCACGGCAGCTGCCGGCGCTCGTTCCCGCGCGACACCACCAGCCCGTCGGGCGAGACTTCCACCGCGAACTGCGGACGAATCGCCTGTATCAGCAGGCGAATCCCGAAGATCCCCAGCGCGATGAACAGGCAGAACGCGACCAACCGACCCACCACGCCGTAACCGGAGGCCGGATCGGCCGCCCCGCCCGCGATCAGTGCGCCCACGACGGATCCCGAGCCCCACGACGCGGCGACGACCCGTGACGTACGGAAGCGCGCGCCCCCGGCCGGCGCTGTCGCCACTGCCGTGTACGCCCGCGTCGGGTTGGGTGCGGACGGGGGAGCCAGCTGCCGGAGCTCCGTCTGTCGTTGCTGCACGAGCGTCCGTACCGGCGTCGGCAACCAGGTGCCGTCCGGCGGAGGTGGTCCGACGACGTCCCGCAGCCGCGCCAGCAGCCACGCGGGCTCTGGCCGCAGCGACGGATCCCGTTGTAGGCAGGCGGCGACGAACTCGCGCAGCGCGGCCGGCACGCCGCTGAGCTCGGGCTCGTCGTGCAGAGCCCGGTACATCAACGCCGACGTCTCACCCTCACCGAACGGTCCACGCCCGGTCGCCGCGAAAACCAACACGGCACCGAGCGCGAAGACGTCGCTGGATGGCCCGACCGAGGAACCCGTGATCTGCTCAGGCGACAGGTAGCCCGGCGTCCCGAACATCACCCCGGTCGCCGTCAGCCCCACCTCGGCGACCGCCGCCTTCGCGATGCCGAAGTCGATCACCCGCGGACCGTCCGAGGCGAGCAGGACGTTGGATGGTTTGAGGTCGCGATGCACCAGCCCAGCCGCGTGAATCGCCGCCAACGCCTCCGCGAGCCCGGCCGCGAGCCGACGCAGCGACGCCTCCGGCAGCGGCCCGTGCGACGCGACCGCCTTGGCCAGGCTCGGGCCAGCCACGTACTCCGTTGCCAGCCACGGACGCTCGGCCGAAGGATCGGCGTCCACCACCGCGGCCGTCCAGAACGCCCCGACCGAACGCGCCATGTCCACCTCGCGCCGGAACCGCTCCCGGAACGACGGGTCGTCCGCGAGGTCGGCGCGCACGACCTTCACCGCGAGGGGTCGCCCACCGGGTGATTGCGCCAGATAGACCGTTCCCATCGCACCGGCACCCAGCCGGCAGAGCACCGCGTAGTCGCCAATTCGTCCCGAATCGTCCACTGCCATGGACGTTTCTCCTCACCGTGACCATCGGCAGGCGTCGAGACTGCACCCTACTGCCGAGAACTAGCGCCCGAGATCGGTGAGACGACGCTCGAGATGCCGGCGTTCCGCCTCGTCCGGCATCAGCTCGACCAGTGCGCAGCCGAGCCGGATCGCCTCGGCGGCAAGATCGACGCCACTCGTGTAACCCTCGTTGAAGATCAGGTAGGCGACGGCCAGTACGGCGGCCAGCCGATCCGGCGGCAGATGGTCGGCCGGGACCCGGAACGGAATGCCCGAGGTCCTGACCTTCCGCTTGGCCCGCACCAGCCGCTGCGCCATCGTCGGCTCCTGGGCGGCCTCCTCGGCGAGGTCGAAGTCGCTGAGGAACCCGACCTGTGCTGCCAGGACGCGTCCCCACAGCTCGCGGAAGACGCGGTCCAGGACGTCGGTCATTCGTGCAGCGGACGGATCTCGATCGCGCCGCCCTGCCGGGCCGCGGGGATGCGGGAGGCCAGCTCGATCGCCTGGTACTCGGTCTAGGACAAACGGGCCACGGCGAGATCGACACCGAGACGCTACCTATTTTCGAACGTCTCGGGCCTGGTCGGCCCGGGCGGCACCGACCATGTCGAAACGCGATCGACTTGATCGAGAATCATCGCTTTTCCTGAACGACCTTGCCTGCCTAGCTTGGCTGGCATGACAGTCATCAGGGCGCTCGCGTCGTGCCACTTCGTCGTTCGTGCCGGCGGGTTCGTGCAGACGTTCCTCGTTCTGTACCTGACCCAGGACCGCCACCTCTCGGCCGGGACCGCGGGCTCGGTCGCGACGGCCGTCGGCATCGGCGCGGTGGTGTCGCTGCTGGCCGGTGGCTGGCTGGGCGACCGGATCGGCCGGCGGCGCACGATGCTGATCGGGTTCTCCGGCACAGCGCTGGCCCTGCTCGCGCTCGCCTCGGCGGACACGTTGCCGGCGATCTGGGTGGCGGCGCTCCTGGTCGGTCTGCTCTCGGAGCTGTTCCGTCCGGCGGGATCGGCGACGGTGGCCGACCTCCCTGGCGAGCGGGAGCGGATCAGGTCGTTCGGCCTGCTCTTCTGGGCGTCGAACCTCGGCTTCTCCGTCTGCACCGCCACGGGCGGGCTCTTGGTCCAGTACGGCTATGGCCTGCTGTTCTGGCTGAACGCGGCCGCCGCCGTCATCGCGGCGCTGATCGTCTGGCGCCGGATGCCCGAGACCCGCCCGTCTGCGCCGACGGGCCGTGCCCGGCTGCTGCCGGCTGTGCTCGGAGACCGCCGACTGCTGGCGCTGGCCTTGGTCTTCGCGGCGCACTTCGCGCTGTTCGCCCAGGCGTTCTCGTCGCTCCCGCTCGTCATGGCTGCGGGCGGGTTGGGCACGTCGACGTTCGGGATGGTGCTCGGTCTGAACGGTGTGGTGATCCTGGTCGCCCAGCCGTTCGCGGTGCGTGTGCTCGCCGGGCTGGATCGCTATGCGGTGTTGAGTGTTTCGGCGCTGCTGGTCGGGATCGGCTTCGGGCTGGGTGTCTTCGTGGACAGCGGGCTCGGCTACGGCTTGGCGGCGCTGGTGTGGACTGCGGGTGAGATCGGGATCGCGGTGATGTTCGCTGCCACGTTCACCGACCTGGCGCCGGCCGGCATGCGCGGCGGCTATCTGGGCGTCGCGTACGCCGCCTGGGGCGTCGGCACCGCGCTCGGACCGGTGCTGGGTACCGCGCTGCTCGAGCGGGCCGGCCCGACCGTGCTGTGGCTGGCCTGTGCGCTCATGGGCCTGGTGTCGAGCGCCATCCTCCGAGCTTGCCGCTCACTTGTTCTGGCTGGCGATAGCGGCGGCGAACGTGGTGCGTAGGTCGGTGAGCCACTTGGCGTCCGCCTCGACGCGGGCGTCGAAGTCGGTCTCCGCGAGGTGCTGGCTCCAGACCGGGTCGCCGGCCGCGGCTTGGGCCTTGATGTTCGTAGTCGTTTGCTCCTTCATCTCCGTCACGAGGTCGAGCAGCTCGTCGGCGCGGTCGGGCGCGAGGCCGTACGCGGCGGTGAGCACGCCGAGGCGATGGGCCGCGTCGAGGGCGTCCGGCGTGGCCAGCCGCGCACCCGGCGCGTGCAGTGGCGCCCACTCCTCGGCGGCGATCGCGAGGTCCCACAGGGGCCGGCCCGGACCTGCCTCGTCGAAGTCGATCAGCGCGACCGGGACGCCGTCGCGGAACACGACGTTCTCCGGGAACAGGTCGTTGTGGCAGACGATCGGCCCACCGTGCGGGTCGCACCACTCGGTGGACCAGCCTTCCAGCCCGGTGGCGTCGAACGTGGCGACCGCTTCGTGGTAGTCCCGCACCAGGTGCCCGAGTGCTTCGAGCGCCTCGTCGGTGAGCGCCCATGCCGGGTAGGGCGGGACGGGGACGTCGCCGTCGACCCACGACACGACGTCCCGACCGTCCTCGTCTTCGCCGAGGTACCGCGGCGCACCGTCGAACCCGACCGCCTCCAGGTGCCGCAACAGGGCCCGCACCGGACTGCGCATCCCCGGCCGCCGCACCGTGTCGCCGACCCGAATCACGCCCCGATTCGGGTTCATCCCACCCACCAACGCGTTGTCGGTCATCGCCTCAGCATGGCGCACCCAGCTCGGCGAGCGTGTGCCGGAGGAAGGCGCTGGCCCGGTCGGCGAACTGCCGTGGGCTGTCGGTGCGTCCTTGTTGCCGGTAGGCGGTGAGCATGCGGGCGCTCTTGCGGAGGGCATCGAGACCGCAGACCAGGTCGAAGACCGGGAGGTCTTGAGGTGTCGCGCCGCCTGCGGTCACGTAGTGGTCCGTCAGCCGGTCCGCGGCTTCGCGGTCGAGCAGGAGGGCGACGTCGGCCCGGCAGTAGGCGAGCTCGTACGCGGCCGGGCCGAGCCGGGACTCGCACCAGTCCGCGATGCCGGTGAGCTTGCCGTCGTTCCACAACGTGTTGCCTGGATGGAAGTCGCCGTGGATCAGGACCGGCTGCCAGGACACGTTCGGGAGATGGCATTGGATCGCAGCCACGGTGTGATCGACCAACGTGCTCGGTCGTCGGGGCTTCGGCGGCCGCCAGGTCTCTACGGCCGACTTCCGCAGGAGCGCCCCACCGGCGCCAGCTGTGTCGGTGGCGTGGATGGCGGCGAGTGCGGACGCGAGCTCTTGCAACCACCCGTCGACGTTGCTTGGACTGACATCGGGGCTGCCATCGAGGCGGGTCATGGCGAGCGCCGGCATGCCGAACCAGCGGCCCTCGGCGTCGAGGGCCAGCGGCCGCGGCACGGGAACGTCCATCCGCTGGGCGAAGCTGAGCCGTTCCCACTCGTTCTGCACCGTCGTGCTGCGCCGCCGTGGGTAGCGCTTGACGATGACGCCTCCGTCGGAGGTGTCGACAGCGAACGTCTCGGCGACCACCCCACCACCGACGCGAGATACTCCGCGTACCGATGCGCCAGGCACACTCTCGGCGATCACCGCCGCCCATCCAGGTCCGTCGGCGACCGGCTCGCGATGCCTCATCCGACCTCCGTACCTGGAAGGGTTGCTCTTGGGCTCTCTGACTGTAGGCACCTTCAACGTGTGGCGCAGCGGTGAGCCTTGGCGCTACGCCCTCGACCGAGGCATTGTCCGCGGCGCCATCCCGGGCAGCGCCGCGGTCACGATGCGGCCCGAACGTGGCGTCTGGTCCCGGCGGCTGCCACTGATCGCGGACGCGCTGAGGAAGGCCGAGTTCGACATCGTCGGCTTGCAGGAGGTGCTGGACGAGGACGGTGGTGAGCCTGCGGGAGACGCGTTGGCCTCCAGACTGGGCATGAGCCACGCGGGCGAGCCGGACAGTCAGCTCGCCGTTCTCACGCCGCACCGCATCAGGTCGTGGACCACCGTCTCCTTGTCCTCGACCGAAGCCCGGGAAGAGGCCAAACGCGGCTACGGCGCCGCTCGCATCCTGCACGCCGTGGTCGCGACGCCGGGTGGCGACACGAACGTCGTCGTGGCCCATTGGTCACCCCGTTCGGCCGCCGCTCGCATCGGAGCCGCGCGAGCGCTGGTCGACTACCTGGCTGGCCTGCCGCTGGAGCGGCTGGTGGTCGTGGGCGACCTCAACACCGTTGACCGGGGGACGCCGGAGCTCGCCATCCTCAGCCAGGGTGCACGACCACTCGTCGACGCCTGGGCGGCGATCCACCCGGACCGTCCTGGACCGACGATGCCCAGCCACGACTCGGTCGTACGCCTGGACTACGTGTTCCTCAGCCGAGATCTCGCTCCGGTGGAGGCCCGGCTGTTCGGAGGCGCACCGGACTGCGACGGGTTCTATCCGTCGGACCATCTCGGCGTCCGCGCGACAGCCGAGCTGACCTGACCTCCACTTGTCACCCGAGCAGTGCCTCGAGGTCCGGAATTCGGCCGAACAGGTCGGGCAGGCCGCGTACGCCGTTCCACGCAGACTCGTGCGACAGCGCGAGGTCGGGGCCGGTGGTCGCCTCGACGCCGGCGAGGCAGCGGAGGATGTTCCACCTCGTGTGCCCCAGCCAGCCGCCGATCAGGAACACGAACCAGCTCGGACCCGGCGGCGGCAGCGCGCCGCCGCCCGCGACGTACCCGTCGAGGACCGCGCGGAAGATGGCGGGCTCGATGCTGTCGTAGCCGGGTCCCTTCGCGATGCTCAATGCGGTCGAGCCGAGCTCACTGGACAGGTCGAGCATCCCCGAGAGCTCCCAGTCGAGCACCACCGGCCGACCGTCTTGGGCGAGCAGGTTCCACGGCTGGATGTCCTTGTGGGTCAGGACGACGGGGCCCGGCCGTTCGCAGGTGTCGACGAAGTGGGCGATCGCGAGGAACGTCTCGACGTGGGAGGCGAGCTCATCGGCCCACGGCTGTCCGGTCGCCGCCGCCCGCTCGGCGAGCTCGGGCCAGTCTCGTGCCGTCGGGTCCTCGTTCGACACGTGGGTCCACTCGACGTCGAGTGCATGAATGCGCGCGAGGATCGCACCGATCTCGAACGCGTACGCCGCGGACACCGGTGCTTCGGGCACCTTCTCTCCCTCGATCCACCGGTGCACGAGCACCCCGGCATCGGCGGAGATCGGCTCTGGCATCGGGACGCCGGCGGCGAAGGCAGCCCGCTCGAACCTGAACACGTCCTCGACGCGGTAGGCCGAGCGGCGGTCGACGACGTTCAACTCCTTCACCGCGAACGACCCCTGGTCGGTGTCGAGCCGGTACATCCGGTTGGCGAACCCGCCGTGGACGCGGATCATCGGCCCGGTCGGCACGCCGAGGTGCGCAAGGTCGGTCACCCCACGCAACCTAGGGCTCGCCGTTCTTCGACGCACTGGAATATGACGCAGCCCTCCTTCTGTCAGGGTGGTGGTGTGTCGGAGCAGCGGCTCGATGGCGGGATCGCGAACGCGGGCCAGGTCGTTCGCGTCGGTCCGCATGTGCTTCGTCCGTCGAGCCCGTACTCGGGTTCGATTCACGCCTTCCTGCGGGCGGTGAAGGACGCCGGATTCGAGGGCGCCCCGATGCCAGCCGGCATCGACGAGGATGGGCGAGAGCGCCTCGTGTTCATCGATGGCGAGGTCCCCGTGGCGCCCTATCCGGACTGGAGCCAGTCCGACACGGCGCTGGCTTCTGTCGCCAGGCTGCTGCGCGGGCTGCACGACGCCGCCCGCGAGTTCGACCCTCAGGGTCTCGCCTGGAACGACGGTCTGGCTGACCCGGCTGGCGGAACGATCGTGTGCCACAACGACGTGGAGCTCTCGAACGTCGTCTTCCGCGATGGCGTCGCCGTTGCGCTGCTCGACTTCGAGTTCGCCGCCCCTGGCCGCCCGGTGTACGACGTTGCCCAGCTCGCCCGCCTCTGCGTACCGATCGAGCACGACTTCGACCAGGACCGGATCGGCTGGCAGCCCGCCGACCGACAGGCGCGGTTACGACTCGTCGCCGACGCCTACGGACTGGACCGAGACGGCCGGGCAGAACTGCTCCCCGCGATGAACGACGCCCTCGCCCGCATCGAAGCAGCCGCGCGCCGCAGCCTCGCCTCGGCCGACCCGAACGCCGTCGCGATGATGAACCAACGCGGAGGCATCGAGAAGTTCGACCGCCGGCGCCGCTGGTGGACCGCCCGCTACGACCAGTTCGCCAACGCCCTCCTCTAGCGCATCAGCGTTGACGGGTCCTGCCATAACGGTTGGCGTAGATGTCGCGCACCATGCAGATCTGCGTGCCGTGGTGGCTCACCTCGTTGAGCATCGCCGCGAGGGCGTGGTCGCCGCGTCGCCAGGGATGTCCCGGGTAGTCCCGCTCGAGCATCTCGTCGGTCGTGTTCTGGAGCGCTTCCTTGAGCGCGGCCCAGCCGTCGTTGAATCGCGCCAGGCCGTCGACGACAGTGGGGATGATCGTGTGGCCCCACATGCGGTCGTAGATCTCGCGAGTCGGGGTGATGGGGCCGCCGACGATCTCGAGCTCGGCGAACAAGCCGGGCGCGGCGCCGAAGTGGTTGAGCAGCCAGTTGATGGTGGTCATGGGCATCACGACCGGCTTGCCGTCGTACTCGTCGGTCGCCAGGTCCCAGTCGCGCTCGGCGACCCACTGGCCGCTGTCATCGCCGTCGGCGTGCTTCGTACGTTGCTCGCTCCGCGGGCGGATGCCCCATGCTCCCGGGTGTGGCTCGAAGTCGAGCTCGTCTTGGATGAGGTCCTTCCGCGCTCGATCGAGCGTGTAACTGTCGATGAGTCCCATCCAGGTGAGGAACAGCTCAGCACGCTTGCCCGTCATGGCGCCGAGCCTGGCATCCCCTTGCTGCGTACTGCAAGATCACCGGGGCGGTCAAGCTCACCGGCAGGAACCAGGACATGAAGAAGCCCCGGACCTGTTGGTGCAGGTCAGGGGCCGATTCTCGTGCTGTGGCAGGTACTGGGTTCGAACCAGTGTAGGCGTAGCCGACGGTTTTACAGACCGCTCCCTTTGGCCGCTCGGGCAACCTGCCGGGTGCCGCGCTGCAGCGGCGAGTTGAGAGGATAGCGCAGGTGTCTCGCACTCTCCCTACCCAGGTCAGGGTGCCAGCGCTGTCGCTCTGCCGTCTACTGAGATTGGAGTCCGGATGGCTGCCGAGTCGTCGTTCGACATTGTGAGCAAGGTCGACCACCAGGAAGCTGACAACGCCCTCAACCAGGCTGCCAAGGAGATCTCGCAGCGGTACGACTTCAAGGGCACCGACGCCAGGATCACCTGGCAGGGCGAGGGCGGGGTGCTCATCGTCGCGAACTCCGAGGAGCGCGCGAAGGCCGTTCTCGACGTGTTCAAGGAGAAGCTGGTCAAGCGGAGCGTCTCGCTCAAGACGCTCGAGACCGGCGACCCGAAGCAGTCGGGCAAGGAGTACCGGATCGAGTCGACGTTCGAGGCGGGCATCTCCCAGGAGAACGCCAAGAAGGTCGCCAAGATCGTCCGCGACGAGGGCCCGAAGGGCGTCAAGGTCCAGGTCCAGGGCGACGAGCTGCGGGTGACGAGCAAGAAGAAGGACGACCTGCAGGATGTCATCAACCTGCTCAAGGGCAAGGAGCTCGACTTCGCACTGCAGTTCGTGAACTACCGGTAGGTGTGGCATGGCGGCTTGGTGGGACGTCCCGTCGCTGATCGCGAACGACGACCTCCCACCGCTGCCACCCCGCCTCGCCACCCTCGCTGCGCTGACCGGCCGGCTGCCGCTGGCGCAGTACGAGGCAGCCCATGGGCCGTGGTCGTGGCCGGAACCGTCTGAGCTGACAGAGATCGCCCAGCTGGCGCGGGACGGCTGGCACCTGCCCGAACCGCACGTGGTCAACCTCGTCCTCCCCTTCGCCTGGCCGGCGGAGCACCGCGGCTGGCTGCCGAACCGGGTCCCGCACGTCTGGCACTCGAATGTCCACCTGATCCCACCCACGGCGGCCGACGACGAGCACGACACCGACCCCGCCGCGGACGAACTCGGCGCAATGGGGGTCGACGTCTTCCCCGGCCGACGCCTCTGGCTGCTGAGATCACCGTTCCCGGCTGTCCCAGTCCCGGCTCTCCTCGACGGCCTCCTCGCCCACGCCAAGACCCTCGCCGCCCAGCGCGGGGTGGACTTGTGGCAGCACAAACAAGTTGTCTTCGACGCCGCACACGTGGTCTTCTCCCTCGACGCCAAGGCGTTCGACGCCTGGCGACGGATGTTCGTGACCTAGGGAGCGGCGTGATCATGTCCGTGATCATGAAGGCAAACCCGGCGTATACGACCAGTCTGGCTTCATGATCACGAACATGATCACCCGGCAGGAGTGAGGCGACCGCGATCGGGAGGCGGCCTCTAGGCGGTCGCGTCCAGCGACGCGATCTCCTCTGCCGACAGCGACAGGTCCACGGCCTGGACGGAGTCGCGGATCGTCTCCGGGCGGCTCGAGCCGGGGATCGGGATCACCACGGGCGCCTTCGCCAGCATCCAGGCCAGCACCACCTGGTGCGGGCTGACGCCGTGGGCGTCCGCCACCGTCTGGAACGGGGCGAAGCGGGAGCCCAGCTCCCCGGCGCGCCGGATCCCGCCGAACGGGCTCCAAGGCAGGAACGCGATCCCCAGCTCAGCACACAACGAGAGCTCAGGCTCACTCGACCGGAAGGCCGGCGAGAACTGGTTCTGCACCGACACCAGCCGCCCACCCAGGATCTCGTTCGCCTCCTGGATCCGTGCAGGAGTGGCGTTCGAGATGCCCGCGTACCGGATCTTGCCCTCGTCCAACAGGTCCCGGATCGCGCCCACCGACTCCGCGTACGGCACCGAAGGGTCCGGCCGGTGGAACTGGTACAGCCCGATCGCGTCCACGCCGAGCCGCTTCAGTGACGCCTCGGCGGCCGAGCGGAGGTACGCGGGCGAGCCGTCGACCTGCCACGAGCCGTCGCCCGGGCGCAGGTGCCCGCCCTTGGTGGCCACGAGCACGTCCGAAGCGTCTCCGCCGTACGACGCCAGCGCGCCGGCGATGAGCGACTCGTTGTGGCCGACGTCGTTCGCGTACAGGTGGTACGCGTCCGCCGTGTCGATCAACGTCACGCCCGCGTCCAGCGCCGCGTGGATCGCGGCCACCGAACGGGACTCTTCTGGCCGCCCCTCGATCGACATCGGCATGCCGCCGAGGCCGATCGCCCCGACGCTGGTTTGGCCTATCTCGCGCTGCTGCATGGATGCATCACCCTTCGTCGGAGGTCTCTCTACCCAGCATTCGTCGCAAATCAGCAGCACGCCAACAGAAGAATGTGCTCAGACCGATCGCTCATAGCGATGAATCAGCGCCAGCGGCGCAGCCCGGCCATCCGTTCGAGACGGGCGACCCGCTCGTTCGTCGACGGGTGGGTGGAGAACAGCCGCGAGAGGATGCCGCCGCGGAACGGGTTCGAGATCATCAGCGCGGCCGTCGGGCGCAGTGCCGGCGTGGGCGGCAACGGGTTGCGCCGCGTCGCCGCGTCCAGCTTGCGCAGCGCGCTCGCCAACGCGAGCGGTTCGCCGGTCAGCTGGGCGGAGGCGGCGTCGGCCTCGTACTCCCGCGACCGGGTGATCGTGACCTGGATCAGCGTCGCCGCGAGCGGGCCGACGACGAGGAGGAACAGGGAGCTCAGCGGGTTGCGCGTACGGCCGAACGCGGCGACCTTGACCACGAACATGATCATGCTCGCGAGCGCCGAGGCGACCGACGAGACCAGGATGTCCCTGTTCGCCACGTGTCCGAGCTCGTGCCCGACCACGGCGCGCAACTCGCGGGCGTCGAGCAGCCGCAGCAGGCCCGAGGTCACGCAGACGGCGCTCCGGCGCGGGTTGCGGCCGGTGGCGAACGCGTTCGGCGTGCTGACCGGCGACACGTACACCGCGGGGATCGGCAGGCGCATCGTCGTGGCCAGCTCGCGGACGATGCGGCACAGCTCCGGGTACTGCGTCTCGCTGACCGGGTGGGCGCGCATCGAGCGGAGCGCGATCTGGTCGCTCCAGAAGAAGGCGGCGCCGTTCATGGCCAACGTGGGTACGAGGGCGACGGCCAGACCGACCCGGCCACCGACCCCGTATCCGGCCAGCAACACCACCGCGGACGCCGTCGCCAAGATGGCCGTCGTCTTCAGCTGGTTGCGCTGGCAATGCACGTTGACCTGCATATCGTCGCTTTGACCTCCCACGTGCAGAACGCCGACGCGGGCGGTTGCGTTCCCACGGTGGCGTTCTGCGGGGTGGATCTACACGCGGCACCATTCAGCTAGAGAGCCGCCGCTCTGGGCCAGGTTGGTTGCGGCCCTGTCCGTTAGAGAGCGGCCTCGTCCCAGATGCCGAGGGTGCCCTCGAAGTACGCGCCGACGATGTCGGGGTCGGGGTTGCTGCGCAGGCCGAGGTAGCCGTCGGGGCGGATCGCGAGCAGCATGCCGGCGTTCCTGGTCAGCAGGCGGAGCGAGTCGCCGTGGCGGTCCTGCAGCGTGACGCCGCGAACGGTGTTGGGGCCGACGCCACCGCCGATGACCTCGGCGCGGACGGAGCTGCCGAAGCGGTTGCGGATCGACAGGACGGCTTCGGCGGTGACGCTGCCGATGCCGAGGACGGTCCAGCGGGGGCCGCGGAGGAGCTCGTACAGGCGTACGTCGCCGTACTCCGGGCCCCAGAGACGGAGGTCGGGGACGCGGTCGCCGGACTGGATGCGCGTCTTCCGGCCGCCGAGCTGGAGGCTCATCCGCAGCTCGCGGTAGTGGCAGTTCTGGGCGCCGTCGCGCTGGTTGCGGGCGAGCGCGCGTTCGGCCGCATACGTCTCGAGGAGCTCCTGCTCGGCACCGTAGAGGACGGCGGCGAGCTTCCAGCCGAGGTTGTAGGCGTCTTGGATGGCGAGGTTGTGGTCGTCGTGGTCGACGAAGAGGCGGTTGCCGTCCTGGAACGTGTCGTGGCCGGCCTCACCGCGGGCGCCCTGGTGAGCTTCGACGACGTACTCGCTCGCGTCGCCGCTGCTGGTCAAGATGCGGATGCCCTGTTCGGTGAGCTTGCCGTGGAGCACGTTCGTCAGGCCGTGGACGGTGACGGTCATCGGGTCGGGGAACGGGCGTCCGTCCCACTTCTTCCTGCGCTTCGGCCGCTTGTCCTGCCCGGTGGTGTGGGGGAGCAGGCGTTCCCGTACGCCGAGGTCGTCGAGCACGTCCTGCGTACGCGGCAGCAACGTGACCTCGCCACCGGGGTCGCGGCCCCACCGCACCACGCGCACGGTGATGTCCCGCCGCCCCAAATCCAGCGCCGCCACCATCCCCGCCGGCGTCGCCCCCAGCACCACCACCTCGCTCCGCGTCACACGCCCACATTCCCAGAGGCGCCCGCCGTTCGCCAGCGAAACGTGTCCGCCGGGGGTGGGTGGGCGGGATACTGGCTCCGGGCGGGGTTCAGGAGATAAGCACGATGACTGAGGTGTGGACGGACGGCGGGCCGTATGAGCGGTACGTCGGACGGTGGAGTCGGCAGGTTGCTCCGAAGTTCCTCGACTGGTTGCCCGATGCGCCGGGCGCGGCCTGGTGTGACGTGGGTTGCGGGACGGGTGCGCTGTCGCACGCGATCCTCGCCACTCGGCAGCCTGTGCGGGTGGTGGGTGTCGACCCGTCCGAGGGGTTCCTGGGCGTGGCCATCCGGAACGCGGACGGGCCGTTCGAGGGTCGGGTGGGGAGCGCGACGGACATCCCGGCAGGCGATAGTGAGTTCGACCGCGTTGTCGGCGGGCTCATGCTCAACTTCGTCCCCGACTACGAGCGCGCCATGACCGAGATGCGGCGAATCGCCAAGCCTGGTGGATACATAGGCGTGTACGTCTGGGCCTACGCCGAGGGCATGGAGATGATGCGGCTGTTCTGGGACGCGGCGATCACCGTGGACGAGAACGCGCTGGAGCTCGACGAGGGGCCGCGCTTCCCGGTCTGCCGTCCCGGCGGGTTGACCGCGCTGTTCTCCCAAGCGGGGTTGGCAGATGTCAAGGTCGAGGGGATCGAGATTCCTACCGTCTTCGCCGACTTCGACGACTACTGGCAGCCGTTCCTCGGCGGACAGGGCGCGGCGCCGGCGTACTTCGACCGGCTCGACGAGTACCAGCAGGTGGCGATTCGCGAACGGCTGCGCGCAGCACTGCCCAAGGGCGAGATCGCGCTGACCGCGCGGGCATGGGCGGCGCAGGGGCGCACGTAGGCTGTCCAGCGTGCGGATCCTCTGCGTCGACTTCGGCTCGACGTTCACCAAGGCTGTGCTCGTCGACGCCGAGTCCGGCGCGCTGCTGGCGACGGCGAGCCATCCGACGACGATCGGCACCGATCTGATGGAGGCGCTGGACGCGATCCGCGCCACGGTCGGTCCGGTCGACGAGGTACGGGCCTGCTCGAGCGCTGGCGGTGGGTTGCGCATCGCTGTCGTCGGGAACGAGGAGCTCGTCACGAGCGAGGCCGGTCGCCGGGTCGCGATGTCGTCGGGCGGTCTGGTCGTGCACGTCGCGTCCGGCGAGGTCGATGTCAACGAGATGTTGACGGCGCGGCCGGACATCATTCTGCTCGTCGGCGGCACGGACGGCGGGAACACGAAAGTCCTTCGTACGAACGCGAATCTCCTCGCGCAAGCCCGCATTGCGCTTCCGATCGCGGTGGCGGGCAACGTGGAGCTGCGCGACGAGATCGCCGCGCTGTTCGAGGCCGCGAGCGTGGCGTACGTACCTGCCGGCAACGTGCTGCCGGAGATCGGCGTCGTGAAGCCGGAGTCGGCTCGAGCAGCGATTCGCGAGGTGTTCGTCCGGCACGTGATCGGCGGCAAGGAGCTCTCCCGCCGGGACGAGTTCGCCGCGATCGTGCGCGGCGCCACGCCGGACCTCGTCCTCCGCGGCGTCGAGGTCCTCGCGTCGGCCGGCTCGGGTGACGTCGCCGTGGTGGATGTCGGGGGAGCGACGACCGACGTGCACTCGGTTCTCGCCGTCGACCCCGAAGCGTCGGAGCTGTCGCGCGAGGTCGTCGCGACGCTGCCGGTGAGCCGTACCGTCGAGGGCGACCTCGGCCTGCGCTGGAACGCCGCGGGCATCGTCGCCGCCGGCCAGCGCGAGGGTCTGCTCGACGACCCGATGGACGCCGCGGTCAAGCAACGTACGGACGATCCGGCCTTCGTCGCGACGACCGGGGAGGACCTCGCGATCGACGAGCTCCTCGCGAAGACCGCGATCACCGTCGCGCTGCGCCGCCACGCCGGCCGTTCGCAGGTCGTGACGACGCCCGCGGGCCGGGTGGTCGAACGCACGGGCAAGGACCTGCGTGGCTTGGCGGTCCTCGTCGGCTCGGGCGGCCTGCTGCGGCACGGCGGAGCGGACCTCGCCGAACGGGTTCTCGAGGGCGCGCTGGCCGACGAGACCGGCGGTGGCTGGCTCCTGCCGGAGACCCCCCGCCGGACCGTCGACAAGCACTACGTCCTCGCCGCCGCCGGCCTGCTCGCCGACGACTACCCCGACGCGGCTCGCGCGTTGGTGCGGGCGAATCTGCTCTAGGCGCCGAGCTCGCGCAGGCGAGGGAGGAGCTTGGCGGCCGCTTCGGCGTTCCGTACGGCGTCCGGCTGCGCGACGACGTACACGACCTCGGTGAAGCCGAGCCCGATCAGGCGTTCGGTGTCGCGGATCGCCTCGTCCGCGTCGGCGCCCGGGCGGTACTGCGTCGTGCGCCGGATCGACGCCGGGTCGCGGCCGACGTCCTCGCAGTGCCGGTCGAGGACCTCGTGCAGCTCGCGGGCAGTGGCGTCGTCGGGCGCTCCGGCGACGTTCCACGCGTCCGCGTACTCCGCCGTCAGCCGCAACGTGCGCTTGCGGCCGCTGCCGCCGATCCAGATCGGCGGGTACGGCTTCTGCACTGGTTTGGGGTTCGCGATCGCTTCCTTGAGCTGGTAGTGCCGGCCGTCGAACGTGGTGCGTTCCTCGGTCCAGAGCGACCGGATGATCTGCAGGGCCTCCTCGAAGCGGTCCATCCGCTCGCCGATCGTGTTGAACTGCAGGCCGAACATCGTGTGCTCGATCTCCGCCCATGCGGCACCGAGCCCGAACTCCAGCCGGCCGCCGGACAGGTGGTCGACGGTGGTGGCGATCTTGGCAAGGACGCCCGGGTGCCGGTACGTGTTGCCGGTCACCATGCAGCCGATCCGCGTACGCGACGTGGTCACCGCCATCGCCGCGAGCAGTTCCCAACCCTCGTGGATGATCCCGGTCTCGGGGCCGCCGATGGTCGCGAGGTGGTCCATGACCCAGGTGTGGTCGAAGCCCGCGTCATCGGCGATCTGCCAGAACTCCCGGTACTCCTCGATCGTCGCGTGCTGCGACAGCTTCAGTCCGAAGCGCAATGGATGCATGTGAACCATTCATACTCTGCCGCGGTGAACGAACGCGACACGGTGACCGGATCGCAGAAGGACTCCGCGCCGGGCTGAGGGGCGGGATGGTCGGTGGCGCTGCCGGTCTTGGCCGGTCGAGGCCCTCGGAGATGGAGGACCACGGCCAGGCTGGTGGTTAGCGGGGGCGGGGTGGGGGGCGGAGGGCGAGGAGGACTTCGCGGAGGGCGTCGGCGGCTGATCTGAGGACTGAGGGCGGGACCTCCATCAGGACGTCATCTTGGGCTTCGGCCGAGGCCCGGAGGACTGCTTCCGCTTCCTGCTGCCCCTTCATGGTCAGCTGCACCCATCGGGAGCGGGCGTCGGAAGAGTCCTCGCCGCGCTCGACGAGGCCGGCTGCTTCGAGGCGCTGGAGCACGTTGCTGATCCCGCCCGAGGTGAACAGCAGCGAGCGCGTCAGGGCGCTCGGTCGCAGTTGGTACGGGGGGCCCGAGCGGCGCAGGGTGGCCAGCACGTCGAACTCCGCCCACGTCAGGCCGTGGTCGCTGATCACGTCCTTCGAAGCACCCCCCAGGATCGCGCTCAGCTTGGCCGCCCGCTTGGCCAGCTCCAACTCCGCCGTGGCCAGCTCGGGCAGCTCCCGCTGCCAAGCCGCCACCAGCTCGTCCACCTCGTCGCCGCCCTGCCGCGTCATGCTTCCAGCTTACTTTGCTCAGCAGATAGCTTTCGAAATAGCTTTCCGAAAAGCTTTTGGCTAAGGTTTCCGCCATGACATCTCTGCTGCTGAAGAACGGCCTGCTCGTCGACCCGGCTGAAGACCCGACCCGGCCGCGTCGGGCGGACCTGCTCGTCGACGGGACGCGGATCGCCGAGATCGGCCCCGACCTCGCCGTCGGCTCGGACGTGACCGTCATCGACGCCACCCACCGGATCGTCCTACCCGGCTTCGTCGACACCCACCGGCACACCTGGCAGGCCGCGATCCGGATGATCGACCCCGACGACACCCTCGGCGGCTACCTACAGCGCATCCTCAACACCATCGCCCCGAACTACCGCCCGCAGGACATTCACGCCGCCACGCTCGCCGGCGCGGTCGAGGCGCTGGACAGCGGCATCACCACACTCGTCGACTGGTCCCACCTGCAGCTCACGCCCGAGCACACCGACGCGGCGATCGACGCCCTGCGCGCGTCCGGCATCCGCGCGCAGTTCGGGTACGGATCGCCGTCGCTCGCCGGCCCAGACGCGGCCTCCACTCCCATGCCCACAGACATTCGGCGCGTCCACGCCACGCTCGACGACCCACTCGTGACCCTGATCATCGCGGCCCGTGGGCCAGGCTTCTCCAGCCCAGAGGTGGCCCGTGCCGAGTGGCAGCTCGCGCGTGAGCTCGGCGTACCGATCAGCGTGCACGCCCACGGCGACGACCTGATCGACTTCCTGCGCGACGAGGACCTGCTGGGCCCGGACATCCTGTACGCGCACGCGAACCAGTTCACCGACAAGGCCCTCCAAACCGTCGCCGACTCGGGCGGCGGCCTCTCGATCGCCCCGATCGTCGAAGCCCAGATGGGACACGGCCAACCGATCACCGGCCGCGCTCTGGCCGCGGGTGTCAACACCGGCTTGGCAGTGGACGCGATGACCAGTACGTCGACCGACATGTTCAGCGTGATGCGCGTGGCCTACTCGCTCGAACGCGCGAAGACCAGCATCACCAGCGCGCAGATCCTCCGGATGGCCACCACCGGCGGCGCCGAAGCGGCGGGACTCGCCGATCGAGTCGGCGCCCTCCGCCCAGGCATGCAGGCGGATCTGATGGTGCTGCGTACGGACACGCTCTCGATGGCCCCACTCCACGACCCAGTGGCAGCCATCGTGATGAACGCTGACCGCAGCGCTGTCGACACCGTTCTCGTCGCCGGAAGAATCGTCAAGCAGGCAGGCGCAATCGCCCACCACAACGTGACAGAGATCGTCGAACGAGTGACCGAGAGTGGTACCTACCTGGCCAAATCGATTGGCACCCCACGCTAAGCGGAACCCGCCGCTAGGTTCGCCAGCATGTTGAGCTTGATTCGCCGAGTCGCGCTGATCGCACTTCCGATCGTCGCGCTCGCCACGGCGATCCCGGCGACAGCGTCGGCCGCCCCAGAGAGCGAGGCGGGCAACGCGCCCGTCTACCTCAACCACACCTACGGCCTGTTCTCCGAGGCCACGATGAAGGCGCTCCAGACCAACGCGTACCTCAAGGACACGTTCGGCACCGTCGAGACCCGCACCACCACACGGCCGGACCTGACCTACACCGGCACGTACGTCTACGGCCGCGAGACCTACCTGGAGGCCTTCCCGGACGGAACGTTCGGGCTGGGGACCGACTTCATGGGCCTGGCGCTCGGCGACGAGAAGGCCGGCGGCATCGAGTCGGTGCAAGCCCGCTGGGCGCGGGAGTTCGGTGCCGACGGCGTCAGCCCGGTCGACATGATCTCGCGCAACGTCAACGGCGTGAACGTGCCGTGGTTCAAGACCGTCAACCCCAAGTGGGCCGAGACGTCGCCGACCACGTTCGTCTGGAACATGGAGTACGTGCCCGACGCGGGTAAGGACACCCCGCGCAATCGTCGCGAGGGGTTGGTGACCAAGTACGACCCGAGCAAGCTCGTCGAGAACATCCAGGCCGTCGTGTACGGGCTGTCCGACTCCGACCGGGCCAACTTCCGGCGAACGCTAGCGGCGGTGGGCTGGCGAATCGTCAACACTGGTGACGGATTCACCGCCTTCACTCCGATCGACAACGGAACGTCGCGGGTCATCCACGTCACCCCGGCCAAGCCCGGGCGGCAAGGCCTGCTCGGCCTGGTGTGGAAGCTGAACCGCACTCCGGCCAGGCACGTCGAGCAGCTCGGCGACGCCGTGCTCGAGGTCGGCGTCCACCGGCTCCCGTTCGCCACGCTGTGGTTCGTCCCGCCGACCGCCGCTGACCAGGCAGCCGTCATCCCTACGCGCTAAGGAGAAACAACAAACGGCAGCAAGGCCTGCCCGAGCCCCGAGCTCGGGCAGGCCCGCCGCCGTTCGCCTAGCGGGTGATCTCGATGGCCACCGAACGTGTCACGCCGTTCACCTTGACCCACACCATCGCCGGCCCGGCCCGGAGTGCCCGCACCGTGCCTGACGCGAGGTCGAGCCGCAGGTTCGACGTCGTCTTCCAGTCCGCGCTCACCGGGTACGCGACCGGCACCGAACGCGTACCCTGCATGACCGACGCGTTCACCGCGCCCGACGACCCCACCGCGAGCGTCGACGGAGCGGTCAGGGAGAGCTCGTCGACGTGCGGACGGATCTGCGCCGACACCCAGTCTGGCCCACCCTGGAAGGGGAAACGCTTCGCGCGAGCCTGCTCCGGCGCCGACACGAGATCGGCCCCGAACAGGGTCCACCCAGTGAACCCGCCCTCGGACGGGTCGGTCGCCGGTGCCTTGCCGGAGTTGCCGTTCACCAGGTACGGCACGTTGTCCACCTTCGAAGCATGGAACGTTCCCACATGCGCGCCGACGAAGAGCGCGCCCTTGCCGGTGGAGCGTTGGAACGAAGCCAACCAGTCCTCCAGCAGAGCCGCCTCGTGCCGATCGGCGAGCTGGCTGTTCTTCGCCGGCGTCGGGTCGCGCGGCGGGTGGTGCTCGATCAGCACGACCGAGCTCACCGTACGGTCACGCGCCGCCGAGTCCAAAGCCGAACGCAGCATGGCGATCTGATCGAACCCACCACCGCGCAACGTGCCCGCCGACGAGTTCAGCGTGATGAACTTCGTGCCCTTGTGGTTGAACGAACGGTTCGTCGCGCCGAAGTACTTCTCGAAGTTCGTGATCGCCGCGCCCATGATCTCGTGGTTGCCCGGCACGTAGTAGTACGGCAGCGACGTCCCGATCTCTTCATCGAGAACGCGCTTGGCCAGTTGGAAGTCCGCCTCGGTCGCCTCGTCGACGAAGTCGCCGGCGATCACGAAGAAGTCGGGGCGCGCCGCCTTGATCTCCCGCAGCGTACGCCGAGCCGCCTGCACCAGTGGCGAATCCGGGTCCCGAGCCACGAACTGCGCGTCCGACATCACCGCGAAGCGCCACTTGCGACCGTCAACGTCGGCTTGCGTCTGGACGAACGACGCCTCGACGGGAGCCGCGGGCGGCACGGAGACGGCCGGCGCGGCCTTCACGTACAGGTTGTCGATCAGCACGTCGCCCGTGTACTGCGCGGCCGCCTTCGTCTCCAGCGTGTAGATCCGACCGATCGTCACCGGCTGCGGCAGCCCCGCCGGGACCTCCAGCTCGATGTTCTGCCAGCCGAACCACGTCACGTATGGCCCGTACACAGCGGTGAACTTCCCCGTCGCGTCGTACAGACCGAACGCCGTCCACTCGCCCTTCCCGGACCCGTACATCGACACGCCGAACGACCGAGCCTGGCCCGGAACGCCCAACCGCACAGGCGGAATCGCGTACGCGTTCCGCGTCAACGTCGTCTGCGTGAAGTCGTACGCGAGCTTCAGCCCCGCGCCGTCCTCGCCGTCCGGCACCTTGCTCACGGTAGCTGTGGCCCGGGCCACGCCGACCGTCCACTTGTCCGCGTCGTCGAACGTCGCCAACATCTGCTTCTCGACCCCGACCGACACCGCGAGCTGGGTCGACCGCGAGCCCACCCGGGCGGTGACCAGTCCAGCGCCGGACTCCTTGCGCGGCGTCACGGTGAACCGGCCGTCGGCGGCTGGCGTGACCTCGAACACCGCGTGGTCGTACTCCAGCCGGATGTCCGAAGGATCGATCGGAGCCGACGTACCGAACGCGTCGAACCCGACGATCCCGAAGGTCCCACTGGCGTTGATGGTGGGGACGTTCACGGTCTGCGCCGTCGGTGCGAGCCGTGCCACCGGCCCGAGGACGTCGAGCGACAACGTGCCGCGCGCGGAACCGGACCGGGCGGTGATGGTGGTCGGGCCTTCGTAGCTCGCGCGGAAGATGCCGTTCTTCACCGAGCCGCGCGAAGCGGACCAGGAGATCGGCACGGATCTGGTGACGGGCCCGTACACCTCGTCGTACGGCGTGGCCGTCAACGACCGGGACAGCCCCCGGAACACCCGGTCCGGACGCGCGTGACCGGAAACAGGGCTGTCACTCGCCGCGGTTTCGCGCGAGGCGGCGGTGTCGACCCAGAAGCCGGCGAGCTTGCCGCTGCCCTTCGGGCCCATGACCGCGAGACCGTTCGGGACCGGCCGCACGGAGCCGTCGCCTGGCGTGTTGTCGACCTGCACCTTCGGCGCACCGGGGAGCCGGGTCACCAGCGTGGTCGAGCCGCCACCGTCGAGCTCGACACCCACCCAGGCGCCGCGAGCCGCCAGCAGCCGACCCATCTCCGTCAGGGTCGCGCCGCGGCTGTGCGTCTGCCGGTCGCTGTCGACCGAGACGATGAAGATCTTCTTGCCGTCCTTGGAGAAACCGATCCCGGTACGGCCGGCGAACTCGGCGTCGTTCACGGGCTGCGCCACGCCGTCCTTCACCAGCAGCGAGTGCACGCCGATCGCCGCGTGCAAGGCGCCGCCGTCCGACGGCCGCGGCTCGAGATCCACCGCGACCCTGTCGCCGGGCCGGAGTGCCGCCAACGTGTCGGCGCCCGCCTCGCGCCCAAGCAGGATCGTCGTGTTGGGGGCGATCGCGCCCTCGCCAGCGGCATCGCGTACGGCGGTGACGATGCCGTCGGTGACCGTGACCTCGACGACGCGTTCCACGCCCTGCACCGAACGGGACCGCGTGTACGAGCCCCACAGCGTGGTGAACGCCTGGAGCTCGTCCTTGTTCAGCAGCGGGCTGTTCAGCCGATCGAGCCGCACCGGGCCTGAAGGCAGAGTCGCCGTGCCCTCGAACAGCACCTCGAGGACGCGGCCGAGGCCGTTCTGGTCGAAGCCGACGACGCGGTACGGGTCCTCCGACTGCGACTTGACGATCTTGCCGTCGTCGACAGCCGGGCCGAGCGGCGAGCCGGAGTTGTTGATGTCGAAGAAGTCGCCGTTGATCGCCGCGACCGCGCCGGCGGCGTCGGCCGTCTCGTTCAGCGGCTTGAGCGTGGTCAACGAGTCGTTGCCCAGGTAGTCGATCCGCGCGCCCTTGCCGGTGTCGATCGTCAGCGCGTTGCCCTGCTGCCAGCCGCGGGCGTCGAGCGTCTCGAGCTGCTCGACGGTGACGCCGGGCGCGACTGGCCGGGACCGTTCGTACGTCTCGATCGCGCCTGGTACGGCGGCGGCCGACGGGACCGCGGAGGGGACCGCCGCGGTCGCCACCGACACGGCGGGCTGCAGGCCGGACACGAGCAGAAGCGCCAGGACGGAGAGCAGCATGGCGCGGACGCGCTTGGGCACGATCGACCTCCCGCCGAAGGAGAATGACAGCGGCAGTCTCATCGCTGGAGAGAATTTACGCCAGATCCGCGAGGTGAACGATCTTCGACAGTCCGGTGTCGGTCGACTTCTACAACGTGGGAAACGCGGACATACGACTCAATTCGCGGTCAGAACGAACGTCTCCGAGGCGAGGGAACGGACGAACTCCTCGTCCACCTCGTGCCCGAGCCCGGGCCGGTCGTACGGCACCGGCACCTCGCCGTCGTGCGCGCGGATCGGCGGGTCGACGATGTCCCGCGCGTAGTACTTGTCCGACCCCGACAGGTCGCCGGGCAACGAGAACCCGGGCAGGCTCGCGAGCGCCACGTTCGCCGCCCGGCCGATGCCGAACTCGTGCATGCCGCCGCTCCACACCTGCCAGCCCGCGGCCGTCGCGGCGTCGTGCGCGCGGCGGGCGACGGTGAGCCCGCCCATCCGCGACGTCTTGATGTTCAGGATCTTGCCCGCGCCGAGCTCGATCGCCGAGTCCAGCTGGTCCAGGTCGTCGATCGACTCGTCCAGGCACACTGGAGTCTGCAGCCGGGCCTGCAAACGGGCGTGCGCGGCCAGCGCGCCAGGCGCGAACGGCTGCTCGACGAGCAGCAGCCCGTAGGCGTCCAGTGCGAGCAGCGAACGCAGGTGGTCGGCGTCGTCGTACCGGTACGCGCCGTTCGCGTCGACCTGCAGCATCAGGTCCGGGAACGCGGCCCGCACCGCCCGCGACGGCTCCTCGTCCCACGCCGGCGCGATCTTCAGCTTGACCCGGCGGTAGCCCTCGTCGACGTACTTCGACACCTCGGTGAGCAGGTCGTCGACGGTCGGCTCGATCCCGAGGCTCACCCCAGCGACGGCGGACGTACGTTCGCCGTCCAACGCCGACGCGAGCGACACCCCCGAGGCGCGCGTCGCGAGGTCCCAGCACGCCATGTCGACGCCGGCTTTCGCGAAGTTGTGCCCGCGGATCCGTGCCCACGCGCGCGACGCGTCGCCGGGCTCCTCCCAGGTGTGCACGAGCAGGGCCGGCGCGAGGTGGCGGCGCAGGATCAGCCAGCAGGTGTCGACCGTCTCCGAGGAGTAGAACGGGTCGCTCGGCGACGCGATCTCGCCCCAGCCGACCACGCCGTCAGCGTCGGCGATGCGGACGAGGATGTGCTCGATCGACGACTTGCGGTGCGAGCTCGTCTCGAACTCGTGCACCAGCGGCAGCTCGACGCGGAACGCCTCGACGGAGGTGACCTGCATGGGTTTCCCTTCTACAACGCGCCCGCGGGGCGGAGTCGGTAGTAAGCGGTGTCGTCGTCGGCCACCACGCAGGACGTGGCGACGTACCCGTCGGCCAGTGCCTCGGTGAGCGCGGCGCTCACCACCGTACGGAGTCGCTCGGCGTACTCGTGGTCGGTCGCGACCTTCGACCAGTGCCGCGGTACGCCGAGCAGCAGGTCGACGTGGTCGCGGACGAGCTCGCCCCACGCCGGCACGTTCGTCAGCGACGACGTGGCGGGCGGGACGGGCTCGCCGGCGAGGTCCCACTCGACGATCAGCCGGTCGCTGCGATGGCCGGCGTCGCGGCCCATGTCGTCCAGGCCGTAGAGGTTCGGCACGAACCAGCGGCCGCGGGCGCCGAGCACGTCCAGGTTGAAGTGCGCGTTGCTCGCGCGGACGGGGTCGTACGACCAACGCATCTTGGTGATTCCGGTGCTGAGGATGAACTCGCGCTGCCCGTACTTCAGCGCGCGGCCGATCCCGCGACCCTGGTACGAGGCGTCCACGGCCGCGGTCTGCGAGTAGTGGTAGATCTCGCCGCTCTTCGGGTCCTTGCCGATGAACCCGTACGCGAAGCCGACCAGCCGGTCGCTGTCGTACGCGCCCATCACCGAACCACCGTTGAGTCGCAGCGACGCGAGCAGCCGGGGGCTGACGGCGGGATCGGTCCGTTCGAGCTCGAACACGGACCGGTAGAGGTCGATCGCCGTACGCAGCTGCTCGGGTTCGTCGAGCGGCACGACGGTCACGGAGGCGTTCATCGGCAACGAGCGTAGTCGAGCCGGCTCGTCGAGGTAGCGGTCAATGTCGGGCGGTCAACGACCGCAAATCGGAGTCGTAACTGAGCGAGCCGGCTCGACCATGTATCTAGTTGAATGTCCCGGTGCTCCCCTTCGCCGAGATCGCCAGGACCGCCGCCGACCAGCTCGACTTCGTGCGCGAGCAGGTGCGGACGTACGCGCTCGCCGAGTCGCCGACGCGCGAGCTCGAGGCGCTCGCGGCCTGCGCCGACCTCGTCGTCGCCGGGCACGCCGACACCGGCGGCCGGACGCGGCGCGTGCCGAGCGCGAACGGTGACCACCTCGTCACGACCTGGGGACCCGACAACGGCGAGCACCTGTTGCTCGTCGGGCACTACGACACCGTGTGGCCGATCGGCCGGCTGCCGTACGTCGACGACGGCGAACGGATCGCCGGCCCCGGGGTGTACGACATGAAGAGCGGTCTCGTCGTCATCGAAGCCGCGCTGAAGACCCTTGCCCTGTTGGGGATTCCGCTCACGCGCCAGGTAAGACTCGTCGTGATCGCGGACGAGGAGATCGGCAGCCCGACCGGACGCGCGGTCGTCGAGGCCGAGCTCGCGGGTGCCGTCGCCGTTCTCGGGTTCGAGTCGCCGCATCCCGGCGGCGTGTTGAAGAGCGGGCGCCGCGGCTCGACGCGCGTACGGCTGAACGTGGAAGGCCGCGAGGCCCACGCCGCGCTCGACCCGGACAAGGGCGTGTCGGCGATCGACGAGCTCGTCGACCAGCTGGCCGCCGTACGGAAGCTGATCCCGGACGACGGGACCACGCTCGCGAACGTCGGCACGATCGCCGGCGGCGGCCGCGCGAACGTCATCGCGGGCAGCGCGTCCGCCGAGCTCGGCCTGCGCTTCACCACACTCGAGGCCGAGCAGCGGGTGCTCAGGGCCCTGGACGCGCTGAGCCCAGTCAGGGAAGGCGCGAACGTCACCGTCGTACGGCTCTCGCATCGCCCTGCGTGGTCTCCGCCGGAGCCGAATCCCCTGCTGAACAAGGTGATCGAGGTCGGGGCGGCGCTCGGCCAGGAGATCAGCGGCAAGCCCGCTGCCGGTGCCGGCGACACCAACCTCACCGGCGCGGCCGGCGTACCGACGCTGGACGGCTTCGGCCCGCACGGCCAGGGCGCGCACGCCCCCGACGAGTCGGTCGTCGTGAGCACGATTCCGGACCGAATCGCCCTCACCGCCGCCCTCCTCGCCTCCCTCTGACAACCCGCCTCACAAACTGTGGGGTTCTGGTCCAGACACGCTGGCGTGTCTGCACCAGAACCCCACACTTTGTGGGCCACCAGCGACCCCGGGCGGCGGTTTGTGAGTGGTATCCGCCACAATCACGTGATCACACACGGAGGATAAGACCGTGGCTACCAGCTCATCGCGTCTGCCGGGCTCCCTGGAGCTCCTGTTCACCGACGAGCCCGTTCTGGACCTGTACGCACGTGGTCCGTGGCGGATTCCGGACGGTCTCGTCGACGACCTCGCGGGTCGGATCGACGCGCTCGTCGCGGACGGGCGGTCGGCCCGTCTCACGGTCGAGAAGCACCCCTTCCTCCGTTCGCCCACGCCCGCCGTCGTGGCCGACGCGCTCGCGATCGTCCGCTTCCTGTTCGGCGACCTCGCGGTCCGCGGCGGCTCGCGGTCCGGGTTCGAGGAGGAACTGCTCGGCCGGTTCCGTACGGCCGGCAACGGTCCCGCGCACGGCCCCACCCGCTGGCTCGCGATCCCCGCGCCATGGCGTCCGCCGGGTGGCGAGCTGTTCCGCGTCGCCGGCGAGGACCCGACGCTCCGCGAGGCCGCGTGGGACCTGACCGTCGAGATTCTCCATGCTCTGAAGGGAATCTCGCCCGTCGACGAGCGGCGCCGCGCGTTGCTCGGGCTGTTCGAACGGGTCCGCGCCGACGCCGACCTCACCGAGGCGACGCTCGTCGTGCCCAACCTGCGTGCGGAATGGACGCGGATCGAGGAGCTCTGGGCCGACCTCGCGCCGGACGAGACCGCGCAGCTGCTGCCCGAGCTCACCGGGCCGGTCGGGTACCTCAGCTGGCTGCTCGACGGCTGGCTCGCGGCGCACGAACGCCTGCTCGCCGTCGTACCCGGCCTCGCCTCCGGCACGGACGCGTTCGCCGAGCTGGTGCTGCAGGCCGGGGTCACCGAGGCGCCCGCCGAGCTGGCGGTCGGCGTACGCGGCGACCTGTACGACGACCTCGACGCGCGCATCGCCGCGCTCGCGCCGGACTGGCGGGTCGAGGACTGGCAGCGGTCGATCCGGGCGTTCCTCGCCCGTGGGCTGGTGGCGGGCGAGGTCGTGCTGTGCCGGAGCTGGCTCGACCTCGCGGTCCGGCTGACCGGCGCGCTGCAGGGCGTTCCCGGCAGCCCGGTCGCGCCCGATCCGTGCGCGGTGCCGGTGGGCGCGTTCCAAGAGGACCTGCGGCGCCTGTTTCGGGTCCGGCGCATCCGGCATCCGCTGACCGTTCCGGGCACGCCCGAGCCGACCTGGTTCGAGGAGCCCGAGGAGGAGCCGGTCGTCGAGGAGGAGCCGGAGGTCGTCGCCGAGGAGGAGCCGGTCGAGCCGGAGCCCGAGGACGAGGACGAGCTGCCCGAGACGGTCGACCCGCTCGCGGGCCGCGGTCAGCACGCCGGGCCGCCGGCCGCTCCCGAGCCGGAGCGCCCGGCCGAGGCGGAGTCCGCACCGGGGCAGCACGAGGGTCCCGCGGCCGAGGAGCCGGAGCCGGTTGTCGAGGAGGAGCCGGAGCCGGCCGCCGAGGTGCAGGTCGACGAGACCTCCGAGCTGCAGGTGACGCTGCCGAACCTCGCGCCGCCGGTCATCGGGCCGACCGTACGACCGCCCGCGCAGGCACCGATGGCCGTTCCCGAACAGGCGACCGAACCCGAACAGACGCAGGAGGTCGGGCTCGACCTGCTGCCGCCGCGCTCGGTCGTCGAGGCGACGACGTTGGCCGACCGGATCGTCGGTCAGCCGGACCTGGTGTCGGCGCTGCGAGAGCTGGCCGAACGGCACGAGCAGGAGGTCCGGCTGCTCGTGGTCGGGCCGCCCGGAACGGGGATGGGCCTTACCGTCGACGTGCTGCGGAAGCTCGTCGTGGCGCGCGGCTTCGACGGAAGCGCGGCGTGGGTGAGCTACGAGGACTACGAGCGGCTCGGTACGGCGGCGGCTGTCACGCGGCTGCAGGACACCGTGGCGTCGGCGCTCGGCGAACGGCTGGTCGCGATCGCCGGGCTCGACCTGCTGGTGAGCAACGCGCTGTCCGGCCGGGCGGTCGCCGACGAGCTGAACCGGCTGTTCGAGGCGCACGGGCCGAAGCTGCAGGTGGCCGCGTTCTGTGGCGTCGACGGGTACCGGCGGCTGGTCGAGGTGGATCCCGCGCTGGCGGCTCGGTGGCGGATCGTTCGGACCCGGGACTTCGACGCGCGCGACTTCGCGACGATCTTCGGCCGGGCTTGCGAGGAGCGGGGCGCGGCGACGACCGCGTCGGCAGCGGTGGCGGCCGGCGACCTGCTGGCGACCACGCCTGGTCAGCGGGAGTTGCGGAACGGCAAGCTGGCCGCGTACCTCGCGGACCTGGCCGTCGACTCCGCCCGCCGCCGTTCGCGCGGCGTGGAGGCGGTGGTGGTCGACGTACCCGACCTCCCGTCGCTTGGCGCCCCGTCACTGCCGCCGATCAACCCGCCGGCCCGACCGCCCGGCCCGGTGCCCGGCCTCGGTGGCCGGCTGACCTAGCCGCCGAAGTCGCCGCCGCCGAGGTGGCCGTCATGGGCGCCGGGGCAGGTGCCGAGCAGGTTGGTCCAGCTGGTGTCGAGCTGGACCTGGATCTCCTCGCCGCCGAGGTACGTCATCGTCGCCATCGCCGGGCCGTCGCCGTTCGCCGTGCAGCCCGCGCGGGTCAGCCGCAGGACGACCTCCGCCGTCTGGCCGGGCTTGAGTGCTCCGTCCGGCTTGGCCGGGTCGCGGGAGACCCGGCCGACGCTCTTCGGGACGGCGACCCGCGCGTAGGTGAGCGGCCGGCCGCCGGTGTTCTGGAACCGTACGGCGACCTGCGCCTCACCTTGGCTCGCGACCACCACCCGGACGTTCGACACCGACGCGACGCCGCGGTCGGGGGTGTCCTCGCAGACCGGCGGGATCAGCGCGGACCAGGTCGGCAGCTCGCCGCGCACCCGGATCGTGTCGCGGCTGCCCGTGTAGGGGCCGGTGAGCATCGCCAGGTCGAGCGGCTCCGACCCGTGGGCGGCGGCCTGCTCGCAGTCGACGACCGTGACCCTGGTCGTCGCGACGTCCGAGCGGCGGTCGCCGAGCATGACACGGGACGTGTCGACGTCGAAGCCTTCCTTCTCGGCGAGCCGAGGCAGGACGTACAGGTCGCCGCTGGTCAGGTTCGTCGCGCCCACGTCGAGCTCGGCCACGTACCTGCTCACCATCCGCACCTGCTGGAACTCCGCCCGTGCCTGGTCGGCCGTCAACCGCCAGAACACGAACAGTGCCACGGCCACCACGCCGAGTGCGATCAGCAGCCGCACCAACCAGCCGGGCCAGTGCCGAGGAGGGCGTTCCTCGAGCGCGGCGACGTCGGGCTCGTCGGACAAGGCGTCCCGGTTCCACTGCACGCCCCCAGTGTTGTCCGCGAAGAGCCCCGCGCGTCAGGTCCGATCCGGCTGTCGCCGCATCGTTATCGGAGCAGATCGGCCGGATCGGGACAAGACGAGAACGGTCAGCCTGCTCGAACCGCACCGGAACGGCCCCGCGCCCGGGCGTGTGGGCAGTTGATCATGTTTACATGATCAACTGCCGCCTTACGTGGGGTAGACGCCGCGTAAGGCGGCCACTGGCCAGGTGATGTCCGGGTTTCCTCCACAGTGACAGAACGTCGGCCGTCGTCCCCAGATCGAGGTTCGGCCCGTCAGACGGCGGTACCGGCGGGGAGAGTTCTCACCATGGAAACGCAGGTACTCTCCCGTCAGCAGGCGTTCGCGCTCGGGTACAGCGACAAGCAGATCAAGGCGCGAATCCGACGCGGCGAGTGGGAACATGTTCGGCGTGGCGTCTACGTCGACGGCCCTGCCTGGCGCGCGATGGACGCGTTGGGACGGCATCGAGTGTCGATTCAGGCGGTCAGGCTGACGTTGAACGACGACGCCGTGGTGAGTCACATCTCCGCGGCGATACTGCATGGATGGGACAGCTGGCGAGTCCCGCTCGACACCGTCACCGTGACGCGCGAACCTCCACAGCATCCTCGTCGGGAGGCTGGCGTCGACCATCACGTGGCGACCCTGGCTGCGGACGAGGTGGTCGAGATCCGTGGCATGCGTGTCACCTCGCCCGAGCGAACGATGGTCGACGTTGCTCGGTCGTACGCGTTCGAGCAGGCGGTCGTGCTGTGTGACGGCGCGTTGCGGTCCGGTGCTGCCCTTGGCCGAGCGCTGGAGCTGTACCTCCGCCAATCCCAATGGCCTGGCGCCCGGCATGCGCTCCCGGCCATCGAGTTCGCGGACGGCGGATCCGAGTCCGTGGGCGAGTCGCGCCTACGCGTGCTCTGCCATCGGCACGGGTTGCCGCGGCCGATCTTGCAAGCACCGATCTACGGGCTCGACGGGTGCGTGATCGCGCGTGGGGACCTTCTGTTCGAGGACGAGCGGACGCTGGTCGAGTTCGACGGCAAACTGAAGTACGGGCGGGGCGCCCGCTTCGACGTCGATCCGCGGGAAGTCCTCTTCAAGGAGAAGCGACGGGAGGACGCGATCCGCGAAGAGGCTGGCCTCGAGGTCGTCCGCGTGGTCTGGAGCGACCTGGATTCGCCCGATCACACCGCCGCCAGACTGCGTGCCGCCTTTGCCCGAGCCCACGCCCGCCACCACCGCGCCGCCTGACCGGCCCGCCTCCACCGCGCCGCCTGCCCAGCGCCCCGGGCCAATGATCATGTTTACATGATCATTGGCCCCTTTACGTGGGGTGGACGCCAGGTAGAGGGGCAACTGGCCGTGTGAGGCGAGCGCAAATCGACCTATGTAGATCAGGCGGGGTCGGGCGGTGGTGGGGTGGCGTCGAGGCCGAGCTGGCTGGCGACGAGGGCGATCTGGTCGGCGTAGTGGCGCAGGAACTCGGGTGACCGAGGGTCGACGCCGCACACGCCCTCGATGACGTGGGGGAGCGTGGTGGCTGCCATCGAGGCGCCCATCAGCATGATCAGCAATGTGGCCGGATCGACCTCGGCCGGCAGTCGGCCCGCGGTCTGGGCGGCCCGGAGCTGCTCGACGCTCGCCTGGAGTCGCTCCGTCCGTACGCCCTGGTCGGGGTCCGACGACGGCCCGTCGTACTGCAGCCCGGCCCACGCGAACAGCCGCGGACTCTCCGGGCTGGTCACCCCCTCGAGCACGAACCGGCGGAGCTGCTCGGGCAGCGCGACCTCAGGCGACGCGAGCTCCGCCTGGCGCTGCCACCACAGCTCGGACATCGCCTGGTAGAGCCCCTCCTTGCCGTCGAAGTAGTACGAGATCAGTTGCTGGTTCACCCCCGCCCGGGAGGCGATCGCGCTGATCCGGGCGCCGGCGTACCCGTGCGCGGCGAACTCGGTGGCCGCCGCGTCGAGGATCAGCTTCCGGGTGCGCTCGGGATCGCGCTGGCGCTCCTGCGGCGTGGGGGATCGGCGTGGCGACATGAGTCAACCATACAGTCAGAGGAATTAATCAAACAAACAGTTGACACAGTGATGCAAGCGACTGATTATCGAAGCCATGGACAAACATCCCCTGAGGTGGTGGGCACTGGCCGTCGCCGTGCTCGCCGTCTTCGTCGACATGGTCGACAACCAGATCGTCACCGTGGCCCTCCCGACGATCCAGCAGCACCTCGGCACCGGCGAGGCGGCGCTGCAGTGGATCTCGGCCGGCTACGCACTGGGCTTCGCGCTCACGCTGATCACCGGCGGCCGGCTCGGCGACCGGTACGGCCGCAAGGCGCTGTTCGTGACCGGCATGGCGATCTTCACCGCGTCCTCGCTGGTCGCCGGAATCGCGCCGAACGTGGGCGTGCTCATCGCCGCGCGCGTCGCGCAGGGCATCGGCTCGGGCCTGATGGTTCCGCAGGTGCTGTCGTTCATCCACGCCGAGTTCGACGACACCGAACGGCCGAAGGCGATGGCGCTGTTCGCCGCCGCGTTCCCGCTCGGCGGCCTCGCCGGCCCGCTGCTCGGCGGCGTGCTGACCGAGGCGAACCTGTTCGAGTCCGGCTGGCGCGCGATCTTCCTGGTCAACCTGCCGATCGGCCTGCTCGCGCTGGTCGGCGCCCTGGTCGCCATGCCGCGACGCCCGCGGGCGGCCATGCACCGCATCGACCAGGGTGGACTGGCCCTGTTGACCGCCGGACTGTTCGCGATCTTCTACCCGCTGGTGCAGGGCCGCGAGCTCGGCTGGCCGGCGTGGACGATCGCGCTGCTGGTGGCCGGCGTGCTGGTGCTCGGCCTGTTCGCGTACCAGCAACGCAGGCTCGCCCAGAACGGTGGCGAGCCGCTGATCGCGCCGGAACTGCTCAAGTACCGCAGCCTGGTCGCCGGCCAGGCGGTCATGTTCTGCGTCAACACCGCGGTCGGCGTGTTCTTCGTTCTCACGTTGCATCTGCAGCTGGGGCTGGGGTTCTCGCCGCTGCACGCCGCGCTGACGTTCGTTCCCGCCACGGTGGGCATCGTCGTGGGGAACGTCCTCGCGATGCGGATGGCCGCCCGGATCGGGCGCGCGTTCACGGCCGCCGGGATCGTCGTGCTGCTTGTGAGCGTGGCGGCGATGGCCGGTCTCGTGGTCTGGCGAGGTACGGACCTCGGCTCGCTCGCGCTGGCCCTGCCCGCGGTGGGACTGGGGCTCGGTATGGGAACGGTCCTAGGTTCGCTGATGGGCGCCTCGCTGTCGGAAGTTCCGGCGCGGCTCGCGGGGTCGGCGTCCGGACTGGTGAATACGACGATGCAGCTCGCGACGGCGACCGGAATCGCCTTGTTCGGCACGGTTTTCTTCGGTCGGCTGCACGGCGGTGACTTCACCGCGGCGACCGCCGGAACGATGCTGGTCAGCGTCGGCGTGCTGGTCGTGGCGCTCGCCCTGACCGCTGCTCTTCCGAAAGTTTCGAGCGCTTCGAAAGTTCCGGAGTTCGCCGGCTGAGCTGCGTTCAAGAAGGGAACGCAAGATCATTTCCGGACACCATTGCCGCTGTTGTCCGTGGCAGCAGGCATCATGCGTTCCATGACCGACCATGCGACCGATGGCGTGGTGTTGGCGATCGACATCGGCGGCACGAAGCTTGCCGTCGGTGTCGTCGACGCCAACGGCCACGTCCTGAGCTCCGACCGTGCGCCCTCCTCTCTCGGGCCGGAGGACGACGGCGAAGCTGTCTGGGAACGATTGCACAAGCTGTGTGAGACCGTTCTCGCAGGTGTGGGCCGCCCGCCTCTCGTCGGCGTCGGCGTCGGTTGCGGTGGACCGATGCTGTGGCCGGCCGGCGAGGTCTCGCCACTCAACCTGCAAGCCTGGCGCGGGTTTCCGCTGCGTAAGCGGTTGCGTACGGCGTACCCCGGGCTCCCGGTACGCGTCCACAACGACGCGGTCGCGCTCGCCGTCGCCGAACACTGGCGCGGCGCCGGACAGGACGTCGACGACATGCTCGGCATGGTCGTGTCGACCGGCGTCGGCGGCGGCCTCGTGCTCGGTGGCCGGCTGGTCGACGGGGCGAGCGGGAACGCCGGACATGTCGGACACATCGTGGTCGATCCCGACGGGCCGCCGTGCCCGTGCGGCGGGCGCGGCTGCGTCGAGGCGATCGCGCGCGGCCCGGGCCTCGCCGCGTGGGCGCGCGAGCTCGGCTGGCGGGCCGACCGTTCGGAAGCCGAAGCGACCGCTAAGGAGCTCGCCGACGACGCGCGGGCCGGTGACAAGATCGCGCTGTCGGCGTTTGAACGCGCCGGTTGGGCGCTCGGCGTCGGCATCGCCTCCGCGGTCGCGTTGTGTGACGTTCGCCGCGTTGTCGTCGGCGGTGGCGTGTCGCAGGCCGGTCCGCTGCTGTTCGAGCCGTTGGAACGTACGCTGCGCGAGTACGCCAAGATGGCCTACACCAAAGCCGCCCAAGTCGGTCCGGCGACGCTGAACCAGGACGCCGGGCTGGTGGGAGCGGCGGCGCTCATCCTCGCGGGTGATCGGTACTGGTCAGCGGACTAAGCAGGCAGGGTTGGGTGGAATGGCGCAGAGCTGGATCGGCAGGCTCCGGCAACGCATGCAGGAACGGTCGCAGCGAGGCGGCCTGACCTCCCGACCAGGGGTGAACACCAGACCACCACGGCCCCGTGATCCCAAGCCTGCCGACCGTCCGCTGGACATCCCGTGGGCCGTACGACTCGCCGCCGGCTGGTCCTGGCGGCTGCTGCTGATCGGCCTCGCGGCAGCGGCGTTCCTGTTCCTCGTCGTCCAGCTGCGCGTGATCGTCGTCCCCGTACTGGTGGCGATGCTGCTCACCGCGCTGGTCATCCCGGTCGCCGACGGGCTGCAACGCGTCGGCGTACCGCGCGGCCTTGCCGCGGGCATCACGTTGATCGGCATGCTGCTCATCGTCGGCGGCTTGCTGACGATCGTCGGGCAACAGATCGCGTCCGGCTTCGACGACCTGGCCAACCAGGTGACCGACGGCATCGACCAGATCCACGACTGGCTCGTCACCGGTCCGTTGCAGCTGTCCGACGCGCAGATCACGTCGGCGTTCGACGCCGCACGCGACGCGATCAGCGGGAGCAACGCGCAGTTGACGCAGGGCGCGTTGAAGATCGGAACGACGGTCGGGCACGTCGCGACCGGCTTCTTCCTGGTGCTGTTCTCGACGTACTTCATGTTGTACGAGGGCGGCAAGATCTGGGGCTGGGTCGTACGGATCTTCCCGCGCGCCGCCCGTGAGCGCGTCGACGCCTCCGGCGAGCGGGCGTGGGTGTCGCTGACCGCGTTCGTCCGGGCCACCGTCATGGTGGCGTTCGTGGACGCTGTCGGCATCATGGCGGTGGCGTTACTCCTGCGCGTGCCGTTGGCGGTGCCGATCGGTGTGCTGGTGTTCCTGGGTTCGTTCATCCCGATCATCGGTGCGCTGATCTCCGGTGCGGTCGCGGTGATCGTCGCGCTGGTCACGCACGGGCTGTTGGCCGCCCTGCTGATGCTGGTCGGCGTGATCGCCGTGCAGCAGCTCGAGGCGCACGTCCTGCAGCCGTTCCTGCTCGGCCGGCTCGTTCGCCTGCACCCATTGGCGATCATCTTGTCGATCGGTGGTGGCGTCTACCTCGCCGGCATCATCGGCGCGCTCTTCGCGGTGCCGCTGGTCGCGATGGTCAACGCGGTGGTCTCGTACCTCGCCGGCGGCGACGATCCCTCACCCGCAGGTGCTCTGGTCGTGACAGAGGCGGAGGCCGAGTCGCACAGCGACTCGCCTCCGCCTCCGGACCCCCCTCGGGATACGCCTAGTGAGAGATCGTCGGAGTGAGCTCCTCGGCCTCTTCCGGCTTCTTCGCCTGACCGGTCGCGAGCGGGATCTCCTTCAGGAAGAAGGCGATGATCAGCGCGCCGAGCACGAACGGGATCCCGGTGAGGAACACGTCGTGCAGTGAACGGACGAACGCCTCGAGCACCGGCTCCTTCACCTGCGGCGGCAGCCCCTTGATCGCCTGCACGTTGTCCGCGGCGCCGGGCGGCAGCTGAGCCAGGACCCGCCCCGGCACGACCTCGGTCAGGTGCGTGGCCAGTCGGGACGTGAGCACCGCGCCGAACACGGCCGTACCGACCGCGCCGCCCATCGAACGGAAGAACGTCAGCGCGCCCGTGCTCGTCCCCATGTCGCGGAACTCCACCGAGTTCTGCGTCGCGGTCATCAAGACCTGCATGGAGAAACCGAGTCCGAAGCCGACGAGGAACTGGTAGAAGCCGACCAGCCACATCGACGAGTCGGTGTGCAACGTGGACAGCAGGTACATCGCGACCACGAGCGAGATGCCACCGAGGATCGGGAAGATCTTGTAACGGCCCGTTCGCGTCATGATCTGGCCGGAGCTGATCGACGACGTGAAGATTCCGGCGACCATCGGCAGCATCGCGAGGCCGGACGCCGTCGGCGACAGGTCCTTGACGACCTGCAGGTAGATCGGCAGGTAGACGATCGCGCCGAACATCGCTATGCCGGCGAGAAGCCCGTACACGTTGGCGATCGTGAACGTCGGGTTGCGGAACAGTCGCAGCGGGATGATCGGCTCGGCGGCCCGCGACTCGATGAACACGAACAGCCCAGCGAGCAGGATGGCCCCGACGAGCATCGCGAGAGCCCAGCCGTCGGTCCAGCCGAACTCCTGCCCACGCCAGGTCAGGTAGAGCAGCAGCAACGACACCGAGGCGACGATCGTGGCGGCGCCGAGGTAGTCGATCTTGTGGCTGCGGACGACCTTGGGCAGCTTCAGCGCCCACGACGTGACGAGCAGCGCGCCGATGCCGATCGGCACGTTGATCCAGAAGATCCAACGCCAGCCCGGACCGTCGGTGAAGAAGCCGCCGAGCAGCGGGCCGGCGACGCTGGAGACGCCGAAGACCGCGCCGAAGTAGCCCATATAGCGGCCGCGTTCGCGCGGCGGGATGACGTCGCCGATGATCGCGAACGACAGCGCCATCAGGCCGCCGGCGCCGAGGCCCTGCAGCGCGCGGAACCCGATCAGCTGCGGCATGTTCGTGGCGAGGGCCGCGAGCACGGAGCCGATCAGGAAGATGACGATCGCGACCTGGAAGACCGAGCGCCGTCCGTACAGGTCGGAGATCTTGCCCCAGAGCGGCGTCGAGGCGGTGTTCGTCAGCAGGTACGCGGTGACGACCCAGGAGAGCTGCTCGAGGCCGCCGAGCTCGCTGACGATCCGGGGGAGCGCGACACCGACGATGCTCTGGTCGAGCGCGGCGAGCAGCATGCCCGCCATGAGTCCGCCGAGAACGACGAGAATCTGCTTGTGCGACAGGTAGTTCGGGCCTTGCTGTTCTTGTGGTGGTGCTGCTTGTGGTTGTGCCCCGGGTGTTTCGGTCATGCGTTGGTCCCCACTGTGTTGTGCTCGAGTTCGTTCGCGAGTCGGCCGAGCAGCCGCTCGAGGTTCTTGCGGTCGCTCTCGGTCCACTTGGTGAGAGCGGAGTCGAGCAGTTCGACCTGTGCGGCTCGTCCTTCGTCGAGGATCCGCGTTCCCTTGGCGGAGATGGAGATCTGCGTCGCGCGCCGGTCGTCCTTGTCCGGCGTACGTTCCAGATAGCCCGCGTCCTCGAGGGTACGGACGTGCCGGCTCACCGTGGACAGGTCGAGCTGGAGCCGGCCGGCAAGATCGGAGAGGCGCGACGGCCCCTCGCACGCGGTCGCGTGCAGGACCCACAGCAGCGCGGGCTCGAGCGGGCCGTGGGATCGCTTCAGCGCCCGGCCCATCCGCCAGAACGCCACCAGCAGATCCTCGTTCTTTGCTTGCACTCCGGAAGGGTACGCGCTTGCTTGCACCATGCAACTATTACTGATCGTCGCCGGCGATCAGCGGGGTGTGACGTTCAGGCGTCCATGCAGGGTCAATGGATCGCCTTACCCCGTTGGCGATCGGCGATCTTTTGCCGGCTTTTGACCGACCCGATAGCATCGGCGCCGGTCGAAACGGCCTTGAACGGGGAGCACATGAGCATTCTGAGATCGGTGGCGGCGTGCGCTGTCGCCGTCGTCGCGGTGGCTGGTTGTACGTCGGCGGGGACCGACGTCGAGCAGCCGGCACCGAGCACCAGTCCTTCGGCGACGCCCAGCGCCACTCCGACTCCCGCGCTGGCCGAACGGGCAGCGGTGTGGGAGGTCGACCTGCCGGGCGCCGGAACGTTCGAGAACGCGACCGTCGTCGGCGAGACCGTCCTGGTCCAGGCCGAGCGTCAGCTAGTCGCGTTGAACCGGACGGACGGGAAGGTGCTGTGGAAGCTGGCGGTCGAAGGCGAGACGCGGGTCTCGGCGACCACCACGTCCGTCGTGGTCGAGGACCGCAGGCGGTTGCAGGGCGTCCACCTGCGTACCGGGCGTCCCCGCTACCAGCGACCCCGTGATGGCAGTTCCCCGGACGCCGCCGTCACCTCGGGCTGGGTCGTCGTTCCCGACTGCGCGCGGAAGACCTGCGAGGCCGTCGGCCTGCGGCTCCCCGGCTTCAGCAAGCGCTGGACGTACGACTTCCCCCGGCTGGTCGACGCTCGCCGCACCTCGCCGAACGTCGACGCGCGGGACTCCGACCTGTACCGCCACTACTTCGACCTCACCGACCCCGCCCTGGTCGGACCGTCCGAGCTCGTCGTCGTCGGTCGGGAGATCGAGGGCGACCGGGTGATGACGGCGCTGGACACCGCGACCGGCAATCCCGGACGTACGTTCTCGGCCCTCGGCCCGACCATCGTCCTGTCCGGCTCGATCGGCCTGACCTGGGACCGCAGCACGACGGGCTGCGAGGCTCGGCTCGTCGCGCAGGACGTTCGCACCGGCAAGCAGGCTTGGGAACGAGACGTCAACACCTGGGACTGCGTGTCCGAGTCCGGGTATCCGCTCGTGGACGGCAAGGTGGTGGCCGGTACCACCGTCAACGGCAAACCGACCGTGATCGACCTGGCCACGGGCGAGGTGCGGTGGACCGGCCAGCTCGACGCGAGTCCGATGGCCCTGACCGACGGGACCCTGCTGGCGCGCACGGGCGACGACTCGCGGGCCGAGTCCCTCGTCGGCCTGGACCTGGCGGACGGCCGGCAACGGTGGAAGCTCGATCTGCCCGGGACGCTCCTCGTCGGGGATCGCGCGAACGCCGCCGTGAACGGCGACCGCCTCGCCTACACCGCGCCGTCGACGAGTCAAGCCGGCCCCCGTCGCGTGGTCAATGTCCACGACGCGCTCACCGGTGAGGCGTTGTGGATCGCGACGGGAGCCGACGACCTGCTCGGCCTGAGCGCTCAGTGGATGGTCACCCAGGCCGGCGCTGGGCGCGTCCAGCTCTTCTCGTCCCGCTGAGGCGCGTTACGGCAGGAAGTAGTTCGGGTTCGGCAGCTTGAACGTACGGTCGGCGTGGCCGCCCTCGAGGTCGCTGAACTGGTCGCCGAAGTTCGCGACGATGTCGTACCCGAGCGACTCGATGTGGGCGCGGGTGGCCGACTTGTAGTGGATCGTGGTGCAGCTGCCGTTCGGGTCGTTCGCGCAAGCCTGCTTGAGATAGGCGGGGTAGTCGGCCACGGCCGGCTTGGTGAACAGGCCGTCCTCGCCGTTGCCGAGCGCCGTGGGCTTCGGGTAGCCGGCGTCGATGCCGACACCGTCGGCGGTGAGGTTGCCGAGCGTCGCCGGCTCCTGCGCGGCGGGGCGGCCGGTGAGGAAGAAGACCGCGTACCCCTCGCGTTCGGCCTTGTGCACCAGATCAACCATGCCGGGCACGGCCGGGAAGCGCTGCTCGGTGACGAACTGGCCGTTGGTCGTCGGGTTGTACGCCCAGTTGCTGGCGATCTCGTGGTTCCAGGTCGCGAGCGTGGTGTCGTCGACGTCGAGCACGATCGCCTTGGTCTTGTGGCCGTGGTAGCGCTTGTCGAGCTGGCGCTTGCCGTTCTTGGCGACCTGCTTGGCTTCCTTCGCGTAGTTGCTGTCCGCGCCGAACGTGCCGGTGCCGAGCGGATCGCCGTAGTAGTTGCGGAGCTGCTGCCGGAGCACGTCGATGTTGGTGACCTGCCGCTCGCTACGCGGGGTGCTGGTCTTGATCGCCGGCTCCTGCGTGGCCGAGTACGCGACGCCACCGGCCGCGAGCACGGCCACGGTGGCGATCCCGGTCAGCACGATCCGGCGGGTCAGATGGAACGGCATGGCGGCTCTCCCTCGACGTGGGCACACAAACGTCAAGGACGGTAGTGGCGGCCGAGGGAGATCACGCGTTTCTTAGCCGTGCCTTTGCCGAATCTAGGTCGTGTCTGGCAAATAGCGCCGGTCATCGCGCGTAGCGCGATGGCGCGCGGCGCCCCGCGCCCGGCTGGGCGTGGTGCAGGAGGAATTCATATTGGTTATCTGGGTGACGAGACGCACCGCGTCCAGACGGCCTCTGCTGACTTCTGGGGGGTGTCGCGCGTCAGGCGATCTTTGCCCGACGCGGCCTAGGCAAGCTTGCGCAAGAGGTTCGTCGCTCCGTCGATGTCGAGCTCGCCGCGGGCGAGCTTGGCGAGGACGTCCGTACGGGACAGCTCGGGCTCCGGGCTCGGCGGTGTCTCGACGGGCTCGAGGCCCAGCTTCGTCAGCAGGTCCGCGTACCGCTGGCGGGCCGTCGGGTAGCTGACGCCGAGGTGCCGCTCGACCTCGCGCATGTTGCCGCGCGACACCAGGAACACCCGCAGCAGGTCGCGTTCGGCGTCGCTGAGACCGCAGAACGAGCAGGTCTCGAACACCCCGGACAGCTCACTCCCGCACGACCCACAGCTCAGCCGGGTGAGCGCCAGTCCCGAGCCGCAGACCGGGCAGTCGCTCGGCGGCCGGAACTGGTGCGCATCGGAGTGCGCCAAGCTCACAGTGCCTCCCGCACCGTCGCCGCGCCCATCATCACCTCGAGCGACAGCTTCGCGTCGCCGGCGCCGACGATGTGCTCCTTGCGGTCCTTGCCCGGCGGCTCCCACTTCACCTGGCCGAGCTGGATGTCGGGCTTGATCCGCACGTTCGACCCCGGCCACAGGTGCAGCGTCACCGAGCCCGACTCCGCCCGCAGGCGGGACTCGCCGCGGCTGATCCGGCCTTCGACCTGCGCCGAGCCGGCCTGCACGAGTACGTCGATCGGCCCCTCGACGTCGCGGATCTTCGCCGATCCCGCGGTCACGCGGACCTGCTCCAGCGACGGCAGCCGTTCGGTGTTGATCGAGCCCGCGGTGATCTCGGCCTCGACGAGCAGCCGCGGGTTGACCCGGATCGACAGCTCGCGGCCGAAGCCGAAGACGCGTTCCGGGACCTCGCTGAGCGAACGCGAGCGGAGCAGCTGGAACCCGTCCAGCGAAGCGCCGAACTCGCCCTCGCTCGTCACGATCAACGTGTCGCCTTCCTGGCGGATCACGTGCGGGCCGTCGATGGCCACGGTCGACACGAACGGCTCGCCGATGATGCGCACCCGGCGGCCGACCGCGCGCACGCGCAGCTTGGTCGCCGCGACCGGGTTGGCGGGCGGGGTGTCCGCGGGCTTCGCGCCGTCGGTCTTCGTCTGGGTCTTGGTCTTCGCCTTGGGGTCGTCGCCGACGCTCGCGGCACCGGCCTTGACCTCGTCGATCAGCTTCGCGGCGCTGTCGGGGTCGATGCTCCCGTCGGCGACCATCGCGAGGATCGAACGGATCTGCTCGTCCGGCGACGCAGTCGTGCCAGGGGTCGCTGTCGCCTCTTCCTCGACGTCGTCGGCGGTCGCGCCGAGCTCCGCCTCGATCTCCGCCTCGATGGACGCGGTCAGCGCGGCCTCGTCCTCACCGTCGTCGACGTCCTCGGACTCCTCGACCTCGTCGGCCGCCTCCTGCGCTTCGTCGGCCTCTTCCTGGGCGCTGTCGGCGAACTCCTGCGCGCGCTCGGCGGCGGCGTCCGCCTCCTCCTGCACGCGGTCGGCCTCTTCCTGCGCGGTGTCCTGAGCGGGTCCGCCCGGAGCCTCGTCCGCCTTCTCCTGCGCCTCGTCGGCCTTGTCCTGGAACTTCTGTGCGATCTCCTCGGCCTTCGCCTGAAGGTCGTCGGCCGTCGACTGTGCCTTTGCCGCGGCGGCCTGGGCGACCTCAGCGGCGGATGCGGCCGCGGACCGCACCGAATCAGTGACCTCGGCCCACAGGTCGGTCTCAGGGCCCTTCGAGTTCTCCGGCATGCGTCCATTGCACGTCGCGACTGAGCTTCTGTCAAGTGAACCTTGTGTTCTGTAAAGCTCGACTTTCTAGAAGATGACGACGTACCCGGCCGCGCGCAGCCGGGAGAGGATCCCCTCCTTGTGCGTGGCGCCGCGCGTCTCGACCTGGAGCGCGACCTCGACCTCGTCCAGGTGCAACGTGGCGGACGTACGTTCGTGCACCACGTCGAGCACGTTCGCCTCGGCGGCCGCCAGCTCGCCGAGCATCCCGGCGAGCCCGCCGGGGGTGTCGGGGATGCGGACGCGGAACGACAGGTACCGCCCGGCCGCCGCCATCCCGGAGCGGATCACGCGCATCAGCAGCAGCGGGTCGATGTTGCCGCCGGACAGCACCGCGACCACCGGCGCCTCGTACGTCTCGGGCGCGTCCACCAGCGCCGCGACCGCGGCGGCGCCCGCCGGCTCGGTGACGAGTTTGGCGCGTTCGAGCAGCAACAGCAGGGCCTTGGAGAGCGAGTCCTCCGAGACGGTGACGACGTCGTCCACGTACCGCTGGACCAGCCCGAACGGCACCGTTCCCGGCAGCCCGACCGCGATCCCGTCCGCCATCGTGGCCATCGCCTTGGCCGCGACGGGGTGCCCGACCTTCAGCGACAGCGGGTACGCCGCGGCGCCGGACGCCTGCACGCCGACGATCCGCGCCTTCGAGCCCTTCGCCCGCAAGGCCGTCGCGATGCCCGCGATCAGCCCGCCGCCGCCCACCGGCACCAGCACGGTCTTGACGTCCGGCACCTTGGCCAGGATCTCGAGCCCCACCGTGCCCTGGCCGGCGACGATGTCGGCGTGGTCGAACGGGTGGATGAGGATCGCGCCCGTCTCCTTCGCGAGCTCGGTCGCGGCCTCGATGCAGTCGTCGATCACGGTGCCGGTGAAGCGGATGTCGGCGCCGTACGCGCGGGTCGCGTTCTCCTTCGGGATCGGCGCGCCGTTCGGCATGAACACGGTCGACTTGGTGTCGAGCAGGTGCGCGGCCAGGGCGACACCCTGCGCGTGGTTGCCGGCGCTCGCGGCGACGACCCCGCGGGCACGTTCCTCCGCGGACAGCCGGCTGAGCCGTACGTACGCGCCGCGGATCTTGAACGAACCGGCGCGCTGGAGGTTCTCGCACTTGAAATGAACGGGGCCGCGAACCCGACTGGACAACCAGCGCGAGCCCTCCATCGGCGTGACGCGGGCAATGCCGTCGAGAGTCTGCTGGGCGGCCTCGATGTCGGCCAGCAGCTCGGCGAGGGTCGGATCCGTGCTCATGCGCGCATCTTCGCAGGAGAATGGATGGATGGTGCGCCGACCGCCTGGCCCGGGACCGCTGGCAGCGCTGACGTTCCGCCGGGACCCGATCGCCTCGTTCGAACGGATCGCTCGGGAGAACCCGCGGATCGCCCACGCGCACTTCGGACGCGAGCACATCTACGTCCTCAGCGACCCGGCGGTCGTCCGCGAGATCTACGTGTCCAACGGCCGCAATCTGAAGAAGGGCCGCACGCTCGAGCGGATCAAGGTGCTGCTCGGCGAAGGCCTCCTGACCAGCGAGGGCGAGCACCACAGGCGGCAGCGGCGGATGATCCAGCCGAGCTTCCACAGCAAGCAGATCACGGCGTACACGGCACCGATGGTCTCGACCGCGTTGGAGTACGACGCGCGCTGGCAGCTGGGTGCGGAGCTCGATCTGGCGAAGGAGATGTCGGCGCTGACGCTGTCGATCGTCGGGCAGGCCCTGTTCGGCACCGATGTGCGGTCGGAGTCGGACGAGGTGTCGCGGTCGCTGTCGATGCTGATGGCTGGCTTCCAGCGCTACATGCTGCCCGGTGCCGATCTGCTGCTCGCGGTCCCGACGCCGCGGCGGCAGCGGCTGTTCGCGGCGGTGCAGCGGCTGGACGCCGTCGTACGTTCGCTCGTGGCGGCCCGCCGGACCCGGCCGCCGGGCGACGACCTGCTGTGGCGGCTCATCGAGGTACGGGACGACGGGCACGCGATGTCCGACACGCAGGTGCGCGACGAGGTGATGACGCTGCTGCTCGCCGGCCACGAGACGACGGCGACGTTGCTGACCTGGACGTGGTGGCTGTTGGACCAGCACCGCGCGGTCGCCTCGTGGCTGTGGGAGGAGCTCGACGCGCTGCCCGCGCGGGCGTTGACGTACGAGGACATCGAACGGCTGCCGCGCACGCACGCGATCGTCGCGGAGTCGATGCGGGTCCGCCCGCCGGTGTGGCTGCTCGGGCGGCGCGCGACGACCGACCTCGAGGTGGACGGCTGGACGATTCCGGCGGGGTCGTTGTGTACGGCGAGCCAGTGGGTGCTGCACCGGGACGCGCGGTTCTGGCCCGCCCCGTTGGAGTTCCGGCCTTCGCGGTGGCTGTCGTCGTCGGGTGAGTTCGACGAGTCGGCGCCGGGGCAGTCGCGGACGACGTACTTCCCGTTCGGCCTGGCGGCGCGGACCTGCGTGGGCGAGTCGTTCGCCTGGGCCGAGGGTGTGCTGGTACTGGCCACGTTGGCGCGTCGGTGGGATCCGCGCCTCGTCCCCGGCCACCCGGTCGAGCTGCAGCCTGCGGTGACACTGCGACCCAGGCACGGCATGCGGATGACACTGCACCGCCGCTAGACCATGCGGTAGCGGCCCAGGGTCTCGCCGGGGTGGCGGTTGAGGGCGATGGTGTCGCGGACTGTCCAGACCACGCGGGGGCTGCACCAGGACTGCGACGGTTTGCTGAACGCCCAGCCGCCGCCGATCGTGACGGCGGCGTGGAGGACGACGCGCTGGGTGTTGCGCCAGACGAGCACGACGCCGGGAGAGTCGTCGGACTCCGTGCCGCGGATCGGGACCGTATGGGACGCGAGCCATTCCTCGAACGGCTCGCACACCACCCACTCCGACGCGGCGCCCGGAACGCCGGCGCCGGCCATCACGGTGCCGAAGCAGTTGGGGCCGGAGCCTGGCGGGAACGTGCCGGCAAGCTCCTTCGCGTTCGGAACGACCGAGCGCGCCGCGCGCCACACCGACGCGGACACCTCACGATGCCGGCTCGGCGCGACACCCTCCTCGACGTACTCGATCACCGGACCGTCGCCGACCCGCGCCAACAGCGAAGGCCACCACGGAAACCGGCGACCGTTCTCGCTGCCTGTCGCCTCGCGCTTGGTCAGCAGCGAGCGCCGCACCCGATACGGCAACGCTTCGAACTCGGCCTCGTCGAACCAGACCCAGGACCCGTTGTACATCTGGAAGGTGTCCCGCACCTCGCGCGTCGGCTCCTGCCGAGGACCGGTCAGCGCATCGGAGCGAAACGGCTGCATCGCCGGCGCGAACCACTCGCGCCAAGACTCCACGAGAGCGGCGGAGACACCGATCCCCAGGACGATTCGCGGCATTCGTTCCCTAGAGACCTAGGCCTGGAACGGCACCGTGTCGACGATCTCCACGGCCACGTCGCGTCCGTTCGGCGCGGTGTACGACGCCTTCTCGCCCTTGCTCTTGCCGGAGATGGCCGCGCCGAGCGGGGAGTTCGGGGAGTAGATCTCGATGTCGACCGAGTCGTCCAACGCCAGCAGCTCACGCGACCCGAGTACGAACGTCTCGGTGTCGTCGTCGCCGGCGAACTTGATCGTCACCTTCATGCCCGGCTGCACGATGCCGTCGTCCTTCGGCGTGCCGCCGACCCGCGCGCGCCGCAGCATGTCCTGCAGCTTGCGGATCTGCGCCTCGGTCTTGCCCTGCTCTTCCTTCGCGGCGTGGTAGCCGCCGTTCTCCTTGAGGTCACCCTCGTCGCGGGCCTCACCGATCTTGCGCGCCAAATCCGCTCGCACCGGACCCGTGAGGTGCTCGAGCTCCGCCTCGAGACGTTCGAACGCCTCTTGAGTGAGCCAGATCACATTCGTGTCGGTCGGTTGCGTCACGGTTTCTCCTTGTTCCGTAGCCGGGCCATACGCCGACGGCCAATGAAGCCGAGCTGGGAATGAACTGCGAGTGTCCAGCAGCGTACGGACAGGCCTTTGAGGCTAACAATGCCTGCGCCCGAGCGCTATCGCGTTCGAGCCTGTCCAGGAACCGAACAGCTTAGCAGCTCCACGCTCAGCGCCCGGTCGGACGTGACGATCGGATGGGTGACGAGCTGCGTCCTGCGGCCGTCCGATGCGTCGAAACGTACGTCGACCTGCGACGTTCCGACCGTCGCCATCCGTTCGCCCCGCGCAACGAGCTCGCACGACACCGTACGCGTCGCCTCCACCTGCAGCCGGACGGTCACCGAGGTGTCCGAGACCGGGTCGAACGTGATCACGCGCGCCGCGATCGGCGGCTGAGCCGCACGAATGCCGCTCCACAACACGATTCCGACAGCGACGGCGATCAGGACGCCGATCGCGACGAGCCCGGCCGTACGTCGTGAACCGCGCGCGCCGCCGTACCGGTCGGACAGCGGATGCGCGGGCATAGCTTCGGCCTTCCGGATGTTCGTGGGGTGGTCTGCGCGATCATTGTTGCTCCACGCTTGAACTGAGAGGAAACAAGGTGCCGTCCACCGCACCGGGCCCGTTTCGGCTGATGCACGTTCACGCCCACCCCGACGACGAGTCCAGCAAGGGCGCCGCGTCCACCGCGAAGTACGTCGCCGATGGCGTCGAGGTCCTCGTCGTCACCTGCACAGGAGGCGAGCGCGGCTCGATCCTCAACCCGAACATGGACCGCCCGGACGTGCTCGCGAACCTCGCCGACATCCGGCGCGAGGAGATGGACCGTGCCCGCGAGATCCTCGGCATCTCGCAGGTCTGGCTCGGGTACGTCGACTCCGGCTACCCCGAGGGCGACCCGTTGCCGCCGCTGCCCGAGGGCAGCTTCGCGGCGCGGCCGGTCGACGAGGAGGCGGCGAAGCTCGTCGCGGTCATGCGGTCGTTCAAGCCGCACGTGGTGACGACGTACGACGAGACTGGCGGCTACCCGCACCCGGACCACATCCGCTGCCACGAGGTGACGGTCGCGGCGTGGGAGGCGGTGGGCTCGGACTCGGCGTACCCGGAGGCGGGAGCGCCCTGGCAGCCGTTGAAGCTGTACTACCACCACTCGTTCCACCGGGCCCGGACGCTGGCGCTGCACGACGAGATGATCCGGCGCGGCCTGGAGTCGCCGTACGCCGAGCGGCTGGCCGAGTGGAAGCGCGACCCGGCGTGGGACGCGCGGGTCACGACGCGGGTGCCGTGCGCGGAGTACTTCGCGGTCCGCGACAAGGCGCTGCTCGCGCACGCGACGCAGATCGACCCGGAGGGGCCGTGGTTCGTCTGCCCGCTCGAGGTGCATCAGGCGGCCTGGCCGACCGAGGACTACGAGCTGGCGCGTAGTCTCGTCGAGACAGAGCTTCCCGAGAGCGACCTGTTCGCCGGGGTGAGGTGAGGACAAGTGGTGACGCTGCTCGCGGCCGAGCGGGACCCGAGTGTCTGGGTGGGACCCGGACTGCTCGGCTTCGTCGTGATCATGGGGTTGGTCGTGGCGACGATCCTGCTGTGGCGCAACATGAACAAGCAGCTGAAGAAGGTCACGTTCGACGACGGCAGCGAGCCTGCGGCGCCGACGCCGACCGAGCCGGCCGAGCCTCAGCCGAACGGGAAGCCCTCGCCCAGCTAGCCGCCCCTCGGGTTTCGAATGAGGCAGTTCCTCTGTCGAATGGGCCGGTGCATCCCCTGGGGACCGTGGACGCGCCTGGTCGGTTTGGGTCGGGGGCACCCCGGTCCGAACCTATGGGACCAGGGTGCCCCCGACCCAACCAGGCCTCGCCACACCCGGACCACCGGCCACCTCGACCCCCGCCACCCAGCCACGTCTTGGATGAAGGGCACCTTCATTCAATCGCCCGGCCCATCCACCATGTCCCATCAAAGTGTGGGGTTCTGGTCGCGACACGCCGGCGTGTCGCGACCAGAACCCCACACTTCGCGAAGGGCGGAGGGTCCCCTCGCTCGAGGAGATCGCTACAGGGACGCCCTCATTCGAAACCTCCGGCCCATGAGCGTGATCATGAAGCCGAACTGGTCGTTTTCGACGGGTCTGGCTTCATGATCACCGACATGATCACGGCGGCTGGCCAAGCTATTCGAATGAGGGACGCCCTCATTCGAAACGGCCGGTGGCGAAGATCGCTGGTAGCCGGCCGCTGAGCAGTCCGGCGAGCACCTGGTCGACCGGTTCCACGACCGGGGTCGGCAGGTCCTTCAGCCCGTACCAGCCCAGCTCGGCGCACTTGTCCGGCTCCAGGTTCGTGGGCTCGCCAGCCCAGACCTCGGCGGCGAAGAAGAAGTCGACGCGTTCGTCGACCGGTTTGCCGCTCCCACCCGTCCGGTGCACCGTGCACAGCGGCACCAGGTCGTCGGGACGTACGACGATGCCGATCTCCTCAACCGCCTCGCGCAGACAAGCGGCCATTGCGGACTCGCCGGCCTCGATGTGGCCAGCTGGCAGCGACCAATACCCGTCCCGCCACCCTGTGCCGCCGCGAAGCGAGAGCAGCACCTCCTCGCCCCTGCGCAGGATCAGATAGGACGCCGGGACCAGCTGGAAACCCACGCGGAGGCCTTCCTAAGCAGTAAGACGCGACTCGAGGAAGGACTGAGCCACCTCGACTTCGCCGCTGAGGCTAACGCCGGCCACCGACACGTTCTGCCGCTTCCACAGCATCATCAGCAAACCGGCCGCCGTTCCCTCGATCGTCGCCTCGGCGGTCTTGGCGACGTCGTCCGCGAGCACCGGCCCGTCGGCCGTGGGCGGTCCCATCGGTACGTCCGCGGTGTGCGGCGGGCGCAGCAGCCAGCGTTCGGCCCGGTCGGTGCACGCCAACAAAACGGGCGCGGCGAGGTCCGGCGTCCCGCTCCGGCGGGTGATCCGCGGCAGCCACAGGTCGAGCACCTCCGCGATCCCATCCGCGGCGACCTCGCCGTCGATCCGTACCGACCCGCCGACCGCGACCTCCGCGTCGACCCGATGAACGACCAGCTCCAGCGCCTGCCGCCGCGACCAGAACCGGGCGACCTCGTTCTCGGGCTGCATCGTCCAGCACGGTTTGCTCGGGTCGGTCCTCGCCAGCGTCTCGAGCAGGTCGCCGACGCACCGCTCGTACCAGTCGGCGAGGTCCTCGCCGTCTTCGGCGGGCGTCGTCACCACGTCGCCCGGCCCCTCGCCGAGCACGATGCCGCGCGCCCACTGATGGACCTGGCCGACGTGGTCGACGAGCTGGGTGAGCGTCCAGCCGGGGCAGGCCTTGACGTGCGCCTCCGGATCGCCGTGGGCGTACGCGGCGACGAACGCGTCCGCCTCCCTGCGGATCACCGCCTGGTACGTCTTCGGATCGAACGCGCCGTACGGCTGCTGGGTCACGCTTCGGAGCCTACTAAGCTCCTTGACCTGCTCACGGCAAGCGGAGGAGGCCGGCGTGGTCGACACAGCAGCAGCATCGACGCAAGCGAGTCGCAAGCCGCTCACCGAGGTCGTCGAGGCCGGCTGGGCTCAAGCGCTCGAGCCGGTCGCGGAACGGATCGCCTCGCTGGGTGACTTCCTGCGCGCCGAGCTCGCCGCCGGCCGTCGCTACCTCCCGGAGGGCGCGAACGTGCTGCGTGCGTTCCAGCAGCCGTTCGCGGACGTGCGGGTGCTGATCGTCGGGCAGGACCCGTACCCGACACCGGGGCACCCGGTCGGGCTGAGCTTCTCGGTCGCGCCGGACGTACGCCCGATCCCGCGGAGCCTGCAGAACATCTACCGCGAGTACACCGCCGACCTCGACCTCCCAGCGCCGGCGAACGGCGACCTCTCGCCCTGGTCGAAGCGCGGCATCCTGCTGCTCAACCGAGCCCTCACCGTCTCGCCTGGCAAGCCCGCGTCGCACCGCGGCAAGGGCTGGGAGGACGTGACCGACCAGGCGATCCGCGCGCTCGTCGACCGCAACGAGCCGATGGTCGCGATCCTGTGGGGCCGCGACGCGCAGAACCTCCGCCCGCTGCTCGATGACGTCCCGTGCATCGAGTCCGCGCACCCGAGCCCGATGTCCGCCGACCGTGGGTTCTTCGGGTCCCGCCCGTTCAGCCGCGCGAACGAGATGATCGCCGAACTGGGCGGGGATCCCGTGGACTGGTCTCTGGCCTAGGTCGCCTTGTAGACGGCGATCTCCGTCATCGTCGGCGTGTAGATCTCGGTCGGGATCTTCTCGGTGAGCGCCACCCGCAGCTTGGACGTCGTGATGTCGCCGAAGCCCGTCACGGTGCGGTCGTGCCCGATCCCGTCGTCGCGGGTCGCGAACGTGACCCACTGGCTGGTGCCGGAATCCCAACGCTGCAAGGCGAACGACTGCACCCGTGGGTTCGTGCCGGAGTCGGTGTACTCGTCCAGGTAGACCTGGTCGAACGTGGTGTCCGCGCCGAAGTCGATGTCGAGCGTGACCGGGTACGCCGCGTCGTCGGCCGCGGCCCATCGGGTCGCGAGGTTGCCGTCGGTCAGCTTGTCCGCGGTGAGCGTCCCGCCCGCGCCGGGGTGCGTCGAGCTCGCGACCGCCGGCTTGCCCAGCGCGAGGTTGACCCTGTTGTCGACCTCTTCCTCGATCGGGTCGTCGTCGACGGGGTGGGCGACCTTCCTTCCCTGCTTGCGTTCTGACATGCCGATGTCGGGCGCGGCGCCGTAGTAGATATGCGTGCCGACGAAGTCCTTCGTGCCCAGGTGCGGGTTGTAGCGACCGGCGTCGATCAGCGGCGAGTCCTTGCGCAGCGCGAAGTGCTCGCCTGCCTTACGGATCCGGTCCACGCCCAACCCGGTCGGGTACTTCGCCGGGTCGCCGACGAACCTCGGATCCACCGCCACCCCGCGCGGATCGGCCGGTTCCTGGGTGGAGTGGGTGCCGCTCGCCTCATAGAAGTCGTTGTTCGAGAACACCGCCTGGCGGAGCGCGCCGGTCCTTCGATACCAGGGCGTCGCTTCCGCCGTCGAGTAGTTGTAGAAGATGTTGTTCAGGAAGTAGACGCGGCTCAGGAACCGTTCGTCATGGAAGTAGTCGAGGTCCGCGCCGTCGTAGACGAACGTGTTGTTGACGAAGTACGTCGGCGAATAGTTGGTCGACAGCATGTTCTTCACGAGCACGCCGTTGTCGTTGACGCTGAGGTTGTAGCGGGCGACGGAGTTGGAGCTGTTGCCCATGTACGACATCCAGCCCGCGGCGTTGTCGTGCGAGTAGTTGTGCTGGTACGTGACGTTGAAGTTCGTGTACTCCAGATCCCACGGCGTGCCGTCGAACTCGTTGTTCGGGCCGCCGTAGACCTCGTTGTACTGCATGACGGAGTCGGCGCCGGCCCAGAGATAGAGCGCGACCGACACCGAGCCGTAGCGCACGAGGTAGCCGTTCACCTCGTTGTACTCGACCTTCATGTTCTTCGTGTTCGCGAGCTGGATCGCACCCTGGCCGATGCTCTCGGCGTAGTTGTGGCCGATGTAGACGTCGCGGCTGTAGAGGTCGCGCGTACGTACCCAGAGCTGCTCCCAGCCCTCGTGCCACTTGCCCGCCTCGTCGAACTGGCCGGCCTCCGGGTAGCGGTCGTTGAACCAGTTGAACGCGAACTGGATCGCGTGCAGCTCGACGTTCACGAACGTGTTGTTCTCGATCCGCACGTCCTTGAAGTAGTAGCCGCCGGTGCCGTACTCGGTGTACTTCTTGCTGCCGAACACCTGGAAGTTGATGCCGCCGTAGTGCATCTGCTGCCAGAAGTCCGGGCCGTCGGTGTGGTGGACGTACACGTCGTTGATGCGGAAGTGGTCCATGATGCTGTCCGCGCCCGCCGCGAGCTTGTCGGCGTTGATCGACACCATGATCCCGTCGCGGACGAGGCGTTCGGTGGTGATGTCGGTGGCGAAGTCGTCGTCGTTCGACAGCTCGATGTTGTTGATCTTCCAGTACTGGGTGTTGCGCAGCACGACCGCGCCGGTCAGGCCGACGGTCTCGGGGTTCTTCGTGCCGTCTGCCTTGAACGGGCTGGGCACGTTGCCGTTCGTCGCGATGTACGGGCGGCGTGCGCGCTTGTCGCCGTACGCGGAGATCGTGATCGGTTTGCCCTTGCTGCCTGAGCCTTTCGGCCACAGCTGCTCGTCCTGCCACTGCTCGCCGGCCTTGAGCAGGATGCGGTCGCCGGGCTTGAACGTCGTCGCGTTCGCCTTCGCGAGCGTGCGCCAGGCCTTCTTCGGCGAGGTTCCGGTCGCGGTGTCGGATCCCTTGCTGGCATCGAGGAAGTAGTCCTTGCCGCCGGTCTTGTTCGAGGCGTTGCCGGGCCAGTCCTGCTTGCCGCCGTTCGCGCCGTCCGAGGCGGAGGCGGGCATCGCGGTGACGAGGGCTCCGGTGAGAAGCGCGGCGAGCAGGCCCGCCAGAGCAGTGGTGACAGGCTTCATTCCCGCACATCCTTCGCGTCGGTGTCGATCTGGATGTCGCTGGCGGCGATCCGGCGCTGGACGTACTGGTCGAGCTTCTTCTCGACCAGCGACTGGCGGATTCGCTTGGCGTACTTGGTGAACGCGGCGTTCTCGTCGACGGTCTCGCCGTCGAGCTCGTAGTAGGTGATCTCGTCGGTGCCCACGACCGGTGCGGAGATCTGGCCCTCGTCGAGCTGGTCGAGCAGGCCCGCGAGGTCCTGGTCCTGGGCGACCATCCCGGTCTGGCTGGCGTCGTACGTGCCGGTCGTGAGCGTCGCGCGAGGCTCGCGGGCGAGGTCCGCGAGCCTGTTCGCCGCAGCCGCCCGTCGTTGGAGGTCTGCCGCGTCGGCGGGCTGGCGGACGACGAGCTTCGAGTAGCGGTACGTCGTCGCGCCGGCGCTCCACGCGTCGCGGTCGGCGTCGAACGCGCGCCGGACGTCGGCCTCGGTGACCCACAGCGGATCGCCGGCGCGTGCGCTGAGCCGCTGCTTCAGCGCGGTCCTGACCTCGGTGAGCAGATGCGAGTAGTACTCGTCGATCGAGAACTCGGTCAGTCCGTAGACGACCTCGCCGTTCGCGACGGCGTCGGCACGCCGTTCGTTCTCCTCCGCCAGCTCGGTGAGGATCTCCTCATGATCGACGGGGACGGTGAGCCCCTGCTCGTTCGCGAGGATGAGCGTCGCCTTGTCCCGCCACAGCGCGTCCAACGGCTCGTGGCGCTGACCATGGAAGGCCAGCTCAGCGCGGGTGACGGGGTGGCCGTCGATGGAGCCGACCTCGTTCGTTCGCTGGGCGAGCGCGAAGCCGGTGACCACCAGTGCGGCGATGACGATGCCCACACCGGCGACCAGGGCGACTCCGACCCGTCGCGACAGCATGCCCGCACCATGGCATCGATAACATGGCGCGGCAAGAGGATCTGCCGGACGCGGCCAAGCGGCTCAGCGCGCGGCCGGTGGTGCGGTCGAGGCGCGGACCGTCAGCGTCGCGGGAACGAACGGGGCGTCGACGTCCGGCCCCTGGAGCAGGAGGGCGACCGCGGTGGCGCCGCAGCTGTAGAAGTCCTGCCGCACGGTGGTCAGCGGCGGCGAGCAGTACGCCGCCAGCGCGATGTCGTCGACGCTCACGATCGACAGGTCGTCCGGCACCCGCCGGCCGCGTTCGCGCATCGCGCGGATGACCCCGAAGGCCATCTCGTCGCTCGCCGCGAAGACCGCGGTGACGTCCGGGATCAGCGCGACGACCTGCCCAAGCCGGTAGCCCGAGTCGGGTGTCCAGTCGCCCTCGAGCGGTGGCGGCGCCTCGATCCCCGCGGCGGCCAGGCACTCCTGCCAGCCCTGCCGCCGCTGCCGCGCCTCGATCCACTCGTCCGGCCCGGAGATGTGCCAGACCTGCCGGTGCCCGAGGTCGAGCAGGTGCTGCGTGGCGAGGCGCCCGGCTTCCAGCTGGTCGATCCCGAGCACGAGGGCGCCCGCGGTCCGCGAGCCGTCGAGGGTGACGGTCGGGATGTCGCGGGTGATGTCCTCCATCTTCTGCGTGGTCGAGATGAGCGGAACGGCGAGGATGATGCCGTCGACGCCCTGGTCGGCGAGCTTGGAGAGCGAACGTTCCAGCAGGCCGGTGTCGGGCGCGGCGATGGTGGCGATGGTCACCGCGAACCCGGCCTCGCCCGCGGCCGCCTCGACGCCCGCGGTGACCGCCGAGCGGGAGTAGTACCCGCCGGACTGCATCAGCACGAGGCCAATCGTGTGGCTGCGGCCGGAGGAGAGCATCCGGGCGGCGCTGTTGAACCGGTAGCCCAGCTGGTCGACCGCGGCGAGGACGCGGCGCTTGGTCTCGGGGCTGACGTTCGGAGAGTCGCGGAGCGCGCGCGAGACCGTCTGGGCCGACACCCCGGCGGCGAGCGCGACGTCAGCCATGTTCGGCGGTCGTGTCGAGCGCGCGTCGGCCCCGTTCATGTCGCTCCCTTCGTTGTTACGGATGCTATCGATGACATCCAGGGAGGTTCCAGACGAACGCACCAGCGGTTGTCGGCTTGGCATGTCATGATGCCTGGGCATTCACCGGGTACCTGTCGCGCGCCGTGACGGGTCATGACGCAGAGGGACTTCTCGCATGTGGGCAAGGGTTCTCCGTACGAGCTGTGCGCTCATCGCGCTCGCACTGATCCCGCTTGCCTGCAGCAAGGACGACCCGCGCGACCAGGCCGGTCCGGTCGTCGAGGGCTTCGCGAAGGCGTGGACGTCCGGCCAGGCGAAGTCCGTCACCGACGCGATTCAGGTGGCCGCCGAGTCCAAGCAGGCGACCGCCGCGCTGGCGGACTTCAAGAAGACCCTGGACGTCTCGAGTACGAAGGTCACGCCGAACGGCGAGGTCACGTGCCTCGACGACGAAGCGCTGAAGAACGCCGTCAAGAGCATCGATCCCAAGCCGCAGGCGATCTGCCGCCAGCAGGTCACCGTTCTGCTGGACCTCGACGGGCTCGGCCCGTGGAGCTACCACACCTCGGTCGAGGTCTACCGCACGGGCGAAGAGGCGTGGCGCGTGCACTGGACGCCGGAGACCCTGCACCCCGATCTGTCGGCGACGACCCGGATCCAGCGCAACCGCGACCTCCCCCCGCGCGCGTCGATCCTCGACCGCGCGGGCAAGCCGATCACCGAGGACCGGCCGGTCTTCCGCGTGGGCGTCGAGGCGGGCAAGGTGACGGCGGCGACGTACTCGCAGCTCGCGAACCTCGTCGGGGTCAACACCGCGAACCTCAAGAAGCGCGTCGACGCCGCGCCGAAGACCCAGCTCGTCGACGTGATCGTGCTGCGCGAGGCGGCGTACTCGAACGTCTCCTCGTCGCTGGACGACGTGCCCGGCGTGATCGTGACCGAGGGCAAGCGTTCGCTCGCGCCCTCGTCCTCCTACGGCCGGGCGATCCTCGGCGCGGTGTCCGTGGCGACCGCCGAGTCGTTGAAGACGGCCGGTCCGCTCGCGGGACCGACGGACGACGTGGGTGGCTCGGGGCTGCAGCTCGCGTTCCAGCAGCAGCTCGCGGGCAAGCCGGGCGGTTCGATCGAGATGTACGACAAGGAGTCCGACTCGCTGACGGGCACCCTGCTCGAGGTGCAGCCGGAGCCGGGGACGCCGTTGCAGACCACGCTGGACCGGCGCGTGCAGAACGCGGCGGAGGCCGTGGTCGCGGGCCAGGCGAAGCCCACTGCGGTGGTGGCGGTGCAGGCGAGCACGGGTGAGATTCTCGCGGCGGCGAACGGGCCGGGCGTGACGTCGTTCAACCGCGCGTTCGTGGGGAAGTACCCGCCTGGGTCGACGTTCAAGGCGGTCAGCGCCGCGGCGTTGTTGGACGCGGGGATGGTCGAGGCCTCGACGCCGGTGGAGTGCCCGGCGAACGTGGTGGTCGGTGGGTTCCGGTTCAAGAACTCGCACTCGTTCCAGCTGCCGGTGGGGACGTTCCAGAACGCGTTCGCGCACTCGTGCAACACGACGATGGTCGAGCGCGCCGCGCAGCTGGACAACGACGCGATGCCGGACATGGCGGCTCGGTTCGGGATCGGCGAGAAGTGGGACCTGGGCGTTCCCGCGTTCTCCGGCTCGGTGCCGGAGCCGCGAGACCTGACCGACCGCGCGGCGACGATGATCGGGCAGAGCCGCGTGGAGATGTCGGCGCTGGGCATGGCGTTGGTGGCGGGAACGGTCGCGTCCGGGCAACCGCAGAAGCCGGTGCTGCTGCCGAAGGAGAAGCCGGGCGGTCCGGTGGGGGAGAAGCTGCCGGACTCGGTGCACAAGGACCTGCGGAACCTGATGCGCGCCGTGGTGATGACCGGCTCGGCGAAGCTGCTCAACCTGCCGGGTGAGCCGGTGTTCGCCAAGACGGGGACGGCGGAGTACGGCTCGGCGGACCCGCCGCGCACGCACGCGTGGATGATCGGCTTCCGCGGCGACTTGGCGTTCGCGGTGGTGATCGACGACGGCGGCGGTGGCGGCGCGGACGCCGGCCCGGTGGCGAAGCGCTTCCTGGACCTCGCTCCGGTCATCAAGTAATAAGGACTCGCGCCGAGGCCACGCTAGAGGGAGAGCGCGGTGAACGCCCTGTACCGGTGGAGTGTCGTCACCGCGGTCGCAGCGACTCAACGAGAGCCTGGCTGAGCGGCTGGGACACGTCGGCTCGTTCCACCCGGTGCCGATCGAGGTGGACGCTGACGACTCGCTGTTCGTGGCCCGGATCGCCGCGTTGCTGCATGATCACGCGCGGCAGAACGCTTCCTGGTGGAGATCCGGTTCGGTGGCGAGATCGCGCACCGTTCCGGCTTCACATGGTTCCGGAACGCCTAGCGGGCCGAGGCGATCGCGATCGTCGTCGAGTTCGCGCTGGAGGACGTGGACGCGTTCGTCGATCGGTGCCTCGAGGTCGAAGGCCTTGCTGGCGTGGACTTCCTGTACGCGCCATACCACGAGGAGGCCTCGTGGGCCGAGCGCCACCGCCGCGCCGAGCTACCGCCGCGCCGAGCGGATCGCTCCGGCCGGACTCGGCATCACCGCGCACGCAGGTGAGCTGTCGCCCGCGAACATCGGCGGCGCCGCCGCGCGGATGCCCGGGCTGACCCGGATCGGGCACGGCATCCATGCAGCGACCGATCCCGCGCTCAAAGAAGGACTCGCACCGAAGTGACGCCAGACGGAGAGCGCGGTGAACGTCCGGCACCGGCAGACCGTTCGTCGACCGCGGTCACCGCGATCAGCGGGCGCATCGATCGGCCTTGAGATTCGACTAGCTGACCTCGCTGGCAGCGCAGCCGGTGCAGGGCGTTCACCGCGCTCCGGGTCTGGTGCAGCGTCCGCTGGTTATCCTTCCTGGATGGCCCGTTCGAACGACCAGGTAGCCGCTCTCATGCAGGAGTATGCCGACCTGACGGCGATCACCGGCGGGCAGGCGTTCCGGGTCCGGACCTACGAGAAAGCGGCCCGTTCGATCGGCGGCTACCATGAGGACCTCGCCAAGCTGGACCGCGCCGGGCTGCGCAGGATTCCCAACGTCGGCGACTCGATCGCGGACAAGATCACCGAGTTCCTCACCACCGGCACGATCGCCTCGGTCGAGAAGCTCCGCGCGAAGATCCCGCCAGGCGTCCTCGCGCTCACCGAGATCTCCGGACTCGGCCCGAAGAAGGCGCTCGCGCTGTACGAGGAGCTCGGCATCGCCTCCGTCGAGCAGCTCGAGGAAGCCCTCGACGCCAACCGGCTCGACGGCCTGCCGGGCTTCGGCGCCAAGACCATCGAGAACATCCAGCACGGCATCGCACTCCTGCACTCCTCCGGCGGCCGGGTGTTGATCAGCACCGCGCTCGAGATGGCCGAGGACATCGTCGCGGCGCTCTCGCAGCTCGAGGGCGTCGAGCGCTGCACGTACGCTGGCTCGCTGCGCAGGATGCGCGAGACGATCGGCGACGTCGACATCCTCGTCGCGTCGCTCGATCCCGCGCCCGTCATGGCGACGTTCGCCGAGCTGCCGCTGGTCGCGGAGGTGATCGCGCGCGGCGAGAAGAAGACGTCGATCCGTACGGTCAAGGCCTTCCAGGTCGACCTGCGCGTCGTACCGCCGGACTCGTGGGGCGCCGCACTGCAGTACTTCACCGGCTCGAAGGAGCACAACGTACGCATCCGCGAGATGGCCGTGCGGAAGAAGCTCAAGCTGTCGGAGTACGGCCTCTTCCACGCCGAGAACGACGAGCTGATCGTCTCGCAGACCGAGGAGGAGGTGTACGAACGCCTCGGCCTGCCGTGGATTCCGCCCACCCTGCGCGAGGACCGCGGTGAGGTCGCGGCGGCGCTGAAGAACGAGCTGCCCGTTCTGATCACCGAGGCAGATCTGCGCGGCGACCTGCACACGCACACGACGTTGACCGACGGCATCGCGACGCTGGAGGAGATGGTCGCGGTCGCGGCGACGCGCGGGTACGAGTACTACGCGATCACCGACCACGCGCCGGACCTGTTCATGCAGCGCATGACCGACGCGAAGATGCTCAAGCAACGCGAGCAGGTCGAGAAGCTCGCCGCGAAGTACCCGTCGATGGTGCTGCTGCACGGCACCGAGCTGAACATCGGTCCGGAGGGCGAGGTCGACTGGCCGGCGGACTTCCTTGCGGGCTTCGACATCTGCGTCGCCTCGGTGCACTCGCTCTTCGACCAGCCCGTCGAGGTGATGACGCGGCGCTTCGTCCGCGCGTGCGAGAACCCGTACGTTCACGTCATCGGCCACCCGTTCACCCGTCTGATCGGCCGGCGCGACCCAGTCGACGTCGACGCGGACGAGGTCTTCAAGGCCGCCGCGCGTACGGGCACCGCGCTGGAGATCAACGCCGCGCCCGATCGGCTCGACCTGTCCGACGAGCACGTGCTGCGCGCGAAGCGGCACGGGGTGAAGTTCGCGATCGACTCCGACGCGCACTCGACGTTGCATTTGCCCTTCATGCGTTACGGAATCGGCGTCGCCCAACGAGCCTGGCTCACCTCCGACGACGTCATCAACACCTGGCCACTCGACAAGCTCCGAGCGTTCCTGCGGAAGGGCAAGACATGAACGTGCTGGTGGCGTTCCGCGCCGAAGCCGAGGCGCTGGACAGCGCGCTTGCCGGGTTGACGATCGCGGATCTTGCGCGGCCGACGAACTGCCCGCCCTGGAACGTGAAGGAGCTCCTCGTCCACATCGCCGGCGGCCTCCCGCCGACCGGCGTCCTTCGTGCGACCTCGCGCGAACCGCAGTTGGACACCGTCTCCAACTATCAGCGGCCCGAACGAGCGACGACCGCCTACCATGACGACAACGTGAGGCGAACTCAGGCCGGAGCCGCGACCATCGTCGCCGACGATGTCAAGGAGATGTTGACGCAGCGTTGGCAAGCCGCGTTGGCCGACTGGTCCGATCGGCCGGACGGTCCGGTCGAGGGCCACATGGGCGTCATCCTGCTGTCGGACTTCGTTCTCACGAGGGTGATCGCGCATGCCGCGCACGGGCTCGACCTCGCGATCAGCCTCGACCTCCCACCATGGACGACGAACGAAGCGCTGGCGGTCATGCGCCCGGTCTGGATCGCACTCCTCGGAGCCGATCCCTCTTGGCCCGACGCCCGCCTCTTCTCCTGCGCCACCGGCCGTACTCCCCTCACCGACGCCGAACGCACCCAGCTCGGCCCCCTCGCCGCAACCTTCCCCCTCCTCTCCTGACCCCTCCGCACTTCACCCACCGAACCGGGGCTCCGCGCCCGATTTGCACCCCCGCGAACCCCGTTTCGATCGGTGAAGTGCGCCGAACCTGTGGACAGCGGGCGGCTGAATTGGGTTGTGGCGGGGTGGGCGGTGGTCGACGATGGGTCGCGTGATGGAGATCGTCGAGGAGACGCCGTACCGGTTCCGCATCGACCCGCGTGATGACATGCGCGTACCCGGAATCGCCTTTGTCTCCAGGGCATTGCTGCCCGACTCCGGCGCCGACAAGTGGCTGGAGCAGGTCGCGAACGTGGCGACGCTGCCGGGCATCGTCGACGCCTCGTACGCGATGCCGGACGCCCACTGGGGTTACGGATTCCCGATCGGCGGCGTGGCCGCGACCGCTGTCGAGGAAGGCGGCGTGGTGTCGCCCGGCGGGGTGGGGTTCGACATCTCGTGTGGCGTACGGCTGTACGCGGCCGACCTCACGCGCGACGAGCTGGCGCCCCTGAAGGCCGCGCTGATGGACGGGCTGGGCGAGGCGACGCCGCGCGGGATGGGTACCGGCGCGGTGTGGAAGCTGGCCGGCAGGGACGAGCTCGAGGACGTGCTGATGGGTGGATCGCGTTACGCCGTTCAGGAAGGGCACGGTACGCAACGCGACCTTGACAGGTGCGAGGACTTCGGCGCGGTGGCCGACGCCGACGCGCGGCAGATCAGCGACCGGGCGATGGAGCGCGGGCTGCATCAGCTCGGCAGCCTCGGGTCGGGCAACCACTTCCTCGAGGTGCAGGCCGTCGAGTCCGTGCACGACGAGGCGGCGGCTTCGGCGTTCGGGCTGCGGGTCGGGCAGATCTGCGTGATGATCCACTGCGGTTCGCGCGGGCTCGGGCACCAGATCTGCACCGACCATGTGAAGACGATGGAGTCGGCGATGCCGTCGTACGGAATCTCGGTCCCGGACCGGCAGCTCGCGTGCGTGCCGGTGCGGTCGCCCGAAGGTGCGTCGTACCTCGGTGCGATGGCGGCCGCGGCGAACTACGCGCGGGCCAACCGACAGCTGCTCGGCGAGGCGACGCGGCGGGTCTTCTCGCGGGTGACGGGACGGTCGCTGGAGCTCGTGTACGACATCTCGCACAACCTCGCGAAGCTGGAGACGCACGGCGGACGGGAGCTGTGCGTGCACCGGAAGGGCGCGACGCGGGCGCTGCCGCCGGGGCACGGCGACCTGCCGGCGGACCTCGCGCCGCACGGTCAGCCGGTGCTGATCCCGGGCTCGATGGGGACGGCGTCGTACGTCCTGCGCGGAGTCGTCGGTGGTGCCGCGTTCGCCTCCACCTGCCACGGCGCCGGCCGGCTGCTGAGCCGGCACCAGGCGATCAAGACGGTGGACGGCACCGCGCTCCAGGCCCGCCTCGAGTCCGCCGGCATAGCCATCCGCGGCGCCTCACCCCGCGGGCTGGCCGAGGAGACGCCGGAGGCGTACAAGGACGTCGACGAAGTGGTCGCCGTCGCCGAAGGAGCCGGCCTCGCCACCCGCGTAGCCCGCCTCGTCCCCGTCGGCGTGGTGAAGGGCTAGCTCTCGAGCAGCCCCGTCACGCCGTCCGCATCGGGAACGACGTGACGGACGCCGACTGGCATCGGCTCGGCGGCAAGAATCCTGTTCTGGGCGGCGACTCGGCGGTGAGGAGCCGAGGGCAGGCCGCGGTCGATCGCCTCGCGAACGACTGCGGCGACAGAAGTCTTCCGCTGCTTGGCGAGGGTCACGATGCGCTCATAGCGCTCCTCGTCCAGGAGAAGCTGAAGACGGTGGCTCGACATGTACAAACTGTAGGACGTGAATGTCACACCTATGGGAGTGCGCCGTCCTCGGGAGACCGTCTAGCGTGCTGGCCATGAGCTCCACTGTCGGTCACCAGATGCTGCCGCACACGGCGGATGTGCGGTTCGAGGCGTGGGCGCCGACGCGGGAGGAGTGCGTTGCGGAGGCGGTCGTGGCGGCTGTCGAGACGTTCGTCGACGTCTCGACCGCCGAGCCCACGGCGGAAGTCGCCTTCCAGGTGGACGCCGCGGAGCCAGTCGACCTGCTCGCGGCGGTGCTGGACGAGCTGATCTTCCTGATGGACACCCGCGACCTCCTCCCGCTCCGCGCCGACGTACGAGCGGCGACCGACGGCGCGCTGGACGTCCGCTTCACGATGACCGCGGTCGCCCAAGCCACCCTGATCGGCGCCGTGCCCAAGGCGGTGTCTCTGCACGAGATCGCCTTCGAGCAGAACGAGCCTGACCGCTGGGTGTGCCTCGTGACGCTGGACGTCTGACGGTGGATCTGCTTCGCGACCACGACTTCCACCCCCGCGAGGACACCGTCCGCGTGTTCCAGCACCCACCGGCCGGCGTGCTCCGCGCCGATGCCGACTGCCTCGTCGTCGTGGCCCGGTACGGCGACGTCCTGCTCTGGCACTACGCGTTCCGGGACCGCTGGTTCAAGGTCAACGTCACCACCGACCAGGAGGGCGCGCTCGTCGAGACCGCGCCGAGCGAGGGGGCGCCGGCGTTCGCGTTCAACATCGACCTCGCCACGCCGCTGCGACTCGAGGGACGCAACGCCTACGCCGTCGATCTCGAGCTCGACGTGCTCGTCCACGCCGACGGCGTCAGCCAGGTCGTCACCGACGAGGACGACTTCGAGTGGTCGGTCCGTGCCGGCCTCATCTCGCCGGCCGAGGCGGCGGCCACGCGAGCGGAGCTGCGACGGCTCGTCGGCGACATCGAGCGCGGCGACCTGCTCGCACTCCTGCGGCGAGCGTGGCCACTCGGCAAGGTCGACGCGCCGGGGGCGTCGCCGGTCGTGCGGGTGCCGGTTGCGGACGTTGCGGCCATCCGGCCCCGAACCCGCTTGACCTGGACGGCATGATCGAAGCCGTGGACTATCGCGTGAAGGGGCTACGAGGACCGGTCGAGCTGATCATCGACGAGTGGGGCATCCCCCATCTGTACGCCGAGAACACCGACGACGTCTTCTTCGCGCAGGGGTTCAATGCCGCGCGGGATCGGCTGTTCCAGATCGATCTCTGGCGACGCCGCGGGTTGGGGCAGTTGGCGGAGGCGTTCGGGCCGGAGTACGTCGAGCAGGACCAGGCCGCTCGCCTCTTCCTCTACCGCGGCGACCTCGAACGCGAGTGGGCCTCCTACGGGCCGGACGCCGAGCAGATCGCCACCCAGTTCACCACCGGCATCAACGCGTACGTCGACTGGCTCGACGACCACCCCGACCAGCTGCCGCCCGAGTTCGGCATGCTCGACTACCGCCCCGCCAAGTGGGCACCCGAGGACGTCGTCAGGGTCCGCAGCCACGCGATCATCCACAACGTCACCAGCGAGCTCGCCCGAGCAAGATTCCTGCACGCCGGCGGCGGAAGCGAAGCCGACAAGCTCCGACGCCGCATCGAGCCCGAGCACGACATCGAGATCCCCGACGGCCTCGACCTCGACATCCCGAGCGGCGTCCTGCGTACGTTCGCGCTCGCCGCCCAGCAGGTCGTCTTCACCGGCGACCCGCGCGAGCCACTGCTCCGGGTCGGCGAAGGCGCACCCCCGCCGGCCGACCAGGAGGGCAGCAACAACTGGACGATCCACGGCAGCCGCACCGCCACCGGACGGCCGATCCTCGCGAACGACCCCCATCGCGCCTACAGCACGCCGAGCCTCCGCTACGTCGCCCACCTCGTCGCTCCCGGCCTCGACGTCATCGGCGCCGGCGAGCCCGCCCTGCCCGGCGTCTCGATCGGGCACAACGACGCGATCGCGTTCGGCCTGACGATCTTCCCGATCGACGGCCAGGACGTGTACGTCTACGACCTCGACCCTGACGACCACACGAGATATCGCTACCGAGACGGCTGGGAGAACCTCGAGATCGTCACCGAGTCCCTCGCCGTCAGGGGCGAGGACGAGCGCAAGGTCGACTTGACGTTCACTCGCCACGGTCCAGTCGTCCACACGGATGTCCAACGCAGCAAGGCGTACGTGGTCCGTTCGACCTGGTCCGAGCCCGGCACCGCCGCGTACTTCGGCAGCATCGGCTACATGCGCGCCCGCAGCTGGCCGGAGTTCCGCGAGGCGCTCGCGAACTGGGGCGCGCCGGGCGAGAACCAGGTCTATGCCGACATCGAGGGCAACATCGGCTGGAAAGCGGCCGGGTTCGTTCCCAAGCGCGTCGGTTACGACGGCCTGCTGCCCGTGCCCGGCGACGGCAGGTACGAGTGGGACGGCTTCTTCTCGAGCGCGGAGTTCCCCGAGATCTTCAACCCAGACGAGGGATTCTGGGCGACCGCGAACCAGTTCAACCTTCCCGACGGCTACCCCGCCGAGCGCGCGTTGTCGTACGAGTGGTTCGACCCCGGCCGCTACCAGCGCATGGTCGAGGTGCTCGCGGCGAACGAGAACGTCACGATGCAGGACGCCATGCGGCTGCAGACCGACGTCAACTCACTCGCCGCCCGCGAGGTCGTCGGGGCGCTCCGCGACGTCGCGCCGGACGATGACGTCACGACGCGGGCACTCGAGCTGCTGACGTGTTGGGACGGCGAGACGTCGGCGGAGTCGGCGGGCGCCGCGCTGTTCGAGGTGTGGATCATGCGCCACTTCGCCCGCGCGTACCTGCGCATGGCGGTGCCGCCGGCGGGGATGCGCGTGCTCGAGACGTTCGACTACGAAGGCATGCGCGAGTCGCTCCGCAAGCCCGGCCCGGTCTTCGGTGTCGACGCCGAACGCAAGCGCGACGAGCTCGTCCGGTCGAGCCTGCGCGCCGCGTACGCCGACCTCGAAGGGATGCTCGGCGACGACCCGGCGGCGTGGCGATGGGGCGACCTGCACCGGACGACGATCCCGCACCCGCTCGGCTTCCTCGACCCGAGCCTCGAGCCGCCGTCGCTGCCGATGGGCGGCTCCGGAACGACCGTGAACGTCGCCGGCTACCGGCTGTCGGACTTCCTGCTCACTGCTGGCGCGAGCTTCCGTACGGTGATCGACGTGGGGGAGTGGGACAACTCCGTGGTGATCAACACGCCCGGCCAGTCTGGCAACCCGAGCAGCAAGCACTACCTCGACCTGCACGACAGATGGCACCAGGGCGAGTACGTGCCGCTGCTCTACTCCCGCGAAGCCGTCGAGCAGCACGCCGACGAACGCCACCGCCTACTGCCGGAGTGACCGCATGCTGCTGATGCTCGACCTCGACAACACGCTGGTCGACCGGGACGCCGCGTTCCGGCTCGTGGTCGCGGATCTGCTCGCCGAGCACGGACAGCCGGCCGCGGACGGGGACTGGGTGATGTCCATCGACGGCAGCGGGTTCGAGCCTCGCGAGGACGTCGAACGCGCGATGGTCGCACGCTACGGCGCGGAGGTGCCCGTTGCGGCGATCCGCGCGTTGCTCAACGGTGGCGCCGCGGAACGGGTCGAGCTCTCCGACGACACGCGGTCCGCGTTGGAGGCAGCGAAGGCGGGGGGTTGGCGGCTCGCGATCGTGACGAACGGCCGCGTTCCTCAACAGGAGAAGAAGATTCGGCGTACCGGCCTGGACGCGATCGTCGACGCCTGGGTCGTGTCGGACGGCGTGGGCCACCGCAAGCCGGAGCCGGAGATCTTCCACGCCGCAGCCGTCGCCGCCGGAACGGACCTCGCCCACGCTTGGATGATCGGCGACAACGAGTCAGCCGACATCGCCGGTGCGGACCGCCTCGGCCTGCCGAACGTGTGGGTGTCGAACGGCCGCGCGTGGGTCGAGCAGACGTTCCGCCCGACCCACGTCGCGCTCACGTGCGTGGCCGCCATCCACCACGTTCTCTCCAGGTCCTAGAGCCGCGGGTCGACCGGCTCGGACTCCATGGCGAGGACCGCGAAGACGCATTCGTGGATCCGCCACAAGGGCTCGCCGCGGGCCGCGCGGTCGAGGGCCTCCAACCCGAGCGCGTACTCCCGCAGTGCCAGCGAGCGCTTGCGCCCCAACCCGCGGTCGCGCAGCCGAGTCAGGTTGTCCGGCGCGGTGTAGTCCGGGCCGTAGATGATCCGCAGGTACTCCCGCCCGCGCACCTTCACGCCCGGCTGCACCAGGCCGCGCGGCCCGCGGGTGAGGTTGGCCAGCGGCTTCACCACCATGCCCTCGCCACCCGCCTCGGTCAGCGACGTCCACCACAAGACGCCCGCCGCGACCGACTCCGGCGACGTCGTGTCCACGACCAGGTTGCGCGTCTCCGCGAACAGCTCCGGATCGGCGCCCACCAGCCGCGCACCCACCGACAGGTGCCAGTCGTGCGAGGTCTCCTGGTACGTACGCCCCTCCGACGCCAGCACCTGGAACGGCGCCACCCGCACGCCTTCCAGTCCGGACACCGGCCAGCAGTACGGCCTGTACGCATCGCGGAACAACTCGGCGTTCGAAGCCCGCGACGTCGTCCGCGCGAGCAGGTCGCTCACATCGACCCCGCGCGCGGCCACCGACGTCAACGCCGACACCGCCGCCGGCAGCGCCGAAGAAGCGGCCGCACCCACTGACGCGTACTGCTCGGTGATCAACGACCCTGCTTTCGCGCTCCACGGCATCAGCTCCGCGTCGAGCAGCAGCCACGACGTCGACAGCTCGTCCCACAGCCCCGCTGCCGAGACGGCCGACGACACCCGAGCAAGCAGCTCAGAAGTCAACGCAGGCTGGAAGAACGGACGCCCCGTTCGTGTGAACACGGCCCCGGCGCCGTCGATCCCGAACCGCTTCGGGGCCACCGACCCGTCGCGCGTCACCAGCAGCACGGCCCGCGACCCCATGTGCTTCTCCTCGCACACGACGGACTGCACGCCGTCCGCGCGGTACGACGCGAACGCCTCCTCCGGGTGCTCCAGCATCCCCTCGACCGACGACGTGGCCGACGGAGACATCGTCGGAGGCAGGTAGAGCAGCCAGCGCGGATCGACCGCGAACCGGCTCATCACCTCCAACGCTGCCGCAGCCTGCTCGGGGCGCACCGAAACGCGCCCGTGGTGTTGCGTCTCGATCACCCTCGTGCCCAGGACGTCGGACAGGTCGAGGACGTCCGATTCCCGCTGTGGAACGGCAGTGGGCGGCAGGTCCTCGGCCGGCAAGAGCGGCTTGACAGGCTCGTACCAGACCCGGTGCGCGGGAACGCTCACGACCTCGCGCTCGGGGTAGCGAAGCGCCGACAGCTTGCCGCCGAACACCACGCCGGTGTCGAGGCACATCGTCCCGTTGATCCACTCCGCTTCCGGTGTGGGAACGTGTCCATACAGCACGGTCGCTGTGCCGCGGTAGTCGTTCGCCCAGGGCAGCCTCACAGGCAGGCCGTACTCGTCGGTCTCGCCCGTCGTGTCGCCGTACAGCGCGAACGAACGCACCCGCGCCGACGCGCGGCCGTGGAAGCCCTCGGGCAGTCCGGCGTGGCAGACCACGAGCCGGCCGCCGTCGAGAACGTAGTGCGCGATGAGACCGCCGCAGAACTCCTCGGCCTGCTTGCGGAACTCCTCGTCCTGCTCGCCCAGCTGCTCCAGCGACTCCGCAAGCCCGTGCGACACCCTCACGTTCTGCCCGCGGAGCGATCGCACCAGCTTCTGCTCGTGGTTGCCGCACACCACGAACGCGTCACCCGAACCCACCATCCCCATCGCGATCCGCAGCACGCCAGGCGTGTCCGGGCCGCGGTCGACCAGGTCGCCGAGGAAGATCGCGCGCCGGCCCTCGGGGTGACGGGCGCCCACGCAACGGCCGGCGGCGTCGAACGACCGCGCATACCCGAGCTGGTCGAGCAGCTCCTCCAGCTCCGCGCGGCACCCGTGCACGTCGCCGATCGCGTCGAACGGACCGGTCTCGTGCCGCTTGTCGTTCAGCAGCGGCTCGATCGCGATCGTCGCCTCGTCAACGTCCGCTTGACTGCGTAGCACGTGGACCTTGCGGAATCCCTCACGCTGCAAGGACTTCAGCGATCTCCGCAGCTCCGAACGGTGCCGCCGGATCACGCGCGCGCCGAAGTCGCGGTCCGGCCTTGCCTCGGTGCGCTCGACGCACACGTCCTCAGGCAGATCGAGCACGATCGCCGTCGGCAGCACGTTGTGCTCCTTCGCGAGCTTCACCAGCGGCGCGCGGGCGTGTGACTGCACGTTGGTCGCGTCGACGACCGTCACGAGCCCGGCCGACAGCCGCTTGCCCGCGACGTAGTGCAGCACGTCGAACGCGGCCGCCGAGGCGCCCTGGTCGGTCTCGTCGTCGGACACCAGCCCGCGGAAGTAGTCGCTCGACAGCACCTGCGTCGGCTTGAAGTGCCGCGCGGCGAACGTCGACTTGCCCGAGCCGGACGCGCCGATGAGCACGACCAGCGACATGTCGGGAATCAGGAGCTCAGCCATCACGCGGCCTCCTCTCGGGTGAAAACGGCAAGCTGGGTTGGCGGTCCGACCTCGGGGTCGTCGGGACCAACGGGCAGGTAGCGCACCGCGTACCCGCGGCGTGTTGCGACGCCGCCGGCCCACTCCTGGAACTCCGCGCGGGTCCACTCGAACCGGTGGTCGCGGTGCCGCGAGTGACCCTCGGGCAGCGTCGGGAACCGCACGTTGTACTCCACGTTCGGCGTCGTCACGACGACCGTGGCCGGCTTGGCGTACTGGAAGACCGAGCGTTCCAGTGCCGGGAGCCGCTCCATGTCGACGTGCTCGATGACCTCCATCAGCACGGCCGCGTCGTACCCCTCCAGCTCGCGGTCGCGGTAGGTCAGCGAGGACTGGCGCAACGTGATCCGGTCGCGAGCCCGTTCGCCGCGCCGGTCGAGCTTGAGCTTGCGCGCGGCGAGCTCCAGTGCGTGGGCGGACACGTCGGTGCCGACGATCTCGGTGAAGGTCGTGTCGGCGAGCAGATCGTGCAGCAGCGCCCCGCCGCCGCAGCCCAGGTCGAGCACGCGCCTGGCCCCGCTCGCTCTCAGCGCCGCGAGCACGGATCCGCGCCGCAGCATCGCCAGCGGCTCCGGCCGGTCGGGCAGCTCGGTGACGACCGGTTCGTCCAGCGCGTCGTCGAGCACCTCGGGTGCGGTGTCGTCGGCCTCGGCCAGCTGCGCGAGCGCGCTGCGTACGAACGCGCGCCGGTGCTTGAGGTACCGCTGGGTGATCAGCTCCCGCTCCGGGTGCGCGGCGAGCCAGTCGCCGCCCGCTCTCAGCAGTTTGTCGATCTCGTCCTCGGCGACCCAGTAGTGCTTGGCGTTGTCGAGCACGGGCAGGAGGACGTACAGGCTCGTCAGGGCCTTGGCTAGCTTGAGTCGGCCGGTCAGGCGGACGGAGAAGTAGCGCGAGTCGCCCCACTCCGGGAACGCCGGATCGAGCGGGACTGGGGTCGCCTCGACCGTCCAGCCCAGTGGCGCGAACAGCCGCTCGATCAGCTCCGCGCCGTTCCGGCACGGGATTGCGGGGATGCTGACCTCGATCGGGACGGCCGTGGCCGCGAGCTCCGGCCGCTGGTCGCAGCGCCCCGAGAGCGCGGTGCGGAACACATTGCCGAGCGCCACCGCGAGGAACGACGACGCGGCGTACGGCCGGTCGTTGACGTACTGCCCGAGCTCGAAAGCCCCTGGCCCACTCTTCCGCCCCCGCACCAGCCCGACCGGATCCACCTCGAGCACCAGCGCGACTGTGCACCGCTCGGGCGTGGCCTCCGGGTAGCAGACGTGGGCCACACCCATCGCGACGTCGAACGACTGCAACCGCTCGGGGTGCTTGTGCAGCAAGAACCCCAGATCGGTCGCAGGCGTCGCCTCGTCGGGCGCGGTCATGGTCAACGTGATCAGCACCGCGCCAGTCTCCCCGAAGTGGCCGCATTAGGCCGAACGGATATCCCCAACCCTGTGGACCTAGGCGTGGGTGGGCCGCGACCGTCCGGGACGACACGGTGACGATCTCCCGAGGCGTGATCCGCTGCTGGGCGATGGTCGTCTGGCGGACGAGGCCCGACAAGGGCCCGTCCTGCCTACGCCGAGACGTCGGAGCTGATCAGACGGCTTCGGTCGCCGGGCGCTGGTGGGGGAGCCGACCCAGCCGGTGGCGGTGCAGCCAGCGGGAGAGGCGGCCGGTGGTTTGGGCGGCCAGGCGGGCGGCGATGTCGTCGGCGGTGCGGCGGTCGGTTTCGGTCAGGTGCTCGATGCGGGCCAGGAGGTGGGCCTGATGTTCGCTCATGCCCCCACGACGAACGCCCTCCAGCCAGATGGACACACCCCGCAAAAGATTTCTCCGACCGCGATGTCCATCCAGCCCCAACCCGTACGTCGTCGGGATGACACCACCCCCCAAGGAGGCAGACATGACCCGACCCGACGTCGTCACCCGCGAGGACTGGCTCAAGGCCCGCACAGACCTGCTCACCCAAGAGAAGGCGCTCACCAGGGCCACCGACGAGGTCACCCTCGCCCGCCGCGCGCTGCCGATGGTGAGGATCACCAAGGAGTACGCGTTCGAAGGCCCCCACGGCAAGCAGACGCTCAGAGACCTGTTCGACGACAGCGAGCAGCTGCTCGTCTACCACGCCATGTTCGACCCCAAGTGGGACGAGGCCTGCCCCGGCTGCTCCGCAGGCATGGACGAGACCTCCGCGCCAGCGATGACGGCCAACCTGAAGGCGAAGAACACCGAGTACGTCAGGATCTCCAGAGCCCCCTACGACAAGATCGCGAAGATGGCGAAGCAGAGGGGCTGGACGTTCAAATGGGTCTCCTCGTACGGCAGCGACTTCAACGACGACTTCGGCGTCACCGTCGACCCCACCAGAGGCGAACCGCGGTACAACTACGCGCCCAGCCCGCACACAGAACCAACAGAGCTCCCCGGCTTCTCCTCGTTCCTCCGCGAAGGCGACGACGTCTTCCACACCTACTCCGCCTACGCCCGTGGCACCGAGCCGCACGGCGGCATCGACCACCTGCTCGACCTGACGGTCCTGGGGCGCCAGGACGGCTCCCGCCTGTAGCTTTCGCCCCGAAGGAGGGAACGAGGCATGGAGTACCTGCTCCTGATCTACATCGACGAGACGCTCGAGCACACACCCGAGGAAGCCGCCCAGATCGACCAAGCCACCCAAGAGTGGGACAAGCGCATGATCGAGCGCGGCTTGCTCAAGCAGGCGCAGCGCCTCAGCCTGTCCAGCGCGGCCACCACCGTGCGGGTACGGCAAGACGAGGTGCTGCTCAGCGACGGCCCGTTCGCCGAGGCGAAGGAGCAGCTCGCCGGCTTCGTCGTTCTCGACGTCGCCAACCTGGACGAGGCTCTCGAGGCCGTCGCCGACGACCCGCTCGCCCGCATCGGATCCATCGAGGTGAGGCCGTACTGGTCGGAGTAGTGGAGGCGGTCGAGGCCGCGTTCCGGGCGGAGTGGGGCCGGGTCGTCGCGACGCTCATCCGGGTCACCAACGACTGGGACCTGGCCGAGGAGTGCGCCTCGGAGGCGTTCGCGCAGGCGCTCCAGGTGTGGGCTCGCGACGGGATTCCGCGCGTGCCCGGGGCGTGGCTGACCACCGTGGCGCGCAACCGGGCGCTGGACCGGTTGCGCCGCGCGGCCACGGAGGCCAAGAAGCTGAGCGAGGTGGCGACGTTGTTGCCCGACGAACCCGAAGTAGACGATGACGAGAGCGGCGTGCCGGACGACCGGCTGCGGTTGATGTTCACCTGCTGCCACCCGGCGCTGCGGCTCGAGGCGAGGGTGGCCCTGACCCTGCGTACGCTCGCGGGCCTCACCACCGCCGAGATCGGGCGGGCGTTCGTCGTACCCGAGCCGACGATGGCCAAGCGGTTGGTACGCGCCAAGCACAAGATCCGCTCGGCCGGCATCCCGTACCGCGTGCCGCCCGCCCACCTGCTGCCCGACCGGCTGACCGGCGTACTGGCGGTGCTGTACCTGCTGTTCAACGAGGGGTACGCCGCCAGCTCCGGCGCGGATCTCGTACGGCGCAACCTCTGCGCCGAGGCGATCCGGCTCGGCCGCGTCCTGGCCGGCCTCATGCCGGACGACGCCGAGGTGCTCGCGCTCCTCGCGCTGCTGCTCCTGCAGGACTCGCGGCGGACGGCACGGCTCGACACGACCGGCGATCTGGTGACGCTGGAGGACCAGGACCGATCGAGCTGGGACCAGGACGAGATCACGGCCGGTCTGGAGCTCCTCGCGGTCGCCAAGCGCCGCGGCCCGCGCGGCTTCTACCTGCTGCAGGCGGAGATCGCGTCCTGTCACGCCCGCGCGACGACGGCGGCGGAGACCGACTGGAAACGGATCGCCCTCCTGTACGACGAGTTGTATACCGGAGCCCCCTCCGAAGTGATCGGGCTCAACCGCGCGGTCGCGGTCGCGATGGCCCACGGCCCGGCCGAAGGGCTCGCGCTGCTCGATGGCCTCGATCTGCCGGGCTACCACCTGCTCCCCGCGATCCGCGCCGACCTGCTCGCCCGTCTCGGCCGCCGCGAGGAGGCGGAGGCGAACTACCGAGAGGCCCTCGAGTTCGTCGGCACCGACGCCGAACGACGATTCCTGACCCGCCGCCTCGTCTCATTGCTTGAGACCGGGTAACCCTCCGTACGCTCCAAAAGGGTCAGCAGGTCCATACCTCTCGGTAACCTGGAGAAGTCCCTTGGGCGTGCAACGTGGGAAAGGGTGGGGACTGTGCTACGGATCGGCGGACCGGAGCGACCTCCGGCTGCCCAACGTGGCCGCTGGAGCGAGTCGGTCGTCATCCTCACGCTGACCACCGTCGTCGTCCTCGGCATCCTGGGCGGCCGGCTCTCGCCGGACTGGACGCCGCCGCGATGGATCCCCAACCACATCGACCCGCCGCTCGCCGGACCACCGGAGCCCACTCCGGGAGCCGCCGGCATCAAGGAGGAGAAGGTCAGGATCCCGGTCGAGGACACCACCCTGACCGCGACGATCTTCTCGCCCAAGAAGGCCGGCCGCTATCCGGGCATGGTCTTCGTCTCCGGTGCCGGGACGGGGGAGCAGGCCGGCTTCCACAGCCAGGCCCGCGGGCTGGCCGAGGACGGGATCGTCGCGATCACGTACGACAAGCGCCAGGTCGACTACGGGTTCCTCAAGCGCGACTTCAACCTGCTCGCCCGCGACTCGCTGACCATGCTCGAGACGCTGCGCAAACGTGCTGACGTGCGCCCCGACCGGGTGGGCATGTGGGGCGTGAGCGAGGGCGGCTGGATCGTCCCGCTTGCCGCGTCGATGAGCCAGAACGTCGCGTTCACGATCCTCGTCGCGTCACCCACGACGACACCTCGGCGGCAGGCGGCCTGGTCCGTCACCGAGGGCCTCCGCCGCCGCGCGACGCCTCCGGGCGCACGCAACCTCGCCGCCGCTGCGGTCGGGCTGGCCAGGCTGAACTTCCTCGACTGGGACCCGCTCCCGTCGCTGCGTTCGCTGAAGAAGCCCGTACTCGCGATCTTCGGCACCGCCGACGTCGCCGTGCCGCCGGTCGAGAGCGCCGCGCGGCTGAAGGAGATCCTCAACGAGGTCGGCAACCACCACCTGACCGTGCGGTTCTTCCAGGGCGCCAACCACGGGATGCGCATCGACAAGGAGGGGTCGCTGCCGGCGGGGTACGTCCAGACGATGGCCGGCTGGATCACGGCGCTGCCAGGGGTGGCGCGGTCGGTCGGCCAGTCTCGGCCGTCGACGACGGACGTGACGCGACCCGTTCCGGAGATCCCTCCGGTGCCGGACTTCATCCCGGTCAGCGTGCAGTTGCCGTACCCGTGGCTGTTCACCGGCGGCCACGCGCTGGTGATGGCGTTCGGTCTCGTCCTGGCTGGCTATCTCGCCGGACCGTTGATGAGCGCGCGCAGCCGCCTGCGGACCCGCCGGCGCGAGCCCGAGGACGAGGAGTGCTGGCTGTCGTTGCGCCGTCGGCTGCGGCAGTTGGTCGCGTGGGGTGCCGGAACGATCTTCGGCCTGCTGTTCGTGAGCGCCGCGCTCGTGGCGCTGGGGTTCGCGCGGCAGGGCGAGTACACCCAGGTCGGCTCGTGGCTCGTCACCGGCTCGCTGTGGTGGGCGATCCGGGTCGTCGGCATCGTGACGGTCGCAACCTGGGTGATCACGACGGCGACATTGGTACGGTTCCGCCGCGAGGGGTGGCGGCCGTCCCGTTCGCAGTGGTGGCACATCGGCGGCGTGCTGTTCGCCTCCGGGTTGATCATCCTGGTCGCGGCGTACTGGGGGCTGTTCGCGCTCAGCTGGTGAGCAGCCATCGCTTGATCTGCGCGTCGAGCTCGCCCGGCTCGAGGCCGCCCGGCCAGCCCTTGACCAGCTTGCCGCCCTTCGCGACGAGGACGATCGCGGGCGGCTCGCGGACCGCGTACTTCCGCCAGATCGCCTGGCTGTCGTCCAGGCCGACCTCGTACTCGACCCCGTGGTCGTCGACGTACGTCTTGAGGGCGCCGGCGTCGTCGGCCGCGGCGATGCCGAGGAACGTGAGGTTGTCGCCGTACTCCCTGGCCAGCTTGGCGATCTCGTTCTCGCGCGCCTCGCAGGTGGTGCACCAGGAGGTGACGAACGTGAGCACGACCGGCCGCTCGCGCCACAGCCTCGAGGCCTCGATCGTGGAGCCGTCGAGGAGCTCGAGCTCGAAGTCCGGCGCCTCGACCGCGCTCGAGGGCGCTGCCCGCGGCTCGAGCGCCTCCGTGGCGCAGCCGGCGAGAACGAGGCAGGCGATCAACGCCACGACTCTCACGGGATGACCGCCACGAGGTCTTTGCCCTTGCTGGTCAGGGGAATCGGGTCGCGTCGCCCGTCGACGGCGAGCTGATAGGCATCGCCGTCCGGCAGCGCGACGCCGAACTCGAACTGGCAGAACGTCGGCACCCGGTCGACCTCGAGATCCTCCTTCAAGGCTGGGACGGACGTGCCGGCGGGCAACGTACCCTCGCCCATGGTGTCGCCGGCGTCGTCGACCACGCGGAACTTCGCGGTCCGGTGGAACGCGAGGTACGGGCCGCTGCCGGAGCAGTCCACGCCGACCTCGCGCAGGTTCGAGTCGCGCACGAGCAGCTGCACGGTGTGGCTGGGCGCAGCGGGCGGTCCGGGCGACCCACCGCATCCCGCAACCACCACTAGCGCCACCGCTGCCACCCAAGCCACTGCGCCGTTTGAATGAAGGGCACCTTCATTCCATAGGTTTGAATGAAGGTGCCCTTCATTCAAACCCGAGGTCAGCGTGCGACGGTGCACGTTGCCGTTGCCTGCTTGGACCTGTCGCTCTCCGACGTCGCGGTGAGCTGCACCGTCGCGGTCGCCGCGGCGCTCGCGTCCGGCGTGGCGAGCGCGGACACCTGGACGGACGTGCTGACCTCGGCCGTCGCGAGCTCGTTCGGCAACCAGGTCGACCATCCCGCGCCGGTCACCTTCGCCGAGAGCCGGTAGACGTCCGAGCGCAAGTACGCGTTGACATCCTCCGGATGCCCGCCGACGTTGCGCGCATGCCCGGTGTTGCTGAGGGAGAACGAGCAGCTCGTACCGTCCGCGACACCCGCGCCGAGTGCGACCCCGCGAGGCTGCGGACCGGAGCCCGACGTCGACTTCACCGCGACCGTGTACGAGAGCACGCCCTCGGTCGTCCGGTGGACGTCGATGACGTAGAAGTGCAGCCGGTTGTCCGCGTCGACGAACTCGTACTCCGAGCCGGAGTCCGCACCAGCGTGGAACAAGGCGTCCGACAGCTGCCGGTAGTCGCCGCGGGTGAGCTTCTTCGGTGTGCCGTCCGGAGTGTAGAAGTCGACGACGTCGATGTCCTCGGGGTGCGCGTCGATGACCCAGATGAACGGTGCGGAGTCGACGTTCTTCGTCTTCGCGAGCAGCACTCCGTTGTCCGGCGTGAACGAGTCGCTGCCCATCCGGTCGACGACCTCGAGCGTGTAGTTGTTGTAGTTGAAGCCGTCGCACAGTACGTCGCGGGTGATGATGCAGCGCCGGGTGAGGTCGCGGTCCATCGCGATGTTGATGCCAGCAAGGCCGTTCGCGCCTGGCTGCGCTGACCTCGCGGTCACGCGGCCGACGACGATACCGGTGTTGCGCAGCGCTTGGCGGCTGAGGCGGAGGACGTTCTTCTCGTCGACGATGCCGAGGTCGAGCTTGTCGCGCAGCATGTGCTGCGCGCCCATCGAGGCGCCGTTCTGCGGCGGGATCTGCCACCGGCTGTGCGGTCCACCGGGGCCGTTGAACGTACCGCGGCTGAGCATGCCCCAGATGCCGGAGTACGCGCGGCGCAGCGGAACGCCGTACGGGTTGTTGTAGTTGTCGCCGATGCCGAGGATGTGGCTGAACTCGTGCGCGTACACCGACTGCCCCGAACTCTCAGCCTGGGTTGACGATCCGCCGCCCGCGTTGGGCCAGATCGAGGACGCGGCCTTCCAGGACGTCCATTCGACGTAGCGGGTCTTCGACCAGTTCGGCAGGTTGGGGTCGGGCGGGCCCCACGCGTCCGGGACGTCCTCCTTGTTCTGGAACATCATCTCGCCGAACTCCTGCCAGGTGGACGACTCGTCCTGCCCGGCGGAGAGGTAGAAGATGAAGTCGAAGTCGTCGATGCGGCCCTCGCCGACGTCGGCCGCCCAGGCCGCGCGGCCGTCGGTGCGGATGTTGCGCGCGCAGGGTGCGCCGGCGGGGCAGGCGCCCGGGTTGAAGCCGTTGTCGATGCCGTACTGGTAGGACTTCGACGGCATCCGGTACGGCCCGAACGCGGTCAGGTCGACGCCGAAGCGGCCGCCGGAGTCTTCCATCCAGTACTCGTTGATCGTGTGGCCGCGGTTGAGGTCGTTCGGCTTGTTCAGGAAGTCCTCGTAGAACTTGCCCACCTGGGTGCGCGGGATGCCGGACGCGACGGCCTGCGGGTTGCCGAAGATCGTCGACTCGGGCGGGCGGGTGACGACGAAGTCCTCGTCGGGATAGTCGAGCAGGACGAGCGCGCCCTTGAAGTCGCGAACGGTGGGGGTCAACGCCGGGTTGGCCCAGTCGGTCCCGGGGACAGCGCGGAAGTCCTCCCACGTCATGTCGTCTGGGTTCTCCCAGTTCTGCGGGTCGATCGGCTGGCGTTCCGCGGCCGCCGCGGGTGCCCGTTCCGCCTGTGCGGGTTGGCCGATTCCGCCGGCCAAGAGTCCGGCGACGCTCAGCGCGACGAGCGCGGGCACGGCTGTCCGCAGGTGCCTTGTCACGAGGAGTGAGCGACTGTTCGTACGCATACCTACCCCCCAGCAGTTCGACGACCTCGTCATTGTGAGTCGCCTCGAGCCTCCGGGCTCGTCGTTCGCCCGGATCTGGCCAAACGCCAGCAGCTCCGCGGCAGAGACGAATGCGCCTGTCGAAGGCCCTCTCGTTGGCGGAATGCCTTTCGTCTTCCCTTTCATCAGGGAAAAGTTCGAACACGAACCGGCTGACATTCTGGACCACACCAGTAGACGAACGTTCCTATCGGAGCACCCCACCGCCTTGACATGCTCGCCGCACTTGTCCTGCGTAGAAAGGTGGTCGTCATGGTGCGACGCTTCGTCGCAGTCCTCGGGGCACTTGCCATGTCCCTGGTCGGATTCATCGGGGTAGCAGGATCCGCGCACGCCTACGTCAGCAACAACGGACGATGTGAGTCCGGCGAGGTCTGCCTCTGGCAGGCCGTCGACTTCCGAGGCGGGAGATACGACACCGGAAACAGCACCAGGAACTTCAACACGGTGACCTACTATCCGGGCACCTGTACTGCGAGCTGCACCTTGAACGACACCGTGAGCTCGGTCAAGAACTACGACGCGGGAAAGAAGGTGCGGTTCTTCGAACACGCGAGCATGGGCGGCGCCTACTTCAACCGTGCCGCGTCGAACAGCGGCACGACTGACCAAGCCCAGAACCTGACCCTCGACCGGCTCACCGACGGACAGGTCGCGAACGACAAGTTCAGCTCGTTCTGCTTCGTCTACGCCGGCAATCCCATCTCCACTCGTTGCCGGAACTAGTTTCACCGGGGTTGGCCGAGCAATCTCGGCCAACCCCGCTTTCCCTTCGGGAGTTTCCAATGCGAGCTCTGATCGGCGCCATCTCCGCCGGGATTCTGTTGATTGGTCTGAGCGGTTGTGGAAGTGAGCGGCAGTCCGTTCCCTTGAAGGAATCCGGGTACGACTTTCCACTCGATGCCTTCTATCCGTTGAAGGACCAGGAGCTGGTGATGCAACGGGCGCAGGGCGCGCTGACCGCACGGTGCATGCTCCGGTTCGGGTATCGCTACCAGCCGCCCGAGCCGGTCGCCGGGGACATTCGGGCCACCAGGGAACGGACCTTCGGACTGGTGGACGAGGCCGAAGCCGCCCGCGACGGCTACACCGGCCCGGTGATCCCGGCTGGCTCGGAGAAGCCCGAGCCGAAGCTGCCCGAGGCCGAGTACACCACCCTCACCGGGATCGACTTCAGCAGCGGAGAGCCCCGACCCGCGAAGGGTCGGGTGCCCAAGGACGGCTGCGCGGGCGAGGCAGGCCGGCAGCTCGCGGCGGGCGCCGACGGCCTCGGTCCGGATGCGCTCGACGAGCTCACGATGCACACCTACCACCAGGCCGAGGCCGACCAACGGGTCAAGGCGAAGTTCGGCGAGTGGTCGGTGTGCATGAAGGCGAAGGGCTTCGCGTACGCCAATCCCTGGGAGCCCAACGACAGTCCGAAGTGGGTGCCGGGCAAGCCGACCACGTTGGAGAAGAAGACCGCGGTGGCGGACGTTCGGTGCAAGCACTCCACCGGCCTGGTCGACACCTGGCACGCGGTGATGGTCGAGTACCAGCGCAAGGCGATCGAGCAGAACGCCGTTCAACTCGATCGCCTCACCAAGTCCACCGCTACCAAGGTGGCGAACGCGAAGCGCGTCCTGGCCGGCTGAGCCGGTCAGTCGATGTGGGTCCGGCCGGTCAGTCGCGGCGGCCAGGTGAAGGGCTCGAGCAGCCCGAAGACGTACGCCCGGGCGATCGCGTCGGCGCGGGTACGGGCCTGGAGCTTGCGGAACGCGTCGCTCAGCCGGTGCGCCACGGTCTGCCGGCTCAGGTACAACTCGTGGGCGATCTCGTCGTTGGAGTGTCCGTAGGCCGCGAGTTCCAGGATGCTGAGCTCGCGATTGGTCAGCCGGGGAACGTCGTACTCGGTCGGGTGCGATAGTGCCACGTTCGGCCTCCCCATCTGGTCCTGTCCTTAATGTGGGACAGCTTTCCGGGGGGCTCTAACAACTCGCTAACAAGCCGACGCGACCCAGTCTAGGACTCGGGCCGGAACACCCGGCCAGAGGCATCGATATGGGCCAGCCGGCGCAGCGCCAACAGCATCGAGCCGCCCAGGACGGTGCCCACGACGGCGCCGTCGATGATCGACTCGAGGTCCTTGCGCCGCGACACGACAGCCAGGTCGATCGCCGCGACCTTCTCCGCCGCCTCGGCGTACGTGTCCAGGATCTCCAGCAGGTCGTCCTCGCCGAGCGCGCGCATCGCCGCCACCAGGTCGATCAACACGTCGAACGTCGGGTCGTGCGCGTCGATCCGCCAGCCGCGGCTGTGCACGAGCTTCTGGACCCGGGCCGCCGCGTCCGCCCGGGTCTCGTCGTCCACCCGTTCCCGCGAAGGGTTCAGGTTGAGCATCGTCCGGCCGAGGAGGCTGTCGACCGAGGCCTCGGGATTGTCGAGCTGCCCCAGCAGGTCGCGCGTCGTCGCGATCGACAGGCCGCCGATGTCGATCAGCGCGCGGACGAGGCGGATCCGCCGTTCGTGCCGTTCGTCGTACGTCGCCTGGTTGCGGCTGGTGAGCTCGCCGCGCGGCACCAGGCCTTCCCGTACGTAGTACTTGATCGTCGGCACCGGCACCGCGGTCCTGCGGCTCAGCTCGGCAATACGCATGGGATCCAGTCTAGACGAATGGATAGCGGATAGTGCTACTATCCATTCTGATGAACACGGGGCTTGACCTGGGAGGGTTCCATGAGGGAACGACTGGCCGGTTGGCATCGGCCGCTGCTCGTCCTGACGGCGGCGTCCGTCCTCGTCGGCGTCGTCTGCCTCGGCGGGCTCGCGTTCGACGACCGCGTTCTCACCGGCGCGCCGATCTGGATGAAGCCGTTCAAGTTCTCCGTCTCGATCGCGATCTACTCGTTCACGATCGCCTGGATGCTGACCCTGCTCCGCTTCCGCCGGACCGCCTGGTGGCTCGGAACGATCGTCAGCGTCATGCTCGGCGGCGAGCTCGTGCTGATCGTGCTGCAGGTGATCCGCGGCACGACCAGCCACTTCAACTACGCGACGCCCTTCGACGCGACGATCTTCACCGCGATGGCCGGCATGATCGTCACGCTCTGGGTGGCGAACCTCGCGATCGGCGTTCTCCTGCTGTTCCAGCGGCTCGACGACCGCTCCCTCGCCTGGTCGCTGCGGCTCGGCACGCTGGTCGCGCTCGTCGGCATGGCGGTCGCGTTCTTCATGCCCCAGCCGACGCCCGAGCAGGAGGCCGCGTTCGACAACGGCGGCTCCTCCGACATCGTCGGCGCGCACAGCGTCGGCGTGCCGGACGGCGGACCGGGCCTGCCGATCGTCGGCTGGAGCACGGTCGGTGGCGACCTGCGGGTCGCGCACTTCCTCGGGATCCACGCGCTGCAGGCGATCCCGCTGCTCGCGTTCGCGCTCATCCTGCTCATGCCGCGGTTCCGCGTCCTCGCCAGCCAGGCGGTCCGGACGGGGCTGGTGGTCGTCGCCGGGCTCGCGTACCTCGGCCTGGTCGTCATCTCGGCCTGGCAGGCGCTGCGCGGGCAGTCGGTGATCCATCCGGACGGTCTGACGCTCGGCGCGGTGGGCATCCTGGTCGCGGCCGTGGCGGCCAGCACGTTGGCGATCCTGACCGTGGGAGCCCGGCAGTCACATCGGCAGGAGAAGGAGAAGGTGGCATGACCGAGAGGTTGTTCGACCTCACGTTCTATCTCGCGGTGCCGTTCTGGGCGCTGATGATCTTCGTGCCGTTCTGGTCCTGGACGCGGCGGATCATCGGCTCGCCGTACATCGTCGTGCCGCCGCTGGTCGTCTGGCTCGTGCAGCTGCTGCCGGAGTTCGGGTCGTGGGCGGCCGAGATGGTGTCGCCCGACCTGGACGGCGTCCGTGCCGCGGTCTCGACAGCGGTCGGTACGTCGGCGGTCTGGGCGCACCTGATCGCGTTCGACCTGTTCATCGGGCGGTGGATGTTCTTCGACAGCCGTACGCGCGGCATCCATCCGCTAGTGATGGCGCCGGTGCTGGTGTTGACGATCTTGCTGTCACCGCTCGGGCTGGGGGTGTATCTGCTGCTCCGGCTGGTGCCCGGAATCGGTCGCCGTACGCCGGCTGTGGACCAGCAAGCGGTTTCCGTCCACTGAGCGACCGTGGCAGGCTGGGGGTGTGACTACCTCAGAAGAGCCACTGAAGTTCGCTGCAATCGGCCTCGATCACGGCCACATCATGGGCCTGATCCTGGGCCTCCAGGGGGCCGGCGCGGACTGCGCCGGCTACTGGAGCGAGAACGACACGCCGTACACCGCGATGGTCGCGCAGCAGGCGCCACACATCCCGCGCGTGAACGAACGTGCAGCTCTGCTTGAGGATCCGACGATCTCGCTGATCGTCACCGCCGCCGTGCCCGTCGAGCGGGCCGGGATCGCCGTCGAGGCGATGCGCGCGGGCAAGGACGTGGTCGCCGACAAGCCGGGCGCGATCCGGCTCGACCAGCTGGCAGAGCTGCGTACGGCGGCGGCCGAGACCGGGCGGTTCTGGTCGGTCGCGTTCTCCGAGCGGACCAGCTCGAAGGCGACGTACCACGCGAAGCAGCTGATCGACGAGGGCGCGATCGGGCGGGTCGTCCAGACGATGGGCACCGGCCCGCACCAGCTGCGGCCGAAGACCCGGCCCTCCTGGACGTTCGACGCCGACCTGGCCGGCGGTGCGCTGGCCGACATCGCGTCGCACCAGGCAGACCAGTTCCTGTTCCTCACCGACTCGACGTCGGCTGAGGTGGTCTCCTCGACCGTCGGCAACTTCGGCAACCCCGACTACCCGAAGTTCGAGGACTTCGGCGAGATGGTGCTGCGCAGCCCGCAGGCGCAGGGGTACATCCGGGTCGACTGGTACACCCCGGAGGGCCTCGGCGTCTGGGGCGACGGCCGGCTCCTGGTGCTGGGCACCGAGGGCTACATCGAGATCCGCAAGTACATCGACCTGCTCGGCCGCCCGGGCGGCGACCACCTGTTCCTGGTGGACCAGAAGGGCACGCACTACCTGGAGAGCTTCGACGTGCAGCTGCCGTACTTCCCGTCGATCGTGCGGGACGTGGCCGAGCGGACGACGACCGCGATTCCGCAGGAGCACGTGTTCACCGCGACCGAGGTCGCCCTGAACGCGCAGGCCTCCGCCACGCGAGTCGGAGGGCTGAAGTGACGCGACACCGGGTCGCCATCGTCGGCGCGGGCATCGGCACCTCGCACCTGATCGGCTACATCCAGAACCCGAGCCTGTACGAGGTCGCGACGATCTGCGACCTGAACCGAGCGCGCGCCGAATCGCTGGTGGCGATGGTCCCGACGGCGCGTTCGACCGACTCGTTCGACCGCGTGCTCGACGATCCGACGATCGACGTGATCTCGGTGGCGACGCCGCCGTACACGCACAAGGACCTCACGCTGCGCGCGCTCGAGGCCGGCAAGCACGTGGTGGTGGAGAAGCCGGTCGCGGCCTCTCCAGCCGACGTGGACCTGTTGGCCGCCGCCGCGTTGAAGGCTGACCGGCTGCTGGTCCCGGTGTTCCAGTACCGGTACGGACGCGGGCCGCGGCAGCTGCGTCGGCTGATCGCCGAGGGGCTGGCTGGCCCGCCGATCGCGGCCTCGCTGATCGTGCACTGGGACCGCGACGCCGCGTACTACTCCGTTCCCTGGCGGGGGAAACTCGCGACCGAGCTGGGCGGCGTGGTGATCGGGCACGTGATCCACGCGCACGATCTGCTGACGTACTTGACCGAACCGGTCGCGCGCGTGCGTGCCGAGGTCGCCACGTTGGTACATCCGCTGGAGGTCGAGGACACGGCGGCGATCACGATGCGGCTGTCGAACGGTGCGCTCGCGACGTCCGCGGTGACGATCGGGGCGGCGGGCAACTACAGCCTCTACCGGTTCGTGTACGCGGGGCTGACCGCGGAGAGCGGGTCCTCGGCGTACGCGCCGGGGGAGGACGTGTGGACGTTCACCGCTCGGGATCCGGGGCTGCAAGAGGAGGTTGACGAGCTCGTTCGGGCCGAGTCGACACCTCGGCGGAACGGGTTCGCGGGGATGTTCGAGGACCTGGGCGCCGCGCTGTCCGGCGACGCGCCGCCGCCGGTGACGATCGCCGAGGCACACGAGGCGCTGTCGTTGGTGGCCGCGATCTACCATTCGGCGGAGAGCGGGACCACGGTCGACCTGCCGTTGGCGCCCGACCACGGGGCCTACTCGCGTACGCCCTGAGCCGCTACTGCAGGTTGACGAACATGCCGCCGTCCACGAGGACGTCGGACCCGTTCAGGTAGCTCGACTCCGGTTGGGAGAGCAGCCAGATCACGCCGGCGATGTCGTCGGGCTGGCCGATTCTCCCTACCGGGATGCGCTGGTTGAAGTAGTCGAGCTTCTCGGCGTTCGTCCAGTCGTCCTTGTTGATGTCGGTCGCGATCGCGCCCGGGAGAACGGCGTTGCAGGTGATGCCGTGCGGGCCGAGAACGATCGCGAGACTCTTCATCAGCGAGGAGATGCCAGCCTTCGTCGTGCAGTAGTGGACCTGCTGCGAGCCGCCGACCCAGGCCGAGATGCTCGAGACGGAGATGACGCGGCCGGGCTTGCCCTCGTCGACCATCCTCTTCGTGAACGCCTGGGTGACGAGGAACGCGCCACGCAGGTTGACGTGCTGGACTCGATCCCACAACTCGAGGTCGATGTCGAAGAAGTCTTTGAACGGGCAGATGCCGGCGTTGTTGACGAGGACGTCGAGCGCGCCCCACTCCTCGTGGACCTCTGCCGCCATGCGCTGAACCGCTTGCGGGTCGGCGAGGTCGGCCTCGACGAGCAGGCTGGTGCCGCCCCCGTCGGAGATGAGCTGCGCGGTCTCGTCGGCGTGGTCGCGTTCGCCGGGCGGGTAGTTCACGACGACGCGTGCGCCCTCCTTGCCGAACCTCGCGGCGGTGGCGCGCCCGATGCCGCGGGCGGATCCGGTGACGAGAACGGTTCGGCTCATCCGACCTTGCCTTCCGGGTAACGGTCGAGGTTGCCCAGATCGTAGAGCGGGACGATCAGGTCCGCGGTCTCGCGGACGCGCTTGTACGCGGCGATCGCCTCGTACATGTTCTCGTTGATGCCGATCGGGATGCCCTTCTCGACGTTCTCTCGGACGAAGAAGCTGTCCGAGATCGCCGCGACGCCGTTCGGGGTGTCGACCTCGACGACGACCGACGCGCGGTGGTGGACGCCGCTCCACCAGGTCCGCAGGCCGGGCGCGAGCTCGTCCTCGTCGGCGAGCAGCCTTACTCGTGGCCAAGCCTCGGTGACGAGGTGGACGAGGATGTCGTCGGGCAACGAGGTCGCGCGGTTGTCGTGCGGGTGCTCGTGGGTGGTGTGGAAGTGCACCCAGCCCTTCTCCGCGATGCAGATCTGCGCGTTGCTGAACAGCTTGACGTTGCTCACCGTGTAGAGCTGCAGCGGCGTGAGGATCACGTGCGTGATGTCGGCCGGGGTCACGCCGTGCTTGGCGAGCTGGTCGACGATGAACTCGTCGTCCTCGCGTCGCATGACGGCCCGTTCGCCGAGGACGAGAGACCAGTGCGCGTTCATCGGCCCGAGGTCGGCCGCCGGCCCGGTGTTGACCAAGGCGGTCACGCCGTTGCCGCGGATGAGCACGGACTGGAACAGCAACGTGTGCCAGTCGTTCCAGCTGCTCATCCAGAACAGCTCCGGGCCGGGGATGTCGCCCCGTCCCATCGGCAGGATCTGAACGTCGTATACCACCCCACGGAATCGCTCCGTGGCCTGATCGCTTTCCGTCGGATCCTGAGGGCGCGATTCCGCGGGGACCCCGGAAGAGCTTGTAGACATCGTCAACGAACCTCCACGGACGCGACCATGCGCGCCGGTCGGTAGCCCAGCGCGGCCGAGATCTGCCCGGCGGCGTCGGTGAGCATGGCATGAGCACGTTCGCGGTGCTTGGGGGTGAACCTGATCGTCGGCACGGACACCGACAACCCGGCAACGGTGTGCCGGCTGTAGTCGTAGATCGGAACGGCCACACAGCGCAGGCCGATCGTGTACTCCTCGTTGTCCACCGCGAAACCGCGGCGCCGCACCTGCTCCAACGTCGCGAGCAAGCGCTGCTTGTCGAGGATGGTGTTCTGGGTGAACGGCTCCAGCCGCGCGACCCGCAGCCGTTGAACCAGATCGTCATGACCAAGTCCGGCCAGCAGGACCTTACCGACGCCGGTGGCGTACGCTGGCAGCCGTCGACCGACCTCGGACGCGAGTGTCAACGTCTGCTTGCCATCGACCTTCGCGACGTACACGTTCTGCATCCCGTCGAGGACCGCGAGCTGGACGGTCTCGTCGATCGAGTCGCGGATCTGCTCCATCAGCGGCAGCGCGCGCTCGACCAGTCCTAGACAACGCGTGTAGACGTTCCCGGCTTCGAGGGTACGAATACCCAAGGTGTAAGAGCGATGCGTGAGGTCGAAGTCCGCCCAGCCGCGCTCGACCAGTGTCCGCAGCAGCCCGTGCAGGCTGGACCGCGGGTACTGCAGCGAGTCGGCGATGTCGGTGAACGTCAGCGGGCGCTCGGTCGTCGTGAGCAGCTCGAGAATCGCGAGTGCTCGTTCTGCGGATTTCACTGCCTCGGCCATGCGGACCTCCCGAGGGATGTGCCCGGGCAAGTTCGTATATGTGAACCCAACTTCACACTACTGAAACTCGCCATACGGTAACCAGCAAGACCGTCGCGCGTCACCTCTTGACCGATACCGGACCCAAACCGATTGGGTGGATGCATGTCTCGGCCTTCCGCACACGCTGACCTCTTCGACGGCTTCTCCACACCACGGCCTGAGTACTCTCCGGTGCCGATCTGGTGGTGGAGCGGCGAACGCCTGGAGCTGGATCGGCTTTGTTGGCAGCTGGACCAGCTCGTCTCGCAGGGCGTCTACAACGTCGTCGTCCTGAACCTCGCCCCGACCGGCCCGACGTACGGCTCGCTCGCCGACGATCCGCCGCTGCTCTCCGAGGAGTGGTGGGCGATCTGGGAGGGGCTGTGCGCGCACGCGCGCGGCATCGGCGCGCGGCTGTGGTTCTACGACCAGATCGGCTTCTCCGGCGCCAACCTGCAGGGCCTGCTCGTCACCGAACAACCCGAGTTCATGGGCGCTTCGCTGGAACGGGTGTCCGTCGATTCGGCCGACGCTATCGAGCTGGAGACGCCGGCCGCTGGCGCGCCGCTGGCGGCCTTCGCGCTGCCACTCGACGCGTCCGGTGAGGTCGCCGGACCACCTGTACCGCTGGAGATCGCCAACCGCCGGGCGCGCTGGGAGGGCGGCGCCGGCCCGCACCGGGTGATGCTCGCGTACAGCCTCCGGCAGGGCTTCGACTACACCTCGCGCGAGGCGTGCGCGAAGCTGATCGACACCGTGCACGGCGAGTTCGACCGCCGGCTGAGCAAGTTCATCGGCGAGGTGATCGTCGGCTCGTTTCAGGACGAGCTGCCCTCGCTGCCGACCTGGAGCCCGTCGTTCTCCGGCGAGTTCGTCTCCCGCCGCGGCTACCGGGTCGAATCCCAGCTCGCCGCGCTCTGGGAGGACTGGGGACCGGAGTCCGCCCGCGTCCGCGCCGACTACCAACGCGTACGAGCCGGCCTTGCCGAGGACGCGCTCTTCCGGCCGTTGTTCGACTGGCACGACAGCCGCGGCCTGCTGCTCGGCGTCGACCAGCAGGGACCGTCGCGCGCCGGCGAGCCGATCAGCTGCACCAAGCAGTACGCGGACTACGCGCGTACCCACCGCTGGTACAGCGCGCCCGGCAGCGACCACCACGGCGAGGCGCGCATCCACAGCTCGCTCGCGCACCACTACGACCGGCCGCGGACCTGGATCGAGTCGTTCCACTCCAGCGGCTGGGGCGGCACGCTCGAGGAGACGTTCGACTGGCTCGTCCCGTGGCTGCTCTCCGGCGCGAACCTGTACAACCCGCACGCGGTCTACTACTCGACCCGCGGCGGCTGGTACGAGTGGGCGCCGCCGAGCACCTGCTGGCGGCAGCCGTACTGGCGGCACTACCGGCACTTCGCCGACACCGTCAGCCGGCTCAGCTGGCTGCTCACCGAGGGCGAACACACCTGCGACGTCGGCGTGCTGTTCCCGTCCGCGACCATCCAGGCGGCGTCGCTGCTGGGCGGGCCGCGGCCGGAGGCCGAGCGGGCACACCGCGCGTACCTCGACCTGGTCGGGCGCATGGTCTGGTTCGACCCGGCACCCGGCGTGTTCGACCGGGCTGGGCTCGACTTCGACGTCCTCGACGACGACACCGTCGCCGGCGCGCGGGCCGACTCGGCCGGGCTGCACACCCGCGCGGAGACCTACCGCGCGATCGTGCTGCCGTCGTCCTCGGTGCTCGAAGCCGACACCGCGTCGCGGTTGGTCGAGTTCTGCGAGCAGGGTGGATTGCTCGTTGTCGTGGGCGATCTCCCTTCGTTGGCTGACACTTCAGCAGGCGACACGGCGGTTGCCCGGCTGCGCGACCTGGTCGCGGCCGGCACAGCCGTCCACGTCGAGACGTCCGAGGACGTCCCGGCCGTACTCGAGCGACTCGGTCGCGCGATCCGTACCGACGGCCGCCTGTTGCGGCGCGTCGTCGACGACCGTCAGGTGCTGTTCGTCCCCGCCACTCCGGCGGCGGGTGGAACCATCACCCGGATCCCCAACTCCCAGGACTGGATCGGCGGCATGCGCGGCAACGGGTACGGCTTCGAGCCGACCGACTGGTTGCCGAGCTCGACCGTCACGATCGACGGCCCGGCCGCCGAGGTCGAGCAGTGGGACCCGTTGACCGGCACCTCGCGGCCCGCCTCCGTACGGCAGGTCGACGGCGGCGTCGAGGTCACGGTCGACTTCGCAACGGCACCCGCGGCGGTGCTCGTGTGGCGCGCCATTGCGGCGGATGACGCAGCAGTCGACGCGGCCGCAGCGACGGCACGCAGCGCTTCGCCGGGTCCGGTCGATCGGACGGAAATCTCGCTCGAAGGTTCATGGTCGAGCATCCTGCTACCGACCACCGACAACTCTCATGGCGACTTCGCGCTGCCGGCGCACGAAGGCCCGTTGCCCATCCAGCAATGGCGCCTGGACCACCGCCTGGACGACGCCGAGGAGTGGGGCTCGGTGCTTGTCGGGCAGGGCACATTCGGCTGGCTGCGCCGGTCGGGTGCGGACTGGACGCCGATCAGGTACTCGCTGTCCCGAGGCATCGAGAACGACCACGCGCACTCGCGGATGCTCGGACCGAAGGCGCGCGTGCCGGACGAGTTCTGGCACGTCGACCGGGTCGAGCCGGGCGAGGTCGTCGAGCTGCGGACGACGTTGCCGGTGCCCGAGGCTGGCGAGTACACGTTGGCCGTCGGCACGAACGGCGTCGCCGAGGTGACGTGGAACGGCACGGTGCTGCCGGCCGATCCTGGTGGGTTCCTGCGGCTGGACACCGTCGCGGCTCGCGCGGGCGACAACTCGCTGGAGCTGCACGTCACGGCCGAGAAGGCCGGATTCCTCCGTGGGTACTGGGCGTTGACGACCGACGCGGCGGCGTTCGTCCGGCCGGAGTGGCTCGTGCCGGGAGACGGATCCGCCCGTGGGTCGGCGGTCGTCGCCAGAGCCCCCTTGACGCTGCCGTCGGCTCCCGTTCAGGCGACGCTGCAGCTGGGGACCGACGGGCCGGCGACGCTGTGGGTCAACGGTCAGGAGATCGCGACGCAGGGTGCGTTCGAGCCGTACGGCGGGCAGAACCGGGTGCTGCCGTACGACGTGACGTCGGTGCTTCGGTCTGGGGACAACGAGATCGAGGTCCGCTTCACCGACATCGGTGGGCCGTTGGCAGTGCTCGTCGATGCCGAGATCTCGTTCGGCGACGGGGCTGTGCGGGCGTTCATCACTGATGACGCGTGGACGTTCTCGCGTGACGGCGTCACGGTGCCGACCGCGCGCCGGCGCGAGCAGACGTACGACCCGCGCTGGGCACTGCTCAGGCCGCGGCCACATCCGTTGCGCCATGCGGGTTGGTTCGAACCGATCGCGCACGCGGAGACCGTGCTCGACGTGGTGCCGAACGCGTTCGCCGGAAGCGAACGGTCCGCGGAGTGGTACCGCCTGACGGTGCCGCCTGGCGCCACGTCCTGCACGTTGCCGGTCGCGTCGGATCGGGTGAGCCTGTGGATGGACGAAAGCGAACTGTCGGCAGATCGTGGCATGCTGTCGTTGCCGGGTTCGGAACGCGAGCACCGGGTGTTGACGATTCGGGTCGAGCCGGTCGATGGTCGCACGGAAGGAGCTCTCTGGGACGGCCCGCCGATCTTCGCTTGTGGAGAAGGCACACTGAGCGAGGGTGAGTGGGCTGATGCGGGTCTAGGCTCGTACTCAGGAGGAGTGACGTACCGCCGTCAAGTCGAGATTGACAGTGCCGACGTGACAGACGCGGCGACGGTACTGGAGCTGGGGCGCGTGCGTGGCACGGCAGAGGTTCGAGTGAACGGCGAGTTGATCGGTGCACGGGTATGGTCGCCGTATCGGTTCGACATCTCTGCCGCGGTGCGACCGGGCGCGAACGAGATCGAGGTGAGCGTGTTCAACACATTGGCGCCTTATCTGGATGACGCCTCACCTACGACGATGGTCTTCGGCGGACAGCGGGTCTCTGGCCTGCTGGGTCCGGTGAAGCTGGTGCGAGAAGAGAATCCCGAGTGATGGCAACGCCACGGATGCGTACGGTCCGTCCCCACGCCACCACGCCGGGCCGGAACGGGCACGCCGTCACGTCGACAGGGGAGTCTGTCTGATGGCGATGCCACGTAGCGAGAAGGCCGAGTCGCGCCGCTCGGCCGATGCGAGAACTGCCCGCGTGATGGCAACGCCACGGATGCGTACGGTCCGTCCCCACGCCACCACACCGGGCCGGAACGGGCAGGCCGTCGTGCCGGTTGACTGCGCAGTCGACGGCGATGCCCGTAGCAGGGCGGCCGCGGCCGCCGCGAGGAGAGCCCGCGTGATGGCAACGCCACGGATGCGTACGGTCCGTCCCCACGCCACCACGCCGGGCCGGAACGGGCACGCCATCACGTCAGCAGGGGAGCGCAGCTGATGGCGATGCCACGTATACGAGCGGTCCGGGCGTTCGTGGTCCGTGGTGGTGGCGCCGACTACCACGACCAGGGTGCGGAGCACTGGATCGACGACCACATCGCCACGCCGATGGCGAAGTATCCCGAGTATCGGCAGAGCCGTCAGGCCTTCGGGCTCAACGTGCTCGGGACGCTCGTGGTGGAGGTCGAAGCCGACGACGGCACCGTCGGCTTCGCCCTCACGACAGCTGGTGAGCCCGGCGCGTACATCGTCGAGCGGCACCTCGCGCGATTCCTCGAGGGCGCGCCGGTGACCGACATCGAGAGAATCTGGGACCAGCTGTACAACGCGACGTTGTACTACGGCCGTAAGGGCATAGTGGTCAACGTGATCAGCGCGATCGACCTCGCGCTGTACGACCTGCTGGGCAAGCTGCGCGGCGAACCGGTGTACGCGCTGCTCGGCGGTCCCGTACGCGATGAGCTCGTGTTCTACGCGACCGGTGCCCGCCCGGATCTCGCGGAGGGCATGGGTTTCATCGGCGGCAAGCTGCCCCTGCACCACGGCCCCGCCGAAGGCCCGGCGGGCATGCGCGCCAACCTGCGCGAGCTCCAGACGATGCGCGAACGGGTGAGCGACGACTTCTTCCTGGCCTGGGACTGCTGGATGTCCCTCGACCTGGACTACGCGACGCGGTTGGCACACGCGGGTGCGGAGTTCGGGCTGCGCTGGATCGAGGAGGCACTGCCGCCGGACGACTACTGGGGCTACGCCGAGCTGCGCCGCCGCGTGCCGCCCGGCATGTGGGTGACGACCGGCGAGCACGAGTCGACGCGGTACGGGTTCCGGCTGCTGCTGGAGATGGGCTGCGCCGACCTCATCCAGCCAGACGTCAACTGGTGTGGAGGAATCACCGAGCTGCTCAAGATCTCCGCCCTCGCCGACGCGCACGGAGCGATGGTGGTGCCGCACGGGTCGAGCGTGTACTCGTACCACTTCGTCGTGACCCGCCACAACAGCCCGTTCGCCGAGTTCCTGATGATGCACCCGCAGGCGAGCGAGGTCGTGCCGATGTTCTCGCCACTGCTGTTGGACGAACCGGTCCCGGTGAACGGTCGGCTCAAGCTGCCCGAGACCCCAGGCTTCGGCGTCAGGCTGAACCCGGAGTGCGAGCTGCACCGCCCCTACCCGCGCTGACCGCCCCGGCGGGTCTACTCGACCGGCAAGCCGCCCTTGCCGACCAGCAGCGCGAACACGTTCGTCCACCCGAGCGCCAGATAGAGCCGCTCGCCCTCGGCGCTCGCGGTGAGGTACGCGGTCTTCGCGCCCGCGGCGACGGCGTGCTGCGCGAGGGCGGCCATGACGACGCGGCCGATGCCGCGGCGTTGGTGTTCGTCGAGGGTGCGTACGTCGTGGACGGCGGCGTCCGGACCGTTCACCGCCGCGTGCCCGTACGCCGCGACCTCGCCGTTCGGCAGCCGCAGCTCCGCGCGGATGACCCGGCCGTTCCGCACCACCGCGAGCTCGTACGGCGCGGGTGCCGCGGCGTCCGGGTGGTCGGCGAGCGCGATCGACATGAACCGTTCGCGGTACGGCGCCGGCGGCAGGCCGCCTTCCTTCATCGCGACCTCGGCCGAGTCCGGCCGGGTGGTGAAGACCGTGAGCCAGGTCGCCACCGACGCGGAGGCGACCTCGGCGGCCAGCCGGCGGACGCGGTCGCCCTCGTCGAAGACGAGCAGCTCGTACACGCGGCCTGGCAGGCCGAGCTTGGCGCGGAGTCCGTCAGCCGTCCGCTCCGCCGGTGGCAGGTCCCGGATCGCACCCCATGGTTCCTGCCAGCGGCGGATCAGGTCCTCCATCAGGCGCTGACCAGCTGGTAGTCACCGGCTTCGTCCAGCGCCGAACGCACGTCGTCGAGCTCCAGCGGCGCGGCGCTGGTCACCGTGACCTTGGACTCGCCGCCTGGTACGAGGTCGACGGTCACTTCGCTCACGCCGGTGAGGGCGGAGAACTCGGACGTGACCGCGTGCACGCAGTGGTCACAGGTCAGGCCGGAGACGGAGTAGGTGGCAGTAGGCATGCGGATCCAACCCTTCGGGTGCGGTACGCGCGGCGGACTATGAACGAACGAGGCGGGCGATGGCTGCCGACGCCTCCTTGACCTTCGCGTCGGCCTCCGCGCCGCCCTCGGCGACAGCTTCGGCGACACAGTGGGAGAGATGCTCGTCGAGCAAACCGAGCGCGAACGACTCGAGCGCCCTGGTGGCCGCCGAGACCTGGGTCAGTACGTCGATGCAGTACGTGTCGGACTCGACCAGCCGCTGCAACCCCCGCACCTGTCCCTCGATCCGGCGAAGCCGCTTCAGATGCGCGTCCTTGGTGCCCTGGTAGCCAGGCACGCTCGCATGCGAGTGCACCACGGCGCCCTCGCTCGTCCCGTCAGTGTTCGGCATCGTTCCTCCCTCGCCCACCACTATACCCCCACCTGGTATTAGTCCGACCAGTCGTACCGCACGGAACCCTCGCTGGACTGCCAGAGACGTGGGGTGGGGGTGTCGAGCCAGTCCACCGGTTCGATCCCGCCGGCGTCGCCGCCGGAGAGCGCGAGGCGGAGGGCGGCGGACAGATCGGCGTCCACCTCGTCGGTGCGCGCCGCCGGGTCCACCGAGACGAACAGGGCGGTGCCGGAGCGGGCCACGAGGTCGAGGAACTGGCGGTTCAGCGACCACGGCGTCCGCGGCGTGGCGGGGACGCAGTCCGCGTCCATCGTGAAGAACCGCCCATGCTGCGCCAGCCGGAACGCGAGCGTGTTCACGCCCATCTTCCGGGTCCGCTCCCACTCCCGCCCGGACGTGTCGTCACCCGTACGCTGCGCGTCCACCAGCCCGGCGGCGAGGTGCCCGACCACGTTGCAGCCGAGCACCACCGCGGAGCCGGCGGCCTCGCGGATCGTCCGGTAGAAGCGCAGCAGCAGCTCGGCGTTCGTCAGCGAACGGTCGGCGAACGACCACCCGTCGTCGGTCAGCTCGAGCCCCATCGACGGACCCCACCGGGCGAAGACGTCGAACGTCGAGAAGTCGTGCTTCAGGAACCGGTACCCCCAGTCGACGAGCCGCGCCGTGTCCTCGCGCACGAGGTCGAGGACCGAAGGCAGGCTCAGGTCGAGGGCCTGCTCCCGGACCGGCTGCGGTCCCGCGCGGAGCAACGACGGATCCGAGACGTACGACAACGACGCCGGTCGGAACCAGATCCCCGGCTCCGCACCGACCTCGGCGATCGAGGCGGCGAGCCCGGCCAAGTCGTCGAACAGTCCGGGGATCCCCGCCGTCCACGGTCCGCCCGGCGCCGAACCGCCGGGGCTCCACCCGGCGTCGACGACCGAGTACGGCCGCACCGGGTGCCCGTCGGCGAGCTCGACCACAGTGCGCGCGTCGTTGAGGACGTTCGACGGCCCGAAGTTCTCGCCGTACGCGTAGTACCAGTTGTTCGCCCCGACGAGCGGGCCGCGCGACGGCAGCGGGTCGAGGCACATCGCCGCGCAGAGCCGCTCGTGCACCAGCCGCGGCGACTCGTCCGGCTCACCCGCGATGTGCACGATCGTCGCCGCCTCGAGCTCACGATCGCCAAGCAGGACAGGGGATCCGCCGTTCCGCACGTTCAGGTGCAGCGACAGGAACCCGTCGTCAACTGTCCACGCGCAGAACGCGTTCGGCCGCACCCGGACGCCGATGCCGATCGTGCGCGAGACGACCTGGGCGTGCACGAGCACGTACCAGGGGAGCACCTCGGGCGGCACCAGCCGCCAGGCCTGCTCGCCGTACGTTCGCTCCCATGCGTCGCCGAGCACGTACGCGTCGGCCGGCCGGGCGAACGGCCAGCGCAGCACGACCCGGCTGAGTGGGCCAGAAGAGCGGACGAAGACGGTGACCGAGTCGTCGGCCGCGACATCGAGGCGGACCTGGTCCGCGCCGGGCCGGAGCTCGCTCCAGCCCTCGGCGGCGACCAGAACTTCAGAGGGTTCGTCGAAGACAGGAAGCACGCTCCCTAGTCTTGCAGCCACCTGGCTCGAAGGTCGGGGCGGACGAACGCGGCCGGCGAGGCGATCGACAGGCCGCCGTCGACCGGCAGCACGACGCCGGTGACGAACGAGGCGTCGGCAAGGAACGTCACCGCGGCCGCGACCTCCTCCGGCCGGCCCGTGCGGCCCAGCGGATATCCGGCGGCCGAATCCGGCACCGTCTCGCCGCCGATGAGGCCGGGTGCCACGGCGTTCACGCGGATGCCGCGCGGCCCGTACTCCAACGCCAGTTGGCGAACCAACCCCTCGAGACCGGCCTTCGCCGCCGCGTACGCGGGCACGCCGGGGGCAGCGAGGAAGGCGTTCACCGAGCTCACCGCCACGATCGCCGAACCCTCGCCGAGCAGGGGCAACGCGGCGCGGCACACGAAGAACGCCGAGTCCAGCGCTGCGCCGAGGGCCGACCGCCACTGCGTGTCCGAGGTCGTGTGCGCCGGCGCCACCGGCATGATCGCCGCGGCCAGGACCACAACATCGAGCCCGCCCAGCTCCCGAGCGGCCCGGGCGACCACGTCCGAAGCGACGTCGGAGGACGAGCAGTCGGCGACCAGGTACGAGGCGAACGCGGGATCGGCGCAGGGAGTCAGCCCCACCCCCACCACCGGCGGTCCGAACGCGCGGGCGATCGCCAGCCCGATGTCCGAGCTGCCGCCGACGAGGAGGACGCGGCGGCTCACCCGGCGAACTCGGGCAGGGCGAGATCGTGAAGCAGCGTGTCGATGTCGCGCCGATCCGCGGCGGACAACGGCGCCGCCGGCAACCGCACGCGGTCCGAGGCGATCACCCCGCGCTGGACCAGCACGTGCTTGTGCACCGCCCAGGCGATGGGTCCCTGCATCCCCGACCGGATCAACGGCAGCAGCCGCGCGAACTCCGCCCGCGCGGCGGCCAGGGCGTCGGCGGCGAACGAGACGAGCGCCAGCCGGAGAGCATCGGCGAACTCGCACGCCGGCATCGTGCCGACCGCGCCCCGCGCGTACTCCTCCAGGACGAACAGCGCGTTCTGCCCACCCAGCACGGCGAAGTCGTCCTCCACCGCATCGACGACCGCGCTCACCTTCGGCGCCGTCGGCTGCGTCTCGACCTTCACCGAGGTCACGCCGTCCAGCTTGCTCAGCTCGACGAGCATCGGCACCGGCATCGTGACCCCGGTCGCCACCGGCGCGTCCTGCACCATCACCGGCAACCCGACCGCGGCGACCTCGCCGTAGAACTCGACCAGCTGTCCCGGCGACGGCTTCACCAGGTACGGCGGCAGCACCATCAGCCCCGTCGCGCCACTCTCCGCCGCCAACCGCGCCTGCTCGACCGCGGTCGCCGTACTCGTCGCGTTCACGCCCGCCACGATCGGCATCCCCGACGGCACCCGCGCGGCCAGCACTGCCAACACGGCCGAACGCTCCGGCGTCGTCAGCGCGAAGCCCTCGCTCGCCATCCCGAACGTCGCCACACCGTCGACGCCGCACCACAGCTGGAAGTCGACCAACCGGTTCAGCGAAGCCGTGTCCAGGGCGCCGCTGTCGTCGAACGGGGTCGCGAGGATCGGCACCAGGCCGCTCACCGGATGCGTCATGCGCTCATCCCTTCACCTTCGTGGTCCGCTCAGCGTGCCGGCGAACGAGATCCTCGTCGACCTCGACGCCGAGCCCCGGTCCCGCGGGCACCGGCATCGAGGCCGGCGACAGCTCCAGGGGCGTATGGAGGATCCGGCTCGCCACCTCGAGCGTCGCCGGTTGGTACTCGAACAGCAGCAGACCCTCGGTGGCCGCGGCGACGTGCAGGCCGGCGGCGACGCTGACGCCGAGCCCTACCGAGTGATGAAGCGCGACGGGAACGTGGCGCGCGGCAGCGACCGAGGCGATCTCCATCGCCTCGGTGATCCCGGTACGTCCCACGTCCGGTTGCGCGACGCTCAGCGCGCGGGCGTCCAGCCAGGCGGCGAACTCGTACCGGTTGCGCAGCGTCTCGCCCACCGCGACCGGCGTCGCGAGCAGGGCCTGCAGCTCCGCATGGCCTGCCAGGTCCTCCGGTGCGAGCGGCGCCTCGTAGAACAGCGCGCCGCGCTCGTCCAGACCGCGGCCGAGCCGGATCGCGTCGGCGCGGTCGTACGCCCAGTGCGCATCGACCGCGATCCGCAACGACGGCGCAGCGGCAGCCACCGCGTCGTACGTCGCGAGGTCCGCCGCGACCCCGTGCCCGAGGTGCAGCTTCACCGCGCGAGCGCCGCGCTCGACCCAGGAGCGCGCGAGCGAAGCCCGCTCCGGATCGGTCGGAACCGGCAGCCCCGACACATACACGGGCACCGGGTCCGTGAACGCGCCGCCGAGCAAGGTGCCGACTGGCACCTTCAGAAGACGACCGGCGAGATCCCACAACGCGATATCCACAGCGGCGATCGCGTCGGCTTGGTGCCCGACGAGATGCCCTCGTTCGCGCATCAGCTCGCGCAGTGCCGACGACACCGGCCGCACCCGCAGCGGGTCCGCGCCGACCAGCTGCGGCGCGAGCAGTTCGTCGACGGCCGAGGCGACGACCGAGGGCCCCACCGGTGCCAGGGCCTCGCCCCAGCCGACCTGTCCGGAGTCGGCCTCGACCCGGACGAGCACGGTCTCGTACCGCGCCGAGTACAGGCTCCGCCACGGCGGGCGGACGACGTACCCGGCGTCGGCCAGCTTGCTGCCGTCCGCCTGGACTCCGAGGTAGATCCCGTCCGCGCTGGCAGGCGTCAGCCGCAGGACGAACGTCTCGACCGAAATGATCCGCATCGCTTCCAGTATCCGCCACATCAGAGTGACTAGTGCTTGACGTCATCCGCTATCTGCGTAGGCTGCGTAATAATTGCACAACGGAACCCGAGAGGCATCCGAATGGCTCCGACCACCCCCTCCAGCGCAGCCGCGAACCAGAGCGTCGAACGCGGTGCCGCCGTCCTGCGCGCGTTTCTCGAGGCCGGCTCCGGCCGCACCGAGCTGCGCGTCAGCGACGTGGCACGGGCGATCGGCCTCGGTCAGTCGACGACCTCGCGGCTGCTCGCGACGCTGGAGTCGGTCGAGTTCGTCGAACGTGACCCGGTCAGCCAGCTCTACCGGCTCGGCCCCGCGCTCATCACGTTCGGCAGTGCCGCGCTGAACCAGCACCCGGTGCACCGCGAGTCCCGCCAGGTCGCGCAGAACCTCGCCGCCGAGCTCGGTCTCGGCGCGAACGTGGCCATCCGGCGCGGCGCCAGCTTGTTCTACCTGTGCAACTTCGAGGGCCGCCGCGCGCCGAAGAGCTTCGTCCAAGCAGGACGCAAGAACCCGCTGCACGCCACCGGTCTGGGCAAGTGCCTGCTGCTCGGCTCCACCCTCGACCAGCGCAAGGAGCTGCTCGGCCCGGAGCTGCCGACCTACACCAAGCACACGATCGGCGACCACCAGAAGCTCGACACCGAGCTCGAGGCCGCCACGGTCCGCGGGTACGCGACCGAGGTCGAGGAGCTCGCGCTCGGCCGCGCCTGCGTCGCGACGCCGATCCGCGACGCGTCCGGCGACGTGGTCGCCGCGATGTCGGTGTCCGGACCGCTGACCGCGCTCAACCTCGAAGCCAGGGAGGGCGAGCTCGCTGCCACGCTGATCGAGGCGGCCGACTCGGTGAGCATCGCGCTCGGTTACACCGCGAGCCATCCGGACGGGGTCGCGGTGTGACCACGTTCACCGGCTCCGAGCGGCGCCGAGGTCTGTCGGACCGGACGTTCGGCGTCCTGCTGACGCTGCCGGCGCTCGTCCTGCTCGCCGGCATCGTCTTCTACCCGCTGATCTCGGCGCTCAGCACGAGCCTGTTCCGGCAGAGCCTCGTGCTGGCGGGGCGCAGCTTCGTCGGCCTCGACAACTTCGCCGACGTCCTGCGCGGTGACGCGCTCGAGATCGCCCGCAACACAGCGGTCTTCACGATCTCCGCGACGCTGCTCCCGTTCGTCATCGGCTTCGCCGCGGCGCTCGCGCTGAACGCCGGCGTCCGCGGACAGGCCTTGCTGCGCAGCCTGTTCCTGCTGCCGTGGGTGCTCCCCGGCGTGGTCGTGAGCTTCGTCTGGCTGTGGATCTTCAACACCAACTACGGACTGCTGAACGGTGTCCTCGTCCGCACCGGGCTCGCGACCGACAGCACGTCGTGGCTGAGCGACCCGTTGTGGGCGATGGTCGCGGTGGTCGTCGCGAAGACCTGGGCGAGCTTCCCCTGGATGATGGTGATGCTGCTCGCCGGCCTGCAGACCGTTCCCCGCGACCTGTACGAGGCCGCGGCGCTCGACGGCGCCGGCGCGGTACGGCGGTTCTTCAACGTCAGCCTGCCCCACCTGCGCGGCATCATCGGCATCGTCGTGCTGCTCGAGCTGATCTGGAACCTCCAGCACTTCGACACGATCTACGTCCTCACCGGTGGCGGACCGGCCGGCGCCACGACCACGTTCGCGGTCGCCGTCTACACCACTGCGTTCAAGGGCTTCGACCTCGGCCACGCCGGTGCGCTCGGCGCGCTCTGGATGTTGGTGCTGACCGTCGTCGTGATCGTCTACCTGCGTTACTCCGAACGTCGCGAGCCGAGGCCGGTATGACGTCGACGCTCACCGCGCCCGCACCGAGCCGCTCGCGCAGCGCCGCGGCGAGGTCCAGGAGGCGCAGGCCGATCGACAAGGGCAAGCTCCTTGCCTGGTTGACGATCGTCCTCGTCGGGGCGTTCGCGCTGCTGCCGGTCTACTGGATGCTCGTCACCGCGGTACGGCCCGCCGGCGAGGTGTTCCAGTTCCCGCCGAAGCTGCTGCCGACCTCGGTCACGTTCGCGCACTTCCAGTCGTTCGTCAGCGACCCGAAGCTGCTCGGCTACCTGCTGAACAGCGTCGTCGTGTCGGTCGCCACCGCCGTGCTCACGCTTGCCGTCGCGACGTACACCGCGTACTCGTTCTCGAAGTTCCGCTACCGCGGCCGGTCGTCGCTGATGTACCTCGTGCTCGCGTCGCAGATGTTCCCGCACGCGCTGCTGCTGATCACGTTGTACCTGCTGTTCAACGCGTTCGGCCTGCTCAACTCCTATCTCGGCCTGGTTCTCTCGTTCACCGCGTTCACGATGCCGTTGTGCATCTGGATGTTGAAGGGCGTCTTCGACACGATCCCGGACGCGATGATCGAGCAGGCCAAGGTGGACGGCGCGGGCCGGTTCACGATCATCCATCGCATCGTGCTGCCGGTCGCAGCGCCCGGTGTCGTCGCCGCGGGGCTGTTCGCCTTCATCCGCGGCTGGAACGACTTCATCTTCGCGCTGACGCTCGCCGGTCCGGACAAGCAGACCTTGCCGCCGGGCTTGGTGAACACCTACGTCGGCGAGTTCCAGACCGCGTGGCCGGCGCTGATGGCGGCCTCGCTGATCGTTTCGGTCCCGGTCATCGTCGGATTCGTCAGCCTGCAGCGTTATCTCGTCGCCGGCCTGGCCGGCGGCGCCGTCAAGGGCTAGGCCGTGTTGCGAAAAGATCGCCTGGCGCGCGACACCTCGCATCCCGCCTGGCCGCGGTCCAGTTCGTCACCCATAGGACGACTATGAGTTCCTCCTGCACCACGCCCAGCCGGGCGCGATGCGCCGCGCGCCATCGCGCTACGCGCGATGACCGGCGCTATTTCCGCAACACGACCTAGTGGAGGGCACCATGGATCGCACCCTCAGTCGCCGCGTCCTGCTCGGCGCGCTCGCGGCCGGCACGCTCGCGGCGTGCGCACCGTCCGGCGGTCCGCCGCCGAGTACGCAGAACGAGAACGCCGACGGGCTGACCACGGACGACGGCGTGAAGGACGTCACGTTCACCAGCTGGTCGATGAACGAGGCGGCGTCGAAGGCGCAGCTGCAGGAGCTGCTCGACGCGTACAAGTCGTCGGCCGGCGTGACGATCAAGACGCCGTCGTACCCGTACAACGACTACCTCAAGCAGGTCATCCTGCAGCTGCAGGGCGGTCAGGTCGCCGGCGCCGTGCAGCTCGACGTGACCTGGGTCGCCTCGCTCGGCGCGATGGGCAAGCTGGCCGACCTCGCACCGCTCGCCAAGGACGTCCGGTACACCGAAGCGGGATTGAAGGTCGGGCAGTACGACGGCAAGCAGGTCGGGTTGCCCTGGACGCACGGCGCGATCGGCCTGGTCGGCAACTCCGAGCTGATCGAGCGCGCCGGCATCACGACGGAGCCCGAGACGCTGGAGGACTTCGAAGCGGCGTTGACCGAGCTCAAGGGCCTCGGTGGCGGAGTGGTGCCGTACGCGGCGATGACCAAGGTCGCGAACCTCAAGGACATCGTCGTGTGGATGTGGACGTTCGGCAGCCCGGTCGTCGAGGACGGCAAGATCGTGGTCGGCGACGAGCCGTCCGTCGAGGCCCTGACCTGGTACAAGGGCCTGTACGACAAGGGGCTGATCGGCAAGGACATGGACCGGTTCGACGCCCGCGCGCTGTTCGGCCAGGGCAAGGTCGGCCTGTACGACGACGCCGCGCCGGCGCGGAAGTTCGTCTCCGCGAACGCGACGGATCCCAAGATCGGCGAGAAGCTCGTCGCCTGGAAGCGGCCGGTGTTGAAGGCCGGCGACCAGCCGCAGGCCATGGCGTGGGGGCATGTGCTCGCCGTCGTCGCCGGCGGGGAGGGCGAGTACGCGGCGGGGCAGTTCGTCAAGCACCTCACCAGCGACGCCGACACCGCGATCACGTACTTCAAGAGCGCCGGGTATCCGCCCACCACCCAACAGGCGTTGGAGAATCCGACGTTCACCGGCGACCCGTTCGCGTCCTCGTTCGTCGAGAAGGTCACCGCGACCTCGAAGTCGGATCCGCTGTGGGTGTATCCCCAGTCGGCGCAGCTGTACGAGACGCTCGCCAAGCAGGTGCAGGCGATCCTCATCGGCGACGCGACGCCGAAGCAGGGCTTGGAGACGGCGCGAGAGGCGATGCAGAAGCTTGTCGGCTGAGCTCGAGGGCGTTGTCAACGCGACCTTGCGGTGCTCGTTCAAGGTCTGGGGGTTCGGCATCGGCCCCGCGCTCAACGGGCTCGTCCGAGCGGGGCACGGCGAGTACGTCCGCGACCTGATGAGCGCCGCCGCGGCGCGGCCGCCGGGTGACCCGACCGATCACCTGGTCCCGGTCGAGGCGTTGGTCGAGCTCGGGTTGGATGGCCCGTGGGCCAAGGCGTTCCGGTCCGCGGTCGTCGATGCCGTACGGCCCGTGCCTGGCCGGCCGCGCGTGCATCGGCCGGACTTTCCCCCGTGGCAGCGCACGATCTGGGTCGACTGCCTGCACACCGACGGGCCTGGGCTCGCGTTGCTCGGCGAGGATGAGGCCGCGGTGGAGCTGACCGAGGAGGCGTGCGCCGCGCTGCAGCGCGACGACGGGCTGTTCGACCACGGGTACGACGTCGCCGCGGGACGCGGGAACGGCGTCGCGTGGGGACGCGGCCAGGGCTGGGCGCTGCTCGGGCTGACCGGCGTCCTCGCCCACGTACCGGACGACCGTCTCGCCAGGCGGCTGCGACGGTTGGTGGAAGCACTGGCGGCGTGCGAACGCGACGGCCGCTGGGGAACGGTCGTCGACCGACCGGACGCCCCGGTGGAGCTGTCGACGTCCGCGTACGTCGCGCACGCCGTGGGCGCCGCCGTACGGCACGGCCTGGTCGACGCCGCGTACGCCGACCTCGCCGACCGCGCGCTCGCGGCAGCCCTTGCGGGCTTGAAGAACGGCGCGCTCCCGACCTCCGAGGCGACGCCCGTCGGAACGGTGGAGAGCTACCTCGACCGCCCGCTCGGCCTGCACCCGTGGGGCCAGGGACCGCTGTTGCTCGCGCTGCTGGACAGGAGACAGGCATGAAGGTCGTCAAGCTCGAGACGTTCGCGCTGCGCGCCGAGCCGGCCGAGACGTACTGGGGCGCGCGGACGTGGAGCTCCGAGCAGCGGATGCCGACGTACCCGCCGGAGTCGCGTCGCCACTACCTCTACTCGCGCACGATCGACACCGCGCTCGTCCGCGTCGAGACCGCGGACGGCGTCGTCGGCTGGGGTGAGGCGAAGGCGCCGGTGGCCGTGACCGCGACCTGCGCACTGATCGACGAGCTGCTGACCCCGTTGGTGCTCGGCTCGCGGCTGGACGAGCTCGCGGTGACGTGGGACCGGATGTACGCCGGCATGCGCGTCCGCGGTCACGACTCCGGCTTCTGGATCGAGGCGCTGTCCGGCGTCGACATCGCGCTGTGGGACGCGTGGGCACGGACGCTCGGCCAACCGCTCTACGCGCTGCTCGGCGGCAGGCAGCGAGAGCGCGTCCCGGTGTACGCGTCCGGCATCCCCGCGGCACCGGCCGGCTCCGGTGCCGACGGACTCCGCGCCGTGCGGGCAGAGGCGGAGACGCTGCGCGGGCAGGGCTACGACGCGGTGAAGGTGGCGATCGGGGTCGATCCGGCGTCCGACGTCGCGTCGGTCGCCGCGGTACGCGAGGTCTTCGCCGACGGCTGCCGCGTCTACGCCGACGCCGCCGGGCAGTACGACGCGCGCCAGGCGCTGCTCGTCGGCCGTGAGCTCGAACGGCTCGGGGTCGGGTTCTTCGAGATGCCTGTCGGCCCGGAGCTGCTCGACACGTACGCGATGTTGGCCGCCCGCTTGGACATTCCACTCGCGCTGGACTCGCTCGCCGGCCGGTTCCGCGCGCTGGAGTTCCTGCGTCGCGAGGCGTTGCACGTTCTCCAACCCGACGTCTGTCGCGCCGGCGGGATCACCGAGACCATGCGCATCGCCGCGCTCGCCGACGCGTTCGGGGCGCGAGCGACTCCGCACGTGAGCATCGGCTCCGCCGTCCACCTGGCCGCCAGCCTGCACTGCGCGGCCGCGATCCCCAACCTGGACGTGCTGGAGTACTGGGTCGGCACCAACCCGCTCGGCCGCCCGCTCGCTACCGACGTGCTCGTCCCCGAGGCGGGTAGCGTCGCGGTCCCCGAGGGGCCTGGCCTGGGCATCTCGGTCGACGAGGCGGCGGTACGAGCGCTCGCCGGCTGACGGAGCTGGCAGCAAGCTGCAAATCACCTACCGAAGTCTGGATGGCATCGTCAATATCTGGCAAGCTCGTGCACAGAACGCGTAGAGCTAAGCGCTACGTGACCATCTGGGAGCCAACGATGATCCCGATCCGAATCTCGGCACTCGCCACCGCCGTCCTCGCCACTGTTCTCGCCGGCGCCGTTCTGGCGCCGCCCGCCTCGGCGGCCGTCGTCCTCGGACCGCTCGAGACCATCTCGGTCGCGGTCGACGACAAGAACCAGGCGGGCTGGTGGTCGCCGATCGACGAGTTCGCCGGCCGTACGTACCTCGCGTACAACACCGACGTGCTCGACAACCCCGGCCGGCACAACGTCTGGGTCACCCGCCGCGACGCCGCCGGAAGCTATGCCCGCGGCTGCCTCCCGAACACGACGGGAACGGTGTGCGCGGAGTTCACCGACGACCTCGGCCACAACCAGCCGTCGCTCGCGGTCGACGGTGACGGCTTCATCCACGTGTTCGCGGCGATGCACAACAGCACCGGCATCACCTACTACCGGTCGGTGCGGCCGGGGGACCCTACGGAGTTCGCCCGCCGGACGTCGGAGCTGCCCGACGGGAGCCTCGGCTTCACCTATCCCAACGTGACCCGCGCCCCGAACGGCGATCTGTGGTTGATCATTCGCGCCCGCAGCGTCCCGACCCGTGCCGGGGCGCGGCTCTATCACTGGACGAACGCGACCAACAGTTGGTCGCTGGTCGGCGGCACCGCGTTCGCCTACCAGCAGAGTCCGCAGCGCACCGTCTACCCGGACGACGTTCAGGTGACCGCCGACGGGGTGGTGCACATCGCGTTCGAGTGGGCCTACGCCGCGACGGGTGTGCGGCACGAGGGCTCGTACCTGCAGTACAGACCGGGGACGAACACGTTCCACGTCGCGAACGGCACCCAGGTCGCCATCCCGACGACGCCGGCCACACCAGGGCTGATCTTCCAGCCGCTGATGGCGGGCGAGGCGTACGACGGCGACTTCGGCGTGCAGAGTGCCAAGCTGGCCTTGCGTCCGTCCGGGACGACCTGGACGCCGGTGATCGCGTACCGCTACCGAGAGGTCGGCACGCCCACGTTCAAGGTTCGTCGCGCGCGTTTCGTCAACGGGGCTTGGACGAGGGACATCATGTACGGCGGACCCTCGCAGACCACCGCGGCGCTCGACGTGACCACGGCGGGCAGCTCGGACCGCGTCTACTACGTCAAGTCCGACGCCGGCGGTACCGCGATCGCGGCCGAGCAGAACGGCGCGAGCTGGGTGGAGACGCCCGTGGCGGCGGGTAAACCCGTGCAACGGTTGGGCGTCATCACTCGCGCCAACGGTACGGACCTCGCCTATCTCTGCGCGCCAACGGCGATCTCCGCGCGACGAGGTGAGCTCTACTACCGGGAGATCGGACGATGATCGCCAAGGTCGCCCTGGCCGGGCTGCTCTGCGCCGGCGGGCTCGTCCCTCCGCTCTCGGCGGCAGCGCCGCCGTTGCCGCCGACCGAGTCCGTGGTGACGTTGGCGAACGGACCGCGCTACGAGCGCGCGACGAACGGCGTCGTCTACAGCCCGTTGAACGAGCCGAGCTTCATCGCCGGCCACGACAACGGCCAGAGCGCGGGCTACGACAACGGGCAGGGGTTGCGGTTCTCGTACTGGTCGTTCGGCGACACGTTCCTCACCCAGCCGAACGGCGACGGCCGGCGGTTCCTCGGCAACACCGGCGCGCTCACCGTCGACCTCGACCTCGCCGACAGTGTGAGCGACTGGTGGTACGAAGGCGGCGACGGCGCACCGCGCGAGTTCATCGGGCTCAACCCCACCGAGCGGGCGTGGAACATCCAGCGGGCCGACACGAGTCCTGCCGCGGGTTGCCAACCCCGAGCCGGGGTTGCCTGGATGCAATGCGGCGACGAGCTCGCGCTCTGGGGCGGCTCGGTCGTCGCGGACCCCGCTCGTGGGCGGATCCTCGCGTTCTACAGCCTGATCAAGCGGTACCACGCGTTGAAGCAGGGCTGCACGCAAGACGACATTGACAACCGCAACGAGGCCTGCCGCGAGTTCCGGTTCGACGGCGTCGGGATCGGCGTGAACGTCTGGACCGAGGCCACCTCCGACGGTGAGGGCTGGGTACGGCAGAACGTCGCGAACGCCACCGACCCGACGACGCCGAGCGCGATCTGGCCGTACGACACCGACCCGGCCACGGCCGATCCACACTTCGACACCGGCATGCACGTCGACGGCGGATTCCTTTACGCGTATGGGTGCTACGGGTTCCTCGCGTCCGAGTGTCGACTGGCACGCGTCCCGCTGACGCCCGCGAACGCGGTGTGGGATCGTGCCGCATGGCGGTTCTACGCGGGTCCCGGCCGCGACTCAACGGCCTGCCCGGACGTGTGGTCGACCGCGTTGTCGTGCGCGACTCCCTTGCCCGCTGGGGAGAACGGCAAGCTCAGCGGCGGAGCCGCCGGGACGTCGGTGTTCTGGAGTCCGTACCTGAGCAGGTTCGTGGCCCTCTACAGCGTGCCGCTCAGCAACGACATCCACTACCGCGTGGCGGCGCGGCCCGAGGGCCCGTGGTCCGCGGCGGGCCTGCTCACGACCGCGTTGCCCTCCGCCGGAACGGGTCTCGCCTCGATCAGCTACGCCGCGTTCGCGCATCCGGAGTACGCGGAACAAAACGGCAAGGTGCAGTACGTGACGTACGCCCACACGACAGGCCCGACCAGCTCGGACTTCCCCGTCGTCAAGGTGACCTTCGGAGGTGGTGCGCAATGAGGCGCAGACAGTTTCTCACCGGTACGGCGGCGCTCGGAGCCGCGGCGACGCTCGCCGGTCCGGCAGCCGAGGCGGCACCGCCCGACACGTTGCCGACCCGGGCCGAGGTCGTCGAGGTGCTGAACCGGGTCGACAACTACTGGATCGGCACGCACGCGAACCCGGGCGGGACCGACTGGGCGCGCGCCACGTACTTCAGCGGGCTCATGCACCACTACTGGCTCACCCGCGAGCAACGCCTGCTGGACTACGGCCTCGCGTGGGGCAACCAGAACGCGTGGGGCCTCACCGGCGGCGTGACCACGCGGAACGCCGACAACCACTGCGCAGGGCAGGCGTACCTGGACCTGTTCGAGGAGGTCGGCGGCGCCAACAAGATCGCGATGATCGAGTCGTCGGTCTCGCGCATGCTCACCGACCAGCCGGACAAGAACGACGACTGGTGGTGGTGCGACACGCTGCACATGGCGATGCCGGTCTTCGCCCGTTTCGGCAAGCTGCGTGGGAACAACCTGTACTGGGTGAAGCTCTACCGGCTCTACCACTACTCCAAACGCCAGCATGGCAACGCCGCGGTCTACGTCAAGCCGGGCAACCGGAGCGAGTCGTCGGCGTTCTGGTATCGCGACCACCGGTTCCAGGTCGACGGCGAGGCGGCAGCGTCGCCGAACGGCAAACCGGTGCACTGGTCGCGCGGCAACGGCTGGGTGATGGCGGCGTACGCCAAGACGCTGAAGGTGATCCCGTCTACTGACAAGCGCGGGCCGGAGTACGTGCGCGGGCTGCGGGACCTTGCGTCCGAGCTGCGAACCGTCCAGCAGGCCGACGGATTCTGGTACCCGAACCTGTCCGACCCGCAGCACTTCGGCGCTCCGGAGACGAGCGGCACGGCGTTCTTCGCGTTCGGGATCGCGTACGGGATCCGCGCGGGGCTGCTCGACCGGGCGACGTACCTGCCGGTGGTCGCGCGTGCGTGGAACGGGATGGTAGCGACGGCCGTACGTTCCGACGGCTTCCTCGGGTACTGCCAGCCCGGCGGTGACCGGCCGGCGGCGGCGCCCGCGACGCGGACCGAGGACTTCGGCGTCGGCGCTTTCCTCATGGCCGGTTCGGAGATCGCGGGGCTGACCTCATGAGACGCATGTTGGTGGTGCTGGCCGCGTTGGCGTCCCTTCTCGTCGTCCCGTTGCCGTCCGCGGCGGCGGACTGCTTCGGCTGGTCTGGCCAGCTGCCGCTGCGCGACGCGGTGAGCGCGAACGCGTGCGTGCAGGTCGCGCCGGGCGTTTGGGACGTGGACGACTTCGTCGTCGTGCCTGCTGGCCACACCGTGCGGGGGACGCCGGGCGGCGACCGTTCGGCCACGGTGCTGCGTGCCGTGCAGCCGTGGGAGAACACAGTCGCGGAGGGAATCCTCAACGACGACGGGTCGAACGGTGCACCGTTCGTCGTCGCCGACCTCACGCTCGAGAGCGGCGGTCTGGCCACGTCGGCGCTGTGTTGCCGCGGCTTCACGGCCCGGAACGTCGTCCTGCAAGGAGCTCGGTGCTACGGGCTCGGCATCGCCGGTGTGCGCGTCGACGTCACCGACAGCCTGATCCGCCACAACGGCGCGTGGTCCGGCTGCCCGAGCCCACCCGGCGCGGGCGTGTACGTGGTGTCGACCGTGGCGGGGCCGTCGAACTGGGCGCCGCGGATCGCGAACACGACGATCCGCGACAACACCGGTCCCGGCCTCGACATCGCGAGCGTCTGGGGAGGGCAGCTGATCGGCAACACGATCGTCGCCAACACCAACTGGGCGGGCATCTCGCTGTTCGGTTCGCACTGGCTGATCGAGGGCAACACCGTTCGCCATCCGGCGACCAACCAGGGCCAGCCCTACCAGCGACCGTGCGCTTCCGGGCCATCCGGTGAGCGCTCGGCGGCGATCATGCTCTGCCAGCTGCACGACACCGACAACGACGTGACGACCGACAACGTCGTGCGCGGCAACGCGGTGTCGAGCTGGTACGGCATCCTGCTGGTCGGCAACGACGAGACCCGCCCGTACTGGGCGCCGCGCACCAACACGGTCGAGAACAACGACGTCACGGGCAGCGTGCACGGGTGCGCGGACGACTTCCGGCCGGGTCAGTGGTTCAGCGACCAGAACACGTGGACCGGCAACAACTGCTCGGGATCGCCGAACAGCGGGCCGTCGTACTTCTAGCGTCCGCTCGTCGTCCGTGCCAGGTAGCGGAGCACTGCGTAGACCAGCGATCCGTCCACCGCGTCGCCGTTCAGCACCAGGGTCACGACGTCTGGCCACGGCATGAGAACCACGTCGATGACCTCGTGCTCATCGAGGTTCTTCGAGCCGAGCCGCAGGTCGCGAGCCACGAAGACGTGGCACGTGTGCGACATCGTGCCGGGCATCGGGTTGAATCGCCCCAGCGATTCGATCTCGCCGGCGACGTAACCCGTCTCTTCGGCGAGCTCGCGGAGCGCCGCGGCTTGCGGTTCCTCACCTGCGCGAAGCCCGCCGGCGGGCAGGTCGAAGATGGTCTGCCGAAGCGGATGCCGATACTGCCGCGTCAACACCACCTGCTCGTCCTCGGTGAAGGCCAGGACCGACGACGAGCCCGCTGAGGCGAGGTAGTGGTAGTCCAGCTCGCCACCATCCGGCTTGCGGAGGCGGTCCCGGACGACGGTGATCCAGGTGTCGTAGACGACCTCGGAAGCGAGGACGCTCCACTCTTGCGGAGTCACACCGGTTCTCCCTCGAGTCTTGGGCCAGTAGCCTCGATCTTTCGTCCGGCGGTGGTTCGACCCGGCCCGCCCTGGGGCCAATGATCATGTTTACATGATCATTGGCCCCTTTACGTGGGGTGGACGCCAGGTAGAGCGGCCACTGGCCGGGTAAGGCGACCAAGACACGCTCCACCCACCAACACACGAAATTCCGAAGCTAGAGCAGGGCCTGTAGGTCTGCCACCGTGCTGACGGGGCGGTCGCAGACGAAGCCTCGGCAGACGTACGCCGCGGCCTTGCCGTCGAGGAGGCCGCGGTGGGCAAGCAGGGGGATGGCTGCCTCGCCCTCGGTCGGCTCGCCGGCGACGACCACCGCGCCGGGGCTGGTGCCGTTCAGCGCCGCGTCGAGAAGTTCCTTGCGCAGTGGGTCGTTCGGGTCGCCGACGATCGCGATCTCGAGCGGGCCGGCGAGCACCGCCTCGGCGACGGCGAGGCCCCAGCCGGCGGCTCGCGGTGCTCGATCGGCGAGCAGGCCGGTGACGCCGAGCGCGCGTTCGGCCGCCTCGCGGTGCCTGGCCGAGCCGGTGTAGGCGGCGTACGACAGGAGCGCGCCGGCCGCGGCGGAACGACCGGACGGCGTGGCGTTGTCGGTCGGGTCCTGCGGCCGTCGTACGAGCTGCTCGGCGTCGTCGGCGGTGTCGTACAGGCCGTGCTCGGCGTCGTCGAACCGGTCGAGTACGAGGTCGAGCAACTCGCCCGCCCACTCCAGCCAGCGCGCGTCGCCGGTCACCGCGAGCAGGGCGAGGCTGCCTTCGGCGACGTTCGCGTAGTCCTCGAGCACGCCCTGGCTGGTGCCGGGCTTGCCGTCGCGGGAGGTGCGGACAAGCCGGCCGTCGACCGTGTGCAGGTCGCGGAGGAGCTGCGCGGCCTCGATGGCGGCGTCGACGTACGTCGGCTCGTCGAGCAGGGCGCCGGCCTCGGCGAGTGCGGCGATCGCGAGCCCGTTCCACGCCGCGACCACCTTGTCGTCGCGGCCGGGCGCGATGCGTTGTGCGCGAATCTCGAACAGGCGTGCGCGAAACTCCTCGAACCGGTCGGAGTCGGCGGGCAGCTGCAGGGTCGAGCTGCCGTGCTCGAACGTGCCTTCCTCGGTGACGAGGAAGAGCTCCATCGCGACCTCGGCGTCGTCGTCGCCGAGGGCATCGCGGAGCTGGTCGGGTGTCCAGACGTAGAACTTGCCCTCGACGCCCTCGCTGTCGGCGTCGAGCGCGGAGGCGGAACCGCCTTGTGGGGTTCGCAGATCGCGCAGCAGGAAGTCGGCGGTCTCGCGCACGATGCGTTCGGCGAGAGCGGTCTTGGTGAGGCGCCACCAGTGCAGATAGACGCGGAGCAGGAGCGCGTTGTCGTACAGCATCTTCTCGAAGTGCGGCACGATCCAGCGGTTGTCGACGCTGTAGCGGGCGAAGCCGCCGCCGAGCTGGTCGTAAAGGCCGCCGCGGGCCATGCGTTCGCAGGTGAGCGCGACCATGGCGAGCGTGCCCTCGTCCTCGGTGCGGGCCGCGTGCCTCAGCAGGAACTCGAGCAGCATCGACGGCGGGAACTTCGGTGCGCCGCCGAAGCCGCCGTGAACGTCGTCGAAGTTCTCGCCGATCGAGGCGACCGCGCCGTCGAGGGCTGCCTCGTCGGGTGGGCCGTCACCTTTCACCACCCCTGTGGACAGTCGCTCCACGATGTCGGCGCCGGCACGTACGATTTCGTCACGCCTCTCCTTCCAGGCTTCGGCAATCGCCTCGAGGAGCTGGCCGAACGAAGGGAGCCCGTGCCGCGGGCTCGGAGGAAAGTACGTGCCGCAGTAGAAGGGATCGCCTTTGGGAGTGAGGAAACAGGTCATCGGCCAACCGCCGCTGCCGGTCATCGCCTGCGTGGCTTCCATGTAGACCGCGTCGACGTCCGGCCGCTCCTCGCGGTCGACCTTGATGTTGACGAAGTGCGCGTTCATGTACGCGGCCGTCTGCTCGTCCTCGAACGACTCGTGCGCCATCACGTGGCACCAGTGACAGGCCGAGTAGCCGACGCTCAGCAGGATCGGCACGTCGCGTTCGCGAGCCTCCGTGAACGCGTCCGGTCCCCACTGCCACCAGTCGACGGGGTTGTCCTTGTGCTGGAGCAGGTACGGACTGGTCGCTTCGCCGAGCCGGTTCATCCGCCCATCGTCACACGTGCGGGGTGACGTGCTCTCAGGCGGCATGCCTCGGTTCGGGTGCGGTGGTGTGCGAGCGCCGCACCGTGCGGAGCAGCCACCAGCCGTACGCGAGCTCGAAGACCGCGATCGCGAGCTGCCACCACCATGGGGCGGCGCCTGGCGACGTCAGCTGGAGGAAGTCGCCGAGTCCGTGCAGGATCGCGAGCGGCCAGATGGTCAGCCCGCGCCAGCGCAGTGCCGTCAGGGCGAAGGCGAACGTGAACGTCGAGATCAGCTGCGCGATTTGGTCCTCGAGGGATGCGCCGAAGAAGACGAAGTTCAGCCAATGCTGGTTGGAGAACAGCAGCGCGACGATGAGCGAGCTGACGTACGGGCCGAGCCGGCTGAGCGGGTACAGGATGATGCCGCGGCTCCAGAGCTCCTCGTTCAGGCCGATGAGCAGGCACCAGACCGCCGTGCAGAAGACGATGTACGGCTCACCCTGGATGCCCGGGAGCGCGAACGTCAGCGTGAGCACGAACAACGACGCGATCGTCCACAGCGATCGGTCGATCCGCTGCCGGCCGAGCCCGACGTCGGCGCGTCGCCAGCCGAGCAGCCAGACCACGAGCAGCCCGAAGATGAAGCCGATCGCGTTCACGTACATCGGCCCGTAGAGCGGATGCGGCGGCAGCTGGATCGCCGCCAGGATCAGGCCGACCCAGAACAGCGTCGCGATGACGCCGAACCAGATCGGATGCGCGTGCGCGAACGCGTTCGCCCGCTCGCGAACCATCGAACCCCCCAAGTCCCATGTGGTGCAGTCGCAGAGGCCACGATTCCACCCAGACCGCGCGTGCAACGTGAGAATGGGTGAATCCTCATGGCCGATTCGGGCGGCCGGCGCTCGTCGCCCGGCGAGCACGAGCCGCGCGTTGCCGTATCGATGTAATCGTGTAATCATCCAAGCATGAAGACGACGCAGGAGCGCGAGGAGCGCATCCGGGGTTGGCTGGCGGGCCGGCTTCCGGGGGAGTGGTTCACCGAGGCGATCGAGATCACCATCGACCGCGAGGAGATCACCGTGGTCGGCCGGCTGGCGGCGCCGACGGTCGGGGACGAGGCGTCCGCGGCGGAGAAGGCGGCCGCGGAGTCGGGTCGGATCAAGGAGTTCCGCGAGCGTACGCGCGATGACCGGATCGGGATCGCACGCGAGCTCGAGCACGGCGCCGGCCGGAAGGTCGCGTGGGGCGCGACGTGCGGCGACACCCAGGAGCTGTTCACGACGCTGTCCGTACCGGTGATGACGCGGCTGCGGCAGGCCGAGCGCCAGGTGCTGGACACCCTGGTCGACTCCGGCGTGGCCCGGACCCGGTCCGAGGCGCTGGCGTGGTGTGTGAAGCTGGTCGGCAGGAACACCGAGGCCTGGCTGGGCGAGCTGCGCCAGGCGATGGCGCATGTCGAGGAAGTTCGGTCCAAGGGTCCTGACAGCGGCACCGGATCGGCCGACAATCTCGAGGACAGCGCGGAGCAATAGCTCCCCCTCGGGAGGCCGGCATGCGGACCGAACGCGTCACCTTCGCCAGCGATGGCATCGAGCTTGTCGGCGACCTCCGGGTCCCGGGCGATGCGAGCGGGCCGATGCCGGGGCTGGTGTTCACCGGCCCGTTCACGGGTGTCCGTGACCAGGTCGCCGGCGTCTACGCCGACCAGCTCGCCGAGGCCGGGTACGTGACGCTCGCGTTCGACCACCGCAACTTCGGCGAGAGCGGCGGCAGTCCCCGCCAGCACGAGGACGCGCAGGGCAAGGTGCACGACCTCCGCGAGGCCGTGACGTACCTGAGTAAACGGCCCGAGGTCGCGGCCAGCAAGATCGGGGCGGTCGGCATCTGCCTCGGCGGCGGGTACGCCGTCCGGGCGGCCGCGTTCGACCGCCGGATCGCCGCCGTGGCGAGCGTGGCGGGCGGGTTCAACAGCCCGGCCTGGTTCCGCGACCAGATGGGCACCCGGGCCTACCAGGCGACACTCGCCGAGTTGATGCGCGAGTACGCCGACGAACCCGACAAGCGCATCCCGGCCGTCGCACTCGAGGGCGTCGCGTCGATGCCGGGCGACGAGCCGTTCGCGTACTACGGCACCGAGCGCGGCCGCAGTTCGTTCTGGCGGAACGAGGTCACCGCGTTCTCCACGTACACGCTGCTGACGTTCAACACCCTCGGCGCCGCGAGCTTCGTCTCGCCCACGCCGCTGCTGATCGTGCACGGGCGCAAGGACGACTACTGCAGCCCCGAGGGCGCGCAGGCAGCGTACGAAGCCGCGGACGAGCCCAAGCGGATCGTCTGGCTCGACACCACCAACCACATCGACCTGTACGACCAGCAGGAGTACGTCGGTCGCGCGATCGGCGAGCTCGCCGACCACTTCGGCCGACACCTGGCCGGCCGCGGTGTCAGCGGGTCTTGACGGCGACCACGATGTCGCGGTCGATCGACTGATCCACCCAGTGCCGGAAGCCGTCGTACGGCGGTTCGTCGCGAACGGTCAACCCGGACGAGGCGAACAGCTCGGCGACGTCGGTGCGCGGCGCGACGTGCGTGTTCCAGGACAGGCCGATCGCGCCGCCCGCCCGGAGCAGTTCCACCCAGATCGGTACGGCCTTGCGCAGCAGGTCCAACGGCGACCGCGACAGCGACGACTGGCCGGCCGCGCGGCTGCCGTGCTGCACTCCATACGGGGCGTCGGCCACGATCAGGTCGAACGCCGACGCGCGGAACACGTCGCGGCCGAGCAGGGTGTCCGCGTTCACCACCGTCAACGACTGGCTGACGCCCGCCTTGTGCAGCTCGGGCGTCGCCGACACGGTCACGTCCAGCCGGCGGCCGAGCGTCTTGCGTTCGCGCCGCACTGGGGTGATGTCCGCGCGGTGCTTGAGCCGCTTGCGCCGGAGCCAGGTCTTGAGGAACGCGGCGTACGCGTCGAAGTCCTTGCCGTCGACGTCCATGCCGGTCGCGTCCCAGCCGTACATCAGGGCCTGGTTCAGCGTCGTGCCGCGCCCGCACAGCGGGTCGAAGACGTGCAGCTTGCGCTCGGCGGTGGCGAACGCGCTGGCCGCGACGGTCACGTTCAGCAGCAGCTTGGTGAAGTGCTCGTTGGTCTTGCCCGCGTACTTCGGGATCGTGATCAGGTCGTCGTCGTACGTCGCGAGCGGCGTCAGCTCGACCGGGCGCAGCAGCTCGCCCTCGCGGGCGAAGAGTGCGTACACCGACGAAAGGTTGGACAGCTTCGCGATCGCGTCGGGCGCGAGGTCGGCGGTGAACGTCACGTACGACACGCCGCCGAACGTCGTCTCGGCCGCCGCTCCGACGGCGTCGCCAAGAACGGCGCCGAGCTCGGCGCGGGTCAGTGCTGGTGTCGCGTCGGCGTACACCCGGTTGGCGGCCGGGAGGACCAGCAGCGCGTACTCGGTCACGCGTCGACCGCTGCGCCGACCGCGAGCCGGCGGTACTCCGAGCCGGCCTGCTCGGCCATCTGCCCGAGCAGCCGGTCGACGATCGACAGACCGATGTCGTTGTAGAGCCCGTCGTGGACGGCGAGGGCGAGCTCCGGGCGGACCGTACGGATGTAGTCGACCGAGTCCGCGGCGCGGAGCCACGGCGCGCTCACCGGGACCATCAGCGTCCGCACCGGGCGGTCGGGCACCGTGAACGCGTCGCCGGGGTGGAAGAAGGAGTCGTCGACGAAGAAGCCGACGTTCGGTACCGACGGCAGGTCGGGGTGGATCACCTCGTGCAGCGCGCCGTGGACGGAGATCTGGAACGCGCCGATCTCGAACCGCGAACCCTCGGCGACGACGTTCAGTCGGTCCGTGCCGAAGTCCGCCAGCTGCTCGGCGACGGCCTCGTTGGTGTAGATCGGCAGGTCCGGGTACTTCTCCAGCTTCGCCGGGTCGAGGTGGTCGGGGTGCTCGTGCGTGATCAGCACCGCCGTCGCGCCGTCGAGCGGCTCCGCCTCGGAGAACGTTCCCGGATCGATCACCAGCGCCTGGTCGCCCTTCTCTAGGCGTACGCATGCGTGGGTGTACTTCTGGATCCGCATTCCCTGGATTCTAGGTCGTGAGGTGCGAGGTGCCGGCGGCCAGCCGTTCGATCACCGGCCCGTCGACGACGACTCCGGCGCGCTGGAGGGCGAGGAGCGCGGCTCCCGCGACCGGCGGAAGGGCTGGATCGGTGACGTGGAACCGCCCAGCGGGAGCGACCCCCGCGAGCTCGACCGACACCCGACCGGCGAACGCAGGGGAACGGGCGAGCCCTCCGAGCAGGGCTACCCGCACCGTCGGCGAAGGGAAGTGGGCGGCGAGCAGGCGGATGCCCACGCAGGTGAAGTGCGCGAGCCGGTCGCAGGCGGCGCCCGCGACCGGCGCGGAGTCAGCGGCGGCGGTGACCAGGGGAGCCATCCGGCCGTAGAAGCGCTTGGCCTCGTTGTAGTCCGCGGCCTCGAGTTCCCGCGCCTTCGCCCGCAACCCGGGCTTGTCGGACACGCCCCAGTACCGGCAGATCTCCTCGACCAGTACGGCGTCCGCCGCGGTGTCCTCGTCGATCAGGATCCGCGCCATCAGGTCGAACACCAGGTGCCGTGCCCCGCCGGCGTAGTGGCGGTAGCGGTCGTTGCGGATCACCTCGCCGTCCTCGGCGACCGCCAGGATCATCGATCCCGTTCCCGCGATCGCGACGATCCCGGGCTCGCCGGCGAACGCTCCCGCCTGGGCGACCATCGCGTCGTTGACGACGTGTGCCCGGCAGCCGAGACCGTCGAGGTCGAGGAACCCGGCCGCCCACTTCAGATCGTCTTCCTGGTCGAAGCCCGCCATCCCCGACACCATCGCGACGACCTGCGGCGGCTTGACGTTCGCCGCCTCCATCGCCTGGTGGATCGCGTCGCGGACATGACGCCTGGCGTCGACGTTGTGGTTGGGGCTGCCACCCGGGCCTCGCCCCGTTCCCCGCACGGTGCCTTCGAGGTCGACGCACGCCACTCGGGTATGGCTGCCGCCGGAGTCGATGCCGATCACGTACCCGCGGTCCATCCACGCTCCCGCCCCCGCGCATCCCGACGACGCGACCGAAGGGAGAGGGTACCCAGCCCGCTGAGGCGGCGCCAGGGACCGTTATCTGACTCGTGGCCCCGCGCCCGCTGCGGTGGAGCGGTGCGCGCCGGTAGCCTCAGTCCTGGCATGTCGAGGAGGTGACCCGAGCGAATGGCCTTGTCCGGCCTGCTCTACCGGCTCTATCAACGCCGACTGATCGCGTCGCTGTCGAGCGATCGGATTCCTCGACACGTCGCGGTGGTCATCGACGGCAACCGGCGCTGGGCCCGCTCGGTCGGCGGGAACGTCGAGTACGGCTACGACGCCGGCGCGGACAAGATCCCGGAGTTCCTCGGCTGGTGCGAAGAGCTCGGTGTCGACGTCGTCACGATCTACATGCTCTCCACCGACAACCTCACCCGCGACGAGGAACACCTCGCTCCGCTTCTCTCGGTGATCGACCGGATCGTGGGCGAGCTCGCCGACAGCGGGCGCTGGCGGATCCATCCGGTGGGAGCGCGCGACCTGCTGCCGGAGGCGTTCGCGCACATGCTGAAGGGTGCGGAGGAACGCACCGCGAACGTCGACGGCCTGCTGGTCAACGTCGCGATCGGGTACGGAGGCCGCCGCGAGGTCGCCGACGCCGTCCGGTCGCTGCTCCAGGAGCACGCGACGCGGGGGACGACGATCGAGGAGCTCGCGGAGGTGCTCGACGTCGAGCACATCGCCGAGCACCTGTACACGAGGGGCCAGCCCGACCCGGACCTGGTGATCCGAACGTCGGGCGAGCAGCGGCTCTCGGACTTCCTGCTCTGGCAGAGCGCGTACAGCGAGTTCTACTTCTGCGAAGCGTTCTGGCCGGACTTCCGCAAGGTCGACTTCCTGCGGGCGATCCGTTCGTACGGCGTCCGCAACCGGCGCTACGGCCTCTGACAAATACCTGGTCAGGCGACCGTTCCCACGCCTGGCGTTACACGCTGTTCACCACGCGGTCGTGCGTGTCCTCTGTTCGGATGCCCAGAACCGTCGTACCGTCATAAGTGGCGAGTCGGATAGATAGCCGGCCGCTCGGGAGGCCCATCGATGCGAGCTCGATCCAAGCACCGCAAGGCGGGGCGAGGAATGAGCGCGCAGGTCGCCCCAGGGTCAGTACGACCTGTGGCGGGAGGGCCGGCACCCGGCCCTCGGGCTTGGTCTCGGTCTCACACCTAGCGCGCAAAGGGCACTTGCGGCGCAGGGTGCGCGCCGCGGGCTCGAGGGGACGGAAGCATGGCTACCTCGACGCGGAACCCCGTACGTCGTAAGTCGCGGACCCCCTCGGGTCGCAGAACCTATGTGTTGGATACCAGCGTGTTATTGGCGGACCCCCACGCCATCACCCGTTTCGACGAGCACGAGGTCGTGATCCCGCTCGTCGTCGTGACCGAGCTGGAAGGCAAGCGGCACCACCCGGAGCTGGGCTACTTCGCCCGTTCCGCCCTGCGCTTGTTGGATGAACTGCGGGTGTCCGCCGGGCGCCTCGACGAGCCGATCCCGATCGGTGCCGCTGGTGGAACGATCCGGGTGGAGCTCAACCACACCGATGCCGAAGTGCTGCCGGCCGGCTTCCGGCTCGGCGACAACGACACCCGCATCCTCGCGGTCGCACGGAACCTCGCGGCCGAGGGGCGCGACGTGGTGTTGGTGTCGAAGGACCTGCCGCTCCGGGTGAAGGCCTCCGCGGTCGGCCTGTCGGCTGACGAGTACCGCGCGGAGATCCCGGTCGAGACCGGCTGGACCGGGATGGTCGAGCTCGACGTGTCGCCGGACGAGCTGGACGAGCTGTACTCCTCGGGCTCGCTCGTCCACGGCGCCGCGGCCGAACTGCCCTGCCACACGGGGCTGGTGTTGCTGTCGTCGCGGGGATCCGGGCTCGGGCGCGTGACTGCGGACAAGACGATCCGCCTGGTACGTGGAGATCGCGAGGCGTTCGGCCTGCATGGCCGTTCGGCCGAGCAACGGGTGGCGCTCGACCTGCTGCTGGACCCCGACATCGGCATCGTGTCGCTGGGCGGGCGCGCAGGTACGGGCAAGTCGGCGTTGGCCCTGTGCGCGGGGCTCGAGGCCGTGATGGAACGTCGGCAGCACCGCAAGGTCGTGATCTTCCGGCCGTTGTACGCGGTGGGCGGGCAGGAGCTCGGGTACCTGCCGGGGTCGGAGACGGAGAAGATGCAGCCGTGGGCCCAGGCTGTCTTCGACACGCTGGGTGCGGTCACGTCGTCGGAGGTGATCGACGAGGTGATGGACCGCGGCATGCTCGAAGTGTTGCCGTTGACGCACATTCGCGGGCGGTCGCTGCACGACTCGTACGTCATCGTGGACGAGGCACAGTCGTTGGAGCGCAACGTGCTCTTGACGGTGCTGTCGCGGATCGGCTCGGGGTCGCGGGTGGTGCTGACGCACGACGTGGGACAGCGCGACAACCTGCGCGTCGGCCGGCATGACGGCGTAGTGGCCGTGGTGGAGAAGCTGAAGGGCCACCCGCTGTTCGCCCATGTGACGTTGACTCGGAGCGAACGTTCTCCGATCGCGGCGCTGGTGACGGAGATGCTGGAGGACATCACCCTCTAGGGCAATTTGGCGCCCCTTCCGGGTCCGGGAGGGGCGCCTTATTGGGTTGGCAGGTCGGCTGGGGTGCGGGTTGACTCTGTCGCCATGGACAGTCCGACACGGATCTTCGTCGCCGGCACCGGTCGGTCGGGTACGTCGCAGCTTGCTGACGTACTCGGCGGGCACCCGCTGATCCACCGGGTGCCGATCGAGACGCACTTCATCGTGGACCCGGGCGGCTTGCGGGATCTGGCGGACGCGCTCACCGTTCGGTACGACAACTACGTCGCGGACGACGCGCTTCGTCGGCTTCACGACGTGCTCACCGTGCGCGTGCCCGGCCGGATGGACTTCGATCGCGGTCACACCGCGCCGCAGGCGATCGGCGAGCGGCACTACTGGGACGCGGTGGGCCGGCTGTGGTCGGAGCTCGTCGTGTCCACGTTCGACGAGCCCGTGGGGGCGGCGGGGTCTCGCCATGCCTCCTGGCCGGCGGGGCCGTTCGAGGAGCTGAGTCACCGGGTGGCGGTCGCTCGGTACTTCAAGGACCGTCCTGAGCTGATCGCCATCTTGCGTCGCGCGGTCGACACGATGTTCGGCGGCTCGGCTGCGGACGCGGGGAAGCCGATCTGGTGCGAGAAGACGCCGTTCAACCTGCTGTGCATGGACTTCCTGTGGGAGCTGTTTCCCGAGGCGACGATCGTCCACATCAAGCGCCACCCGATCGCGGTGCTCGCGTCGCACCTCGACCAGTCCTGGGCACCCTCGACCGTCGACGGCGCCCTCGCCTGGCTGCTGCCGATCTACGACCGTTGGCTTTCGTGGAAGGCGACGGCCTCGCTCGACTCGCAGCGATACGTGGAGGTCAAGGCCGAGGACCTGGCGGCGGACTGGCCTTCCCAGCGGAAGGCGCTCTTCGCGAACGTGGGGCTGGAGGACGTCGAGACCGCGGCGACCTTCGTGCCGCGCAGCCTCAACCACCGCAACGACCAGTTCGATGGGGAGACCCGCGCCCGGATCGAGCAGGCACTAGCGGAAGTCATCCCCGCCATGGGCTACGAGTAGCGCCCCCGCTCGGTTCGAATGAAGGGCACCTTCATTCGAACCTATTGAATGAAGGTGCCCTTCATTCAAACCAGGGGCCCACTTCACCTACTGGGCTGGGGTTCTCCAACGTTGCAACAGCGCTCCGAACCCCGTTTCGGTAGGTGAAGTCGGGCAAGTTGTGGACAGCGATCAGCTGATCCCGCATCCTGTCATTGCCCATCAAAGGGGCGTTCCCACCGCCTGCGAGCGCCCTCCGAACGTGGCGGGGCAGCTCGGCGGCCAGTGGAGGGGAAGTGCGTTGGATGAAGGGCACCTTCATCCAAACCTATTGGATGAAGGTGCCCTTCATCCAACCAGCGGGAGTGGTGGCGAAGGGGATGGGGCGCGGCGAGAGTTGGCGCGAGCTGGTCGACGGGGAGTGACAGGCGCGGGGGAGCTGGCAGGGAGTCGATCAGGCGCCACGTCGATCTCGTCCATGCGCCTTTCCGGTCGCGGCGGAGCTAGTCAAGGGCCGCGCAGCGGTCGCGAAGCGACGCTGCCCGTCTGCGAAGCCGCCGCGGCGCCCTTTACTCGCTCCGCCGCGACCGGACACTGGCGGACGAGATGACGAGGCGGAGCACCCACACCCGCCGAGCGCGCACGAGTGAGCACGGCAGCTGGTCGACGGGGAGTGACGGCGCCAAGGAGCTGGCAGGGAGTCGATCAGCCGCCGCGACCGGACAATGGCGGACGAGATGACGAGGCGGAGCACCCACACCCGCCGAGCGTGCACGAGTGAGCACGGCAGCTGGTCGACGGGGAGTGACGGCGCCAAGGAGCTGGCAGGGAGTCGATCAGCCGCCGCGACCGGACAATGGCGGACGAGATGACGAGGCGGAGCACCCACTGCCGGAGAGCGAACGGCAGAACCCCACGATCCGCAGAGCTCGATCGCTCCGAGGCAGCTCGCGGGAAGAGGACGGCAGCTGGCACACGTCGAGTGACGCAGCCCGAGAGCGCTCCCACTCTTGGCGGGCGGCGGCGTATCCCGCCTGGCAGGAGAGCTCGCAGCGGCCGCGATCAGCCAAGGAAAACCGCGCCAAAAGGGCCGTTTCACCCCTGAAGTTCCCGACCTGCGGGACTGGTCCGGACTCGGCCACAGACCCTTCGCGTTCCCCGCCTCCAGGTACTGGACGGATGACCAAGATGCCCGCTATAGATTCCCCTGCGCTCTCTCCACCCCTTCGAGAGCCGGCCCGACACGCGCCATCCCCGCGTGAGCACAGCGTTACCGTCTTGATACAGTCCGTGTTCATCCGGGGGACGAGCGACGTCTGGAGGTAAGGGTGCCGTCGCGGCAGCCAGGCAGGCATAGAGCACCTGGGCGCCATTCGGCGAAGGTGAAGGCGCGCCCCGTGGGGCCGCGGTTCGCACTCCCGAAGCTCCCCTCCCTCGACCTCGGCAGGAAGGGCCTCAAGCCCACCCTCGCCGCCGTCACCTGTGCGAGCGTCGGCGTCGCCGGCGTCGGGGTCACGGCCGCGGTGGTCGCCACCGCGAAGGGGCAGCTCGCCCAGGACAACACCCTCCTCGCCGACCAGATCAAGGTTCCCGGACCCCTCACCTCCGCCACCAGGGCCCGCCTCGCCGACCAGAAGAAGCAGGACGACAAGAGCACCACCGCAGCCAAGGCGAGCACTGCCGTCACGTTCGAGGAGCCCCAGGCCGCCAGCGGCGTGGCCTCGTTCGACCGGACGAGGATCGAACGCCAACGCGCCATCGACCGCGCGAGCCGCGACAAGGAACGGGTCTTCGCGGAGGGCACTCCCAAGGAGATCGCCAAGGTGCTCGTGATCGAGCGCGGCTGGAGCGAACGTCAGTACAACTGCCTCGTGCCCATGTGGCGGCGCGAGAGCAACTGGAACCACCTGGCCGAGAACAAATCCTCCGGCGCGTACGGCATCGCCCAAGCCCTGCCCGGCCGCAAGATGGCGAAGTTCGGCGACGACTGGCGCACGAACCCGGTCACCCAGATCAAGTGGGGCCTCTGGTACATCGAGAACCGGTACGGCACCCCGTGTGGCGCCTGGTCGTTCTGGCAGCGCAATCACTGGTACTGAGACGTACTGAAACGCCACCCGAGAGGGTAGGGACTCGGTGCGAGATCTCACGATCTTCTAGTAACGCGCCGCGCCGCTGGAAAGTCTTGCGGATTTCGCAAAGATCGACAGGATGAGTTCACACGGGCGTAACTTGGACCGACCACGAGCTACCGCGCGTAGGCAATGGCCTACGCGCTGACGCGACCGGGGAGGCACACGGTGCATAGCAAAGGTCAGGGCAACGGGGAACGGACGCACAGATCGGCCGACGCGCGAGCACCGGCCCGCCCACCCCAAAGACACCACCGCCGCAAGGGAGCGGTCTTCTGCGTCGCGACGCTCCTGGCCGCCAGCGCCTTCGCCGGCTGCAGCAGCCAGACCGGCCCGCCGGCGTTGACCTGGTACATCAACCCGGACAACGGGACGCAGGCCAAGCTCGCCGAGACCTGCACCACGCAGGCGAACGGCAAGTACCGCATCAACACCGCGCTGCTGCCCCGGGAGTCGACCGGCCAGCGCGAGCAGCTCGTCCGGAGGCTCGCGGCGCAGGACTCCGGCATCGACCTGATGAGCCTCGACGTCCCGTACCTCGCCGAGTTCGCGAACGCCGACTTCGTCAGGCCGTTCACCGACGAGGAACGTCAAGACCTCACCGAGGGCATGCTCGAGGGCCCGCTCGAGGCCGCGCAGTGGGAGGAAGACCTCTACGCCGTCCCGTTCAACACCAACACCCAGGTGCTCTGGTACCGCAAGTCGGTCGCGGAGCAAGCCGGCCTTGACATCGGCCCCGACGCCCAGCTCACCTGGGCGCAGGTCATCGAGGCGGCCGAGCAGACCAAGACCACGGTGCAGGTCCAGGGCAAGCGGTACGAGGGCTACATGGTCTGGATCAACTCGCTGATCATGTCGGCGGGCGGCGAGATCCTGGAGAATCCCGAAGCGGGCAAGGACGTTCGCCCTGCCCTCGACTCCGAGGCCGGGAAGCGCGCCGCCGAGGTCGTCAAGCTGCTCGCCGACTCGCCGGCCAAGGCGGCCGACCTGAGCAACTCCGACGAGGGTACGACGCAGGCCGGGTTCGCCGCGGACAACGGCGGCTTCATGACGAACTGGCCGTTCATCTTCGCGGCGGCGAACGACGAACTCCGCGCGGACATCGGCTGGGCGAGATGGCCGTCGGTCACCGAGGGCGAGGAGAGCAGGCCGCCGCTCGGAGGCATCGACCTCGCGATCGGTGCGTTCACCAAGCACCCGGACCTCGCGGTGGAGGCGGTCAAGTGCATCACCTCGCCGGAGAGCCAGAAGACCTACACGCTCGCCGAGGGTCTGCTCCCGACCATCGAGTCCGTGTACGACGACGCCGACGTCAAGAAGGCGTTCCCGATGGCCGACCTGCTGCGCCAGTCCGTCGACGACGCCGCGCCGCGTCCGGTCACGCCGTACTACCCGGACATCACCGAAGCCGTGCAGCGTACCTGGCATCCGGAGTCTGGAGTGGGAGACGGAACGCCCAAGTCTGCCGCGGATCTGATCGTCGCCGTGCTCCACGACGAGCGACTTCTCTGAGGCCGAAGGGAGGACAAGCATGACCACAACGGCAACGCCTGCCCCTCCGGCGGTACGCAGAGGCGGCGCGAGCGACCGGGCACGCAGCGAACAGCGGCTCGCCTGGTATCTCTGCGCGCCGGCATTCGTTCTGATGCTCGTCGTCACCGCCTACCCGATGATCCAGGCGGTCTGGCTCTCCTTGCAGAGCTATCGGATCACCGACCCGGAGTCCCGGGAGTTCGTCTGGTTCCAGAACTACGCGGTGGTCCTGTCCGACGGTCTGTGGTGGCGCGACGTCGCCGTCACGGTCCTGATCACCATCATCACCGTGGTCGTGGAGCTCATCATCGGCTTCGCGCTCGCGATGGTGATGCACCGCATCATCTTCGGACGTGGCGCGGTACGAACGTCGATCCTCGTTCCGTACGGGATCATCACGGTCGTCTCCGCGTTCGCCTGGCAGTTCGCGTTCGCGCCCGACTCGGGATTCATCAATACCTTGTTCGGGTTGGAGAACTACGACTTCTTCGCGCAGTTCGGTTCGTCGATCGCCGTCATCTGCATGTCGGAGATCTGGAAGACGACACCGTTCATGTCGCTGCTGCTGCTCGCCGGTCTCGCCCAGGTTCCGGAGGAGCTGCAGGAGGCCGCGAAGGTGGACGGCGCGACGCCGTGGCAACGGCTGTGGAAGGTGACGATCCCGAACATGAAGGCGGCCATCATGGTCGCGCTGTTGTTCCGGACGCTCGACGCCTACCGCATCTTCGACAACGTGTTCATCATGACCAGCGGCGCGCAGGGCACCGAGACGGTGTCGTTCCTCGCGTACAGACAGATGATCAGCCGAACAGCGGTCGGCTTGGGCTCGGCCGTGTCGGTGCTGCTGTTCTTGACAGTGGTGTTGATCGCGGTCGTCTTCATCAAGCTGTTCAAGGTCGACCTGGGTCGAGTACGGGGTGATGGGTGATGCGTAAGCGCAGCAACCTCTGGTGGGGCCTCGGCGGCGTGGTGATCATTCTCTACGCGCTGCTGCCCGTCGCCTGGATCATCTCGCTGTCGTTCAAGGCAGACGACCAGGACAAGCAGTTCTTCCCTGCGGAGTTCACGTGGGACAACTACAAGACAGTGTTCGACTCCGGCCTGTTCACCAGCGCACTGCGCAACTCGATCGGCATCTCGCTCATCGCGACCGTGCTGTCGGTGGTGCTGGCGACCCTCGCGGCGTACGCGATCGCGCGGCTGGAGTTCAAGGGCAAGCGGCTCGTTCTCTCGATGGCGTTGGGGATCGCGATGTTCCCGACGATCTCGTTGGTGCCGCCGCTGTTCGACATGTGGCGCAGCATCGGCCTGTACGACACGTGGATCGGGTTGATCATCCCGTACATGTCGTTCACTTTGCCCTTGTCTATCTGGGTGTTGTCCGCGTTCTTCCGAGAAATCCCTTGGGAGATGGAGCAAGCGGCGCAGGTCGACGGTGCGACACCGTGGCAGGCGTTCCGCAAGGTGATCGTTCCGCTGGCCGCGCCGGGTGTGTTCACCGCCGCGATCCTGACGTTCTTCTTCGCGTGGAACGACTTCATCTTCGGCATCTCGCTCACCGCGTCCGATGCCGCGAGACCTGTGCCCGCCGCCCTCGCCTTCTTCACCGGCGAGTCCTTCTTCACCCAGCCGACAGCGGCCATCGCGGCTGCCGCGGTGGTGGTCACGATCCCGGTGATCGTGCTCGTTCTGTTCTTCCAGCGAAAGATCGTCGCCGGCCTGACGTCCGGCGCTGTGAAGGGTTGATACGCCATGGCAGCCATTGAGATGAAGAACATCGTCAAGCGGTACGGGGACGGTTTCCCGGCGGTCAACGACATCAGCTTGGACATCGCCGACGGCGAGTTCATGATCCTGGTCGGACCGTCCGGGTGCGGGAAGTCCACGCTGCTGCGGATGATCGTGGGCCTGGAGGACATCACGTCCGGCGACATGGTCATCGGCGGCGAGCGCGTGAACGACAAGGCGCCGCGCGAACGCAACCTCGCGATGGTGTTCCAGAACTACGCGCTCTACCCGCACCTCACCGTGTACGAGAACATCGCCTTCCCGCTGCGGTTGGCGAAGATGTCCGACGCGGACGTGAGCTCGAAGGTCGAGAACGCGGCGGAGCTGCTGGAGCTGAACGAGCACCTGCAGCGCAAGCCGAGCCAGCTTTCGGGTGGTCAGCGGCAGCGGGTCGCGATGGGCCGCGCGATCGTTCGCGAGGCTTCGGCGTTCCTGTTCGACGAGCCGTTGTCCAACCTGGATGCGAAGTTGCGCGGGCAGATGCGTACGGAGATCTCCCGGCTGCAGCGGCGGCTCGGGACGACGACCGTGTACGTGACGCACGACCAGACCGAGGCGATGACACTCGGCGACCGGGTTGCCGTTCTGCGCAAGGGGATTCTGCAGCAGTGCGCGTCGCCGCGCGAGCTGTACGAGCAGCCGGTCAACCTGTTCGTCGCGGGCTTCATCGGCGCGCCGCCAATGAACTTCCTGCCGGCTTCGGTGGAGGGCAACGAGGTGAAGCTGCCGTTCACCACGGTGCCTTTGCCTGCTGGGCTTGACGCTTCGGAGCTGTCGGGGCAGCTGCTGGTGGCGGGCATCCGGCCGGAGCACTTCGAGGACGCGGAGTACGTCGAGGCGGCGAAGCAACCTCGCGGGCACACGTTCGAGGCGACGGTCGACGTGACGGAGTGGCTGGGCAACGAGCAGTACGCGTACGTGCCGTACGAGTCGCCGGCGGAGATCCGTGCGCAGGTCGACTCGCTGGCGCAGGAGCTCGACATGGAGGCGATGCGGCCGCAGCTGATCATCTCCCTCGACCCGGCCAGCCGGATCCGCGAGGGGGAACCGGCGAACTTCTGGGTCGACTTCACGCGGATGCACCTGTTCGACCCGCGTTCGGGCGACAACTTGACGAACAAGGCCACGGCTGCATCGGCCTGAGCTTCGTGCGCTAGGTGGCGGCCGCGTGCTGAGCACGTGGCCGCCACACAGGTTTGCAGCCGCCGCTAGCCGGTGAGCTCGGGGCGTTCGGCGATCGGGAACAGGTAGCGGTCGGCGATGTGGTTGAGGACGCGTCTGGCCTGGTGGAACCTGCTTGCGACGTCGGCGACGACGGCCAGCCGTTCGGTACGGATCGGGGCCAGGTCCCAGGCGTTGCGGTACCAGCCCGCGCCGAGCATCTCGAACAGCTCCAGCGCCGGGGCTTCGGCCATCCTCGCGCGCTCCTGCCGTTTCACGAGCCGGAGCAGCCGGCCGGCGTCGATCGGAGACAGCGCCTGGCGTTGGGTGTACTCGGGGAAGACGCCGGCGAGGAACAGCGCGACATCGCCGAGCCTTCGGTAGATGCCGGGGCGCTCGGCCTCGTTCGCGCTGTCCAGTAGCCCGGCCAGGTGCAACGGGTCGAGCTCGCTGTACCTCCGCCACCGCCAGCCCCGCCTCGTCTGCACGCGGTACCGACCGCTGGCGATGCGCGTGAACGAGGCGAGCAGCTCCGCGAGCAGCAGCCGCCGCGCGTCGTCGGAGAGGAAGTCGGCGAGCTGCGGCCCGTCGAAGACCGGGACTCGTTCGCGGAGCCCGGTGCGTTCGGTGACGTACGTCATCTCCGACAGATCGTGCGCCGCCTTGTGCACGATCACGGCGAACAGCAGAAACGGCGAGACGCCGAGGAACGGAGCGGCAGCCTTCGACTGGGCGCCGAGGATGCTCTCGAACACGCGCCGGTCCGACAACACCCGCGGTATCAGGTCCGGCCGCCGCCGCAGCTCCGCGGCCCCGAGCTTCGCCAACAGCTCGAGGTCATGCTCGGTCAGGTGGTCCGCGTAGGAAGCTCCGACACCGTCCACCCTTCGACTATCGCACGCGATCAGCCAACCAGCACTGCGTCAGGTGGCCTCAAACTGTGGGGTTCTGGTAGCAACACGCCGGCGTGTTGCTACCAGAACCCCACAGTTTGTGCAGCATGCGAGCTGGTGCTCAGCCGGCAGGCCCACCCCGCGAAAGACGGCGTCGAGTACGTCGTCGGCGACCTGGCCACCGGCGACGGACTCAGCGAAGCCGTCGAGGGCGTAAACACCGTCGTCCACCTCGGCGGATCCGCCAAGGGCGACGACGCCAAGGCGCGCCACCTCGTCGACGCCGCCAAGCCGGCCGGCGTCCGGCATGTGGTGTACGTCAGCGTGGTCGGCGCCGACCGCGTACCGGTCAAGAGCGGCATGGACCGCGCGATGTTCGGCTATTTCGAGACCAAGCTGGCCGCCGAACGGGTGATCGCCGAGTCCGGGCTGCCGTGGACCACTCTCCGCGCGACGCAGTTCCACGAGGCGATGCTCGCGATGGTCCGCGCGATGGCGAAGCTCCCGGTCGTCCCTGTGATGGTCGGCTTCCGGTTCCAGCCCGTCGCCGCCGCGGACGTGGCCGAACGGCTCGTCGAACTGGCCCTCGGCGCGCCCGCCGGCCTCGTACCCGACCTCGCCGGCCCGACGTCGTACGGCCTGGACGAGCTCGCCCGCGACTACCTGCGCGCCACCCATCGGCGCCGGCCGATCCTGTCCCTCCCGATGCCGGGCAACGCCGCCCGCGCCTACCGGGACGGCGCCAACCTCCCGACCGCGGGAGCGGCGAAAGGCCACCGCACCTGGGAGGCTGTCCTCGCGGAGCAGACGAGCTGACCCGTAGCGGTCCAGGCCGTGTCAGGCAAAGATCGCCTGGCGCGCGACACCTCGCATCCCGCCTGGACGCGGTGCACCTCGTCACCCATATAACCAATATGAGCTCCTCCTGCACCACGCCCAGCCGGGCGCGATGCGCTGCGCGCGATGACCGGCGCTATTTGCCGGACACGGCCGCCGAACGGGTTGTCAGCCCCGCGCGTGGTCGCTAGCGTCCTTCTGTAACCGCATAGATATCTCCAGCATTTCGTACGGAGGACGTCAGACGTCATGCCCGCACGTGAAGGCTTCCGCGCCAACCTCCCCGCCGGCGGCATCAAGGCCGCGCTGATCGGCGGCAACACGATCGGTGCCTCGATCCGCGAGGCCACGGCCCGTTCCGACGGCTACCGGCACATCGACACGCCTCGGCTCATCGGGCGTCTCCAGGAGCTCAACACCAACACGTACTTCTACGGCGTCTGGGACTCCGCCACCGACTGGGACGACCTCCGCGAGGAGTTCCTCCCCGCCGCACAGGAGATCGGGCTCAAGGTGATCCCGTACCTCGTGCCGCCGTCCGAGACCGACCTCAACGGGCGGGCGTCGCGGCCGTACATCATGGACTACGTCGCCTGGGCCCGCGCGCACGCCGAGCTCTCGCTGGAGTACCCGAACCTGATCGGCTGGTCGATCGACGACTTCGAGTTCGACATGAACGCGAAGCTGTTCACGCACGAGTACATGACGCAGATGCGCGAGACCCAGGACGCGATCAACCCGGACCTGGGCTTCCTGACCTGCGCGTACTGGGGCGCCGCGACGAGCCCGGAGTTCCTGGACAAGTACGGGCCGTTCATCGACGGCATCGTGTATCCGTACCTCGACGGGCACAACCACAACACGCAGGTCACGTCGACGGTTAAGTCCGACCTCGACGCGATCCGCGAGGTGGCCGAGCCGCGTGGGATCGAGACCATCCTGCTCGTGTACGCGGGCCGGTTCCTCACCTCGCAGCTGCGCCCGACCGAGACGTACGCGGCGGAGTGCGTGCGCGCCGGGGTCGAGCATGCCGCGGAGGGCAAGATCGCCGGCGTGGTCGCGTACGGGACGCAGGTGGACGGGGCGCCGACGCCGAACAGCGAGAACCTCGCGATGTACGGCACCGGCCGGCTGTCGCTCGCCGCGCCGTACCACTCGGTCGCCAAGACCGGGACGTACGGCGAGGGCTGGCAGACGGTCGTCGTAGACCCGGACTCGCCGCGGTACGAGCTGTCGTTCTGGCACTACCGCCTCTTCACCTCGAACGTGCCGGCGCCGGGCGACTACGAGTTCCGCGTGCTGGTCGACGACGAGGAGGTATGGGCGTCGGACGTACGCGGCGAGCCGTGGGCACTGTGGATCCAGGGCAAGGGGCTGCAAGGCCCGGTTGACATCACGCCGTACCTGAAGGGCAAGACGTCCGCCCGGTTGGCCTTCCGGCTGACAGCCGAGCGGGACGTGTCGAGCCGGTACGTCGACGTGGGCATCGACCACCTCGAGACGGTCGGCTTCACGATCGCCGACCCGGGCTTCGAGGAAGACGGCCCTTGGGAGTTCGTCCGGGGCGGGAACGGCCCGATCCTCGCGAGCATCGACCACTTCGTCCCCGACCGCCCGGAGCGCATCTTCCGCGCCGTGAGTGAGGAGTTCGGCCGCTGAGCCTGGACTAGTAGCGTCGTGGGCATGGCGACCTACCAGGATCTGGGGCCGTACTCCGACTTCGTCGACGCCGCTCGTGCTCGTCAGCCAGCCAGGGATGGTGGCGGGGTGCGGGCGGCGTTGGGGTTCGACGGGCCTGACACCCTGCCGACCGACGTCCGGCTTGAGGGGACCTGGGAGCGCGACGGCGTGGTGGGCGAGGAGCTGACCTGGTCGGTCGGCTACGGCCCCAGGACAGCGGCTACTTTCGTCAAGCCCGCCGGAGCAACAGGCCCGTTGCCGGGTGTCGTCGCTCTGCACAGCCACGACGGCTACACGTTCCACGGCCGAGAGAAGGTCGTCGACGGCGCCGATGGCCTTCCGCCGGACCTGACGAGGATCCGGAACGAGCAGTACGGCGGCGTCGCGTTCGCCAACCGGTTGGCCAAAGCTGGCTTCGCGGTGCTCGCGCCGGACGTCTTCTGCTGGGGGAGCCGCCGGTTCCCGGTCGAGACGATGCCGGAGTCGATCCGCCGGCACACGAAGGTGATCGCGCCGGACGCGGACGAGGTGACCGAGCAGAACGCCGCTGGCAGGCTGTTCGAGAACCTCGTCGAGAAGTACTGCGTGCTCCTCGGCGCCAGCATGGCCGGCGTCGTCGCGGCCGAGGACCGGATGGCCGTGGATTACCTCGCCTCGAGGCCGGACGTGCAAGCCGGCAAGGTCGGCTGCGTCGGCCTGTCCGGCGGCGGTGCGCGGTCGGCGCTGCTGCAGGCGACGAGCGAACGGATCGGTGCGGCGGTCGTGGTCGGGATGATGTCCACGTACGAGGGCCTGCTCGACCACAACGTCGCCGGGCACACGTGGATGTTCTTCCCCGCCGGCTGGGCCCGCCACAGCGACTGGCCCGACCTCGCCGCCGCGCGGGCGCCGTCGCCGCTGCTCGTGCAGTACGACAACGAGGATCCGCTGTTCACGCCCGACGGTATGCGCGCGGCGCACGCGAAGCTGCAGGCGGCGTACGGCGAAGCAGGCGGATACGAGGGCAGGTTCTACGACGGCCCGCACAAGTTCGACCAACCCATGCAGGACGACGCCGCGGCCTGGCTGACCGGGCAGCTCAGCGCAGCGCCCGCGCCATGATCTCGTCGACGACGCCGGTCTTGGCGTCCGCGTAGTTCTGCACGAACTCCCAGTCCCGCGACGCCAACTCCCGCTTCGTCTGCTCGTACAGCAGCCGGTCGGCCTCGTTCGCACGCAGCCAGTCCCGGAACCGCACCATCCGCTCGGTCTCCGGCGACCCGGCCGAGAACACGTGCAGGTTGACGTTCGTGTCCGGGCCCTTGAACAACCGGTGCTCGTGCCAGTCCGGCTCCCGGATGCGCAGCAGGTAGCCGGCGGCCTCCATCGGCGGGACGTACGCAGGCTCGTCGGACGAGTCTGGCACTTCGAGCGTCAGGTCGATGATCGGCTTCGCCGCGAGCCCGGGCACCGAGGTCGAGCCGGTGTGCTCCAGCCGTACGACCAGCTCGCCGAGCACCGAACGGATCCGCTCGGCCTCGCGCGCGAACAACGACGGCCACGCCGGGTCGTACTCCGCCAGCACGATCCGCCCACCGACCGGCCGGCTCGGCTCTCCCACGGTCGCCGCCCGGATCTCCTCCTCCGAGGAGACGGTACGGGTGCGATCGAGCGGTGCGTCAGACATGCCGAGGAGACTACCTACGTCCACCAGGCAACGGAGTACGCGGCGGTGCGGGACTCCAGCCGAACGCCGGCGTCGAGCCGGTCCACGACGTCCTCCAGCGTGGCCTGGCCACGGCGCCACTTGCCGGCGCGCCAGATCGCCGAGCCGAGGGCCCGGTGCCGGACCGCGGCCGGCAAGGCGGCGAGCTCCGGCTCCGACAGCGGCCAGCGCGCGGTGTAGCCGCGAGCGAACGCCTGCACGGGCGCGTCGTCGTCGCGGTCCTCCGACCAGGCGAGGACGGAGTGCAGGCCGGCCACCGGGTCGACCAGGCGCAGGTCGGCGCCCGCGATCTCGAAGTCCAGGATGGCCGCCACCGAGCCGTCGTCGGCCAGCAGGATGTTCGACAGCGCGAAGTCGCCGTGGACGATCTGGACCGGCAGCGTCGCCTGCAGCACCTGATGCTGCTCGTCGGTCGGGTGCGCGTGCTCGGCGAACCAATCGGCGCCCTCCGACGCCGGTAGGGAGGCGATCAGCTCGTCGAGGTCCGTCACCGCCGGGTGGATCTCGGTGAACGGCCGCCGCCAGTCGGTCGGCGCCAGCGACAGCGGCAGCTTGGCGAGCGCGAGATCCAGCTCGGCCAGGGCGGAGGCGGCAGCGGCGACCTCGTCGGGCCGCTTCCACTCCGGATGCCGGCCGGGTACGTACGGGAACAGCGCCGCCAGCTCCGTACCGTCCGACACCACGGTGCGACCGTCCGGAGTCGGCAGCGGGGACGGAACGGCGAACGGGAGCCCCAGTGCGGACAGCTCACGCAGCAAAGCGTGCTCGGCGAGGACCTGCTCGAGCGCGAAGTTCTGCACCCCACGCAGGACGTACGAGGACGAGCCGATCTCCACGATCAGCATGGTGTTGTTCGTACCGCGGGCCGCGTCACGCACCGAGGAAGGTGCCGGCAGGTCCCACGAGGACAGCAGCGCGAGCAGGCTCATCGCGCTGTCAGGCGGGGGTTGACAGCAGCCGCATCAGGATCACGCCGCCAAAGATAGCGGTCGGAACGTACAACAGGATGGGCGGAACGCCGTCGGTGAGGATGAACAGCCCGACGATCAGCGCGCCCGCGCCGACGCTCATCCAGCCGACCCAGAAGGGCATCAGGTCGGTCATGACCAGCGAAACCCCGAAGCCCACCAGGCCAAGCGAGCACAGGATCGCGCCGGCGTGCCACAGCCCGCTGACCCAGTTCGACAGCGGTTCGTACCAGTCGCCGATCTGCCCGCCGTGGCGATAGGCCTCGGCCTCTGTCGAGGTCACGGACAGCCGGAACGCGAGATTCGCCAACCACAGCACGGAGCCCACGGCGAACATGATCAGCGAGGGCGTCGGCAGGAAACCCTCGGGTTCCTGCCGGTCGATGACGCGTGCCAGCCCGGCGATGCCAGGCAGGGTGAGACCCGCGCCCACGGCGAACAACCAGTTCGCGAACCTCCAGATCCCGGTCCGCCTGGCCACCAACGGCAACGCGTCCTCGCCACGCCTCCACCACACGCGGTAGAGCTGGGGAAACAACGAAGCGAGCACCACACAGAAGCCGCCAGCGCCGAGCAGCCCGCCCACGGCGAACAGTTCGGTGCGCATTGGGCCATTGTGCGCAGCAATGCGCAACGATGCCGCTGGTTTGGATCATTGTGCGAGATTGGCCACAGTGGCAATTACGGGTGTGTCATGGACAAAACATCCAATGCCGCATCGAGTTGCTCCTCGGTGAGATCGCCGCGGTCGACGTACCCCTGCTCCAGAACGACCTGCTTGATGGTCTTTCGTTCGGCGAGGGCGGTTTTCGCAACCTTGGCGGCGTTTTCGTACCCGATGTAGCGGTTCAAAGGAGTCACGACGGAAGGTGACGACTCCGCATACTCCTTGCAGCGTTCAACATTTGCAGTGATGCCGTCGACGAGCCGGTCCGCGAAGAGCCGACTGACGTTGGCCAGCAGGCGAATCGACTCGAGCAGGTTGCGCGCCATCACCGGCAGCATCACGTTCAGCTCGAAGTCACCCTGCGAACCGCTGAACGCCACCGCGGCGTCGTTGCCGATCACCTGCGCGACGACCTGGCGCGCTGCTTCGGGGATCACCGGGTTGACCTTGCCGGGCATGATGCTGCTGCCCGGCTGGAGGTCGGGCAGCGCCAGCTCGGCGAGGCCGGTGCGCGGGCCGGAGCCCATCCAACGGATGTCGTTCGCGATCTTGTACAGGCCGACGGCGATCGTCCGGAGCTGACCGGACAGCTCGACGAGCCCGTCCCGGGCACCCTGGGCCTCGAAGTGGTCGCGCGCCTCGGTGAGCGGCAGGCTGGTGGCCGCGACCAGCTCGGTGATCACCTTGTCGGCGAACCCGGGCGGGGTGTTGATGCCGGTGCCGACCGCGGTGCCGCCGAGTGGGAGCTCGGCGACGCGGGGCAGCGTGGCGTTGAGGCGCTCGATGCCGTGCGTGATCTGGGCGGCGTACCCGAAGAACTCCTGGCCGAGCGTGACCGGCGTGGCGTCCATCAGGTGGGTACGGCCGGATTTCACGATGTCGGCGAACTCGGTGCCCTTGCGGCTGAGCGCCTCGTTCAGGTGGCCGAGCGCGGGCATCAGGTCGTTCAGGACAGCGTTCGTCGCGGCGATGTGGATCGAGGAGGGGAACACGTCGTTGCTGGACTGCGACGCGTTCACGTGGTCGTTCGGGTGCACGTTGCTGCCGAGCGACTCCGAGGCGAGCGTGGCGATGACCTCGTTGGTGTTCATGTTGCTGCTCGTGCCGGAGCCGGTCTGGAACACGTCGATCGGGAAGTGCGCGTCGAACTCGCCGTCGGCGACGCGCTGCGCGGCGTCCTGGATCGCCTTTGCGATGCCGGCGTCGACCACGCCCAGCTCGGCGTTGACCTTGGCGGCGGCGCCCTTGATCAGCGCGAGCGCGCGGATGTGCTGGCGCTCCAGCGTGGTGCCGGAGATCGGGAAGTTCTCCACCGCCCGCTGCGTCTGGGCGCGGTACTTGGCCCAGACGGGCACCCGAACCTCACCCATCGTGTCGTGCTCGATCCGAAACTCAGCGTCCTCGACCATGTCCCCGACTTTATGCCGGTACGTTCTGTCTCTATGTCCCAGGGTTCGCGCTGGCTGACGACCGCGCAGGCGGCGGAGCGGTTGGGCGTGAAGCGGGAGACGCTCTACGCGTACGTGAGCCGTGGCGTGCTCGCCCGGCATCGGGGTCCCGACAAGCGCTCGTCGCGGTTCGACCGGTTCGAGGTCGAGCGGTTGGCAGCGCGGACGCGGCGCGGCGGGCGGGCCGGGTCGCTCGAGGTCGTGATCGACTCCGAGCTCACCATGCTGGATCCCGCCGGGCGGCTGTACTACCGCGGTCAGGACGCGGCGGAGCTCGCCGCGACGTCGACGGTCGAGAACGTCGCCGCCCTGCTCTGGGGCCTGCCCGCCCCGGCGCCGTGGGAGGCGTCGCCCGTCGCGTTGAAGGTCGGCCGGCGCGCCCAGGCAGCGCTGCCCGCCTCGGCCCGGGTGATCGACCGGGTGCGGGTGATCGTGGCGGCGGTGGCCGCGACGAACCCCGTCCGGGATGACCGCCGCCCGGCCGTCGTGGTCGAGGTCGCGCGGTCGCTGATCGCGGCCGCGATCGGCTGTCTGCCCGAGCTGTCCGAGCCCGCGTCGACCGCTGTCGCGGCCCGGCTCTGGGCGCGGTTGTGCGCACGCAAGCCGCGCCGCGGGGAGCTGCGGGCGATGAACGCGGCGCTGATCCTGCTGATGGACCACGAGCTCCCGGCGTCGACGTTGGCGGCCCGGATCGCCGCGTCGGTGTGGGCAGACCCGTACCTCGTTGCCCTGACCGGGCTCTGCGTCGGCGGCGGGGTGCTGCACGGGGCGATCTCGTCGGCGGTGGAGGCGCTGCTGCTCGAGCCTGCGGGCGCGGACGACGTGCCGCGTGTGGTGGGGGAGCGGCTGCGTCGGGGCGAGGTGCTGCCTGGTTTCGGCCATGCCGTGTACACCGGCACCGACCCTCGGGCGGAGGTCCTGCTCGGTTTGGTGCGCGGGATGGGGCGGCGCGGAACGTTGGACGCCGTGATCGACGGGCTGGTGTCCGTGGTCGGCGCCCAGGGCGGTCCGCGGCCCAATGTGGACTTCGGATTGGCCTCGTTCGGCGTCAAGGCCGGGTTCACGTCTGGGTCGGGCGAGGTGATCTTCCTGGTGGCGCGGATGGTGGGCGTTCTCGCGCACGCGTTGGAGGAGTACCCGCACCGGCAGCGCTTCCGACCCCGGGCGCTCTACACCGGGCCGCCGGTTAAGCCTTCGTAAACAGCTCTCCCGGCGTGCGGCGGCCCGCTATGGTCGTTGCGGGCGAGGGGGGAAGTCGATGCTGGGCAGGGTTGTGCTCGTCGTGCTGCTCGTGGCGGCGGCTGCGGCGTGTGGTGTCGAGGAGCCGAAGGAGTACGGCGCGACGCGGGCCGGGCCGACCAAGGTCTCCAAGCCGTTGATCGCTGACCAGCCGCCTCAGGTCGACGATTCGGCCGAGAACGAGGACGAGCCGAAGGTCGTGACGTCGTCCGCCGGGCTGTGCAAGCTGTACACCCAGGAGCAGATCGGGGAGTTCCTCGGTCGCTCGGTGCGCGAGGGGCGCCCGGGGACGAGCAAGACGAGCGCCAGCTGCGTGTGGGCCGGCACCGGCAAGCCGACGAAGACCAAGGGCGCGCCGCCGGTTCCGATCGTGGTGTCGATCACGCGGGCCAAGGCGACGCGGTACGACACGATCCACGCGAACACGGTCGAGATGGCCGAGAGCCGCAGCGCCGGCGGCGCCCAGGTCATCCGCGGCGTCGGCGACGAGGCCTTCGCGATCGGCGCCTCGGTGAAGGGCGTCCCGATCTGGTACGGCGGCGCCCGCCACGGCGACTGGATGACCGTCGTCGAGATGTCCGGCGGCAACTCGAAGGCCGGCGTGGTGTCCGTGACCGAGTTCCTGCTCGACATCATCGAACACGGCTGAACCTTCCGTCCGCGTCCCGCGTCTACGAGATATGCGACGGCTGACTGTCCTCCTCGTGCTGACGCTCCTGCTTGCTGGATGCACAGCGGGCGGTGGCGAGCCGCCGCCGGCGCCCTCGCCGCCGTGGCGTCAGTTCGAGCTCGACGACCTGCGGTTCACCGCGCCGGCGGACTGGCACGCGCTCGAGGTGGGCCGGCCGATCAACACCCAGGAATCCGTGATCGGCCTGCTCGGCTCCGTGCCGGCGGGTCCTCCTCGCGAGCTTCGCGCCCCGTTCGATGTGGGTGAAGGCGGCGTCGGGATTATCGTGACGAACGACGGCAACTTCGGCCTCCGCCGTCTCCCCGACGACGGCGAGCCGTGTGCCGAGCTGGCCGGGATGAGGTGCGTTCGCCGGACGGTGGCTCAGGACGGGTTCCGGACGAACGCCGAGCGCATCGTCGAGTGGACCTACAAGCCCGCCAAGGGCGACCTCATCCACGTCCGTGTGCACGTCACCGGCGACCGTGCCCTCGGCGACCTCGCCGCGAAGGTCGTCGCGACGATGACGCGTTAGGCCGCCGGGATCGGCATCGGTGGGGTGGGACCGGTGTAGCGGGCGGCGGGGCGGATGATCTTGCGTTCGCGGGCCTGTTCGAGGATGTGGGCGGTCCAGCCGATCACGCGGCTCGAGGCGAACGTCGGGGTGAACATCTCGCGCGGCAGCCCGCACTGCTCCATCACGACCCCGGCGAAGAACTCCACGTTCGTGTACAGCTTGCGGTCCGGCTTCAGCTCCGCCAGCAGCGCCAGCACCTGACGTTCGACCTCCACCGCGAACGCGGCCCGCTCGCCGCCGAGCTCCAGCGCGGTCTGTTTGAGCATGCGCGACCGCGGGTCCTCGGTGCGGTAGACCGCGTGCCCGAAGCCCATGATCCGGTCGCCGGCGACGATCTGAGCCCGCAGGTACGGCTCGATCTGGTCCGGCGTGCCGATCGCGTCCAGCAGCTCCAGCGCACGGCTCGGCGCGCCGCCGTGCAGCGGGCCGGACAGCGCGCCGATCGCGCCGACGATGCAGGCCGCGACGTCCGCTCCGGTCGAGGCGATCACCCGCGCGGTGAACGTCGACGCGTTGAAGCCGTGGTCGACGGTCGACACCAGGTAGCGCGAGATTGCCCTTTCCTGCAAGGGATCTGGGACCTCGCCGGTGAGCATGTACAGATAGTTGGCCGCGTACGACAGGTCCGCGCGCGGCTCGATCGGCTGGTCGCCGTTGCGCAGCCGGTGCAGCGCGGTGAGCAGCGTCGGCACCTGGGCGGCGAGCCGCAGCGCGTCGAGGCGGCGTTGCGGCTCGTCGAGGTCCCAGATCGGGCGGAGGCCGAGCGCGGAGCCGCTGAGGGAGAGCGCGGTGCGCAGCTCGTTCAGCGGGTTGCCGGACGTCGCGATCGCCGGCAGCACGTCGCGTACGCCGTCGGGCAGCGCGAAGAACGGCGCGATCTTGGTGGCGAACGCGTCCCGTTCCGCGTGCGTGGGCAGGGCGCCTTCGTACAGCAGGTACCACACGTCCTCGAGTGGACGGGTCGTCGCGAGCTCGACCGCGGAGTACTGCCGGTAGTGGTAGAAGCCCTCCAGGCCGCGCACGTCCCCGAGCGTCGTGTCGGTGACGGCGACGCCGGCGAGACCAGGCGGAACGTCGATGAGCGTCATGCCTGGACTGTCACTCCGCCGCAACATGTTGTCAATGTTGATGGAATCAATGTCAAGCGTGCCGAGTGAGCAGGATCACGGCGAGCTGTTGCAGGCCGGCGGTGATCTGGTCGGGGGTGAGGCCGCGCTCGTGGCGTTGGTAGTCGTACACGTCGGCGGCGAGTGGGGCCAGGAGTGGTTCGATCAACGTGTCGGGCTGGTCGATCTTCGCGGCGACGAGCAGGGAGCGAACGTGGAGCCGCCAGAAGCCGTACGCGCCCGTCGCGAACCGCGCCGGCCCGACCTCGGTGCCGAGAACGAGGTGGACGTGGTTTTCCAGCAGCCGCACCATCGCGGCGTAGAACGCGGCGAGCCGCTCGGCCGGTTCGGCGCCGGGGCCGAGCGGCGGTGCGCCGTTGATCAGCTGCTCCTGCAGTTCGCGTTCGTGCTCGTCCAGCAACGCGGTGGCGATCGCGGCGATGTCGGGGTACCGCCGGTACAACGTGCCGCGCCCGACGCCCGCCGCCGCGGCGATGTCGCCCATCGTCACGTTGCGCGCGCCGCGTTCCGCGAACAGCTCGCTCGCCGCGTCGAGTACGCGGCGGCGGTTGCGTGCGGCGTCGGCGCGCTCCGGTCGGTCTTCCATGGGGTCTATGTCTAGCTGAACTGGACGAGCGCGGAGCCGGCGAGGAGCAGGACGAGGCCGCCGAGTCGTACCGGCGCGAGTTGCCGTTGTGGCATCCGGAACAGGCCGAAGTGGTCCACGACCGCCGAGGCCAGCTGCTGCCCGGTGACCGTCAGCGCGACCGTGGTCGCGGCCCCGATCTGCGGGATCAGCAGGAACGTCGCGGTCACATACGTCGCCGCGCAGGCACCGCCGAGCCAGCCCCACCAGGGCATCTTGTTCAGGCCTTTGAGCTTCGGCGGCGGCGTGCGCCGGGTCGCGGTGAGAACGATCAGGACGAGCGCGATCGTGACGGTGGCGACGAGGAAGCTGACCAGGCCAACGACGATCGGCGCGCCGACGGTCTGCCGGAGCTGGGCGTTCACCGCGCCCTGGACGGGGAGGACGGCGCCGGCGACGATGCCGAGCGCGATCCAGCCAACCCGCCGCCGAGCCGCTGCTGACGTTGGAGAGGCGGACTGCCCGCGGATGATCACCGTGATGCCGGCGATCACCGCCACCGCACCGAGCAGGATGCCGGCCGTGACGGGTTGGCGCTGGACGCCGATGAGTCCGAACAGGTCGAGTGCCACCGAGGCGAGGATCTGGCCGGTTACGAACAGCCCAACCGCCGCCAGCGCGCCGAGCCGCGGGAACAGCAGGATCCCGCTGGTGATGTAGAGCGGACTCGCGATGCCGCCGAGCAGCTGCCAGGCGGGTACGTCCGCGACGTGCGCGATCGCGCCGACGGTACCGGTGGCGACCGCGACGACGAGCAGCAGCAACGCGGCAACGCCGAGTTGGAGCGTCGAAGCCCCGTACGGCGTCCCCACCGCCGCGTTGAGGCGCAGGTTGACCGAGGTTTGGACAGCCAACAGCCCACCGACGAGCAGGGCAGACACGAGCAGGAGGAAGGTCATGAAGACTCTAACTGGACACGGTGTCCACTTCATTCCACGCCAAGGGTTTGAATGAAGGGACCCTTCATACGAACCTATTGAATGAAGGTGCCCTTCATTCAAAAACAGGGGACGGCCCCGGCTTCATCTGAGCCACAAGAAGCCGGGGGCCAACAGGCGACCCAAGCACGGCAGCAAACCGGAACAGGAAGGAACCTCCCCCGGGACACCTGTTCCGGGGGCAGGGGCGGCGCGTGAAAAACAGGTGGCCGGGCCGGGGCGAGTCAAGGGCCGCTCCGCGGTCGCGAAGCGACGCCTCTCTCCGTATGCGCGAAGCGCCCCTCAGAGAGGCGCCCTTGACGCGCCCCGGACCGGCCACCACCATCGACCGCCGCCACAGACCCCGAAGAGCACCAAACGACAGGAGAGCTCTCATCGAGGACCGCACCAATACAGCACCAACCCAGAAGAGCTTCGCCACAAGAGAACCGAGCCCCGGTCCGTGATCATGAAGGCCAACCCGTCGTATACGACCGGTTCGGCTTCATGATCACGTTCATGATCACGGCGCTGACCGCACCCGCGGATGGCCCATTGGCGGGGTCTGGTTGGGTCGGGGGCACCCTGGTCCGGACCTATGGGACCAGGGTGCCCCCGACCCAAACGACCAGGGCCCAAGGGATGCGCCGGGCTCGTTGGATGAAGGTGCCCTTCATCCAAACAGCGGGTCGGCGGTCAGGCTTTGGTCGCGACGTAGAGGTAGTAGTCGAGCAGCTTCCCGTCCCGGTGCACGAGCTCGTGCAGCTCCTGGCAGGACGCGAACGTACGGTCTAGCACGCGGCGGAGGGCGCGGGAGCGGGCGGCGGACCAGACGACGAGGATGCCGCCTGGGCGCAGGACGCGCAGCAGCTCGCGCGCGAACGCCAGCTCGTACACCTCGACGTTCGCCATGTGCACAAGGAAGTCTGGCCCGTTGTCCACATCCAGCAGCACCGAGTCCACGCTCGCGTCCGGCTGCGCGGGGATCCAGTGCCGGACGTCGGCCACGTGCGTCGACACCCGCGCGTCGGCCAGGACGCCGCGGGTCGCTGGGACGAGGCCGGCGCCGATCCAGGAGACGATGCAGGACTCGAGCTCGACGACGTCGATGTGCTCGATCCGGGTGTCGGACAACAGCTCCCGCAACGTGAAGCCGAGCCCAAGCCCGCCGACGACCACCCGCGACGGCGACGACGCAGCAGGGGTCCCGGCCCGGGCGAGGAGCCGCTCGGTCGCGGTCTCGACGGTGTCCATGACGAACGCGCCGTTCACGACCAGCTCGTACACCGCCGGCCCACCCGGCACCAGCCGCCGCCGGAGGGCGACCTCGCCGCGCGGGGTGGCCTCGCGCGCGACGGTCTCGGGCAACGATTCCGGAGCCGGCGGGGTTGGCATAGCCGAAACCGTATCCAGTAAGTTGGGCGGCTCAGGGGGAGGACATGGGGGCTTCCATCAGTAGGTCCGGGCTCGGCCGTTCGCTGAACAAGAACTTCAAGTGGTACTGGACAGGCGAGTCGATCTCGCTGCTCGGTACCGAGATCTCACTCACGACCATCCCGCTCATCGTCGCCGTCACGTTGCACGCGTCCGCGACCGAGGTCGGCCTCATGCGGGCACTGGTCTTCGTCCCGTTCATGGTCGTCCCGATCTTCGCCGGCGTGATCGTCGACCGCTACCGGCGACGACCGATCATGATCGGCGGGAACGTCGTCCGCGCGGCCGTCCTCGCCGTCGTGCCGGTCGCCGCGTGGCTCGGCTTCCTCGACCTGCCGCTGCTGTACGTCGTGGCGGTGATCGTCGGGACAGCCGCCGTCTTCGTCGACGTCGCGGGGCTCGCGTTCTTCCCGTCGCTGGTCGACAAGCGGGAGCTCGCGCGGGCGAACAGTTGGCTGGGTACGTCCAGCTCGACCGCCGTCACCGCGGGTCCGGGCATCACCGGTTTCCTCGTCGGCATCATCGGCGCACCCGCGACGCTGCTCGCCAACGTCGGCGCGCTCGTCGTCTCGGTCCTCACGCTGCTGAAGGTCCGGCACCGCGAGGAACGACCAGGCAACACCGACGAGGGACCGAGCCCGTGGCGCGAGCTGCTCGGCGGCTTCGGCGTCGTCGCGAAGTCGCGCGTCGTCATGGTGCTCGCGCTCGTCGGCGGCACGTACAACCTGTGCCTGGAGATGATCGAGGTCGGGCTGCTGCTGTACGCGACGCAGACGCTGCGCTGGCCGTTGCCGGTGTACGGGCTGGTGCTCGCAGCGATGGGCGTCGGATCGATCCTCGGCTCGATGGTCGCGGCGCGCGTCTCCGATCGCATCGGGCTCGGCCCGCTGTTCGCGATCGGCGGCGTCGCGAGTGGTCTCGCCGCGTTCCTGATCCCGCTCGCGCCGAACGGACTGCTCGGACAGGCCCTCGCCGCCGTCGGCCTCGCCGGGGTCGGCGCCGCGATCGTGGCGAGCAGCATCGCCGGCCAGACCATCCGCCAGGCAGTGACGCCGAACGAGCTGCTCGGCCGGATGTCCGCGCTGGTACGGATGATTCTGTTCGCCGGCATGCCGCTCGGCGCCCTGGCCGGCGGCATCGTCGGCGCGGCCGCGAGCCCGCGGATCGCGTTGATCGTGGGAGCTGTCGTGCTGCTGCTCGCCGGCCTTGCCGCGCTGGCGACGACGGTGCGGACGTTCGTGCGGGTGCCCGTCGCCGTCGACTGATCGTTTGCGGTTGTCGGTGCCCTGTGAAATCGTTTACTGGCGGGTCTTGACCCAAGGGGGAATGGGAAGGAGGCCGTCATGAAGGGCACTCGCGTGACGTGATGACAGCGCCGCGGCCCTCGCTTCGGCGGGGGCCGCGGTCCGCTCTTTCGTGGGTTAGCCTCGAGCTATGAGCGAATCGCGGTGGCCGCAGTGGGGATCGCGTCCCAGGTCGGACGACCTGCGCGCGTCCGACTCCGACCGCGACCGTACGGCCGAGGTGTTGCGCGACGCCGCGGGTGAGGGACGGCTGTCGCTGGAGGAGCTGGAGGACCGGCTCGAGCAGACCTACTCCGCGAAGACGTACTCCGAGCTCGCGCTGGTCACCGCCGACCTTCCGGTCGAGCAGGAGCCGTCGCTCGGCGGCAAGTCGACGCCGTCCGATGTCACCCGGCCCGGGCCGTCGGAGATCACCGCGTTCCTGTCCGAGCAGAAGGTCACCGGGCGCTGGCTGGTGCCGCGGCACGTGACCGCGCGGACGTTCCTGGGTTCGGTCACACTGGACCTCACCCAGGCGGCGCTGCCGCACGAGGTGGTGCTGGACGTGCAGGTGTTCCTCGGCGAGCTGAAGCTGATCGTTCCCGACGATATCGCGGTCGTGATGGAGCCGTCGCCGACGATCCTGGGGGAGCGGTCGAACTCCTCGACCGCGGAGTACGCGCCGGGTACGCCGGTCGTACGCGTTCGCGGTCCGGTGATGCTGGGCGAGCTCAAGGCGCGGCCGCCGAAGCGACGCTGGTTCGGCAAGCCGCGCGGGTAGTGCTCAGATCAAGCTGACCCAGTAGTCCCAGAAGCGCAGCACGATCAGCCCGAGGATGCCGAGCAGCCACACGGTGAGGACGACCGCGTGGTTCTCGATCAGGATGCGGGCCCAGCGTTGTCGCCTGAGGTTGAACAGCGTCACGTACCAGAAGATCGGGATCGTGACGACCCAGACCACCATGCAGTAAGGGCAAAGCGCGCCGATCGAGTACAGGCTCTGGACGATCAGCCAGTGGATGAACCCGACGCCGATCGTCGCACCGGCCTGCAGTCCGAGCCAGAACCAGCGCGGCAGTCGCGCGCCGGCCAGCAGCGCCATGCCGATCGTCACCACGACCGCGAAGCCGGCGATGCCGAGCAGCGGGTTGGGGAAGCCAAGCACGGCCGCCTGCGGCTTGGTCATCACCGAGCCGCAGGACAGGATCGGGCTGATGCTGCAGCTCGGCACGTACGCCGGGTTCTTCAGCAGCTCGATCCGCTCGACCGTGAGGACGAACGCCGCCGCGAAGCCGAGGATGCCCCCGATCACCAACAGCCACGGCAACATCCGGGCGAACGGCGCCGGCTCGGCGGCGTCCGCCTCGGCCTCGTTCTCGGTGTCAGTTTGCGAGAGCTGCATCGATCGCCTTCGTGAAGTCCTCGTAGGATTTGGGGTCCAGCTTCTCACCGTTCAGAAAGAACGAAGGCGTTCCGGCCACTCCGAGCGCCTCGCCGTCCCTGACGTCCGCGTTGACCCGCTTCAGCGTCGCCGGATCCTTGTACGCCTTGTCCCACTTGGCCATATCCAGGCCCAGCTCCTCCGCGAAGCCCCGGAACGTCGCGTCGGCGGGCGTCTGCTTGTTGCCCCACTGCTGCTGGGTCTCGTACATCTTCTGGTACATCGCCTCGAACTTGCCCTGCTGCCCGGCGGCCTCGGCGGCGAGCGACGCGCGCTCGGCGTTGAAGTGCATCTCGAGCGGGAAGTACCGCGCGACGAACGTCACCTTGCCCGCGTAGTCCTTGCGCAGTTGCTCGACCGCGGGATAGATCGCCCCGCAGGACGGGCACTCGAAGTCGAGGAACTCCACCAGCGTGACCTTGCCGTCTCCGGCGTCACCGAGCCGGTGGCTGTCCGGACGGACGAGCTGGCTGTTCGTCGACGTGTCGGCGGCGGCCGGCTTGTCGTCCTTCAAAGCCGAGTTGATGAAGATCACGCCTCCGACGACGACCGCGAACGCGATCACCGCGCCGAGCGAGATCACCAGGTTGCGCCGGGTCGTCTTCCGCCGTTGGGCCTTCTGTACTTCTTCGAGACGCTCTCGACGCGACTCGCGATCCTTCTTCTGAGACATGGGAATCTTCCTTCTGGGCAGGGTGAAATGGCGCTCGACTGCTCAGAAGGATGGTGGCCCGCGAAGTCGGTTCGTACGGATCGACGCCGCCGGCGCGGGGGCCGCGACGACGGAAGCGGGAGCGAGCTGCGGAACGTCGGGCAGCAGCACTCCGAGGAGCGCCACGCGGATGAACCGCAGCAGGTCGGCGATCGCCCAGATCAGCGAGTCGCCGTGAACGGCCAACGCCGCAACGAGAATCGACACGGTGACGTGGAACACCGACATCGACGGGGTCGGGAACGCGCTGTCGTGGCCGCAGATCACGAACGCGGCGGGGAACACCAGCTGGGCGCCGACGGCCGACGCGCCCACCTGGACCAGGCCGCGCCGTTTGTCGGCGAGCACCACGAAGGCCGCGGCCAGCACGGCCCAGCCCGCGACCAGGCTCAGCAGCGGTGGCAGGTGTCCGCCCGTGGCGACGTGCGCGGCCGCCGCGAGCATGGTCGTGACGAACGCGAGCACGGCGCCACGCATGGCGCGCGTTGCCCCCGTGAGCCACCCCGGGGTCCCCGCGAAATCGTGGCTGGTCACGCCAGCCGGTTCACTCCTTGACACCGGAGCGATTTCGTGGGGTAACTTCACGCGGCCGAGCATAACTGGTGAATGTGTGTCACCAGCCCAGTTCGTCGCAGCCCCGGTGGTCGGCCGGCTCCACCTGCAAGGTCGCGTGGGCCACGCCGTGGCGGTCGCGCAGGATCGCGCGGCCGCGGTCGAGGACGGCGTGCGCCTCGGTCTGGTCCGCGATGACCAGGTGCGCGGTCGCGACGTTCATGCCGGACGTCAGCGACCACAGGTGCAGGTCGTGGACGTCGCGTACGCCTTCCACAGCGGCCAGGTCGGTGGCGATCTGGTCCGGGTCGAGGCCGTCCGGCACGTGCTGCGCGAGAACGGCGAGCACCTGCCGGCCCAGCCCGACCGCCCGGACGACCACGAAGACGCCGATCGCGAGCGCGATCACGGTGTCCCAGAACGGCTGGCCGGTCGCGCCGACGAGGAGCCCGGCGACGATGACGCCCACCGAACCAGCGGTGTCGGCGACGACCTCGAGGTAGGCGCCCTTGACGTTCAGGCTCTCGCTGGCGCCCGCACGGAGGAGGAACAGCGCGATCAGGTTGACGATCAGGCCGAGCCCACCGACGACCAGCATCGGGGTCGTCGAGATCTCGGCGGGAGCGTTGATGCGGTGGATGGCCTCGTACACGATGTAGCCGGCGACCATCAGCATCAGCCAAACGGCGAGCGCGGAGGCGAAGACCTCGGCCCGGTACGAGCCGTAGCTGCGGCGGCCGGTCGTGTCCTTGCGGGTCGCGACGCGGGTGGCGATCAGCGCGGCGGCGAGGGTGACCACGTCGGCGGCCATGTGGCCCGCGTCGGAGAGCAGGGCCAGCGAGCCGGAGACCAGGCCGTACGTCAGCTCGACGACGAAGAACGCGGCGATCAGCGCGAACGCGGCGGCGAGCCGCCAACGGTGCTTGCCGCCCGCGTGACCGCTCGCGGGGACCGTGCTGTGGCCGTGACTGTGACCGTGTCCTGCGCCCATCACGTCTCTCGTTCGGGGTGAATGGCGTCGGTGTGTTCCACGTGCGAGAACGCGAGGTCGAGCAGCATCCGGACGTGCGCGTCGTCGAGGCGGTAGTACGCCATCCGGCCGGACCGGCGGGCGGCGACGACGCGGTGCGCGCGCAGCAGGCGCAGGGCGTGCGAGGTGGCGGACTCGCTGGTGCCGGTCACCGCGGCGAGGTCGCAGACACAGAGCTCGCCGTCCAGCAGGGCGACGAGCAGGCGGAGCCGGCCCGGGTCGGCGAGCAGGCTGAACACGTCCGCGGTGTCGACGACGTCAGGCTCGGCCGGCATGCGGTTCTGGACGCTCTGGACGCGGGCGGCGTCGACGACTCGGGTGTTGCAGGCGTCGAGCGCTAGCACCTGGTCGTCTGAAGAGCTGTTCATACGTCGATCCTGGCGGCGCTGGTCCTGGCCTGTCAAGCTCGCAAAGTGTGGGGTTCTGGTACAGACACGCCGGCGTGTCTGTACCAGAACCCCACACTTTGCGTGGGTGGGCCGGGGGAGGGGGTGCTGACTACTGGATGGAGGCGCCGACGAACGGGACGGAGTTCTCCGACAGCAGCTCGACGTACAGGCCGAGGTCGCCGACGGTCACCTTGAGCCGCGGCGTGCCCGTGACGTCGGCGGGCGTCGTCGTGGTGTTCGCCATCGGGATCGTCGTGTCCGTGCCGATCTCGCCGTTCCGCGGATCGATGGTCACCAGCCGCAGCCGGAAGTCGCGCGCCGCCTCGCCGCCCGTGCCCTCAGGGGAGCCGACGACGCCGATCAGCAGCCGGCCGTCGGGGAGAACGGTCTGGATCCAGCGGACCGTCGACCGCTCGTACTCCGTGATCGGCAGCTTGCGCGACCACGCCGTGTAGCCAGTCGCCGGCCGGATCGCGCGCAGCTCGAGGGCGCGCGCGTCGAACGTCGCCTCGGTGAGCACCGCGATCCGGCCCGAGGTGACGAACGTCCGCCGGTACGCGACCGAGGTACTGGCGAAGTCGGACTCCGGCCCGGAGTGGCTCGCGTCCAGCCAGATCTGCTTGCCATCGGTCAGCCGCACCGCGCCGAGCGTGTACTCCGGTGCGCCGTTGCGGGCGATCGCGACGACCGCCTCGGTCGCGCCCGGCTGCAGCTTGCCGACGACCGAGAACAGGCCGAACGCCGGCGCCGTCCAGGTCCAGACCGTCTTGCCGGTCGAGGCGTCGAACATCATCAGCACGTTCGGGGTCGGGTACGAGTCGCGCCCGGGCTGCGAACGGCAGGTCAGCACCGCGAGCACGCGGTCGCCCGGCGCGTTCTGCGCGTCCCGAACGGTGCATGCTCCGGGCAGCTTGTGCTCCCAGATCGTCGTCCCGTCGAACCGGGTCGCGGTCATGACCGCGTCGTCGGTCGGCGTCGCGCCCCGGCTCCACAGCAGCCAGTTGCCGGCGAGCGCGGCACGCAACGAGCTGCGTTCGTCCGGCGCGGCGCGGCTGACCAGCATCTTGCCGGTGAGCGCGTCGAATACCCAGAGCCAGCGGGTCGGCGGGCTGTTGAACAGTACGTTCCGGCTCTTGTCGAGCCGGCCAGTGGTCGCCACGATCGAGCCGTCGGTCGAGACCTTGGGGATCTCGACGTTCTTGGTGTCGTACCGCAGCTGCTCCCACCGGAGTTTGCCCGTCCGCGGGTCGGTCATCGTCAGGCCGCGGCCGGTCGTCGCGACGAGCCCTCCGGAGGTGGTGAGCCACCCGTTGGACCGGTTGTCGTTCGCCGGCTGGCGCCACTCCAGTCCGCCGTCGAGCTTCGCCACCTGCTCCTTCGGCGCCGGTAGCGCGGTCTCCTTGACGATGGTGTTGCCACCGGAGACGGCGTCCGGGAGCCACAGCTCGGTGGTGAACGTGGTCGCGGCCACGCCGACCACGACGACGACGGCCATGCAGATGATCGACACCCGCCGGGCGCGGCGCATCCGGCCGCGGTGGCTGACGATCAGGCAGATCGCGGCGAGCGTGGTGAGCCCCAGGCCGACCGCCGCCAGCGGGCCGCGGAAGCCCGCACCGCCGAGCGGGCCGGGCTCGACCATCAACGTGAGCAGGGCGACCGTCATGCCGCTGAGCGACGCCACGAGCGTGAGGCTCGGGACCAGCAGCCGCCACAGGTCGCGGAACGTGAACCAGGAGATGATCGCGAGCGCGAACGCGAGCACGGTCATCGAGACGCTGCCGTCCAGCCAGAAGCCCGGCTGGGAGTACCCTGCCGCGGGGGCCGTGACCGTGGTCTGGATCGAGGCGGCCTGCAGGTGCAGCGCGCCGGCGAGCAGCAGCATCAGGCCGAGCGTGCGGAGTACCCAGCGGCCGCGGGTGGCGTACCCGCTGTCGGGCGCGGGTGGTTTCGCCGGCGGTGCCTCGGTCGCGGCCGGTGGGGGCACGGTGTGCGTGTCCATAGCTCAGTGCTCGAAGTCGACCGAGGAGTACGCGCGGAGCTTGGCCAGCGAGTGCTCGGAGACGATCGAACGGATCGTTCCACTGCGCGAACGCATCACGAGCGAGTGCGTCGTGGCGCCACCGGAGCGGTAGCGGACGCCGCGCATCAGCTCGCCGTCGGTGATGCCGGTCGCGACGAAGAACGCGTCGTCGCCCTCGACCAGGTCGTCGGTCTTGAGCACGCGGTCCAGGTCGTGGCCGGCGTCGATGGCCTTCTGCCGTTCGTCGTCATCGCGCGGCCAGAGCCGGCCCTGGATCATGCCGCCGACGCACTTCATCGCACACGCGGCGATGATGCCCTCCGGCGTTCCGCCTATGCCGGCGAGCAGGTCGACGCCGGTGTCCGGGCGGGCGGCCATGATCGCGCCGGCGACGTCGCCGTCGGTGATGAACTTGATCCGCGCGCCGGTCTCGCGGACCTCCTGGACGAGGGCCTCGTGTCGCGGCCGGTCCAGGATCACGACGGCCACGTCGGCGGGCGAGGAGTTCTTCGCCTTGGCGACGCGGCGGATGTTCTCGCCGATCGGAACGGTGATGTCGATGACGTCGGCGGCCTCGGGGCCGGTCGCGAGCTTGTCCATGTAGAACACCGCGGACGGGTCGAACATGGCGCCGCGCGGGGCGACCGCGAGAACGGAGACGGCGTTGCTCATGCCCTTCGCGGTCAGCGTGGTGCCGTCGATCGGGTCCACGGCGACGTCGCACTCCGCGCCCTCGCCGGAGCCGACCTCCTCACCGTTGTAGAGCATCGGGGCGTTGTCCTTCTCGCCCTCGCCGATCACGACGATGCCGCGCATGCCGACGGACGCGATCAGCGTGCGCATCGCGTTGACGGCGACCTGGTCGGCACCGTTCTTGTCACCGCGGCCGACCCACCGGCCGGCGGCCATCGCGGCCGCCTCGGTGACGCGAACGAGCTCGAGCGCGAGGTTGCGATCCGGCGCCGTCGGTTCGACGCGCAGCGGCGGCGGTACGGCGGTGGGATCGGACATCGGGTCGCCTCCGTGGGCGGGTCGAGGGGAGTGCTCGCCAGCCTATCCAGCGGCGCTCGGTCGCAGGAGAGTCGGTGGCGGCGTTGCTTTCTCGGCCCCGCTTTGCGTCGATGGCGCGCCCGACCGATCAGCTGATCCAGACAACCCGGATGGCGCCATCGATGCCATCCGCCGAGAAGGCGACGCCTGATGCCACCGACCGGTGCGACCTAGGAAGCACTGTCGAGGTCTTCCACCTCGTCGGCGGGCTTCTCCGACCGCGCTGCCGCGAGGCGGGCGCGGGCGCCGTCGAGCCAGGACTGGCAGATCTTCGCCAGCTCCTCGCCGCGCTCCCACAGCCGGAGGGACTCCTCCAGCGTGGTGCCGCCGGCCTCCAGCTTGCGGACGACGTCGATCAGCTCGTCGCGGGCCTGTTCGTACGAGAGGCCGTTCTCACTCACCATAGGCAGCCTACTTCCGTACCTCGACGCCGAATCGGCCGGCCGACACCCGCGCGTCGAGCCGCTCGCCCTCGTCGACCTCGGACGGGTCGAGAACGGCCACGCCGTCCGCCTTCTGCAGCACGGCGTAGCCGCGGTCGAGCGTCGCCTTCGGGCTGAGCGCGCGGACTTGGGCGAGCTGGTGGACCAGGTCGTCACCGGCCCGGTCGAGCAGGTGGCCGAGCGTACGTCTGGCCCGGTCGCGGACGGCGACCAACTCCTCGCCGCGGCGGGTGATCTCGCGCTGCGGGTCGCCGAGGGAAGACCGCGCGCGGAGGCCCTGCAGACCGTTCGTCTCGCGGTCGAGCCAAGCGGTGACGAGCTGGCGCGCCCGGGTGCGGAGCTCGCTCACCCGGGTCAGCTCCTCGCCGACGTCGGGAACGATCCGCCGCGCGGCGTCGGTCGGCGTGGACGCGCGGAAGTCGGCGACCAGGTCGAGCAGCGGGGAGTCCTGCTCGTGCCCGATCGCGCTCACCACCGGGGTCTTCGCCTCGGCGACGGCGCGGACCATGCCCTCGTTCGAGAACGGCAGCAGGTCCTCGACCGAGCCGCCGCCGCGGGCGATCACGATCACGTCGACCTCGTCGTCCTTGTCCAGCCGCCGGAGCGCCTCCATGACCTGCTCGACCGCGAACGGCCCCTGAACGGCGACGTTCTCGACCCGGAACCGCGCGGCCGCCCACCGCCTGCGGGTGTTGTCGAGCACGTCCCGCTCGGCGGCGGAGTCGCGGCCGACGATGAGGCCGATCTTCCTTGGCAGGAAGGGCAACGGGCGCTTGCGTTCACGTGCGAACAGTCCCTCGCTCGCGAGCAGGCGCTTCAGCCGTTCGAGCCGCGCCAGCAGCTCGCCGAGGCCGACCGGGCGGATGTCGTCCGCGGCGAGCGACATCGTGCCGCGCGGGATGTAGTACGTCGGCCGAGCGTGCACGACCACGCGGGCGCCCTCGACGACCGGCGGGTCGACCACGTCGAACACCCGGCGCGGGCAGGTCACCTGCACCGAGATGTCGGCGGCCGTGTCGCGGAGCGTGAGGAACACGACCGTCGTGCCGGGGCGGCGGGTCAGCTGTGCGACCTGACCCTCGACCCAGATCACGCCGAGCTTCCCGATCCACTGGCCGATCAGATTCGCGATCTGCCGGACGGGAGCGGGTTGCTCGGGTGTGGTCTGCAACGCCATTCGGGCAGCCTACTTGGGTGTTCCGACGGTTCTTCGGCTATCCACAGGGTCAGTCTTCGTACTCCGAACGCGACCAGAACTCCGGCTCCAGGCCGAGACTCTTCAGCCAGGTCGACTCGCCGGCCCGGACGAGCAGCTCGCCCTCGCGCTCGAGCAGGTCGAGCACGTCGTCGCCCGGTTGGCCGCCGAGGGCCGCGACGACCCGGGGAACGTCGGCGGGCGCCACGCGGAGCGAGTACTCGTACTCCACCATGCCCGGCCGGCCGAGGTCCTGGCCCTCGATCACGAACCCGCGGTCGTCGGTCGCGCTGGCCCACACGTGCAGGCGGTGGGCTGCGTACATGCGCACGGTGCGGCCGGTCACCCGCCCAACATACGTACTTCTACCGATAGATCAGCTCCGCCCTCGGCTGACACCGTGACGCTGGCCACCAGGGGCTTGGGAGAGGGGATCACCATGTCGGAGAAACGAGACACACGGCGGGCTGTGCTGACGGGGGGAGCGGTGCTGCTGGGTGCGGCGGTCGTCGGCGGTGCGGCGGAGGGTACGGCCGAGGCGGCGAACGGCGGCGCGTTGCTGATCGGGCGCGCGAACGCGGGGTCGGCGGAGACGAAGCTCAGCAACGCGAGCACGGTGCCCGGGTTGAGCGTCACGAGCACCAACGCGGCCGGTGGAGCTCGGGCGGCGAGCCTGATCGCGAAGGGCGGCTACGGCGCGTACATCGAGTCGACCAGCAACCACGCCGCGTCGATCTGGGCGAAGCACAAGGACAAGTGGGGCATCTTCTCGGTCAATGGTGCGACGACCAGGGGCACCGGTGGCGCGTTCCGTGCGGACGGCCGGCAGAACCAGGGCTTGTTCGCCACCACGGCCAACAAGACGACGACGGCGATCACGGCCCGCAACACCGGGGCGGGAGCCGGGTACGTGACCGCGTCGGCGATCAACGGCACGGCGGGGCCGACCGCCGACGCGGACCTCAAGACCGCGATCACCAACTACTGGGCGGGCGCCGGAAGCTTCGCCGGAGCGAACGGCGTGCTGGGCGTCGCGACGGAGTCGTCCGGCTACGCCGTCGTCGGAGTGGCGACCAAGCCGAACGCTGTGGGCCTCAAGGGCATCGCGACGAGCCCGGCCGTGATCGGCCTCAGCGTCAGTGGCCGGAGTGACCTGGGTGGCGATGCCAGGGTGTTCGGCACGCTGTCGAAGACGGCGGGCTCGTTCAAGATCGACCACCCGTTGGACCCGGCGAACAAGTATCTGTCGCACTCGTTCGTCGAGTCGCCGGACATGATGAACGTCTACAACGGCAACGTGATCGCCGATGCGAAGGGCGAGGCGACGGTCGAGCTGGCGGACTGGTTCGAAGCGCTGAACCGAGACTTCCGCTATCAGCTCACCCCGATCGGCGGCGCCGCGCCAGACCTGCACATCAAGCGGGAGGTCGAGAAGGGGCGCTTCTCGATCGCCGGCGCAAAGCCGGGGCAGAAGCTCTCCTGGCAGCTGACCGGCATCCGCCAGGACGCGTACGCCGAGGCGCACCGCATCCCGGTGGAGGAGGTGAAGTCCGCGCAGGAGAAGGGGAAGTACGTGTTCCCCAAGGGCTTCGGCAAGCCGAACTCGGCCTCCGTGGCGGCGCACCGATGAGCAGCCGGCACCGCCAGCGTACCTGCCCGATAGCTCCTCCGAGCCGACCCGAACGGCGGCACGTTCGCCGCTCCCGCTGACGGTTCTGTCTCTGCCACCGTGCGGTGGCAGAGACAGAACCAAGGGGAGGGGTCAGTGATGACGGAGAAACGCAACACCCGGCGGGGGATGCTGACGGGCGGAGCGGTGCTGCTCGGCGCCGCGGTCGTGGGGTCGCCGGGCACCGCGGAGGCGGCGAACGGCAACGCCCTGTTGATCGGCCGGGCGAACACCGGCTCGGCGGAGACCAAGCTGACGAACTCGGGGACCGCGCCCGGGCTGAACGTCACCAGCACCGCCGCCGCCCACGCCGCTCTGCTCACCACCAAGAACAAGGACCGATGGGGCACGTGGGCGGCGAACGACGCCGCCGGGCAGGGCGTCGGCGGTGCGGTCCGCGCGGACGGGCGGCAGAACACCGGCCTGTCAGCGGGCACGGTGAACCCGAAGGCCACCGCGATCACCGCGCGCAACACGGCGGGCGGCGCCTCGTCGATGCGCCGCGCCGTCGTGGGCACCGCGACCCCGACCGCCCAGCCGAAGCTGGACGCGTTCCACGACCGGAACTTCTGGGGTGGAGGCGGCGAGTTCGCCGGGACCAACGGACTCATCGGCCTGGCCACGGACTTCGGCGGCTACGGCGTGCTCGGCATCGCCACCGAGGCGAGCGGCGTGGGTGTCTACGCCGAGGCGCCGCCGGACCAGACCGCCCTGCTCACCCTGGGCAACGCGTTCGTGCAGGGCAATCTGTCCAAGTCGGCGGGCTCGTTCAAGATCGACCACCCGCTCGATCCGGCGAACAAGTACCTGTCCCACTCGTTCGTCGAGTCGCCGGACATGATGAACGTCTACAACGGCAATGTCACCGCCGACGCGAACGGTGAGACGACGATCGAGCTGCCCGAGTGGTTCGAGGCGCTCAACCGCGACTTCCGCTACCAGCTCACGCCGATCGGCGATGCCGCTCCCGACCTGCACGTGAAGACCAAGGTGGCCGGCGGCACGTTCTCGATCGCCGGCGCGAAGCCCGGCCAGGAGGTCTCCTGGCTGCTCACCGGCATCCGGCGGGACGCGTACGCCGAGGCGCACCGCATCAAGGTGGAGGAAGCCAAGCCGGCCGAGGAGAAGGGCACGTACCTCTTCCCCCAGGGCTTCGGCAAGCCGGCCTCGGCGGGGATCCGCCGGCAGCGCCCACGCTAGCCCCGTCGCTCCTGGGTGCGGGCAGATACGGTGGCCACCGATGTCCGCACTCAGGAGGGGCCGATTCACGAAATGACCGAGCTCACGTTGCTACCGGCGCCACGTTCGATCACCGCGGACGAGGGCGAAAGCCTCACCCTGCAGCCGGACGGCCTCCTCCTCATCGACGCCCCGGACGCGTCCAAGATCCTCTTCACCGCCCAGCGTCTGCAGGGCGCTCTGGCCAGCCACGCGGGCGTCGCGTACGAGATCGCCGCCGCCACCTCGGAGTCGCCCGACGGCGCCATCGCGCTCCGCATCGACCCGGAGCATGCGCACAGCCAGGGGTACGTGCTCACCGTGCGCGAGCACGGCGCCGAGATCCGGGCCAAGACCCCGCAGGGCCTGTTCTACGGCGTGAGCACGCTCGTCCAGATCCTCGAGCAGGCCGGCTCGGAGCTCCCGCGCTTCACCGTCACCGACTGGCCCGATCACCATGCCCGCGGCGTGATGCTCGACGTCAGCCGCGACAAGGTCCCGACGATGGAGACCGTCTACGCGCTCGTCGACAAGCTCGCCAGCTGGAAGCTGAACGAGGTGCAGCTCTACACCGAGCACACGTTCGCCTACCACCAGCACAAGGACGTGTGGGAGGAAGCGTCGCCGTTCACCGGCGAGGAGATCCTCGAGCTGGACGCGTACTGCCGCGAGCGCTTCGTCGAGCTCGTGCCGAACCAGAACTCGTTCGGCCACATGCACCGTTGGCTGAAGCACAAGCAGTACGCCGATCTCGCCGAGGTCGAGGGCGACTTCGAGACGCCGTGGGGCACGATGCCCGGCCCGTTCTCCCTCACCCCGCAGGAGCCGGGCAGCATCCAGCTGGTCGCGAGCCTGTACGACGAACTGCTGCCGCACTTCACCAGCAAGCAGCTGAACGTGGGCGCCGACGAGACGTTCGACCTCGGCCAGGGCCGCAGCAGGGAGGCGGTCGCGGAACGCGGCGTCGGCCGGGTCTACCTCGACTTCCTCACCGAGATCTACCGCGAGGTGACCAGGCGCGGCTACACGATGCAGTTCTGGGGCGACATCATCGAGCAGCACCCCGAGCTGATCGCCGAGCTGCCGAAGGACGCGATCGCGCTCGGCTGGGGGTACGAGGCCGGCCACGACTTCGCGACGCTGTGCTCGCGCTACGCGGCGGCCGGCGTCGAGTTCTACACCTGCCCGGGGACGTCGGCGTGGTGCACGATCGCCGGCCGGACGACGAACGCCCTCGACAACCTGCTCAACGCCGCGGAGAACGGCGTCGCGCATGGGGCGAAGGGATATCTCATCACCGACTGGGGCGACCGCGGCCACTGGCAGCAGCTGCCGGTGAGCTACCTCGGGCTCGGCGCGGGTGCCGCGTACTCCTGGGCGCTCGAGGCCAACCGCGACCTCGACATCGCGCAGACGATCTCGCTGCACGCGTTCTCCGACCCGTCCGGCTCGCTGGGGCGGGTCGCATACGACCTCGGCGAGGTCTACAAGGCGCTCGGCCTGATGATCCCGAACGCGTCGCCGCTGTTCTGGGTGTTGGGCTTCACGTTCGAGGAGCTCGCGACGACCGACGAGAAGTCGCTCGCCGGGCGGCTCGCCGGCGGCCTCCGGACGATCACGCAGGAAGCCGTGCAGGACACGCTCGCCGCCATCGACGCCGCGATCACCCCGCTGGGCGAGTCGACGTCGACGGCGGCGGACGCCGAGGTCGTACGGGCGGAGTTCGAGTTCACCGCGCGCTTCCTGCGGCACGCGGCGCAGCGGCTCGAGCTGTTCCTGGACGACTCGGAGGACCGGACCGAGCTCGCGTCGGACCTCGAGGGTCTGCTCGAGGAGTACCGCTCACGGTGGCTGGCCCGGAACCGTCCCGGCGGCCTGGCCGACAGCGTGGGCCGGCTCGAGGCGCTGCGGGTGGACTACGCCGGCTGAGCTCGCGCTGCTCGGTGATCATGTACGTGATCATGAAGCCTGAGCCGCACATAGCCATCGTGCGCCTTCATGATCACGGCCGGTGGGCGGGTCAGGTCCGGTGGCAGACGGAGGGGAGGGCTCGGCCGAGGCCGGCGAGGTGCAGGGCGTCGAAGTGCCGTTCGTGGCTCTCCACGACCGCGCCGACGGTCACCTCGATCCGGCAGCCGAGTCGGGCCCGTTCCTTGGCGGTGTCGGCGACCGCGTGGACGAGCGCCGAGCTGGCCACATTGATCTTGTCGCGGATCTTTTCGAGGCCCGGTGCCTCGGTCGGCGCCTGCGAGGGGTGCTGCCTCCAACGGCGGTGCAGCCCGTTCTGGACGACCTTGCTGGCCTCGATCTGGTCGCGGAAGATCGTCCGCATCTCGTCCGGGTCCGCGCCGAGCTCCTCGGCCTGCCTGGCGACGTCGTCGAGCACCTGCTGTTCGCGTACGGGATCCTCGATCGGCGCGCCGGAGATCCACTTCGAGGCGGCGACGAGATCAGCGATCGCGAGCCGGTCGGCGGCGTAGTGGACGACCGGACGTACCGGCGTCTGGGTCGTGGCCTGGGCGGGGAGCGCGCTCAACCCGGAGACGGCGACGGTTGCGGCGAAAACGGCCAAGAGCTGGCGAGATCGTGGAAAGTGCATGAACCTCATCCTGGCCACGCCCGCTGACGGATCGCTGACGCGGGGCTGACGATATGTGGCGTTGGTCACGCTGCGTGAACGAGGTCGCGCAGCGCTTACGATGGAGGCATGACGACGACCCCGCGCCGCGTCCTGCTCGCCGCTCCCCGTGGTTACTGCGCCGGAGTGGACCGAGCCGTGATCACGGTCGAGAAGGCACTCGACCTGTACGGCGCGCCGGTGTACGTACGCAAGCAGATCGTGCACAACAAGCACGTCGTCCACACGCTGGAGGAACGCGGCGCGATCTTCGTCGAGGAGCTCGACGAGGTGCCCGAGGGCGCGACCGTCGTCTTCTCCGCGCACGGCGTCTCCCCGGCCGTCCACAGCCAGGCCGCGGACCGTTCGCTGAAGACGATCGACGCGACCTGCCCGTTGGTGACGAAGGTGCACCACGAGGCAAAGCGGTTCGCAGGCGAGGACAAGGACATCCTGCTGATCGGCCACGCCGGGCACGAGGAGGTCGAGGGCACCGCGGGTGAGGCGCCGTCGCACGTGCAGCTGGTCGAGGGACCGGACGACGTCGACCGCCTCGAGGTCCGCGACCCGTCGAAGGTCGCTTGGCTCTCGCAGACGACGCTGTCGGTGGACGAGACGATGGAGACCGTCGACCGGCTGCGGAAGAAGTTCCCGCTGCTGATGGACCCGCCGAGCGACGACATTTGCTACGCGACGCAGAACAGGCAGGTCGCGGTCAAGGAGCTCGCCGCGGAGGCCGACCTGGTGATCGTGGTCGGCTCGGCGAACTCGTCGAACTCGGTGCGGCTGGTCGAGGTCGCGCTGGAGGCCGGGGCTGGGGCTTCGTACCGGGTGGACAACGCCTCCGAGGTGGACGTCGCCTGGCTCGAGTCGGCCTCGGTGGTCGGGGTGACGAGCGGTGCTTCGGTGCCGGACTCGTTGGTGGAGGGCGTCCTCGACCTGCTGGCCTCGCACGGGTATCCGGCGGCGGAGGAAGTGCGTACGGCTGACGAGAGCCTGATCTTCGCGCTGCCGCCGGAGCTGCGGCGCGACCTGCGTTCGGCTGCTTCCTAGGCCGCGGTGCGGTAGGGCTGCCGTTCGGGCGGCTCTTCTTCCTCGGCCTGCTTGGGCGGGCGAGTGAGCGCGACGCGTACGGCGATCGTGCCGAGCGCGATGGCGGTCGCGGCGACCAGCGTCCACGACTCCGAGGCGAGCGCGGCGAGAATGGCCGTCGGCCGGTCCGTGATCCCGCTGAGCCGCATGGGGACGAGGGCGCCGAGCACGATGAACGTCGCGAGCGCGGCGAGGGGCGGTAGGACGCCGGCCGTGAACACGTCCGGCCTTCGGACGGCCGCGGCGACGCCGAACGCGGTGAGGATCGAGCTCAGCATGAAGAACAGGCCGAGCTGGTTCGTGAGCATCAGGTCGAGACCCGCGGTCACGAGGCTGGCGCCGACGCTGATCAGGATCCCGAGCCACCCGGACATGCCGGACGCGCGCGGTTTGCGTTCGGGCCGGCCGGCTCGGTCGGCGCTGGTCAGCTGCACGGGCGGCAGGTCGACCTGCCTGGGCTGTTGGGGTGGCTGGTGGTGCTGTTGCTGTTCGCGTTCCAGGTCGCGCTGCGCCATCCGCTGGGGGAGCGTGTACGCGTCGTCGGCGAACAGCGGGCGCTCTTCGGTGCGCGGGCGCGGCGGCGGTGCGGGCTCCCAGCGGGCGACAGGGTCGTCGGCGAGGGGGTCGTACTCCTGCTCCTGGAGCTGCTGGCCGTAGCCGCCCTCGCTCGCGTGGTCGAGCACCTCGTTCGGGAACGCGGGGCTGATCTCGGGATCGATCGGCAGCGTGCCGGCGCCGAGCGCGTCCGAGCCGAGCAGCTCGTCGGCGTACTGGTCGTTGACCGGGAGCGTCTCGGCGTAGCGGTCGACGTACGGCTCGGCGGAGAACAGGCCGGTGGAGGTCTGCTCCTGCTCGTTCCGGTCGTTCGGGTCGCTCAGCAGGTCCGAGAACTCCTCGGGCGCCCAGGCTTGGGTCCGCTCCTCCCAGGAGGGCGTCCACTCGTACTGCGGCTCCGGCTGGGGCTCCGGGATGGGTTCCGCGATCGGTTCCGGCTGGGGCGCCGGGGCCGGCGGTGCGTACGGGGGCTCGTCGTAGCGCGACTGGTAGCTCCGGTACGGCTCCGGGTCGGGCTGGTAGTACTGCGGCGGCTCGGGCGTGGGCTCCGGCTCGGACCAGGTGGGTGGCCAGGTCGGCTCTGGGGCTTGCTCCGGCTGCGGCTGCTGCGGTGCGTAGGAGTCCACCCGCTGCGGCGTGGTGGGGAGGTCGTCCTCGTCGTCCAGCTCGGTGACCGGGATCGAGGCGGTCTGGTGGCGCCAGCTCGTGGTGGGCGGCGAGGAGACGGACGGGAGATCGCCCTCGGCTTCGTCGTCCCAGTCGTCCTGGAGCGGGTACGCGGCGCGGCGTCCGACCGGGCGCCGGCCGGGGATCGGCGAGGGCGTGCGGTGCGGGGATTGGGCGTCGACGTTCATTTGGTACGCGGCACGGCGGCCCGGGGTGCTCGGGGTGTCCTTGTCGCGGCTGTCGGAGTAGTCGGCGCGGTGCCCGGAGGCAGCCGCGCGTCGTCCGCCCCGGTGCCCGCCGTTCAGCGAGCGGCCTGGAGCAGGAGTTGCGCTCTCCCAACCCGACTCGTTCACATGCCCAAGGTAGAGCCCCGGTCACCTCCTCGTCACTCTCGCGGGCCCATCCGCGCTGAGAGTCATCAGGGTCTCACACTGTGCGGACGTCGGTCGTACCGGATATCCCCATACAGGAAGGGATGTACGGAATCTTCTGCTTGTGCTGGATGCGAGGTTGTCGGATTCACTCTGCGTGTCGGAGGCGTATAGCTTAGGCTTACCTAAGTGAGCAACATCGTGGTGTCGCACGCCGAGTCGGGGTTGGTGCTGGCTTCCGTCGTACGGGCTTCGCGGATCTCGCCGCACTTCGTGCGAGTGACGTTGGGCGGGTCCGATCTGGCGCGGTTCGAGCCGTTGGGGTTCGACCAGTGGATGCGGCTGGCTCTGCCGGTGTCTGCGGGGACGCGGTTCGACAACTTGGCGCCGACGTTCGGGATGAAGGGGTTCCTGCGGTACCTGACGCTGCCGCGGGGGACGCGGCCGGTGATCCGGAACTACACGGTGCGGTCGTTCCGGCGGTCTCCTCTGGAGTTGGACATCGACTTCGTCGTGCATGGGACCGAGGGCGTCGCGGGGCCTTGGGCTGCTGCGGTGCAGCCGGGGGAGCGGGTGGCGTTCATCGACCAGGGCTGTGGGTGGCGGCCGGTGCCCGCGTCGTCGTACCTGCTGGTGTGCGACGAGAGCGGGCTGCCAGCCGTGGCGGGGGTGCTGCGCGATCTGCCCCGGTCTGCTGTGGGGACGGCTGTGGTGGAGCTCTTCGACCTGGCTGACCGGCAGGAGGTCTCTGCTCCGCCGGGGGTTGCTGTGCGGTGGTTGGTGCGCCCTCCGGGGTCCGCTCCGGGGTCCGCCGCACTTGCCGCGTTGGCGGAGCTGGACGTGCCCACGGATCCGCCGTACTGCTTCGCCGTGGGCGAGCAAGCCCTCGTCACCGGCACCCGCCGCCACCTCGTCGCCCGGGGCGTGCCGAAGACGCACATCACCTTCTCCGGCTACTGGCGCCGGCCTAGATGACTCAGCCAGGCGACCCGACCGTGCTGAACGGACCAGATGCTGAAGGCCTGCCGCACCTCGCCGTCGTCGTAGGCGACGACGTGCCGCAGATCGGAGTCGATCCCCACCATCGACACAGCGGGCACGATCACGGTCGCCGTCGGTGCCGCAGGGTCATCCCAATAGTCAATGCGAGCCATGCCGGCCCTCTAAAGCTCGGGTGACGCGACTAGACGTTGAATTTGAACTCGACGACGTCCCCGTCGGCCATCACGTAGTCCTTGCCCTCCAGGCGCGCCTTGCCCTTCGAGCGGGCGACGGGGAGGGAGCCGGCTTCGACGAGGTCGTCGTACGACACGATCTCGGCCTTGATGAAGCCGCGCTGGAAGTCGGTGTGGATCACGCCCGCTGCCTCGGGGGCCGTCGCGCCCTTGGGGATCGTCCAGGCCCGCGACTCCTTCGGGCCCGCCGTCAGGTACGTCTGCAGGCCGAGGGTCTCGAAGCCCACCTTCGCCAACATCTTCAGCCCCGACTCGGTCTGGCCGGTCGACTGCAGCAGCTCCAACGCCTCGTCCGGCGGGAGCTCGATCAGCTCCATCTCGATCTTCGCGTCCAGGAAGATCGCCTGCGCGGGCGCGACGAGCGCCGACAGTTCGGCCTTGAGCGCGTCGTCGGAGAGCTCGGACTCGTCGCAGTTGAACACGTACAGGAACGGCTTCGCGGTCAGCAGGTTGAGGTCGCGCAGCTCGGCGAGGTCCAGACCGGCCGAGTAGACCGTCGTCCCCTCCTCGAGCACCTTCTGCGCAGCCTTCGCCGCCTCGACCTTCGCGACCAGGTCCTTCTTGAGCCGAGACTCCTTCTCCAGCCGCGGCAGCGCCTTCTCGACGGTCTGCAGGTCGGCGAGGATCAGCTCGGTCGTGATCGTCTCGATGTCGTCCGACGGCGAGACCTTGCCATCGACGTGGACGACGTTCGGGTCGCGGAACGCGCGCGTCACCTGGCAGATCGCGTCTGCCTCGCGGATGTGCGCGAGGAACTGGTTGCCCAGCCCCTCACCCGCGGACGCGCCGCGTACCAGCCCCGCGATGTCGACGAACTGCACCGTCGCGGGCACGATCTTCACCGACTCGAACAGCTTCCCGAGCACGTCGAGGCGTGGGTCGGGCACGCCGACCACCCCGACGTTCGGCTCGAGCGTCGCGAACGGATAGTTCGCCGCAAGCACGTCGTTCGCGGTCAGCGCGTTGAACAGCGTCGACTTCCCCGCGTTGGGAAGCCCGACAATCCCGATTTGCAAAGCCACGGTGGAAGCGTACGCGGAGCGTCACCGCCGAGTTGTCGGTGGTCGCCGGCAGAGTGGCTTCCATGAACGGGATCGTGCTCGGCTTCGCCGTCGGCCTCGCGCTCGGCGCGCTGCTCGGCGTGCTCTGGATGCGCGGCCGGGTGGCCGATCGGCGCGCGTTCGCCGACCAGGTCAAGGCGCTGTGCTCGGACGCGGTCGCCCAGTCCAGCCGACAGTTGCTCGACCTCACCGACGCGCGCTCGCGGGCGGCTGAGGAGGCGGTAGCGCCGGTGAAGGAGAGCCTGGACCGGTTCGACATGCGGCTGCGGGAGATCGAGCACGAGCGGCTCGAGCTGCACGCGGCGATGCGGGAGCAGGTGGAGTCCGTCCGGCTGCAGGGCGAGGAGCTGCGGCGGGAGACCCGTTCGCTGGCCTCGGCCTTGCGCAAGCCCCAGGTCCGCGGGCGGTGGGGCGAGCTGCACCTCGCCCGGGCGACGGAGCTGGCGGGGCTGGTGGATCACGTGGACGTGACGTTCCAGCACACGTCGTTCGGTACGGACGGTGAGGCGGTGCAGCGGCCCGACCTGGTGGTGAATTTGGCGGGCGGCAAGCACATCGTGGTGGACGCGAAGGTGCCGCTGCAGGCGTTTCTGGAGGCGGCCGAGGCGGTGGACGACCACGTCCGGGCGGAGCGGCTGGCGATCCACGCGCGGCAGGTCCGTTCGCACGTCGACGCGCTGGCCGGCAAGGCGTACTGGCGACGGCTGCCGGGGACGCCCGAGTTCGTGGTGTTGTTCATGCCGGGCGAGGCCTTCCTGTCGCACGCGCTGGAGGCAGACCCGGGGTTGCTGGAGTACGCGGCCGAGCGCCGGGTCGTGCTCGCGACCCCGACGACGCTGATCGCCCTGCTGCGGACGGTGGCGTACGCATGGACCGAGCAGGCGCTGACAGAGAACGCGCGCGAGGTCTTCGAGCTGGGCCGGTCGCTGTACGAACGCCTCGGCAAGCTCGGCCGGCACCTCGACCGCCTCGGCCGCTCGCTGACCGGCGCGGTGTCGTCGTACAACGAGGCTGTGGGCTCGCTGGAGACCCGCGTCCTGACCACGGCCCGGCGGATGCACGAGCTGAAGATCACCTCCGACGAGCTCCCCGGCCCGGCGCCGGTCGACGCGGCAGTCCGTCCGCTGGGAGCTCCCGAGCTCCTCGACTCAGCCGCGGAAGCCCGCTCCGTCCGTCCGATCTGACGTTCTGTACCGTCCGTAACTCGCGATCGCGCTGCACAAGGCGGAGGTAGGCGAATGACTGAGGCGTTCCCCGTGCTGATGCACACGGCACTGGATGCGGTGGACTGTCGAGGGCTTGCCGAGTTCTATCGGGAGTTCCTCGGTTTGCATTACCGGCCTGGTGACGAGCCCGATGGGGGCGAGGACGAGGCGGATTGGTTGGTGCTCCTCGACGAGGCCGGGCGCCGGGTGCTGGCGTTCAACCAGGTGGACAGGCTCGAGCGGCCAACCTGGCCGGCGTCGGAGGACGTCCCCAAGCAGATGCATCACGACTACCGCGTCGACACGGTCGAGGAGCTGGAACGGCAGCGCCAGCGCGCTGAGAGCCTGGGCGCGACCCTCCTCTACGACCGGTCGGAAGACGAGGGCGAGCCCCTCTACGTCTTCGCCGACCCGGCCGGGCACCCGTTCTGCGTGCTCGTACAAAAGGGCTAGATTTGCCTTAGAGCGCACTCCAAGGGGCATGGTTACCAGGGTGAACGACGACCTTGAAACCTGTGGCATCGACGAGATCACCCCAGACGTCGACGGACCGCTCACCATCGGCCAGGTCGCGACACTCACCGGCCTGAGCGCGCACACGCTGCGGTGGTACGAGCGGGAAGGCCTGCTCCAGGACGTCGACCGCGACGCCTACGGCAACCGGCAGTACACGCGATCCGACCTGCGCCGCCTCACGATGCTTATGCGGCTCCGGACGACAGGCATGCCGGTCAGCGAGATGCAGCGGTACGCCCAGCTCCTGCGCGGCGGGGACGACACCGAGCCGGAGCGCGCCAAGCTGCTGGAGCAACATCGCGACCGCGTGCTCGGCCACATCGCCGACCTACACCGCGATCTGGACATGATCAACCGCAAGATCGCCTCGTACCGGCACGCCAAACCACCCGCCTTGTCGGCGTAACCCCACCCAGCAACGCGACAACGCCCTACCCCGGCATGCCCAAGGGAGAAACCCCAGTGCTCACCAGAACGATCGGCAACCGCCGCAACGTCAGCGCCCTCTGCCTCGGCGCGATGAACTTCGGCGCCTCCACCGATCCGGAAACCGCCACCAAGATCCTCGACCGGTTCGTCGAGGCGGGCGGAACGTTCATCGACACCGCCAACAACTACGGCCAATGGCACGGCCAACCCGGCCGCAGCGAGGAGTTCCTCGGCAACTGGATGCGCGAACGGGGAAACCGCGACCAGCTGACCGTCGCCACCAAGGTCGGCGCGAGGTCGACCGTGCCCGGCGATCCGGGCGACGAGCACTGGGAGGGGCTCGGCGCGGAAACGATCGAGAACGCCGTCAAACAAAGCCTCGAACGCCTGAGAGTCGAAAGGATCGACCTCTACTACGCCCACATCGACGACCGCCGCACGCCGCTCGAGCAGACCGTCGGCGCATTAGGAAGCCTCGCCAAAGAAGGCCTCGTCGACGTCATCGGCTGCAGCAACACGACCAGCTGGCGGCTGGAACGCGCCCGCCAGCTCGCCACCGACCAGGGCGTAGCGAGGTACGAGGTGATCCAGCAGCGCCACACGTACCTGTGGGCCAGCCCGCTGGCGCAGGGTGCCGAGAGACGGCTCGGGAGCCGGCACTTCCCGCACGCGACCACCGAGCACTTCGACTACCTCGAGGAGCACCGGGACGTGACGCTGGTGGCGTACGCACCGCTGGTGGAGGGTTCGTACGCACGCCCCGAGCGACCGTTCCGAGCCGAACGCGGCTACGCGCACCCGACCGCGTACGTGCGCTTCGAGGAGCTGCGCAAGGTCGCCAACGAGCTGGGCGCCACGCCCAACCAGGTCGTGCTCGCCTGGATGCTGCAGAAGGACCCAGCGGTCATCCCGCTCTTCGGAGCCTCGTCCGTCGACCAGCTCGACGAAGCCCTGGCGGCAGTCGACCTCGACATCGACGAAGAGACGATCGAACGTCTCGACCAGGCCTAGGCGGCGAACCGCACGGTCAGCGAGCGCAGCAGCGCCTTCTTGACCCGAGCCAGGCTGTAGCGGATCGCGTGCTGCCGGAAGACGTTCCGGATGTCGTGCCCGCCGGCGTCGACGCACCAGCCGGAGCCGACTCCGCACAGGCCGCACGGGGTGCGCAGGAGGGTCCGTCGTTGAGCGAGTGCCTGGTCGTACGTGTCCATCGTCGCCCCAGTCGAGTCAGTGGAGGCGCCCGGCGCGCTTCCACCCTTCCTGACACCGAGCACCCGGAAACATGACGCGACCAATCGAACTCGTTCAGTGACCGCGGCGACCCACAGCCCGACCGGCGACGAAACCGACCAGGGCGGCGACGAGCAGGACCAGGAGGAACGTCGCGTTCTCACGGACGACCCAGAGGGCGCTGTCGAGCCACCACGGGAACAGCGACCGCCCGCCCTGGATCACCGCACCGACCAGGACGCCGAACGCGAGGACAGCCGCGAACCCGCCCAGGATCCACCGCAGCTCCGACGGCACCCGCGGAGACGAAGGCGCAGGCGCATGGATCGGCAGGTCGGCCAGCACCCGCCCCAGGTCCGTGGTCGTCTCTGCCGCGAACGCCGCCCCCAGCCGCGTCTCGAACTCCTCCGGCGAGAGCCGCCCCTGAGCGTGCTGGTCGGCGACGATCTCCGCCGCCCGCTGCCGCTCCTGATCCCCCACCCGCAACGCCGCCAGCGGCGTCCCCGAAACGTCAACCATGGGAGCGCACGCTACGCCCGCCGGGGGAGCCCCGTAATCCACCGCGAGACCCAGACCCCTCAGCCGAGAGGACGACCAGACCCCGAGCTCACGCCTCGTGCGTCACCACGACCCGGCGCAGCTCGCCGAAGTGGCAGGCCGACGGGTGCGGGTCAGCCGGCCGGGGCTCCAGCCGCGGCTCCTCGGTCGCGCAGATGTCCTCCGCCTTCCAGCAGCGCGTACGGAACCGGCACCCCGACGGCGGGTTCGCCGGCGACGGTACGTCACCCTCGAGCCGGATCACCTCGCGCGACCCACGCGCCGTCGGGTCCGGCACCGGCACCGCCGACAGCAGCGCCTGCGTGTACGGGTGCGTCGGCCGCTCGTAGATCTCCGGCTCGGTGCCGATCTCCACGACCTTCCCGAGGTACATCACCGCGAGCCGGTCCGAGATGTGCCGCACCACCGACAGGTCGTGCGCGATGAAGATGTACGACAGCTCCAGCTCGTCCTGCAACGACTCCAGCAGGTTGATCACCTGAGCCTGGATCGACACGTCCAGCGCCGACACCGGCTCGTCGCACAGGATCACCTTCGGCCGCAGCGCCAACGCCCGCGCGATGCCGATCCGCTGCCGTTGGCCGCCGGAGAACTGGTGCGGGTACCGGTTGATGTGCTCAGGGTTCAAGCCCACAACGTCAAGCAGCTCTTGCACCCGCGTCCGCCGCGAGGCCTTCGGTGCCACGTCCTTGTGGATCTCGAACGGCTCACCAACGATGTCGCCGACCGTCATCCGCGGGTTCAGCGAGGTGTACGGATCCTGCATCACCAGCTGGATGTTGCGCCGCAACCGCCGCAGCTCCGCACCCTCGAGACCGAAGATGTCCTTGCCCTGAAAGAGAACCTCACCCGCCGTCGGCTTCTCCAGCCGCATGATGAGCTTCGCCAACGTGGACTTGCCACAGCCCGATTCGCCCACCACACCGAGCGTTTCGCCGGTCTTCAGCTCCAGCGAGACGCCGTCGACCGCCTTCACCTCGCCGATGTGGCGCTTGAACACGATGCCCTGCGTGATCGGGAAGTGCTTGACCAGGTCACGTACCTCGAGGATCGTCTCAGTCCCGGGCGCCATCGAGGACCTCCTCGGCGTAGTGGCAAGCGCTCGAACGTTGCACTCCGACGTCGCGCAACGGCGGATCCTCCTGCGTACAGATGTCCTGCGCGTACGTGCACCGCGGATGGAACGGGCATCCCGACGGCGGGTGCAGCATGTTTGGCGGCATGCCCTTGATCGACTTGAGCTGTTGACCCTTCAGGTCGACGCGCGGGATCGAGGCCAACAGCCCTTCTGTGTAAGGGTGTCCGGGGTTGGAGTAGAGGTCGTGAACGTTCGCGTTCTCGACGATCCGCCCCGCGTACATCACCGCGATCCGGTCCGCGACGTCCGCCACCACGCCGAGGTCGTGCGTGATGAGGATCAGCGCCATGTCCAGGTCGCGCCGCAGATCCGCCAGCAGGTCCATGATCTGCGCCTGCACGGTCACGTCCAGCGCCGTCGTCGGCTCGTCCGCGATCAGCACCGCGGGGTCCAACGCCAACGCCATCGCGATCATCACGCGCTGCCGCATCCCGCCGGAGAACTGGTGCGGGAAGTCCTTCACCCGATCCTTGGCCGCTGGGATGCGGACGAGATCCATCAGCTCCACGGCCCGGCGGTACGCGTCCGACTTCGACATCCCGAGCCGGCGGCGGAGGTTCTCCGAGATCTGGAAGCCCACGGTGAACACCGGGTTCAACGCCGACAGCGCGTCCTGGAACACCATCGCGATCTCGGCGCCGCGAATCCGGCGGCGCTGATCCTCGCGCATCGTCAGCATGTCCTCGCCGCGATAGCGGATCGTGCCGCCCGCGACCTTGGCCGGCGGCGTGTCGAGGATGCCCATGATCGCCTGCGCCGACACGCTCTTGCCCGAGCCGGATTCGCCAAGCACCGCGAGGGATTCGCCGGCATTGACGTAGTAGCTCACGCCGTTCAGGGCGCGTACGACGCCGTCGTGGGTATGGAACTCGACCCGCAGATCGCGCACGTCCAGCAGGTGCCTACTCGTATCGGCGGTGTCGTCTGGTTTCACGTCCATCGGTGCGGTCATCGTAGCCTCGGGTCGAATGCGTCACGGATCGCGTCGCCCAACATGATGAAGGCGAGCACGGTCACGCTGAGGAAGCCAGCCGGGAACAGCAACGGGTGTGCCGCTTCGCGGATGCGGGCCTGTGCGTCGGAGATGTCGATGCCCCACGAGATCGATGGTGGTTGCAGGCCGATGCCGAGGAAGCTCAACGTCGCCTCCGCGGCGATGAACCCGCCCAGCAGGATGGTGAGAACGACGATGACCGGCGCGATCGCGTTCGGCAGGATGTGCCGCAGCATGATGCGCAGGTGCCCCGCGCCCAACGCACGTACGGCCTGCACGTAGTCCTGCTGCATCGTCGAGATCACCGTCGAACGCATCACCCGCGCCGCGGTGGTCCAGCCGAACACGCCGAGCGTGAACACCACGCCCCAGATGCCGACGTCGCGGTTCGACAGCGACTTCAGCAGCACCAGCGCGCCGAGCAGCAGCGGGATGCCGAACACGATGTCGATCACCCGCGAGATGATCACGTCGACCCAGCCGCCGAAGTAGCCGGCGAGCATGCCGAGGACGACCGCGATCAGCCCGGCGAACGTCGTACTGAACAGCCCGACGAGGATCGACGCGCGGGCGCCGTAGACCGTGCGCGAGAAGACGTCGCAGCCCTGCAGGTTGTACCCGAACAACGCCTTGTCACCTGGCGGCTGGAACGACCGGGACAGGTTGCAGTCGGTCGGGCTGACGCTGGTGAACAGGCTGGGGAACGCCGCCATCACCCCGAGCAGCAGGATGAGCGCGGCGGAAACCCAGAAGATCGGGTTGTGGCGCAGGTCCCGCCACGCGTCGCCGAACAGGCTGCGTGGCCGGCCGACCAGCTCGGCGCCGGCGGCACCAGCGGCGACCACACCCTCCTCGCGGCGGGCGGTCGTGTCTTGCTCAGTCATAGCGGATCCTCGGGTCGAGCACGGCGTACAGGACGTCCACGACCAGGTTGGCGATCAGGTAGACGAGAACGAGGATGCTGACGATCGTCACGACCGTCGGCCCGTCCTCGGCCCGGATGCCCTGCCGGATCTGGAACCCGACTCCGGGGATGTTGAAGATCGACTCGGTGACGATCGCGCCAGCCATCAGGTCGCCGAGGCCGGCGCCGAGGAACGTCACGACCGGGATCAGCGAGTTGCGAAGCACGTGCACACCGACCACGCGCGCGGTCGGCAGACCCTTGGACCGCGCGGTCCGTACGTAGTCCATCCGGAGGTTCTCGGCGATGCTCGTCCGCGTCAGCCGGGCGGTCGTCGCGAGCGCGAGCGCGCCGAGCACCATGCCCGGCAGTAACAGCTCGAACCAGGTCGCCTCGCCGCCCACAGCCACCGGGAAGATCCGGAACTGCACGCCGAACAGGAACTGCAGCGTCGAACCCAGCACGAAGACCGGGATCGAGATGACGACCAGCGTCGACACGAGCACGGTGGTGTCGAAGACGCCCTTGCGCCGCATGCCGGCGAGGATGCCGGCGGTGATGCCGAACACGATCGTGAACGCGAACGCGACGAGCGCGAGGCGGATCGTGATCGGCCAGGCGGTGGAGAGGACGTTGGAGATGTCCCGGCCGTTGAGCTGCTGGCCGAGGTCTCCGGTGAGGAGCCGGCCGAGGTACTTCACGTACTGCAGGATGAAGGGATCGTTCAGGTTGAACCGCTCCTCCAGCACCAGCCGCTCGGCCGGGGTGACCGGCCGTTCTCCGGCGAGGGCCTGAAGGGGGTCGGTGCTCCCGGCGAACATCAACCAGTACACGAGCAGCGTCGTGCCGATGAAGACCGGGATGACCTGCAGGATCCGTCGTATCAGGTAGGCGCCCACGGTGATGGCCCTTACGTTGTCTGGCGAGAGTGGTGGAGGATCGCCTCCACCACTCTCACCTATGGACGGGGTCGCAGATCGGCAAACCTACCGACTGCTCGACAGGTCTACCCCGCCGGCGCGATCTTGATCAGGTTGACCCGCTGGAAGGCGTCGAGCTCGACGTCCTTCACGTTCTCCGACCAGCCGAAGTTGTTCTTGCCGAACCGGAGCGGGAGAACCGGCAGGTCGCGAACGAGGATGTCCTCGGCCTGCTGCCACAGCTTGATGGAGTCCTCGGGCGTGGTGGCCTTGCTGCCGTCGGCGACGAGCTTGTCGAACTCCTCGTTGCAGTAGCCGTAGTAGTTCGACGAACCCTTGCAGGCGTACAGCGGGCCGAGGTAGTTCTCCATCGACGGGTAGTCGAAGATCCAGCCCATCCGGAACATGCCGACGGCCTTGTCCGCGTCGACCTTCTCGAGCAGGTCGGCGAACGCCGGCTCGGGTGCGCTGGTGCACTGCACGCCGAGGTTCTGCTGGATCTGGTTGCACGTCGCGTCCACCCACGGCTTGTTGTCGCCGTCGGAGTTGTAGGTGATCGTCAGCTTGTTGCCCGGGATGCCGCCGCCCTGCGCCAGCAGGTCCTTGGCCTTGGCCGCGTCGAGCTCGCACGCCTCGCCGCAGGTGTTGTCCCGGAACCCGGGGACCACGGGGGAGACGAACGAACGGGCGACGTCCTGGCTGCCCTGGAAGATCGTCTTGACGATGGCCTCGCGGTCGATCGCCATCGAGATCGCCTTGCGGATCTCGACCTTCTTGAAGATCGGGTCGTACGTCGGGAACGCCAGCATCTGGTAGCCCGAGGAGGACGACTGCGCGAACCGCTCCGGCAGGTCGGTCTGGGCGTTGGCGAGCTCAGCGGTCGGGATCGACTTCATCACGTCGTGGTTGCCGGCGAGAAGGTCGCGGTACTCGGTCGCCGGGTCCTGGTAGATCGTGAACTTGACGCCCGCGACCTTCGGCTTCTCCTCGCCCGCGTACTTGTCGTACGCCTCGACCTCGACCTGCTTGTCGTGCTCCCACTTGCCCTTGAGCTTGAACGGACCGTTGCCGATCGGGGCCTCTTCGTACGCCTTGAGATCGGTGAACGCCGCCTTCGGCATCGGGTAGAAGACCGTGTAGCCCATGACCGACTTCCAGTCGGCGAACGGGTCACTCAACGTGATCGTGAAGTTGAGGTCGTCGGTCTTCTTCAGGCCGGTGAGCTTGTCCGCCTTCGGCTTGGGCGCCGCCTTCGGGCCGTCGCCGTCGGGGTCCGACGTGTTCATGTCGGCGTAGCCGTCGATGCGCTGGAAGAAGTAGTTGCCGCCCTGGCCGTTCGGGCTGTACGCGCCGTAGTTCCACGCGTCGATGAAGCTGTCGGACGTGACCTTCTCGCCGTTGTGGAAGGTCCAGCCGTCCTTGATCTTGACGTTCCAGACCTTGTTGTCGCTCGACTCGACCGATTCGGCGACGTTCAGGACCGGCTTGTTCTCCGCGTCGAAGCCGACGAGAGGGGAGAACAGCGCGGCGAGGACCTGCGCGCCGCTCGTCTCCGTCGTGTTCGGCGGAAGCAGGTGCCGCGGCTCGGCGATACCGATGCTGATCACGGTGCCGGTCTCGGCGCCTGGGTCTTCGCCCCCGTTGCCGCCGTTCCCGCCGCCGTTGCCGCCGCACCCGGCGGCGACCAATCCGAACGCCGCGGCCAGCGTCAGGACACTGGCGAGCCTCCGTTGTTTCATTCTCGACCATCCCCTTGTCATGAACCCGGGCAAGGCTGCCGTGTGGGCGCCAGCGCCGGCCGTCCCGGCGCAAACTAGGGGATCCGGCCGGAGTTGCGGAAGAATCTGTGCCACTCCGTGTCTATAACGATGCAAGATCTGTGACTGGAGAGGGACAAAACGGACAGTGCGTGACCTGGATGTGATCGCGGGCGAGCTTTACGCCACCCCGCCGAGCGAGTTCGTCGCTAAGCGTGACGAGGAGGCCAAGTCTGCTCGCGACGCCGGCGATCGTACGCTCGCGGCCGCTCTGAAGAAACTGGCGCGCCCCACGCAGGGCGCTTGGCTCGTCAACCTGCTGTGGCGGTCGGAGTCCGATCTGGTCGAGTCGTTGTTCTCGCTGGGTGCGGAGCTGGGCGCTGCGCAGCGGGCGCTGGACGGGGACGAGATCCGTTCGCTCTCGGCGTCGCGGCAGAAGCTGATGTCGAAGATCGCTGCCGCCGTCCGGCGCCTGGGCGCCGATCGGGGCGTTCGGATCACGGCCGACCTGTCGCGCGAGGTCGAGTCGACGCTCGACTCGGCGCTGGCCGACGAGGAGGTGGCTGCGCTCGTGCGGTCCGGCCGGGTGGTGAAGTCGGTGACGTACGCGGGCTTCGGCCCGTTCGGCGGCGACCTGTCCGCTGTGCCGACGTTGCGTTCGGTGCCGTCGCCGGCGAAGAAGAAGTCGTCGCGTGCTTCGTCGCCGGAGGACGAGGACGAGGACGCGGCTCGGGCGAAGGCCGAGGCCCGGCTCGCCGATGCGCGCGAGGTGCTGGAGGAGGCGGAGGAGGACTACACCGAGCGGGAACAGGCGTTCACCGACATGGAGTCCTCGCGCGACTCGCTGCGGGAACGGCTGGACGAGCTGCGCGAGGAGATCCGCGACACCGAGGCCCAGCTGCTCGCCGCCGAGCGCGGGCTGCGGGCCGAGAAGCGCCGGTACGAACGCGCGGAGTCCACGCTCGAGCAGGCCCGCAAACGCCTGGCCGAGGCCGAGGACGCCGCCAAGTAGCCGCCGCCCTCAAGGCCCGTGATCATGATGGTGATCGTGAAGCCGAACCGGTCGTATACGCCGGGTTTGCCTTCATGATCACGCTCATGATCACGGGTCGGTGAGTTGGGCGACCTAGGGAGATCAAGCGCGCGGTCACCAGCAGACGATGGTTTCGCCGGTCAGGTAGTCCGAGGCGGGACCGGCGAGGAACAGCACGATCGCGGCCATGTCGCCCGGTTCGGCGATCCGCTGCAGCCGGGACAGCTCGCTCTGGTCGCGCACCTCGCGGGTCGCGAGGAAGCGCCCGGTGTACGTGGCGGCCGGGGCGAGGCAGTTGACGTTCACGTCGAACGGCCGGAGCTGTTCGGCCAGGCAGCGCGTGTAGTGCGAGTTCGCCGCCTTGGCCGCGGCGTAGACGATGCCGTTCCGCGCCGGGGCGTGGCCGGCGACGGAACCGACGTTGATGATCTTGCCGGTCCGCTGCTCACGCATGTGCAGGCCGGCGTACTTGCACGCGAACATCGTCGTCAGCACGTTCCGATCCACGACCGCGCGGATGTCGGCCGGGTCGATGTCGAGCGCGTCATTCGGGTCCGGCCGCGGCGTGGTCGCGCCCATGTCGCCGCCGGCGTTGTTGACGAGGATGTCCAGCGTTCCGAACGTCTCCACCACGTCCGCGACGAGCCGCGCGGTCTGCTCGGCGTCGGTGAGATCCGCCGCGAAGAAGCCCGAACGCCGGCCGAGCGCCTTGATCTCGTCGGCCACCGCCGGCCCCGACGCCGCCTCGCCGAACCGCGCGGCGGCCGTCGTGTCCACGTCGTGGATCGCGACGTCCGCGCCCTCGGCGGCCAGCGCCAGCGCGTAGGCGCGGCCGAGCCCGCGGCTGGACCCGGTGACGAGCGCGACCTTCCCCTCCACGGTCATCGGGACGCCACCAGCCCTCGTACGTACTCGACGCTCTCGGTGAGCTGGCGTTGCTCGTACGCCTCGATCGCCTCCGGCGACTCGCCGCGCTCGTACGGCGTCCGCCAGTCCCCGTCCGGCTTGGCGTTCGCGCGGACCACGCGCAGTGCCTCGGCCAGTTGCGCAGCCGTACGCGGCGGGTAGTCCGGCCAGAAGTCCGGCGCGAACACGCGGATGTTCCGCGCCTCCAGCGCACCCAGCTCGATCGACATCGGCACGTCCGGAACGGCGGGGGCGAGCAGGTCGAGCAGCACCGGGAAGTCGACCAGCCCCTGCCCGAGTGGCGAGCGCACGAGCAGGAAGCCCTCGTCGCTCCACCAGGTCCAGTAGTCCTTCAGGTGCACGTTCTTCACGTGCGGCGCGACCCGCCGGAAGTAGTCGATCGGCTCCTCTGCGGTGGCGAGCGGGTTGCCGGTGTCGAGGTTGATGCCGAAGAACGGGGAGGCGATCTCCTCGCACAGCTGGAGTAGCTCCTCCGAGGCGAGGTCCTGGTGGTTCTCGACGCAGAGGGTGACGCCCGCGCGTTCGGCCTCCGCGGCGGCCACCTTCAGCTTCGCCCGGACGTCGTCGAGGAACGGCTGCCAGCGCCCGGCCAAGGGGCGGCGGTCGCCGCCGATCTTCGCGCCGCCGACGACGGTCCGTACGACCGGTGACCCCACCTGGCCGGCCAGCTCGATCACGCGCGCGAGCGCGTCCGGCTCGTACCCGCCGGTGTCGACCGTGACGAACATCCCTCGCTCGGTCGCGTCCTGCCGGACGGCCTCGGGGTTGTCGATCATCCGGTCGGGCAGCTCGATGCCGACAAGGCCACGGGCTTGCGCCTTGTCCATCAAGGTGTGGGCGTTGATGCGCGGGCGGGCGGCCTTCGGATGCAGGCCGAAGCTGAACGTGGTGCCGGAGGTGGCGAGTCCTATCCGTGTCACTGGGCCGTCCAACCTCCGTCGATCACGAGCGTGGCGCCCGTCATGAACGCGGACGCGTCGGACGCGAGGAAGACGGCCGCGCCGCCGAGCTCCTCGGGGTTTCCCCAACGTCCCAACGGGATGCGGTCGAGGAACCACTTGTTCAGCTCGGGGTTCTCGAGCACCGGGATGTTCAGGTCGGTCGCGAACGGTCCCGGGCAGAGCGCGTTCACCGTGACGCCGTGCGGCGCCCACTCGAGCGCGAGGACGCGGGTGAGGTTGACGATCGCGGCCTTGCTCGAGGAGTACGCGGCGCGGCCGGGGAGCGCGGTGAGCCCGAGCATCGAGCCGAGGTTGATCATCCGGCCGTGCGGGCTGGCCTTGAGGTGCGGCGCGGCGGCTCTGGCGAACAGGAACGGCGCCTTGACGTTGGTGTCCTGGACGAGGTCCCAGCTCTCCTCGTCGAAGTCCTCGATCGACTTGCGCACGTTCACGCCGGCGTTGTTGATCAGGATGTCGAGGTGGCCGAACTCGTCGACGACGGCGGCGACCGCTCGTTCGACATCGTCGGCTCGCGTCACGTCGGCACCGATGCCGCGTGCGCGCCGCCCGTTCGCCGCCTCGATCTCGCCGGCGGTCTTGTCCGCCTCGGCCTGGTTGCGGCTGAGGACGGCGACCTCGGCACCGGCCGCGGCGAGCGCGTTCGCCATGACCCGCCCGAGCCCGCGGTTGCCGCCGGTGACCAGGGCGACCCGGCCTTCGAGTGAGAACGATTCCATGACCATGGCTTCAAACGTAGCCACGGATTCGAGGAAGCGGGCCAAGTTGATCACATGCCGGAGCGTGTTTAGCGGCCGGTTTCTGACACCGGAAAGCAGAAAGCCCGGCGAGCCCGGTCGCCGGGAGCGCCGCCGATTTCCCCCAGCCCCTCAGCTCGGCGGCGCTCGAAGATACGTACTGGTGGTGCTCTACGCGGCCACGCTGTCGGTCGGAGAACCCGTCCGCTGCCGCGGGAGTCGAAGCCGGCTCAGCAGCCGGCTGCGAGGTCCGACCGGTCTGGCGGTCGGATAGTCGCGCTCGTTGTGCCCGAGGTAGGCGATCGCCACCGGGCCAGGCGAGTGGGAGTCGAGGCCGCCCTTGAACACGCGGACCCGCACCTTCATGTGCAGATCCCCGCGCCGCTGGTCGGCGTTCGGGTGCCGGACGATGATCCGCTCACCGCCGGTCAGTTGACGTCGGTTCCCGATGATCCACCGCTCGACCAGTGCTCTGGCGATGTCGTCCGGGTTCCGCATGAAGGTCTCGTCCTGCCGAACGACGACCTTCCAGAGACCTTCCAGGTCCCGTGTCGAGATTTCGAACGTATACCTCTCCCTCATGGTGCACCCCTTAAGGTCGCGACCTCCGCCGCGGCGCACATCTTTGGGTGCCGGTGGGTCCTTATCCAGCGGGTTCCGATCGGACCGTCCCGTGGTGGGTCTGTCATGTCTGATAGACGTAGGACGGGCCCGGGACGTTTCCTTGGAGAGGCCAGTATTTGCGGTCTCAGGTTCAATTTCCAGGAAATTACGCAGCGAATTCCAAGCTGTTCAATCACTGTTCCGTAACAGGCCCCGAAAAGTGGTCAGGCCACCCGACAGGTGAAGCGATTCTGGAACGTTTGAAAGTGGTTGAATCGGACAAATCGCCAACGCTTCGACGTTCGGTGTTTAGCTGCGCGACATCTAGGTTTCGTGCCCTCGGAAGCCAAGTTGTCAGGCCAGTCAATCGGTACGAACCGCCCGCGGGATCCACGCGATGCTCGCCCTGGTGCGTGGCCACCCCTGCACAAGTCCGGCCTGATGCGGTCATCGAGGTTCCCAGGTCATCCCATGTCCGGTTCGATGAGGAAGATGACTCCCCGCGGCCTGTCCCGCCGGCACCTGCTTGGTGCCGCGGCTGGTACTGCCGCGGGAGCTCTCCTCGCCGCCTGTGGTCTGTCCCGGGACGGGGCGCTCGGCGACGGCACGGGCGAGATCATGGTGTGGACCTGGCCGGACAACGACCGGACGTTCCTCGAGACCATCCCCGCGTTCGAGCGGAAGTTTCCCAAGATCAAGGTCAACGTCCAGGGCTTCAGCGGCGCGTTCGGCGGAAGCTACAACACCAAGGTGCTCGGCGCACTCGTCTCCGGCTCCGGGCCGGACGTCGCGATGGTCGAGATCACTTCGGTCTCGAACTTCGCCAGCAAACCGGGATTTGTCGATCTCAAGAAACCACCGTTCAACGCCGGAGAAGTCGCCGACAAATACGCCGACTTCTCCTGGAAGTACGTCGCCGACCAGAACTCTGGGCGAATCTTTGCCTTACCTAAGAACACCGGCCCGGGCGGAATGTTCTATCGCCGCGACGTCTTCGAACAGGCCGGCCTTCCCACCGAGCCCGACGACGTCCACGAGGCACTCGAGGACTGGCCGACCTTCGTCGAGCAGGGACGCAAGGTCGCCAAGAAGGGCGAACGCTGGCTACTCGACGCCCCCGACACGCTGATCCGCGTCCTGCAGGCCCAGAACGGCGTCTCCTACTTCGACGAGAGCGGCCAGCCGCAGCTCGACAGCGACGTGGTCGTCGACGCGCTCGAGTTCGCGATCGGCCTGCAGAAGGACGGCCTGCTCGCCCCGGACATGTCCTCCCAGGAACGCGGTGCCGCGATCAACGCGGGCAACATCGTCACGTTCCTGTCCGGCAACTGGTTCGGCGGCCTGATCAAGGCGCAGTACGCCCCGGACAGCGCCGGCAAGTGGGGCGTCGCGCTCGCGCCGGCGACGAACGGGGTCAGCGCGTTCAACTACGGCGGCGACTTCATCGGCGTCCTGCAGAGCAGCCGCAACCAGCTGGCCGCCTGGGAGTTCTGCAAGTGGGTCACGCAGGACTCCGAGAGCCTCGACGCGATGTACCAGCGCGACCTCTACCCCGCCTGGAAGACGGCCTGGCAGGAGCCGTGGATCAACAAGCCCGACCCCTTCTACGCCAACCAGAACGTCAACACGGTCTTCAGTGAGGTGTCCGCCACGATGAAGCCCCCGGTGACGAACCCGAACGACACGATCGCCAACACCGCCCTGTCGACCGCGGTCAACGACGTCGTGCACAACGTCCGGTCCGTACGAGACGCGCTGGCGAGGGCGCAGGCCGACGTCGAGGGCAAGCTCGCGTGACGGCCGCCACCGCGACGACGACCACCCCCGCCGCGCGGGCGGTGAAGACGAGGCGGTTCCGTCAGCACCGCACGTTCTACCTGATGGTGTCGCCGTTCTTCGTCCTGTTCGGGATCTTCGGGCTGCTCCCGATCATCGCCGCGATCTGGATCGGCCTCACCGACTGGGACGGCCTGAATCCAGCGAAGTTCGTCGGTTTGGCCAACTACGCAACGATCCTGACCGACCCGCTGTTCGCCAAGGCGGTCGGCAACACGATCTTCATCTGGATCGGCTCGACCGTCATCACCTGTGGGTTGGCGTTCGTCCTGGCGTACCTGATCAACGAGTACGTCCTCGTCGGCGGCGGCACGCTCCGCATGGTGTTCCTGCTGCCGATGCTCGCCGCGCCCGCGGTGATCGCGATCATCATGAGCGTCCTGTTCTCCACCAACGCCGGCCTGATGAACGCGGCGCTGTCGGTGCTCACCGGCGACCGCGTCACGTTCGACTGGCTCGCCTCGACGGGCTGGATCAAGCCGATCGTGATCGTGATGATCACCTGGCGGTTCCTCGGCTTCCACCTGCTGCTGTTCGTCGCCGGGTTGCAGTCGGTGCCGCGCGAGCTCTACGACGCGGCCCGCGTGGACGGCGCGAACGGGCGACAGGTGTTCTGGCGCGTCACCGTTCCGCTGATGCTGCCGATCATCTTCTTCAGCGCGACCTCCTCGACCGTCGGTGCGTTCCAGCTGTTCGACGAGCCGTTCGTGCTGACGAACGGCTCCGGCGGGACCGACCAGGCGGCGGAGGTGATGGGAACGATGCTGTTCCGCACGGCGTTCACCGAGTTCGAGTTCGGCACTGCGTCGGCGCTCTCGTGGATCATGTTCGCGCTGATCGCGGTCTTCACCATCGTCAACAGCCGCCTGCTTCGGGTCAGGACGTGATCGAGAATGGCCCGTAGAGTCATCACCGCGTGGATCTGGCTGATCGCGCTCGTCTTCGTGTTCCCGTTCTACTGGATGCTCGTTCTCGCGACGCACTCCAACGACGACATCTACAAGTTCCCGCCGCCGCTGCTGCCCGGCGGCAACCTCTCCGAGAACTGGGACCGGCTGCTCGAGGTCGTCGCGCTGCCGCAGGCCGTGTTCAACAGCGTCCTGGTGGCGTTGGCCCATACGGCGTTGGTGTTGTTGCTGTCGTCGTTGGTGGGCTTCGGCTTCGCGCGGTTCCGCGACGCGCCCGGCGCCAAGTGGATGTGGCGCTTCGTGCTGGCGACGATCTTCGTGCCCGGGCTGGTCGGCCTGATCCCTTGGTACGTGCTGATCGCCCGCCTCGGCTGGATCGACACCCTGTGGCCGTTGATCATTCCGGGCGCGGCGAACGGCTTCGCGGTGTTCTGGATGCGGCAGATCATCCTGCAGACCGTTCCGCCCGACCTGTACGACGCGGCACGCATCGACGGCGCCGGTGACTGGCGTACGTACTGGACCGTGGTGCTGCCGCTGATCCGGCCCGGCCTTGGTGCGTTGGGGATCTGGACGTTCATGGCGACCTGGACCGCGTTCCAGATCCCGCTGATCGTGCTGAACTCGCAGTCGAACTTCACGCTCCCGTTGGCGATCGCGAGCCTGAACACGCTGTACGGGCAGGACACCGCGGCCGTGATGCTCGGCAGCGTGATCAGCGTGCTGCCGATCTTCATCGCGTTCGTGCTGGCGGGCAAGCAGTTCATGGCCGGCCTCACCGCCGGCGCCCTGAAGGGCTGAGCCCAACAAGGCGCCGGCGACGTGCATTACGCGTCGATCGAGGGACTCGTCCCCGCGGCCATGCCCGCTCCCCAGTCCTTCAGGGCGAACGTGCCCACCGTCCAGAGGTTGCCGGTGTTGACCTGCAGGGCGACCTCGTACCCACCACCGGGCAGGCAGGCGATGGAGGGGCTGGTGCCGGCCTTCATGCCCGCGTTCCAGTCCTTGTCCTCGTGCCAGCCCAGCGTCCACAGCTTGCCGGTGTTGATCTGCAGCGCGACCTCGTACCCACCGGTGGCAAGCGCGCAGATCGACGGGCTCGTCCCGGCAGCCATGCCGGCGTTCCAGTCCTTGTTGCCGGCGTTGCCGACAGTCCACAGCTCGCCGGTGTTGGTCTGGAACGCGACCTCGTAGCCGCCGCCGGCCAACGCGGCGATCGCGGGGCTGGTGCCGGCCTTCATCCCGGCGTTCCAGTCCTTGTTGCCGGCGTTGCCCACGGTCCACAGCTCACCGGTGTTCGTCTGGATCGCCACCTCGTACCCGCCACCCGGCAGACAGGTGATGGACGGGCTGGTGCCGGCCTTCATGCCCGCGTTCCAGTCCTTGTTCTCCTGCCACCCCAGCGTCCAGAGCTCGCCGGTGTTCGTCTGGATCGCCACCTGGTAGCCGCCACCAGCGAGCGCGCAGATCGACGGGCTCGTGCCAGGCGCCATGCCGGCGTTCCAGTCCTTGTTGCCCGCGTGGCCGACCGTCCACAGCTCGCCCGTGTTGGTCTGGAAGGCGACCTCGTACCCGTCACCGGGCAGTGCGGCGATCGCGGGGCTGGTGCCGGCCTTCATCCCGGCGTTCCAGTCCTTGCTCTCCCGCCATCCCAACGTCCAGAGCTCGCCGGTGTTGGTCTGCAACGCCATCTCGGGCTTCGGCGTGACGCCGCCGCCACCGTTGTACGCGGCGACGAGCAGCGGCTGCAGGTTCCGGAACGGGTGCGACGCGCAGGCGGCGCCGGAGCACGAGGGCCGTCCCGTGTACGGCGGCGGCAGCATGTCGATGTGCAGGTGCGGCTGCGTACCGACCGCGTGGGCGGACGTACCCACGACGCCGATCGGGGTCCCGCGGTCGACATGCTGGCCTGACGACACGCGCAGCCCGGGGGAGTGGTGCATGTGCGCGAGGTACCAGATGTCGCCGTCGCCGTCGCGGATCTGGACCCTGCTGCCGACGCCCGACGACGCGTTCGTGGCGCTGATGACGGTGCCGGCCACCGGCGAGACGATCGGTGTGCCGGTGGGAGCGAAGATGTCGGCGGCGTTGTAGTTGTGGTGGCAGTTGGACTGGCTCGCGAAGCACCAGCGCAGTGGTGACTGCGACTCGATGACCGCCTTGGTCGCGTTGACGGGGAACGTGATCGCGCCGGGCACGGCCTGCGCCGCGGGCGCGACCGCCTGCAGGCCCAGGAACGATGCCGCCAATGCGACCGCCCCTGCCAGAACCCGTCGGTAACGTGCACTTCTGACTGAAGTCAACTCCGCCTCCGTTGCTGGGCCACACGTCGGGGACGCGGGCGTAAGCCGGACCGAACCGTTCGCAGCATGCCCGGCCCCGCTGGATGCCGGCCTTGACGAAAACCTTGAACAACCGGCGGGGATGTGTTGTCCTCATTCCGTGTTCTTTCGGGTGCTTGGCCCGGTTGAGCTCTTGGCGCGGGGGCGTCCGGTCGACCTCGGCCCGCAGCGGCAACGGGCCCTGCTGGCCGTCCTGCTGTTCAGCCCGCGTCGCGTGGTGCCCGCGGCGACCCTGATCGACCGGATCTGGGGTGCGTCGGCTCCGGCCTCCGTGCGCAACACGCTCTACAGCTACGTCACCCGGCTCCGACGCGTCCTCGAAGGCGTCTCCGCGTCGGACAGCCCGCCCCTGTTGGTCAGCCGTGGCGGTGGGTACGTACTCGATGTCGATCCCGAGTTGGTCGACCTGCACCGCTTCCGCGCTCTGCTCGGCCAAGCCCGGCAGGCCGATGCCGACGACGCCTCCGTCCAGCTGTCCGGCGAGGCACTCGGCCTGTGGACCGACAACCCGCTCGCCAACGTCTCCGGCGACTGGCTCGCCGGACAACGAGAAGCACTGTGCATGGAGCAGCTGAGCGCGATCGCCGAGCACGCCGACGCCCTGGCGCGACTCGGGCGCGGTGCCGAGCTGGTCCCGGAGCTGGCCGCGACGCTCGAGGCCCACCCGCTGTCGGAGCCGATCGCTGTCCGGCTCATCCGCGCCCTTCGCGGCGGCGGGCGCCGAGCGGAGGCCCTCGCGTACTTCGCCCGGACCAGGGCGCGGATCGCCGACGAGCTGGGCGCCGAACCGGGCGCTGAGCTCCGGAGCCTGCACCTGGAGCTGCTCCGCGACGACGCCGAGCCGCGGCCGCCCGTACGCCGGGAGGACCCGCCGCCGACCAACCTGCCAAGCACCACGGGCGATTTCACCGGACGAGCCGGCGAGCTGGCCGCGCTGCTCGCGTATGCCAACCACGCGACCCCAGGCGTCCCCACGGTCGTCGCCGTCAACGGGCTGGCCGGCGTCGGCAAGACCTCGCTGGCGCTGCACGCGGCGCACCGGCTCCTCGACCAGTTCCCCGACGCGCACCTGTTCGTCGACCTCTGCGGCCACACCGCCGACCGAGGCGTGCTCTCCGCGGAGGAGGCGCTCGACACGCTGCTGCGCTGTCTCGGCGTGCCCGCGGCGGAGATGCCGGCACGGCTCGACGAGCGGGTGGCGTTGTGGCGAACGCAGCTGCACCGCAGGCGGGCGCTCGTCGTTCTCGACAACGCGGTCACCGTCGAACAGCTCCAGCCGCTACTCCCATCCTCCGGTGACGCGCTCGTGCTGATCACGAGCCGCCAACGGCTGATCGGGCTGGCCGGCGCGCAGTCGCTCAGCCTCGACCCGTTCACCGAGACGGACGCGGCGCGCTTCTTCGAACGGATCGCCGGCCGCGACCGAGTGCAAGGCGAGATTGACGCCGTCTCGGAGGTCCTCGCGCTGTGCGGCTATCTGCCGCTGGCGCTGCGGATCGCGGCGGCGAGACTGCACCACCGCCAGACCTGGACGGTCGCGCACCTGCTGGCTCGGTTGCGGGATCAGTCAACCCCGCTTGCCGAACTGGCGTACGGAGACCGCGGCGTGGCCGCGTCCCTGCATCTCTCGTACACGCACCTGTCGCCGGATCAGCAGCGGATGTTCCGACTCTCCGGCCTGGTCCCGGGCAACGACCTCGACGCCTACGCGGGGGCCGCGCTCGTCGAACGGAAGGTGCCCGAGGCGCGCAAGCTGCTCGAGGACCTGGTGGACGCCAACCTGCTCCACCAGCAGCATCCGGACCGGTACCGCGCGCACGACCTCGTTCGCGACTATGCCCGCCACCTGACCGACGCCGAGGAGACGCCCGACGGTAAGCGGCACGCGTTCGGACGGCTGCTCGACTTCTACCGCCGAGGCGCGTACCTCGCGAACGGACGGATCACCACGCGACCCGCGCCGTTCGACCTGCCCGACGACGATCGCGCGCCGACGCTGCCCGACGTGCGCGACCGGGCGGGCGCGTTGGCTTGGTTCGACCAGGAACGGGCCAACCTGATCGGCGCCGTGCGGTTGGCCGCGACTGCCGGCTGGCCGGAGTACGCCTGGCAGATCACCAGCCGGCTCTGGTACTTCCTCGACCTGCGCTGGTACACCGACGACTGGATCGCGACCCAGCGCGTGGCCATCGGCGCGACCCAGGCCAGCGGCGACCTGAACGCCGAGAGCATCGCCAGGTACAGCCTCGGCATCGCCTACCGGCGGAGCGGGCGCTACCGAGAGTCCATCGACGAGCTGCGCCACGTCCGAGCGCTCGGCGCGGAGCTCGGCAACGAACGGCGCCAGGCCGACGCCCTGAACTCGCTCGGCGCCGCGTACATGCACATCGCGGACTACGCGGAGGCCCACGAGAGCCTGCGGCAGGCCAGGGCGTTGTACCACCGGATCGGCGATGACGACGGCGAGACGATGGTGATCCTCAACCTCGGCGAACGGGCCATGCGCACCGGCGAGTACGCCGCGGCCGCCGAGCTCGGCTGCGAAGCGGTGGACCGTTCGCTTCGCACCGGCGCCGCCCACCTGCGGGTCGACGCGCTGCTCACGCTCGCCGAGGTGCGCTTCCAGACGGGCGAACCGAAGGCCGCGCTCGCGCACTACCGGGACGCCGCGACGTTGGCGCTCGAGATCGGCAACCCCGGCCTGGAGGCGCGCGCGGTCAACGGCATCGCTCGGCTCACCAGCGCGGCCGGCGACCTGGCAGGGGCGGTCGCAGGCCACCTTCGCGCGCTGGCCCAACTGCGTGAGCTGGGCGATCTCGCCGGCCAGGCCGAGGTCTGCCTCGGAATGGGCGACAGCTACCGCGCGCATTCGGCGACGCCCGAGGCAGAGCAGCACTACCGGCAGGCCCTCGCGCTCGCCCGGCAGATCCGCTACCGCCACCTCGAGACGCGGGCAGAGGCCTGCCTGGCCGCGCTCGCCTAGGGCGGGCTCACTCTCACTGTGCTGTTGTCAAGGTGCGAAGCGTCTGTGCGCTTGACGACGACCATACCGATTCGAACGTATATTCGCATGCGCGTTCACGGAGAGCGAACGCCGCCCTAGCCTCGGGAAGGCGCTCCGTGGGTGAAACGTCGTGGTCGCCTTACCCGGCCTGTGACCCCTCTACCTGGCGTCCACCCCACGTAAAGCGGCCAATGATCATGTAAACAGGCTCTTCTTAGCCAAGGGTGGTGGTGGGGCTGGTAGCAGACCTGTCGGCGTGTCTCCTCGTGAGGGGGGTCCTGTGCCGGTCAGTCTCGGTTGGTTGCGAATCAGCCGGGGCTGGAAGGAGCACAGGACCCGTGGATGACGTTACTGGGTGGACGGCCGCGTTGGGCCTTGAGGGGTTCGAGGTGACTCGGGCGGTGGAACTGCTCGGGGAGTGGAACCTGCTGATTCAGACCACGGCCGGGTCGCAGGCGTGTCGGGAGGCGTGTCGGGAGGCGTGTCGGGAGGCGTGTCGGGAGGCGTGTCGGGAGGCGTGTCGGGAGGCGTGTCGGGGGTGTGGGGTGGTCGCGTCGCCGCATGGTCGGCGGCCGGTGGTGGTGCGGGATCTGCCGATTGCGGGTAAGCCGGTGCTGCTGGTGTGGCATAAGCGGTTGTGGCGATGCCGCGAACCTCGTTGCCTGCAAGGAAGAACAACCACGGCCACGGCCACGACCACGGCCACGACCACGGCCACGGCGACGGCGGTGACGTGGTCTGAGACGAGTGAGCTGATTCGGCCGCGGCGGTGTATGACCGAGCGGGCGGTGGCCGAGGCGGTGCGCCGGGTCGGTCAGGACCAGTCCGCGGTGGCGACGGTGGCCGCGGAGTTCGGTGTGTCGTGGGGCACGGTCAACACCGCCGTCGTGGCCGCCGCGAAGGCGCTGCGCCGGCCACCGGAGGCGCGTGCGGTGACCGCGGTCGGCGTCGATGAGCACGTGTTCGGGGCCCGTGGGCCGGTGCAGTGGATGCGGTTCTGCACCACCATCGTCGACGTCGGCCGCGGGAAGCTGCTCGATGTGCTGCCGGGCCGCACCGGCCGGATCGTGTCCGACTGGTTCGCCCACCGGGACCCGGCCTGGCGGGCCGGTATCCAGGCCGCGGTGTGTGATCCGCTGCGCTCCTACCGGTCCGGGCTACGGACCGGGCTGCCGCAGGCCAGCGTGGTGCTGGACGCCTTCCACCTGGTCAAACTCGGCACCGACACGACCGAACTGGTCCGCCGCCGAGTCCAGTTCGACCAACTCGACCAACTCGGCCGCCGCGGCCGCAAGGGCGACCCCCTGCACGACACACTGCGGCTGCTGCGCAGCAAACCCGAGGCCTTCACCCCCAACGGACACCGCGCCACCCGACTGCGCACCGTCCTACTCGACCACGACCCCACCGGCCAGGTCGGCGCCACCTGGGAGATCGCCCACCGCCTCCGCCACCTCTACCAACGCGTCGACACCACGGCGAGGCAGCGTTTCCCCAACAAAACAAGGGTCACCGCACGCCTTGACCGGCTCATCGCCGACGCCCGCTACTACGCCCACCACGACGACATCCCCGAACTAGCGACCCTGGCGAACACCCTCACCGAGTGGCGCGACCCCATCCTCGCCCGAGCCGACCACCCCTACGCCAGCAACGGCCCCACCGAAGGCACCAACACCATCATCAAGAAGATCAAACGCATCGGCTTCGGCTTCCGCAGCTTCACCAACTACCGCGCCCGCATCCTCCTCGCCTGCGCCGACATAGACTGGCCACCCAAACCCGCAGCCACCCACATCAGACACCGCACACCACGCTTGGCTGCGTAGAGCCTGTAAACATGATCGTTGGCCCCAGGGCGGACCCGGACCGGGCGAACCAACCGCCAGCTGAAAGCTCGAGGCTAGAGCTGGTCGACGACGGCGGTGATGCGGCGGGCGAGGTCCACGTCGTACTGGGTAACGCCGCCGCGTACGTGGGTCGACAACGAGAACGAGACCGTCCGCCACCGGATGCCGATGTCGGGGTGGTGGTTGAGCTGCTCGGCGAGCTCCGCCACCTCGTCGACCAGGCGGATGCCGGCCATGAACGTGGGCGCCTTGACCTCCCGGAACAGCGCCCCAGGGCGGGCTTCCCAGCCGGGCAGGTCGCGCAAGGTCTCGGTGATCTGGTCGTCGCTGAGCAACTGCGGCTCGGTCATGGAGGCTAAGTAACCTGCCCACCTCGTGATCGTCAAGTGCCTGGGTTCATGACCGGTCCTGACGACCATGCCGCCAACGGGCTGGGGACGGGCGGTGAGGTGCTGCACGACTGGATCGACGCCGACGCCGACGCCGACGCCGACGCCGACGCCGACGACGTGGCGCGGCCCGTTGGAAGGAACGCCGACGTTCTCGCCGAGATCTACGCCACCGGCGCGGTCGTGGTCGGCCGCCGAACGACTCGGTCGCGAAGTACCCGCTCGTCACCTACACGGCCACCATCGAGGACGCGATGGCCCAGGCGAAGCAGGCCGCGGGCGAACGGAACGTGCTCGTCCACGGCGCGTACACCGCCCAGACCGCGCTCAAGGCGGGGGTGCTCGACGAGCTGGAGATCCACCAGATCCCGATCCTCCTCGGAGCCGGCCGCCGCCTCTTCGAGAACCTCGGCACCGACCCCATCGACCTTGAGGTCGTCCGCGTCATCGACACCCCCGAGGCCACCCATATCCGCTACCGGGTCAAGCGATGACGGTCCAGCCTCACCATCCGTTACACAAACTGTGGGGTTCTGGTAGCGACACGCCAGCGTGTCGCTACCAGAACCCCACAGTTTGGGACGAACGACGGGTAGGCAGGACTCAGACCTCTTCGCGCTGGTCCCGTCGCAGGATCTTCGAGCCCAGCCACACCACCGGGTCGTACTTGCGGTCGACCACACGCTCCTTCATCGGGATGATCGCGTTGTCGGTGATCTTGATGTGCTCGGGGCACACTTCCGTGCAGCACTTGGTGATGTTGCACATGCCCAGCCCTGCCGCCATCTGCGAGAGGTTGCGGCGGTCGTTGGTGTCCAACGGGTGCATGTCGAGCTCGGCGTACCGCAGGAAGAACCGCGGCCCGGCGAACTTCGGCTTGTTCTCCTCGTGGTCACGGATGACGTGGCAGGTGTCCTGGCACAGGAAGCACTCGATGCACTTGCGGAACTCCTGCCCGCGTTCGACATCCGCCTGCTTCATCCGTCGCTTCCCATCGCGATCAGGAGCAGAAGGGGCGAACGACGGGACCTGCTTGGCCTTCTCGTAGTTGTACGAGACGTCCGTCACGAGGTCCTTGATCACCGGGAAAGCCCGCATCGGCGTCACCGTGATCGTCTCTTCCGGCGAGTACTCCGACAGCCGCGTCATGCACATCAGCCGCGGCCGGCCGTTGACCTCCGCCGAGCACGAGCCGCACTTGCCCGCCTTGCAGTTCCACCGCACGGCCAGATCGCCAGCCTGCGTGGCCTGCAGCCGGTGGATCGCGTCGAGGACGACCTCGCCTTCCTCCACCTCGACCTTGTAGTCCTGCAGCGCGCCACCGGACTTGCGGTCGCCCCGCCACACCTTCATCGACAGGTCGTATCCCATGACGTCTACTTCTCCTCGAAGAAGGTCTGGAGCTCATCCGGCATGACCGGCAGCGGCTGGATGGACAGGTCGATCTTGTCGCCGATGGCCTTGAGGATGATGTTCTTCCGGCCCCACGACTGGTCGGTCATCGGGAAGTCGTCGCGGGTGTGACCGCCGCGGCTCTCCGTACGCTCGAGCGCGGCGCGGGCGATGCACTCCGACACCTGCAGCATGTTGTGCAGGTCGATCGCGAGGTTCCAACCGGGGTTGTACTCCGGGCCTCCGGTGACCGTGAGCTTGGCCGCCCGGTCGCGCAGCGCCGCGATGTCAACCAGCGCTTGCTCGAGCTCCGCCTCGGTCCGGATGATCCCGACCAGCGTGTGCATGACGTCCTGCAGGTCGCTCTGCACCGAGTACGGGTTCTCGCCGCCGTCCTCGGCGAACGGGGCCACCGCATCGGCCTCGGCCGCGGTGATCTCCTCCTCCGTCACGGTGACCGGCGCGGACTTCGAACGGACCGCGTAGTACGCCGCATTCAGTCCGGCGCGACGCCCGAACACCAACAGGTCGGACAGCGAGTTGCCGCCGAGCCGGTTGGCGCCGTGCATGCCGCCGGCGACCTCGCCCGCCGCGTACAGGCCGGGAACGAGCGACATCGCCGTGTCTGGCTCGACCTCCACGCCACCCATCACGTAGTGACAGGTCGGCCCGATCTCCATTGCTTCCCTGGTGATGTCGACGTCCGCCAGCTCCTTGAACTGGTGGTACATCGACGGCAGCCGGCGCATGATGAACTCGGGGTCCCGACGCGACGCGATGTCGAGGAAGATGCCGCCATGGGGTGACCCGCGGCCGGCCTTGATCTCGGAGTTGATCGCCCGGGCGACCTCGTCGCGGGGCAGCAGCTCCGGCGGCCGCCGGTTGTTGGTCTTGTCGGTGTACCAGCCGTCGGCTTCTTCGATCGTGTCGGCCGTCTCGGCTTTGAAGAACTCCGGGATGTAGTCGAACATGAAGCGCCGGCCCTCGGAGTTCTTGAGGATGCCGCCGTCGCCACGGACCGACTCGGTCACGAGGATGCCGCGCACCGAGGGCGGCCACACCATGCCGGTCGGGTGGAACTGGACGAACTCCATGTTGACCAGCGTCGCGCCGGCGCGCAGCGCGAGCGCGTGCCCGTCGCCGGTGTACTCCCACGAGTTCGAGGTGACGCGGAACGACTTGCCGATGCCGCCGGTCGCGAGCACGATCGACGGCGCCTCGAAGACGATGAACTTGCCGTTCTCCCGCCAGTACCCGAACGCTCCGGAGATCCGGTCGCCGTCCTTGAACAGGTCGGTGATCGTGCACTCCATGAACACGTCGATGCCCAACGCGACAGCGCGTTGCTGCAACGTACGGATCATCTCCAGGCCGGTGCGGTCGCCGACGTGCGCGAGCCGCGCGTACCGGTGTCCACCGAAGTCGCGCTGGGAGATCAGGCCGTCCGCCGTACGGTCGAACAGCGCGCCCCACTCCTCGAGCTCGAGGACGCGGTCCGGCGCCTCCTGCGCGTGCAGCTGGGCCATCCGCCAGTTGTTGAGCATCTTCCCGCCACGCATGGTGTCGCGGAAGTGCACCTTCCAGTTGTCCTCGGGCCACAGGTTGCCCATCGCGGCGGCGGCGCCGCCCTCGGCCATGACCGTGTGTGCCTTGCCCAGCAGGGACTTGCAGACGATGGCCGTCTTCGCGCCGGCGTCGTGCGCGGCGATCGCGGCCCGGAGGCCGGCGCCGCCCGCGCCGACGACGATGACGTCGTAGGAGTGACGTTCGTACTCAGTCATGAAGAGCTCCCTCGATCCGTCAGAAGAACCGGACGTCGGTGATGGTTTCCGTCGCCAGCAAGTAGATGTAGAAGTCGGCGAGGCCCACGGAGATCAGCGATGCCCACGCGAGCTTGGCGTGGTGACCGTTCAGCTTCGAGACCGCTGTCCAGGCCTTGTAGCGCACTGGATGTTTGGAGAAGGTGCGCAGCCGTCCGCCCACCGCGTGCCGGCAGGAGTGGCACGACAGGGTGTAGAGCCAGATGAGGACGACGTTGACGAGCAGGATGAGGGTGCCGAGGCCCATGTGGCCCCACTCGTGTGCCTCGTTGCGGAACGCGATCACCACGTCGTACGTGAGCACCAGTGCGACCAGGCCGGCGGCGTAGAAGAACCAGCGGTGAAGGTTCTGGAAGATCAGCGGGAAGCGCGTCTCGCCGCTGTACTTCTGGTGCGGCTCGGCGACCACGCACGCGGTCGGCGACTGCCAGAACGCGCGGTAGTACGCCTTGCGGTAGTAGTAGCAGGTGAGCCGGAAGCCCAGCGGGAAGATCAGGATGATCAGCGCCGGCGAGATCCAGGTCGGCAGGAACGCCAGTGGCGTACCGAAGTCCGCCGATCCCGGGACACACGCGTCGCTCAGGCAGGGCGAGTAGAACGGCGAGAGGTACGGAGACGCGTAGTAGAACTCGTTCGCGAACGCTCGCCACGTCGAATAGACCACGAACGCGGTGAAACCGATGAACGTGATGACCGGAGAGATCCACCACCGGTCACGACGAAGGGTGCGTTGGTCGATTTTCGCGCGTTCGGGGCTGAACACTCCCGAGGCCATCTGGCGTCCTCTCGCAATTCTGGTCGCTGCCGGTACGAAGTCTGCTCCCTGGCGTGCTCGGTTTGGACTCCGGGGCTGGCCAGGGCAACGAGGGCGACGACGGGGCAGCGTAATGGAGTCTTATCCGACCCAAGTGCGGTGGGGAAGGGCCGACACGCAAGGTGTGTCCAACGCAACATGACGCTGTGTGAATGCGAGAAATAGACGACCGTTCGGTGACGAAATTCCTTCGTGTGTGCGGGTTAGGTCGTGTCGGTCGAAGATCGCCTGGCGCGCGACACCCCACACCCCGCCTGGACGCGGTGCACCTCGTCACCCACATAACCAATATGAATTCCTCCTGCACCACGCCCAGCCGGGCGCGGGGCGCCGCGCGCCATCGCGCGGAGCGCGATGACCGGCGCTATTCGCCCGACACGACCTACGTCGATCGCGGCTCCATCGCGGCGAGCATCGCTTCGAGAGCGGCCTGGTCGGGGCCGACGTACGGCGTCGCTTCGGGGGCTTGCTCGAGCATCTCGAGCAGCCTCGTCGTCGCGTTGTGTGCTGCCGGCAGGTGCGAGCTGAGGATCACCGGCGGGGCGAGTCTGCGGAGAGGTTCGAGCGAGGCGCGAAAGGCCGTTCGGTCCACGCCGGTCACCCACGGGCTGTCGACGGTCGCCCAGAGCCGTTGCCCGGCGACGAGCTCGCTGGGCGGCACCGCCGCGATGTCGTCCGCATGCGCGAGGTCGGCGCTGGCGACCGGTGCGCCGAAGCAGTCGGAGCTGAAGCAGGTCCCCGTCAGCGAGTCGTAGAACCCGGTGGTCGCCGGGCTGTCGTACAGCGGCGGGCGGAAGCATGTCAGCTGCCGGTCGCCGACATCGAGGGTCTGTCCCGGGTTGAGCAGGAAGACGCGTTCGGGCGGGATCGGCTCCTCGAGCGACAGGATGCCCATCCCCATGAACGTCGTGACGAGGCGCGCCCGCGGCGCGAGGTCGAGCAGCGAACGAATGCTGCCGGTGTGGTCGCGGTCGGGGTGGGTGAGGTAGATCCACCGAAGGTCGGCCGGATCGAGCAGCGATGACAGCTTCGCCAGGAACTCGGGGCTCGAAGCGGTGAGCCCGGCATCGACGAGGACGGGTTGCTCGGCCCGCAGAAGGAACGCGTTGACGGGGACGAAGCCGAGGTCGGGGATCGGGATCGCGTCGGCGAGGGTGGTCACGTCTGGTGCGGATCGAACGAGTTCCATGGCTTACTCCAAGGCGATGAGCTCGAGCTGGATGTTGTCGGGATCGCGGAAGACGAGCACGGAGCCGTACGGCTCGTCGGCGATCGGCGACTGGGTGAGCGGACGGTCAGCCCTTGTGGTGCGTACGACGCCGTTACTCTCCAGGTGGTCCTGCCAGGCGACCAGGTCGTCGCGGGTGGCGACGCGCAGGCCGACGTGGTCAAGTCCGGTGCGGGTCTCGTGGAACGGTTCGTCGGGGGTGTCGTCGTGCCGGTGCAGGACGATGACGCACTCCAGCTTCGGGTCGGCGAGCCCGACGCCGATGCCGCCTTCGTGTGGAACGTCCATGAAGTGCGCGAGCCCGAACACCTTTCCGTACCAGTCGATCGCGGCGTCGAGATCGCGGACGGTGAGGGCGAGATGGTGCAGCTGTGGTGGTGCGATCGTCATGACATTGCCTGCCTTCTGCGTCGGGTGGTGGGTTTCGCGCGTGCCTCGAGTCGGGGCACGAGCAGGTCGGCGGCGTCGTCGATCAGGCGTACCCATCGCGATCCGCCGGGGTCGTTCGCGAGGTGCTGGTTGATCAGGCCTGTGATCACGGTCGTGATCAGGTCGAGGTCGTCCTGGCTGGGGTTGGCGACCTCCTCGAGCGGCCGGGTGAGGAGGCCGTAGACCTGCCCGGCGAGTGCGTACGACTCCTCCGACGGGGCGAAGCCGGGGATGGTGCGCTCGGCCAGGAGTTGGTGGCGGACGGGATCGGCGACCGCCTGGCGAACGAAGAAGCCGATCGTGTTGCGGAGCGTGCCGCGAACGTCCTTGCCGGCCTTCGGCCACTCCATGGCGAGGATCGCGCGGTTGCCGTCGGCGAACATCGCGTCGAACAAGGCGTTCTTGGAGTCGAAGTACGAGTACAGGCTCGGCGCCGCCATGCCCACGTGTCGGGCTACGTCGCGCAGGCTGAGCCCGGCGAGCCCATGCTCACGGGCCAGCGACCACGCCGCGTCGACGATCTCCTGCCGCGCCGCCGAACGCCGCTTCGCCTGCCAATCACTGATCGCCATACCGAACAGTGTTAGGAAAGACGAACGATGCGTCAAGCGTAATCTCGGGAAGTAAAGAACGTTTGACATCATGTCCGCGCTGCTTTACATTCGAGCATGTCAACAATCTTTGACATGGAAGCAGGAGTGATGGCGCACGAAGAGAAGCGGGCGTGGATCATGGTGGTGGTCTCGACGGTCGGTTTCGCGTTCTACGTCGTGACCGTGCTGTCCCGCGCGGACGGCCGGAGCCTGACCGACGTCACGTACGTCTGGCCGCTGGTCTGGACGATCGTCGGGGCGATCATCGCCGCGATCGTGCTCGAGATCATCGTCTCCATGGCCGCGGGCAGGGACGGGACGAAGAAGGACCAGCGCGACCGGGAGATCACCCGGTTCGGGGACGCGATCGGCCAGTCGTTCGTCGTGATCGGCGGAGTCGCCGCGCTGCTGATGGCGATGCTCGAGCTCGACTACTTCTGGATCGCGAACGCCGTCTACGTCTGCTTCGTGCTCTCCGCGGTGCTCGGCTCCGTGGCCAGGATCTTCGCCTACCGCAGGGGCTTCCAGCCGTGGTGAAGCCCACCAAAGTCACGAACTCGATCCGTGCCCTCCGCTTCGCGAACGGGGAAATGACCCAAGCGGAGTTGGCCGAACGCATCGGCGTGACTCGCCAGACCGTCATCGCCATCGAGCAGGGCCGCTACTCGCCCTCGCTGGAGATGGCATTCCAGATCGCCCGGGTCTTCGACGCGACGCTCGACGCCGTGTTCCAGTACCCGGAGAAATGAGTACGTCATGAAGGCAATCGTGCAAGACCGGTACGGAGAGGCCGGCGTGCTCGAGTTCGCCGATATCCCGACGCCGACGGCTGGTGAGGGGGAGCTGCTCGTCCAGGTGCGCGCGGCCGGCGTCGAGCAGGGCGTGTGGCACTTCATGGCCGGGCGCCCGTACCTCGTGCGGCTCGGCATCGGTTTCAAGGGACCGAAGGACCGCGTCCGCGGCCGCGAGGTCGCCGGCGTCGTCGAGGCGGTCGGCCCGAACGTGGCCGGCTTCCAACCAGGCGACGAGATCTATGGAACGTGCGAGGGCTCGTTCGCCGAGTACGTCACCGTCAAGGCGAAGCTGGCGGCACGAAAGCCGGCCAACCTCACGTTCGAGCAGGCGGCCGTCGTCCCGATCTCCGGCGGCACCGCCCTGCAGGCGACCCGCGGCATCCAGCCAGGCCAACGGGTGTTGGTGATCGGCGCGTCCGGCGGCGTCGGAACGTTCGCCGTCCAGCTCGCCAAGGCGGCCGGCGCCCGCGTGACCGGCGTCTGCCGCACGGAGAGCGTCGACCACGTCCGGGCGATCGGCGCGGACGAGGTCGTCGACTACACGCGCGAGGACTTCACCGGCCCGTACGACCTCATCATCGACACCGGCGGCAACCGCACGCTCGGACGCCTCCGCAAAGCCCTTGCTCCCAAGGGGATTCTCGTCATCGTCGGTGCCGAGACGGGCGCCAAGTGGACCGGTGGCATCGGCAAGGCCATGCTGCGCGCGCCGTTGCTGTCGCTGTTCGTCGGACAGCAGCTGCGCGGGATGCTCTCGACCGAGAAGGCGGAAGACCTCGACGAGCTCCGCGAGCTGATCGAGGCCGGCAAGGTCACGCCGGTCATCGACCGCACGTACCCGCTCACCGAGGCCGCCGACGCGATTCGCCACATGCGCACCGGCCACCCCCGCGGCAAGGTAGTCGTCACCATCTAGAAGACTCCAAGACCGTGCAGATCGTCGTGGGTGCCGCGATCGTCCGGGCGGGGGAGCTGTTGGCCTGCCGCCGGAGCACGCCCGCCGAGGTGGCCGGCGGGTGGGAGCTGCCCGGCGGCAAGGTCGAGCCCGGTGAGGACGAACGAGCCGCGCTCGTGCGCGAGTGCCGCGAGGAGCTCGGCTGCGCGATCATCGCCGGTGAACGGCTCGGACCGGACGTCCCCATCGGCGACCGGTACGTACTCCGCGCCTACCACGCCCACCTGGCGCCGGAATCGAAAGAGCCGGCACCCGGACCCGAGCACGACCAGCTGCGCTGGCTTCAGCCCGAGCAGCTCGACGAGGTCGACTGGCTGCCCGCCGACCGCCCGCTGATCACCGAGCTCGCCGACAGCCTGCTCGACGGCGACCAGCTGGCCGGCGGGCAGGTCGGCGGCGCGGTGCGGATCGGCGACACCGTCCGGCGGCCGGTCGGGCCGTGGACGCCGACGATCCACGCGCTGCTCGCCCATCTCGCCGCGGAGAACGTGACAGGCATCCCACGGGTCCACGGCATCGACGCCCGCGGCCGCGAGATCCTCGAGCTGCTTCCCGGCCGTACCACCGGGAACGGCCGCCCACCATGGGCGGACGCCGACGAGCTGCTCGCCGACGTCGGCCGGTGGTTGGCGACGTACCACGAGGCCGTCAGGACGTTCCGTCCCGAGAGTCCGGTGTGGCGGTCCGGCGCCCGCCCGATCGGACCGGACGAACTCGTCTGCCACAACGACCTCGCCCCTTACAACGTCGTAGCGACCGAGACCGATCCGCCGCGGCTCCACGGCGTTCTCGACTGGGACGTCGCCGGTCCAGGCAAGCCGATCGACGACGTCGCGTTCGCCGCGTGGAGCTTCGTCGCACCGTACGACGCGAAGCAGGGCGAGGCGGCCCGCCGGCTGCACGTCCTCGCCGAGGCGTATGGCCGTTTCACCGCGGAAGAACTGCTCGAAGCCGCACCGATCCGGATGAACCGCGCGCTCGAGCGCATCCGTGCCGGCGCGGCACGCGGCGACGAGGGCATGCAGCGGCTCATCGACGGCACCGAGGTGCGGCTGACCGAGGAACGCCTTGCCCGATTGGAGATTCGGACAGCGGAGATCCGCGCGGCGCTCTGACACCATGTTGCCACGGCAGCTTGGTGACACCTCTGATACCGGACACACGCCTTGACGCGTACCATGCGCCACCCTGAGATTCGGCTGCATGGCATCGTTCCCACGTCGCATCCCCGTCATGTTGTTGGCCGCCGCGACACTCGTGGTTGGCCTCGTCGCCCCGACCGGTTCGGCGTCCGCTGCCGACCCGTCCGGAGTGCAATGGCCCGCAGGGCAAGAGCTTCCGACGTTCGCGAAGGCTCGACACCTTGATGTCGCGCTGACGAACGGGCAGTCCACCGCCGTCGACGTCCAGATCCTGCTGCGTACGTTGCAGGGCCTGATCAACCGAGAACGCCCGCAGATCTACGTGATCCACGACCAGCCGGCCGAGGGCAGCCGTACCTGGCTGGACGACACCGACGTGCCGTACCGCACGTACGCCGACCCGTGGCAGCTGATCAAGAAGTACCTGCCGCGCACGAACGGCATCGTGATCTACGACCCCGCGGTGCCGGAGACGATCAACGTCGCGACCACGCTGGCGGGGATCCGCGGCGGCGTCGTCGCGAGCCCGCAGCTCGCCGCGAAGCTGACCGCCGCGCCGTACAACCTCGCGGTGATCGACGACTATCGCGGCGACTTCGAGACCGGCCTCGAGGCGACGGCGTGGCAGTTCGAACACCTCTGGCCGCAGACGACGCACAAGGCGCTGGTCGGGATCAGCCCCGGCCGCAGCGTGACGGTGCCCGCGGACAACTTCAAGGACTTCGTCGAGCTGATCCGCGAGGACGAGCAGATCCGCAACGGCTCGAACCGCGCGGTGCACGAGCTCGACCTCACCTCCTACCTCGGCGGCGAGGCGGTCTACCTGCGCTTCACCGACGCGTTCCCCGCCGACGGTTGGGGACCCGCGGTGCACAAGGTGACGGTCAAGGCGAACGACCAGGTGGTGCAGGAGTTCGAGGTCGGGACGCCGGAGGAGCGCGCCGCGCTGACGGACCGCAGCCGGTCCGCGTTCAAGCCGAGCACCGAGCCAGAGGGTGCGCACCGGTTCGCTGACGGGACGGGCTACTGGGTCTACCGGTTCGTGCCGCCGGCAGGGGCGACGAAGTTCACGGTGTCGGTCGACATGTTCAACCAGTACGTGGTTTCCGCGTCGAAGGTCCGGCCGCCGGTGTCGTCGGACGACAAGGAGCCGGAGTCGTTGCCGCTGCGCGACTACGCGCTGGCGATCGGCGCGATGCCGTTCTGGCTGCAGTCGAACGACAACCCCGAGGAGCAGGCGCTGCTCGACCAGATCTTCGCCTCGGTGGAGAAGGGGACGCCGTACCTCGGCTGGTTCACCGACGAGTTCAACGGTGTACGGATGGCGTCGCGGCACGGCATCTACGTGCTCGCGGCGGACTTCCTCGAGAACGCGTCCGTGCACGGCGGCGTGCGCTCCCCGATCCGTGCGCAGAAGGTGGTCGCGCCGCCGCCGTTGCAGAACAAGGCGTACGTCACGTTCACGTTGAGCGAGGGCGACAACCTGCAGTACGTGCAGCACCACATGCGCCGGATCTGGGACAACCCGGACCGCGGCAAGGTGCCGCTGAACTGGTCGGTCAGCCCGCTGGTGGTCGACGCGGCGCCGGACATGTGGGCGACGTACCAGGCGACGGCCACGAAGAACGACCTGCTGGTGGCGGGGCCGAGCGGGCCCGGGTACTTCTTCCCGTCGCTGTGGCCGGCCGATCATCTGCAGTCGTTCCTCGCGTCGTCGAAGCCGCGGTACTTCACCAAGCCCGGCTTGTCGGTGATGTACGCGCTGGACGACCGTTCGACGATGCGACCCGAGGACGGCGCGGCCTACCGTACGGCGCTCGGTCTGAAGGGCGCGGTGTTCAACATGTGGTTCACGCAGAGCGACACGTCGATGGTCGGCGGCCTGCCGGTGTCGCGGCAGCTGGCGTTCGTGAACCGCACCGAGATGGCGAACGCGATCAAGGCTCAGATCGCAGCCTGGGATGGGAATTCGCCGCTGTTCATCGCGGTGGGGGTGCCGGCTTGGGACCTGACGCCGACCGACCTGAAGTGGGTCGCCGACCAGCTCGGCCCGCAGGCCGTTCCGGTCCGCGGTGACCACTACTTCGACCTGATGAAGCAGGCCGGAGTCTCCTAGCCCACGCCCGAGTGCCTTAGATGAAGGGCACCTTCATCCAATAGGTTTGGATGAAGGTGCCCTTCATCCAATAGGGGCAGCGAGCGGCCGGGGACGACGAAATCCGCAATCGTCCTCGGTCGCTGTCGCATCGGCGTAGCGTGGCGGGCTCGACAAGGGATAGTCGCCCAGCCTCCGTTGGAGGTTTGGCGGGGGTTTGTGCTTCACGTCCGGCGGCAGGGCGACGGGAGTGGAGCGCGTCATGGCCAAACCCACCATCGAGCAGTTGCGCGAGAGCGTTCGCGGCGTGGTGATCACCGCCGACGATCCGGGGTACGACGAGGCACGTACGGTCTACAACGCGATGATCGACCGGCGGCCCCGCGTCGTCGTGCGTTGCGTCAACGTGGGCGACGTCATGGCCACGGTCGACTTCGCCCGCGACAACGACTTCGACCTCGCTGTCCGTGGTGGTTCGCACAGTGTGCCCGGGTTCGGCACCGTCGACGGCGGTGTGGTGCTCGACCTGTCCGCGATGCGCGGCGGCCGGGTCGATCCGCACACGCAGACCGCGCGCGTCGGCGGTGGCGCGACGTGGGGCGACTTCAACGCGATGACCTACCCGTACGGGCTCGCGACCACCGGCGGCATCATCTCCACCACCGGTGTTGCCGGCCTGACGCTGGGTGGCGGTATCGGCTACCTGGCAAGGGGATTGGGGCTGTCCTGCGACAACCTGATCTCGGCCGACATCGTCACGGCGGACGGCCGGCTGGTCATCGCCAGCGAGAAGGAGAACGACGATCTGTTCTGGGCGCTCCGCGGCGGTGGTGGCAACTTCGGGGTCGCGACCTCGTTGGAGTTCCGGCTGAGTCCGGTCAAGGACATCTACGGCGGGCCGATGTTCTTCGAGCTCGATCGCGCGGGCGACATGCTGCGGACGTTCCGCGAGTACATCGCCGAGGCGCCGGAGCAGCTCGGCGGATTCCCGGCGTTCCAGATCGCGCCGCCGTTGCCGTTCATTCCGGAGAACCGCCACGGTGAGACGTTCGCGCTGGTCGTGGCGTGTTGGGCGGGTCCGCTCGACGAGGGCGAGAAGGCGTTCCGGCCGTTCCGCGACATCGGGTCGCTCGTCGCCGAGCACGTCGGGCCGATGCCGTACCCGGCACTCAACAGCGCGTTCGACGCGCTGCTGCCGCCCGGTTTGCAGCACTACTGGAAGGCGAACTTCAACACCGAGCTCACCGACGAGGCGATCGAGGGTCACCTCGAGTACGGGCCGAAGGTGCCGGCCGTCAGCGCGACCATGCACATCTACCCGATCAACGGCGCGTGCCACCGCGTCGCGGCCGACTCGACCGCCTTCGCGTACCGGGACGCGAGCTACGCGACGAACATCGCCGGCATGTGGCCGGACCCGGCCGACAACGAGGCGAACATCCAATGGGTGCGCGACTACTACGCCGCGACGGCGCCGCACTCCGAGGACGGGGGCTACGTCAACTTCATGTCCGGCGACGACGAGGACCGCGTCGCCGCGAACTACAAGGGCAACTACGGCCGCCTGGTCGAGATCAAGCGGAAGTACGACCCGGACAACCTCTTCCACCTGAACCAGAACCTCAAGCCCTAGGGACGTTTGCCCTAGCATCAGGACTCGTGACGATCTCCTTCCCTCGCCTGGCCGCCCGCACGATGGGCTTCAAGCTGGGCGCGCCGCAGTCCTTCACCGTCGCGCCGGACGGGAGCCGCATCGCGTTCCTGCGGACCCCGTCCGGCACCGAGCGCGCCACGCAGCTGTGGTCGTACGACGTGGCCACCGGCGAGGAACGCCTGATCGCGAACCCGGCCAGGCTGCTCGCGACCGGCGAGGAGGAGCTGTCGCAGGAGGAGCGGGCGCGTCGGGAGCGATCCCGGACGGCCGCTTCCGGCATCGTTGCGTACACGACCGACGCGTCCGCCCGGATCGCGGCGTTCGCCCTGTCGTCGCGGTTGTGGATCGCGGACCTGGACGACGGCGAGGTGGGGGAGCTGCCCGCGACGGGCGCCGTGCTCGACCCGCGGCTGTCGCCCGACGGCCAGTACGTCGCGTACGTCTCCGACGGCGCGCTCCGCGTGATCGAGATCAAGACCGCGGCCGAGCGGGTGCTCGCGGCGCCGGAGTCCGAGACCGTCACCTGGGGGCTCGCGGAGTTCGTCGCGGGCGAGGAGCTGCACCGGTTCGTCGGCACCTGGTGGGCCCCGGACAGCTCGGGCGTGCTGGCTGAACGGGCCGACAACGAGCCAGTCCAGGTCTGGCACATCGCCGACCCGGCGAACCCCGACCGGCAGCCGATCCCGACGCGCTACCCCGCCGCGGGGACGCCGAACGCCGACGTCACGCTGTGGCTGCTCGGCCTGGACGGGGCGCGGTTCGAGGTCAGCTGGGACCGGGCGGCGTTCCCGTACGTCATGGCGGCCAGCTGGACCTCGTACGGCCCGCCGCTGATCCGCGTGCTCAGCCGGGACGGCCGCACGGCGCAGGTGTTGTCGATCGACGTCGAGTCCGGCGCGACGACGCTGGTGCACGAGGACCACTCGGAGTTCTGGATCGAGATCGTGGCGGCGACGCCGCGCTGGCTGCCGGACGGCCGGCTGGTGATGCTGCGCGACGACCTCGAGGCCGACACGCGGCGACTGGCGTTCGACGACACGTACGTCACGCTGCCGGGGCTGCAGGTCGACAGCGTGCTCGCGGTGACCGACTCCGGCGTGGTGGTGTCGGCGACGGGCGAGCCGACCGAGCAGCACGTCGTCGTGGTCGGCTTCGACGGCTCGATCGTCTTCCAGACAACGGAGATCGGGCTGCACGCCGCATCCGCTGGCAGCGAGCTGCTGGTGCTTTCTTCGGCGGGCTTGGAGCATGACGGCGTCACGACTCAGGTGCTTCGCAACGGCGAGCACGTCGGCGGGATCGCTTCCCTGCAAGAGCTTCCGCCGTTCGCGCCGAACGTCACGCTGCTCGAGCTGGGGGATCGTGCGCTGCGGACGGGTGTGCTGTTCCCGCGCGACCACACGCCGGGGTCGGCGCGGTTGCCGATCCTGCTCGACCCGTACGGTGGCCCGCACGGCGCTCGAGTCCGCGCGTCACGGGCTCTGTTCCTGACGCCGCAATGGCTTGCGGACCAGGGCTTCTGCGTCGTGGTCGCGGACGGGCGTGGGACGCCGAACCGGGGTCCGGCCTGGGAGCACCTGGTGCACGACGACTTCGTGGGCACGCTCGACGACCAGGTGGAGGCGGTCGCGCAGATCGCTGCCGCGTACCCGGACGACGTCGACACCTCGCGCGTCGCGATCCGGGGTTGGTCGTACGGCGGGTATCTCGCCGCGTTGGCAGTGCTGAAGCGACCGGACGTGTTCCACGCCGCGATCGCTGGGGCGCCGGTGACGGATTGGCGACTGTACGACACCGCGTACACCGAGCGCTATCTCGGACACCCCGACGAGCAGCCGGAGGTCTACGAGCGCAACAGTCTCAGCTCGCTCGCGCCCGGGCTGAAGCGACCGCTGTTGTTGATTCACGGGTTGGCCGACGACAACGTGGTTGCCGCGCACACACTGCGGCTTTCCTCTGCCTTGCTTGCCGCCGGCCGCCCGCATACCGTGCTCCCCCTGACAGGAGTCACTCACATGACGCCTCAGGAGGTGGTCGCTGAGAACCTACTTCTCCTGCAGGTGGAATTCCTGCGGAGCGCTTTGAGGTCCTAGATGACGGTGACGGCGGAGGCCTGCGGCCCCTTCGGTCCCTGAACGATCTCGAACTGCACGCGCTGGTTCTCTTCGAGGCTCTTGAAGCCCCCGCTCTGGATCTCGCTGTAGTGAACGAAGACGTCCTTGCCGCCATCGTCAACCGTGATGAAGCCGAAACCCTTGTCGGCGTTGAACCACTTGACCGTGCCTTGAGCCATTTTCTTCCTCACAAATGAAGTCGGCGCTCACACCGCGTGAGCGTCTAGCCGCTTGTTCGTCGTGAGCGGCACTCCGCTCTTCTCAGGAAGAAAAGCAAAATCCGCGAGCCTTACTGGCCCGCGGACTCGAAGAATCGAGTACGTCACACAGAGCAGACGACTACGAGACATGAGGGTAGCCCATCCGTCACGATTCGTCGATGCTCCCGCCATGCGGGCGTAAATTCGCCTGAAGCCCGGCCAACAGGATGTCGAGTCCCCGCTCCAGTTCGGCGGCCCCGTCGTAGCTCGCCAGCTCCGGCGCGAGGCCCCGCATCAGCGGGAACTCCCGCAGCGGCAGCCGGTGCAGCCCGAGCCGGAGCACGTCGTCGGTCTCGTCCGGCTGCTCGACGACCTCCTGCAGCTCGGTGAGAACGTGGCCGTGCAGGAAGCCGAAGAACGAGCGGTAGATGTCGAGTGCTTCGGCCGGGGCGAACTCGGCGCGGGTCAGCAGCGTGAGGATCGCCTCCAGCGGCCGCAACGTCCCCAACGGCCGAAGTGCCAGCGGGGTGGACAAAGGCCGTGTGACCAGCAGCGGAACGACGTGCGGGTGGGCCAGGGCGAGCCGCCGGAAGTCGTGGGCGACCACACGCAGCTGGGACATCCAGTCACCGGCGGTCGTGTCCACCCTGAGCTGGGACAACACCTCTTCGGCGATGCCGTCGAGGAGGTCGGTCTTGTGCGGTACGTACCGGTACAGGACCATCGGATCGCGGTGCAGGGCCTTCCCCAACCGGCGGATCGAAAGACCGTCGACACCGTCCCGATCGATGATTTCCAACGCTGTCTCGAAAATCATCGTGCGGGTAATTCCTTGCCGCCTGCCTCCGGTTCCGGCAGTGGTGGTCGCGCTGGCCACAGATCGTCCTCAGCTCTGGCAGACAATCTGCCGTAGGTCTTCACTGTAGGCCTACGACATTGACAGAGCGGTATTCCCCGCGTTGACTGGTGTCCAAGCCGTAGGGCTGGTGACGACCAGGAACGTCCGGCCTTCGCCCACGCCGAGACCCCGCGGACTCGCAAGCAACCGCTTCCGAGTTGCCCCACCGACCTACGACAGGGTGGCTTCATGTCTGAACTCGTTGCCGAAAGACCCACAGATGAAGGTGATTTTTCTCGCGGTAGCGACTACGCGAAGCTGACCGAACGCATCCGCGCGGCCGGTCTGTTGAATCGGCGCAGCGGTCATTTCGCGACCCGGTTCGGAATCACCATGGCCATTCTCGGCGGCATGATCGCGCTGCTGGTGGTCATCGGGGACTCCTGGTTGCAGCTCCTGATCGCCGCGGGACTCGGCATCGTGTTCACCCAAATGGCGTTCCTGGCCCACGACATCGGTCACCGCCAGGTCTTCCGTACCAAGCGCGGTGCGCAGTACGCCGGACTCGCGCTGGGCAACTTCGGCGTCGGCCTGAGCTACGGCTGGTGGATGGGCAAGCACACCCGCCACCACGCCAACCCCAACCACGTCGACGAGGACCCCGACGTGGGCGTCGGTGTCATCGCGTGGAGCGCGGACCAGGCGGCGGAACGTACGGGCTGGGCGTCTCGCGCGCTGGCCGCGTGGCAGGCGTTCCTCTTCTTTCCCCTGCTCCTGTTGGAAGGTCTGCAGCTGCACTTCCAGAGTGTCCGGGCGTTGTGGTCGCCCGAGGTCAAGTGGAAGAAGGTCGAAGCGCTGCTGCTGGGTGGGCGCCTGGTCGGCTACGCGGCGATCCTGCTCGCGACGATGTCGCCGGTGAAGGCGCTGGTGTTCTTCCTGATGCAGGAGGCGGTCTTCGGCTTCTACATGGGAAGCTCGTTCGCCCCGAACCACAAGGGAATGCCCATGGTGGAAGGGCGCATGGACTTCCTGCGCAAGCAGGTCCTGACGTCGCGGAACGTACGCGGCGGATGGTTCGTCGACCACGCGCTCGGCGGCCTGAACTACCAGATCGAGCACCACCTCTTCCCGACGATGCCGATGCCCAACCTGCGCCGCGCCCAGGTGCTCGTGCAGCAGTTCTGTGCGGACCACCGGATCAGCTACGCCGAGGTGGGCTTGTTCCGTTCGTACCAAGAGGTCCTGCGCCACCTGCACTCCGTCGGCGCCGTCCTTCGTCCCGCGGCGGGGACCTCGACGTGAGCTTGGAAGCGTGCGCGGAGGAGCTCCACGCGGAGCTCCCCGCGCTCGTCAGCGCTCTGCACACCGGCGGTGCCTCGGTCATCCACATCTCGCACCGGGTCGACGCCCAGGGCGACTGCAAGCTGACCATCGACGTCGTCCCGCCGGAGACCCCGCCGGACGGCGAGCCGCCGCGGAAGACCTGGGAGTACCGCTGGCCGTAGGCCCGATCTTTCGTCCTGCGGTTGCTTCGACCGGTCCGGCCCGGGGCCAATGATCATGTTTACATGATCATTGGCCCCTTTACGTGGGGTGGACGCCAGGTAGAGGGACCACTGGCCGGGTAAGGCGACAACACGCAGCCCACCCAGCTCACGAATTCCCGAGGCTAGGGCGGCCCGCAGCTCGGCGTGGCCGGGTCCGGGTGGGTGCCCGCTCGTTCGGGGGGCTGGTCCGTAGGGTTGGGACCATGGCCGATCGACGCATCCTGTTCGTACACGCGCATCCCGACGACGAGTCGATCAACAACGGCGCGACGATGGCGAAGTACGTCGCCGAGGGTGCCCAGGTCACGCTCGTGACCTGCACACGCGGCGAAGAGGGCGAGATCATCACGCCCGAGCTCGCCCACCTCGCGGCCGACCAGGAGGACGGGCTCGGCGCGCACCGGGAGAAGGAGCTCGCGGCGGCGATGTCCGCGCTCGGCGTGACCGACTACCAGTACCTCGGCGGCGCCGGCCGCTACCGCGACTCCGGCATGATCGGTACGCCGCCGAACGAGCGGCCCGACTGCTTCTGGCGCGCCGACCTGCGAGAGGCCTCCGACCACCTCGTCGCCGTGATCCGCGACCGGCGACCGCAGGTGCTCGTGACGTACGACGAGTACGGCAACTACGGGCACCCCGACCACATCCAGGCCCACCGGGTCGCGACGTACGCCCAGGCGCTGGCCGGCGTGGTCTCGTACAAGCCGGAGCTCGGCGAGGCCTGGGACATCCCCAAGCTCTACTGGACCGCCACCTCGGAGAAGATCGCCCGCGAGGGCGTGGAGTCGTTGCGCGCGGCGGGCAAGGAGATCCCGTTCGACGTGACCGAGGAGATGCCGGAGCTGCTGACGCCGGACGAGCTGATCGCGGCGAAGATCGACGCCGAGGACCACGCCGACGCCAAGCGCGCGGCGATGCTCGCGCACGCCACGCAGATCAGCGTCGAGTGGCCGTACTACGCGCTGTCGAACAACCTCGGCAAGCGGGCGTTCGGCCTCGAGGTCTACCGGCTCGCCCGCGGCACGCGGGGGCCGCTCCACCCGTCGACGGGCGCCGAGGCCGACCTGTTCGCCGGCGTGGCCTGAGCCCCCGGCCGTGGAAACCCAGCCCACTTCACCCACCCAACCGGGGCTTGCCGACGTCGTAACCACCCCGCCAACCCCGGCTCGGTGGGTGAAGTCGGTACGGGTTGTGGGCAAGGTTGTCGGGCTGGTCGTCTTCGGCCTGCTCGGGCTGGGAGTCGGCGCGGCCGGTCCGTTCATCGGGCGGGAAGTCCTGCGCTGGCAGGGGCCGTCGGTGCCGTACGGGATCGTGCTCGCGCTCGTGGCCACGGCCGGCCTGTTCTATACCGGCGGGAAGCTTTTCGGGCCGCTGGGCGCTGTCATACCCGTGCTGACGTGGGCTGTTCCGGTGGTGGCGTTCCTGCTGCCGCGCCCCGAAGGCGACGTGGTCCTGGCCAACGACGGGTACGGGACCGCCTTCCTGCTGGTGGGCGTGCTCATCGCCGCCTGGAACTTCGGTCGGGCGCTGACGAACCCGGGTAAGGTCGATCGACGTGCTGCAGAGCGTTCCTGACGACGGGCTCCTGCCCGTCGACACCGCGCAGTTCCGAACCGCGATGGGCAGGTTCGCGTCCGGGATCACGATCGTGACCGCCCGCGTGGACGACATCGACCACGCGATGACGGCGAGCGCGTTCACCTCGGTCTCGCTGACGCCTCCGCTGGTCCTCGTCTGTGTGGAGAAGATCGCGCGGTTCCACGACGCGATCCTGCGCGCGGGCAAGTGGGGCGTGTCCGTGCTCGGCGCGAGCGCGGTCGACGTGTCCACGCACCTGGCGCGCCGCGGGCGGCCGTTGCTCGGGCAGCTGGACTCGTACCCGCACTACCGCGGCCGTACGGGCGCGGCGCTGCTGTCGGACGCGCTCGCCTGGCTGGAGTGCCGGACCTGGGCCACGTACGACGGCGGCGACCACACGATCGTCGTCGGCGAGGTCGTCGCGCTGGACGTCGCGCGGTCCAGCGAGCCCGCTTTGCTGTACCACGAGGGCAGTTACCGGACCGTCCAGGAGACGACGGACGAACGCTGACTCTGCGTACACGTCTAGCATGGCTGGCTGTCCTGCGTCACGGGACGAATCGGGCACATTCTGGGAGCTGCCATGCGCCGTCGCCGTCGTTTGACCATAGGTCTGGCCGTGGGCGCCGTCGTGCTGGTGCTCGCCGGCGGCTACCTCCTGCTGCACCAGTACGCGAGCGACCACGTCGCACGCGGGACGACCGTCGAGGGCATCGAGATCGGTGGGCTGACTCCGAACGCCGCCGAGCAGACGCTGGCCGAACGGCTCGGACCGATCGCGGCGCAGCCGCTGAAGGTGACGGTCGAGAAGCACTCCGCCTCGGTGGATCCCGCGACGGCCGGGCTGCGGCTGGACGTCGCGGCGACGGTCGAAGCGGCGTTCGCCGGCCGTTCGTCCGACCCGATCTCGTTGGTACGTTCGCTGTTCGGCTCGCGCGAGGTCATGCCGGTCGTCGACGTCGACCAGCCGAAGCTGGACGCGGCCGTGACGAAGCTGGCCGCGAAGGTCGACGGACGGGCGCAGGACGGCGGAATCGCGTTCAAGGACGGCAAGGTCTCGGTGACCGAGCCCAAGGCCGGGGTGGAGCTGAACCGTACGTTGGCCGCCACGCGGCTGAGCACGTCGCTGTTCGTTCCCTCCCGTGAGGTGACGCTGACGGCCGGTCCGGCCGAGCCGAAGGTGACGCAGGCGTCGGTCGACGAGGCGCTGGAATCGTTCGCCACGCCGGCGATGTCGGGCTCGGTCCGGGTCCGCGTGGGGGAGCTGGCGTTCTCGGTCAAACCGGAGGAGATCTCGCCGGCCTTGCGGATGGTGGCCGATAGCAAGGGCAAGTTGACGCCCAAGCTGGACGGGGCGAAACTCGCCGCTGGATTGAAGGTTCGGCTCGAGAACGTGGAGATCGAGCCGGTCGACGCGTCCATCCGGCTCGCCGGTGGCAAGCCGGAGGTGGTGCCGGAGAAGCTGGGACACACCGTTCCGCCGCCCGCGTTGGCGTCCGCCGTTCTTGGGGCGCTGCCCCTGTCCGGCGAGGAGCGGATCGCCGTCGTCAAAACGGTGACGAAGCAGCCGAAGCTGACCACAGCCGCGATCCAGAAGCTCGGGATCAAGGAGGTCGTGGGCGAGTTCACGACCCGCTACCCGCACGCGGCGTACCGCAACATCAACCTGGGCAGGGCCGCTGAGCTGATCAACGGCACGATCCTCCAGCCTGGCGACACGTTCTCGCTGAACAAGGTCGTCGGGGAGCGGACGCGTGCGCGCGGCTTCGTGGACGGCTTTGTCATCGAGGGCGGCCGGCTCCGCGAGGGCGTGGGCGGTGGCGTGTCGCAGATGGCGACGACGTCGTACAACGCGGGCTTCTTCGCCGGGTACGAGGACGTCCAGCACCACCAGCACCACTTCTACATCTCGCGCTATCCGGTGGGCCGCGAGGCGACGGTCTACTGGCCGCGGCTCGACATGCGGTTCAAGAACGACACGCCGTATGGCGCGCTGGTCGAGGCCGTCCGCAAGAAGAGCGCGCCGGGCAAGCGTGGCTCGGTGGTCGTGCGGATCTGGAGCACGAAGTACTGGACGGTGAAGACCGAGACGTCCGGCCGGTATGACCTCACGGCGCCGAAGCGGATCTACGACGACAAGCCAGGCTGTGTCGCTCAGGCGGGTTCGTCCGGTTTCGACGTGGACGTGAAGCGTTGGGTTTATCACAACGGGGTCGAGAAGAAGGACGAGAACGACCACGTGGTCTACAAGCCGGAGAACAACATCATCTGCGGCCCGGCTCCGGCGCCCGATCCCTCTCCGAGCCCGACTCCGCCGCCGCCGGACTGACGCTCGCCCGCCGTCAGCCTGGCGTGTAGTAGCGGTACTGGTGGTCGGTGCGGTAGCCGAGCCTTTCGTACAGGGCTTGGGCGGGCTCGTTGTCCGTGCCGACCTGGAGGTACGACCATCGGGCGCCTTGGTGGCTGCCCCATGCGATCAGCGCGGCCATGATCGCGAGACCGTGCCCGCGGCGTCTTGCGTCTTGTGCGACCTCGACGGCGCCGATGCCCAGCCAGGGGCCGGTGACGACGCCGCGACCGATCGCTTGGAGCGGTTTTCCCAGCCGGGCAAGGGCAACGGGGGCTTGGCCGCCTCCGGTGAGGACGTGTCGTGCCTCGGGGGAGCTGGACCGCCCGTATAGCTCCAGCCAGTCGTCGTCGAGCGGGCTGTCGACGTCCACGTTGGCTGTTTGCTCGAGGTCGACATCGGCGAGCCTGGCCACGCGTACGTCCACCAACGAGTACGGGGTCTTGCCGCTCGGCCGGACCACCCAGCCGGCTGCTTCGAGCGCATCCTCGAGGGAGGTGCCGACGACGGTCTGGATCAGCGGCGGCAGGCCGCGCTCGGCGTAGAACGCGCGCACGGTGGTCAGGGCCGAGGCGAGCGGCACGCCCGGCTCGCCGGCGGGGACGACGGAGTTGGCGCGCCCGGTGAAGCCGTTCGCGGCCTGGAGCAGCCAGTCGCCGAGCGTCTGCGTCTCGACCGCCGGCCACCCGGCGGCGGACACCAGCGCCAGCCCCTCACCGCTGTCCGGCGGCCGCGGCGCCGGCGGGGGAGGGACGCGCTTGCCGGCCACGACCTCGGCCTCGGGAACCGCCACGTCGGACCCGTCGCGCCGGTGGATCACGAGCACGCCGTCGGTGTAGGAGGACAGCACGCCCAGCACGTCCCCGTACTGTTGCCGCCCGTTCTCGACGCCCAGCTTCCTACGGACGACGATCCGTTGGCCTACATCGGCAGGGGACAATGCCACGCGGGAGAGCCTATGGGGCCACCAGCTGAGCCTCGGTGACCGGCATGTGGACCCTTCCGTGTGGCCATCCGGACTCCGCCAGGGATACTAGGTCCGGAGAGCCGAACGTCAGGAGGATCTGGTGACCTACGTCATCGCGCAGCCGTGTGTGGACCTGAAGGACCGCGCCTGCGTCGACGAGTGTCCGGTCGACTGCATCTACGAGGGCAAGCGGATGCTCTACATCCACCCCGACGAGTGTGTCGACTGTGGTGCGTGTGAGCCGGTCTGCCCGGTCGAGGCGATCTTCTACGAGGACGACACCCCCGATCAGTGGAAGGACTACTACGCCGCGAACGTGGAGTTCTTCGACGACCTGGGCTCGCCCGGCGGTGCTGCCAAGACTGGTGTGATCGACAAGGACCACCCGTTCATCGCGGCCCTTCCGCCCGACATCAACCCCGAAGCGGCCAAGTAACCCCACCGCTCCCACGAGACATTCGTCACACCTGGCGAGAAGGCGGCCATGGCGCGAGAGCCTCTACCCGACTTTCCCTGGGACAGGCTGATCCCCGACAAGGAACGCGCCGCTGCCCACCCTGGCGGCATCGTGGACCTGTCGGTCGGTACGCCGATCGATCCCACTCCGCGGGTCGTCCAAGAGGCGCTGGCCAAGGCCGCTGACTCGCCGGGCTACCCGACGGTCTGGGGGCCGACCGACCTCCGCCAGGTGGTCGTCGACTACCTCGCGCGGCGGTTCGGTGCCCAGGGCCTCACTCCTGAGGCGATCCTGCCGACGATCGGAGCCAAGGAGTTCGTCGCCTGGCTGCCGACCCAGCTCGGCGTCGGCAAGGGCGACGTGGTGGTGATCCCGGAGGCGGCGTACCCCACGTACGCGGTCGGCGGCCTCATCGCCGGCGCCACCGTCGTTCCGTCCGACGCGCTGACGGCGCTCGGTCCGGCGCCGGTCAAGGTCGTCTGGCTGAACTCGCCGGGCAACCCCACCGGGCGAATCCTCCCCGCCGACCATCTCGCGAAGGTCGTCGCCTGGGGTCGCGAACGAGGCGCGCTGGTCGTGTCCGACGAGTGCTACCTGGAGTTCGGCTGGGACGCCGAGCCGGTCTCGATCCTGCACCCGGACGTCAACGGGGGCAGCCTGGACGGGATCCTCGCCGTGCACTCGCTGTCGAAGCGGTCCAACCTCGCCGGCTACCGGGCCGGGTTCGTCGCCGGCGATCTGTCGGTGGTGAAGTCACTGCTCGAGCTTCGGCGGCACGCCGGGATGATGGTGGGCCGTCCCGTACAGGAAGCGATGCGCGCCGCGCTGAGTGATGATCATCACGTCGATGAGCAGCGCGAACGGTACGCCAGGCGGCGCGCCACCCTCCGGCAGGCGTTCGAAGCGGCGGGATTCGCCATCGACCACTCCGAGGGCAGCCTGTACCTGTGGGCGACTCGCGGGGAGCCGTGCTGGGAGACCGTACGGTGGTGTTCGGAACGAGGCATCCTGGTGACACCAGGTGACTTTTACGGCACGGCGGGTATTCAGCATGTGCGGGTAGCGTTCACGGCAACCGATGAGCGTGTCTCCGCGGCAGCGGAACGCCTGAAGTAATGGTTTGTCATCGCTTCGGATCAGTTGTGTACGCATGTGTGAGAGGTGCCTGACACGCCGCCACATCACGAGTGCGGTGCGTGTGTCTGGGGGTGGTAACCCCTCAACCCTGGGACCCGGACTAGGCAGGACGGAGGACAGAGCGTGACGGACCAACGGTTCACGCTGAAACACGCGGGCGGGGAGGTCGAGCTACCGGTCGTCACCGCGACCGAGGGCGCCTCGGGGGTCGAGATCACGAGCCTGCTGAAAGAAACGGGCCACGTCACTCTCGACCCTGGATACGTCAACACCGGCTCGTGTACCTCGGCCATCACCTACATCGACGGTGATGCCGGCATTCTTCGATATCGCGGCTATCCCATCGGCGAGCTCGCCGAGAAGAGCAACTTCCTCGAAGTCTCCTACTTGTTGATCTACGGCTCATTGCCGACGCAGACCCAGTACGAGGAGTTCGCCGGTCGCGTCACTCGGCACACTCTGCTCGACGAGGATCTGAAGAACTTCTTCGACGGTTTCCCGCGCGACGCGCATCCCATGCCCGTGCTCTCCTCCGCGGTGAGCGCGCTGTCGACGTTCTACCAGGACAGTCTCGACCCGTTCGACCCCGCGCAGGTGGAGATCTCCACCGTACGGCTGCTCGCGAAGCTGCCGACGATCGCGGCGTACGCGTTCAAGAAGACCGTCGGGCAGCCGTTCCTCTACCCGGACAACTCCCTCGGCTACATCGAGAACTTCCTCCAGATGACGTTCGGTCTGCCGGCCGAGCCGTACGAGGTCGACCCGATCGTCGCGGAGGCTCTGGATCTGCTCTTCGTTCTGCACGCCGACCACGAGCAGAACTGCTCGACGTCGACGGTGCGGCTGGTCGGCTCGTCGCAGGCCAACCTCTTCGCTTCGATCTCCGCCGGAATACTGGCTCTGTTCGGTCCCCTGCACGGTGGCGCGAACGCCGCCGTGCTCGACATGCTCGAGGGCATCAAGGCCGACGGCGGCGATGTCGACCACTTCGTGCAGCGGGTGAAGAACAAGGAGAAAGGTGTCCGCCTCATGGGCTTCGGACACCGCGTCTACAAGAACTACGACCCGCGCGCCGCGATCATCAAGAAGACCGCGGACAACATCCTCGAGCGGCTGGGGCAGTCGGACGAGCTGCTCGAGCTCGCGATGAAGCTCGAGGACGTCGCGCTGCACGACGACTACTTCGTGGAGCGGAAGCTGTACCCGAACGTCGACTTCTATACGGGGTTGATCTATCGGGCGATGGGCTTCCCGACCAAGATGTTCACGGTGCTGTTCGCGATTGGCCGGCTGCCTGGGTGGATCGCTCAGTGGCGGGAGATGAACAACGACCCCGCGACGAAGATCGGTCGGCCGCGCCAGGTTTACATTGGTGAGCCGGAGCGCCCGTTCGTTCCTATCGCTCAGCGGTAGTTTCTTTCGCATCATCGCCGAACGCCCCCTCGCTTGAGGGGGCGTTTGTCGTGGGATCGTCTGTGTGTGAGCGACGATTATTGGTACATCGACATCCCTGGGCTGTCCTATGAGCGGGCGGTCCGCATTCGGGAGCTTCTGCTGCCGGACTCGCCGTTTGGCGTCCTGCTGATCGATCCTTCGAAATCGATGTTGCGGGGGTATGACCGCGCGGCCGTCGAGCTGTTGGTGAAGGGCATGGAGGCCATCCTTGCCGCTGACAACCTGGACCGTGAGGATCGAATGGGTGCGATGAGCATGCTCGAGGACTATCAGGATTGGCTGGAACACTCGTCGGGTTGAGCTCGACAATCAAGTCGTCCTGGCCGTGTTGTGGCGACTGGCAGGCGGGGCTCACCCCCCGCACCCCTCGTCGATCACCCGGGCCGCTTTACCCACTGGGCTGTCACTTCACCCACCGCCTCTGTGCCTCGCGTGCCCGTCATCTTGCGTGCCCGTCATCTTGCGTGCCCGTCATCTTGCGTGCCCGTCATCTTGCGTGCCCGTCATCTTGCGTGCCCGTCATCTTGCGTGCCTCGTCATCTTGCGCTGCGCGCGACCTTGCGCGGCTCGCCATCTTGCGCGCCGCGCGGCCATCACTCCGCCCCTTCGCTCCGCCAGGTGCGCTCCCACTCCACGCCGGGCAGTCCCACGCCGCTCGTGCCGCAGTCCTCATCCTTCACGAAGGCCACCCTGGGCGCCGCTCCCCATCCCCTTTGTCATCGCCCCCTTTGGGCCCGCTCATGCTGTTGCTTTGCTCAACTGTGCTTGGGCGGAGTAGCTGGTCGGGCTGTGGCGGCGGTCGAGTGTGGTGGCCGGTCCGGGGCGCGTCAAGGGCGCTGCGACGGGCTTCGCAGTCGGGCAGCGTCGCTACGCGACTGCTACGCAGCCCTTGACTCGCCCCGGCCCGGCCACCAGATTTTCACGCGCCGCCTCCGCCCCCCGGAACAGTTCCCCGGGACAGGCCTGCCTGCGCCTTGGGTTTGTTGCCGTGTTGCGGCTGCTTGTGGGGCCCGCCGTTGTTTGTGGTGGCGGTGATGTCGGGGATTCCCCTTACGATGTTGGGCATTAAGCCGATTCTCTTGGTAGAATTCTGCTATGGAATCGACCACCTGCTCGAACACCACCGGCACCGCTACTGGTGGTGTGTCGGCGTGGTCGATGACCGACTCCGAACTCACCACCGCGCTCCTCGACAACGCCACCCAGCTGAACCAGCTTCAGGGCCGCCGGGTCGAGCTCATCCGCGAAGCCGACGCTCGCAACGTCGGCGTCGCGGCTGGTGCGGCGAACACCCAGCAGTGGGTCGCCGGCCTCCTGCACGTGACCACCGCGGAGGCGGGTGGCCTGGTGAAGCTGGCCCGGCACCTCGATGCCGACCTTCCCGCCACGACCGCGGCTCTACAAGCGGGGGAGATCTCTCTCGACCATGCCCGGGTCGTCTCCAAGACCGTGCACCTGCTGCCGTCGGAGGTCTCCACCCCCGAGCTGCGGGCCCGGGTGGACGCGACTCTTGCCGAGGAGGCGAAGACCTTCGACGCCAAAACTCTCCACACGGTCGGCAACCATGTCCTGGACAACATCGACCCCGACCTCGCCGACCACGTGTTGGAGAAGAAACTGAAGCGGGAAGAGGCGCGGGCGCACCGGGACAGGTTCTTCCGGATGGGCTGGGACGAGACCACCGGCACCTGGCGGGTCGCCGGCCGGTTGCCGAAGGTGGTCGGGGAACGCCTCAAACTCGTCCTCGACCCGTTGGCCGCGCCGCAGTCCGGCCCCGACGGACGCGACACCCGTACCCCCGAACAGCGCTACGCCGACGCAATCGGCGAAGCCTGCCGCCGGCTGTTGGCCGACCAGCTCGTGCCCTCCCACGGCGGGAACCCCACCCAGTTGGTCGTCACCGTCACCCGGACCGGTGGGCGGACCCTGCACACCGGGATCGAACTGTCCCGCAAACTCGTCGAGCAGTTGATGTGTGAGGCCGACCTCACCTACCTCGTGAAGCCCGAGGACCAGCCCGGCCGCGTCAGCCTCTTGACCGACACCCAACAACGACTCTTCCAAGGCAAACTCCGCCGGTTGCTCGAACTCCGTGACGGTGGCTGCGCGTTCCCCGGCTGTGACCGTCCACCCGGCTGGTGTCACGCCCACCACGTGGTCCCGTGGAGCAAAGGCGGACCCACCACTCGGGACAACGGGGTTCTGCTCTGCGGCTACCACCACCGCCTGATCCACCAAGGCGCCTGGCAGGTCCGCATCGCACTCGATGGATTACCGGAGTTCTTACCCCCGGACTGGATCGACCTTCAGCGAAGACCACTTCGCCATCACCGCCTCACCCCGGCCGCCTAAAGCGGCGGCCGGGTGGCTGCGGCGCGCGTGGGGCGTTTGTCGTGGAAGACTCCTATAACGTCCGATTTCCCTTCTGGACAACGACTTCGGCTGCGAGAAACGGCGGGTCCATATGGTCCTCAGCTGGATACAGTGAGACGTGTCGCCACGACCTCGCCCCGTTCAGGTGGTTTTGTCGTGGCTGAACGGCTGGGCTGGATCCCTGCTGGCGTTGGTGATTCTGCTTCCCGCCGCAGCGATCATCCAGCTCACCAATCTGATCGGTAGTCCCACCAGCACTATCGGTGAGGGTCTGCACGTCGCTCAGGCGTTCAACCTCGAACGCACGAGTCACCTCCTCTACAACGCCAGCTGGGCCGAGCTTTCTGCCGGGTGGTGGCAGCTCGCTGCTTGGACCGACCTGACCGACGCGTTCCAGCACGCCACCAGCGCGATCGCGGCAGGTAGGGAGGCGATGGTCGCGGCTCACGTCTTCGCCTGCCTCGCGCTCTGGCTCCTCGCAAGACGCATCGGCCTCACCAGACTGGGCGCCACCGGTGCGGTCGTCTTCTACGCGATCTCGCCGCTCGCGATCGAGTACCACCGCCTCGTCCTGCTCGACAACCTCGCCGTTCCGTGGCTGCTGATCGCGTTCCTGTTCGCCAGCGTCCGCTTCGCCAAAGGCCTCGCCTACCCGATCGCGATCGTCGCGTTCGCGCTCGCCGTCGTCACCAAGCCGACGTTCATCGTGCTTCTCCCCATCCTCGGCTGGCTGCTCTGGCGCGGCTTCACCTGGACCCAGGACCGCACCCCGCGACTCATCTCCGCCATCGTCCTCAGCATCCTCGGCCTCGCCTACCTCGCCGCGCTCTGGCGGTACGGCGAAGCGCTCCCCGGCATCGAGCAGACCAACATCTGGGCCAACCTCAGCACCAGCCTGTACGGGAACGTCGAAGAGCTCGGCAATGCTCAGCGGCTGATCGGGCTCGATCCGATTCTGCCCGCGTTCGGCGCGGTCGGCGTCATTGCCGGCCTCCGCCTCAGATGGCTCCGCCCGTTCAGCGTCGGGGTGCTGATCGAGGTCGCGTTCTGGTTCGCGCCCGGCGCCCACCCGGAGACGTACGTCGTCGCCGTCATTCCGCTCGTCGCGCTGCTCGTCGCCGGCGTCATCGACGCGGCGATCCGGGCGGGTGCGAAGGAGGGGCAGCCGTTCCTGCAGCGGCCGATCGCGATCGTCGCCGTGCTTCTGCTGATCGGCAACGTCGCCCTCGCTGCCGCGTTCTGGCCGAAGTCGATTGTCTCGATCTACTCCGGGCACCAGGAGCGGCCGAGGTACGCGGCCACGAGCTGGATCGCGAGCAACGTACGTCCGAAGGACAAGCTCATTGTCGACGACGCGATGTGGGTCGACCTCATTGTCGGCGGCGTCGACGAGAAACGCCTTGTGACGTTCGCGAAAGCCCGCGACTGGAAGAGCTATCAATATCTCGTCGCGGTCCCGCAGATGTCCTCGCCGATCCTCAAGAGCGCGACCTCGAACTCCCAGTCCCACGCGAGGTTCGGCCCCACCGGGCAGCGGATCGAGGTACGCCGGATCCTGCCGGAGGGCAAGGAGGTCGCCGAACGCGAACAGGACAAGGACGCCCAGAACAGGGCCCGCGCCGGCCTCGAGCTCACCAAGAACGTCCGCCTCCACCTCGACAGCGACGCGCGCGCGGCGCTCAGCGAGGCACGCGTCGACCCGCGGCTGCTCAGCGTGCTCGCGTTGCTCTCCGGCACCCACGAGCTCGTCGTCTACCAGTTTCCCGCCGAGCCTGGCGAGGAAGGCACGAACGTCCTCCGCCGGTCCGCGCTCATCGCGGCCGTCGACGGCCTGCCGGTCGTCGACGCGGAGGGCGCCGACTCCAAGGGAGCAAAGGCCGTCATCTCGGAGTTGAAGGTGCAGTTGCCGACGTACCGGCCTGCCAGCATGGAGGTCCGGGTCGTGAACGGATACAACGTGCTGGAGATCCGCTACACCCCGCCGAGCCCCACCGCGATGCCCAAATGAGGTGGCTCGCGGGGGCGCTGGTGACCCTCTTCCTCCTCAGCGCGTGCAACCAGCCAGCGCCGGCCGACGTGGGCCCGAGCCCGGCGGCGACCCTGGCGAACCCGGCGACCAGCACGGCCGGCGCGCCGACGCCGTCGTCCTCGCCAGGGGGCAAGGTCACCGGCTCCGACCCGGCCGGCAAGGTCGAGCTGGCGGGCGTACGTCCCCAGTCCGTCCAGATCCCCGCGATCGGCGTGCGCAGCGCGCTGATGTCGCTGAAGCTCGACAAGTCGGGCGAACTCGAGCGGCCGAAGGAGTTCGCGCGCGCCGGTTGGTACGACGGCGGCCCGGTCCCCGGTGCGACCGGCCCGGCGGTGATCGCCGGCCACGTCGACTCCAAGACCGGCCCGGCGGTGTTCTGGCGGCTGCGCGACCTGCAGCCGGGCGACGAGGTGCGCGTCGAGCTGAGCGACAAGTCGACGGTGAAGTTCCGCGTCGCGCAGGTGAAGGCGTACCCGAAGCGCAAGTTCCCCACCGCGGCTGTCTACGGCCCGACCCCGATCCCCACACTGCGGCTCATCACCTGCGGCGGCGACTGGGAACGCGAGGGCGGCTACCGCGACAACATCGTCGTGTACGCCGAGCTGGTCAGCTAGCGAGCTCCTCGAAGAACGCCACGGCCTCGTCGGCCGGCGGCAGCGCGTGGATGTCGGCGCGCAGCTTCTCCGCGCCGGTCCGGAACGACGGCTCGGCGAGCACGCGCCGCGTCGCTTCGGCGACCCACGCCGGATCGACGGGGTCGTCGAGGTGGTCGTTGCGTACCTGCAGCCCGGCGCCGAGCGCCTCGACCCGCGCGGCGTTGTCCGGCTGGTCGGCGAACTGCGGTACGACCACCATCGGCACGCCCGCGGACAAGCCGCCGAGCACCGTGCCCATCCCGCCGTGGCACACCATCGCCGCAGCGTGCGGCAGTACGGAGGCCTGCGGGACGAACCGTTCGACCCGCACGTTCGCCGGCAACCCGTCGAACGCCGACGGGTCGCCGCCGTCGCCCACGGTCGCGAGGAGTCGGATCGGCAACGAGGCAAGGGATTCCACGACCGCACGGAACGTCGCAACAGCTTGCGGCACCGACGCGGACACGGTCCCGAACGTCACGTACACCAACGGATCCGCGTTCCCGTTCGACCAGTCCGGCAACGGCTCCGCGGCATCGAGAACGGACGCGTCGACGTACCGCCGCACCTCGGAGCCGGCCGTGCCGGGCTCCTCGTACGACAGAGGCAGCAGCGACACCGACGGGACCGACGTCGTTCCCTCGGCTGGCAGCCCTGCCCACACGCGCGCCCGGCCGTGGATCGGACCGACCACGTCCCTCAACAGGGTGCCGAACTTCGCGAGCCCGATCAGCACCTGGACCTGCGGGATCCCGCCGCGCAGCTCGGACGCCATCGCCGAACCCAGCTCGCCGACCTCACGCAGGACGAGGTCCGGGCGGTACGCGTCGATCGCGGTCAGCATGCCCGGGAGGATCGCCCGCGGCGCGAGGTCGGCGGCGACCTCGACGAACGCGGCGTTCCGCTGCTCGGGCGGCGCGGCGTTCATCCGCGCGTGTGCCGCCGCGAGCTCCGCCGGATCGACGTCGGCGCAGGGCCAGTACGGATAGCCCGACCGTTCCACCGCCGCCGCGAACGACCGCGGCGCCGCGACCTGCACCTCGTGCCCGGCCCGCACAAGGGCAGCGGCGAACGGCAACATCGGAACGTAGTGCCCCATGCCCGAGGTGGTGGCCAACAGCACGCGCATGTCAGAGCCACCGGCGCATGCGCGCCTCGCACTGACGGAGCTCTTCCACCTCGACGAACTCGTCCTTGGTGTGCGCGAGCATCGGGTCGCCCGGGCCGTAGTTCACCGCCGGGACGCGCAGCTCGGTGAAGCGGGCCACGTCGGTCCAGCCGAACTTCGGCCGCGGCTCGGCCTCGACGGCCTCGACGAAGGCGGCCGCCGCGGGATGCGAGAGCCCGGGCATCGCTGCCGGCGCGGAGTCGAGCAGCGCGACCTCGTAGTCGTGGAACACCTCACGTACGTGGGCGAAAGCCTGCTCCTCGGACAGGTCCGGCGCGAACCTGTAGTTCAGCGTGACGCGGCACTCGTCCGGAATCACGTTGCCCGCAACGCCTCCGGAGATCCCGACCGCGTTGAGTCCCTCGCGATAGACGAGCCCGTCAATCGGAACTTGACGCGGCTCGTACTCGGCGAGCCGCGCGAGCACCGCCCCCGCGCCGTGGATCGCGTTCACGCCCATCCACGACCGGGCACTGTGCGACCGCTTGCCGCTGACGAGAACGTCGACGCGCAGCGTGCCCTGGCAGCCGCCCTCGACCTGCGCGCTCGTCGGTTCCATCAGCACAGCGAAGTCGCCCGCCAACACCTCGGGCGACTTGCGGGCGAGCTGACCGAGCCCGTTGCGCTCGGCCTCGATCTCCTCGCAGTCGTAGAAGACGTAGGTGACATCGCGCACGGGTTCGGCGACGGACGCGGCGAGCCGCAGCGCGACGGCGACACCACCCTTCATGTCGCACGCCCCGAGTCCATACAGCCGGGTGCCCTCGAGCTTCGCCGGCAGGTTGTCCGCGTACGGCACGGTGTCGAGGTGACCGGCGACGACGACGCGCTCGGCGCGGCCGAGGTGCGTTCGGGCGACGACGGTGTTGCCGTACCGCGTCACGGTGAGGTGCGAAACGTCCTGCAGGGCGGCGAAGACAACGTCCGCGAGCTGCTTTTCGTTCCTGCTGACCGACTCGATGTCGACGAGTGCGGTGGTGAGGCTGACGACGTCCGTTGTGAGATCGAGCACGCCTGAAGTGTGCCACCCAGGCCCGTGCTGCGGACGCGTCGGGATTCTGGCAGGCTGGCCGGTATGACCCAGACACGGCCTGGCGCCTGGGCCTTTGGTGTCGCGACGACCACTCCCGACGGGACGGTCCTCGACACGTGGTTCCCCGCGCCTCGACTCGGGAGCCCCGCCCCGGACGACAACGAGCCCCCGGCCGACCTGTCCGCCCTCGAAGGCGCCGACGACGTGCGTGGCGTCGAGCGTCGCGTGATGCGTACGGTGATCGACTCGCTGGACGACCCGATCGCGGGAGCGAGCGACGCGTACCTGCGCCTCCACCTGCTGTCGCACCGGCTCGTGCGACCGCGAGAGCTCAACCTGGACGGCATTTTCGGCGAGCTCAACAACGTCGTGTGGACCAACCTCGGTCCGTGCCCGGTCGACGGCTTCGAGCAGACCCGGCTGCGGATGATGGCCGCCGGGCATCGGGTCACGGTGTACGGCATCGACAAGTTCCCGCGGATGGTCGACTACGTTCTCCCCGCCGGCGTGCGGATCGGTGACGCCGATCGCGTACGGCTCGGCGCGCACCTCGCCGAGGGCACGACCGTCATGCACGAGGGCTTCGTCAACTACAACGCGGGAACGCTCGGCGCGTCGATGGTCGAGGGTCGGATCTCCGCCGGCGTGGTCGTCGAGGACGGCTCCGACATCGGTGGTGGTGCGTCAATCATGGGCACGCTGTCGGGCGGTGGCCGCGAGGTGATCTCGGTCGGCAAGCGCTGCCTCGTCGGTGCGAACGCCGGCCTCGGGATCTCGCTCGGCGACGACTCCATCGTCGAGGCGGGCTGCTACGTCACGGCTGGCTCTAAGGTCCGGATGCCGGACGGCGAGATCGTCAAGGCTGTCGAGCTATCCGGGTCGCCCGGCCTGCTGTTCCGTCGCAACAGTGTCTCCGGCGCGCTGGAGGCCGTCGTCCGGGAGGGCGGAGGCTTCGCGTTGAACGAGGCCCTGCACACCAACGCCTGATGCGTAAGGCCCTCGTCATCCTGTTGTCGCTGGCCGTCGTCGCGGGGCTGGTGACGTTCGGCGCGTACCTCCTGTCCGACCGGCTGGCCGGCGAGCTGCCGTTCACCGAGGGCTGCGAGGCCACGGTGAACGGGCACTCGGCCAGTCTGTCGCTGGAAGAGGCGGAGAACGCCGCGCTGATCTCGGCGGTGTCGATCCGGCGCGGCATGCCGGCGCGCGCGGCGACGATCGCGCTGGCGACCGCGTTTCAGGAGTCTGGGCTGCGCAACCTGTCCGGCGGGCACCTGGACTCGGTCGGGCTGTTCCAGCAGCGGCCCAGCATGGGTTGGGGAACGGTGGAGCAGATCCTCGACCCGTACTACTCGACGAACAAGTTCTACGCGGCGCTGGCGAAGATCGACGGGTACACGTCGATGGAGATCACCGACGCGGCCCAGCGGGTGCAGAAGTCGGCAGCCGGCCAGGCGTACGCGCAGCACGAACCGGACGCCCGTGCGCTGGCGTCCTCGCTGACCGGGCACTCGACGGCCGCGTTCAGCTGTGCGGTGCGTCCCGATGAATCCGCCGTTGCGCAGCCGTCCGCGCTGCGTGCGGAGCTGCGGAAGTCGTTCGGCTCGCTGACGGTGAGCAGCAACGCAACGTCCACCGCGGTACGGGTTTCGCAGGCCGAACGAGGCTGGGCGATCGCGCAGTGGTCGGTGGCGCATGCCAAGAAGTTCGGCCTCACGTCGGTGACTTTCGGCAACCAGCGTTGGACGATGGGGGAGTCGCGCTCGGGCTGGCAAACCGCCCCGGACGCCGGCTCGGGAACCGGCACCGTCCGCCTCGCCTTCGCCCCACCCGCCTAGCCCACCCGTCGCCAGTTGTCCCCAACCTGCGCGACTTCCCTTACCGAAACGGGGTTCTGGAGGGTGTTGCCACGTGGCAAAACCCCGGTTGGGCTAGGGAAGTGCGTTCGCTTGTGGATAGGTTGCGATGGTGGGATCTGTCGAGACCAACAGGAGAGTCGTGGCCGGGGAGTTCGTGGTCAGCCAGCGGGTGCGGCTCGGTGGTGTCGTCAGCGCGGTGCTGACGGTGGGCGGGCTGCTGACGACCGCGTTCCTCGTCGTCTCGTCGCCGTGGTGGCTGTTTCGCCTGCTCGATCGCGCGTTCGGCGTGGATGCGATCGTGCCGATCCTGATCGCCACCGTGATCATCTTCGCGCTCCCGTTGTCGGTGGCGGTGCTCGCCTTCGACCGGCCCGGCAACCTGGCGATGCGCCGGCGGCAGCTGGCGATGGACGAGAACGGGATCCGCTTCTACTCCTCGGCGCGCTGGTGGCGCCGGCCGTTCGCGGTGCGCTGGGAAGAGGTCGGGAGGCTGATCGCGTTCACCGAGACCCGCGACACCCCCTCCGCCGGCGGTCCGACACCGACGCTCGTCCCGTGGGACTACCTGGCGTTCCAGCTGCGGGCCGAGTCCGACCAGCCGATCCGCGGCACCCGCATCCACGTGCTGTGGCTGACCGCGACCGTCGAGCAGATCGTCGCCGAGGTGCATGAGTTCCAGCCGAACCTGCCGTTCGTCGACGACCGCACCCCACCGCCCGAGGGCCTCGGCGGCCGCGTCCTGGCCCGCCGGCGGAAAGCCGCTAGGGCGTAGGGATCGTCTCCGGGTACTTCAAGCCCGCGCCCGTGTTCAGCACGACCACCTCGTCCGAGGAAGCGATCCAGCCCGACTCCCGCAGCTGACGTACCGCCGCGAACGCCGCTGCGCCCTCCGGGCAGACGAACGTTCCCTCGAGCTCCGCCACCCGGCGCTGCTCGGCCAGCAGGTCGGCGTCCGACACCGCGACAGCGCAGCCCTCGGTCTCGTACACCGCCCGCAGGATGAGGAAGTCGCCCAGCGCCTTCGGAACGGTGATCCCGAACGCCACCGTCGAGGCGTCCGGCCACGCCTCGGACTCCGGCGCTCCCTTCGCCCACGCCCGAACGATCGGCGCGCATCCCTCCGCCTGCACCGCGACCAGCCGCGGCATCCGGTCGGCGGCGATCCAGCCGAGCGACCGCAGCTCGTTCAGCGCCTTCCAGATCCCGATCAGCCCCACGCCGCCGCCGGTCGGGTAGAGGATCACGTCCGGCACCCGCCAGCCCAGCTGCTCGGCGATCTCCAGGCCCATCGTCTTCTTGCCCTCGATGCGGTACGGCTCGCGCAGCGTCGACACGTCCACGTACCCCTCGGCGAGTCTGCCGCGGATGTACGCGCCGGCGTCGCCGATCAACCCGTCGACGAGAGCCAGCTCGGCACCGACCGCTACGCACTCCGTCCGGCAGATCTTCGGGGCCGACCGCGGCATCGCGATCAGGCTCTGCATGCCCGCCCGCGCGGCGTACGTCGCCCACGCCGAGCCGGCGTTCCCGTTCGTCGGCATCGCGATCTTCCGCACGCCGAGCTCGTACGCCCGCGACACCCCGACGGCCGCCCCGCGTGCCTTGAACGTGCCGGTCGGGATCAACCCCTCGTCCTTCATCAGCAGCCGCGGGACCCCGACGTCGGCGCCGAATCGGCGCATCGGCAGCAGCGGCGTCATCCCCTCGCCGAGCGTCACGACGTTCTCCGGCGATCGGACCGGCAGCAGCTCGTGGTAGCGCCACAACGTCGGCGGCCGCCCCGCGATCACGTCGCGCGACAGCCCGGACAGGTCGTACTGGGCCAACAACGGCGACCCGCAGTCGCACACGCCCGCGACCACGTCCGCGTCGTGATCATGGCCTTGCTTGCCGCACGTGAGGTGGGACAGCGTCGAGTAGCCCATGCTGTGCCTATGGCGACCACTCGCACGCCGCGGCCGCGGACGGCCTTGGCGGCTTCGGGTCGCGGTGCTCGGCGGCTCCGGGTGGCCCTGCGGCGACAGAAGGGGCCTTCGGCCGACGAGTCGTCCTCGGCCCCCGGAAACCGGAGCCGCCGAGCGTGGTGGCTGACATGAGCGAGGAGTCTACGTGGAGCCGATCGGGTACGTGAGCGACGAACGCTTCCTCGCCCTGCCCGACGTCGCCGTCGAGATCTCCGCGGGCGACCAGGTCTGGCAGACCAGGTCGAGCGCGAGCGGCGCGATCTACCTCGAGCTGCCGCCCGGCCCGTACCGCGTCACGCTGGCCAAGGCCGGGTACGGCGCCAAGCACTCCGAGGTCGAGCTCGGCACCGGCGTTCACCACTTCCGGCTCCTCTCCGACCAGCTCTACGGCTACGTCTGGCCGAAATGGGTCAGGTCGGGCGAGCTCGGCGAGTTCCGCGTGCACAGCCCGGAGCCGTACCGGCTGTCGATGTGGCGTTACGGCGCCGAGGCCGAGCAGGTGAAGCTGATCGGCTGGTTCGACGAGCACGCGCCGCGCGCGACCGTCCAGATCACGCCGGACGACGACTACACCCAGACCGGCGCCAGCTTCAACAAGAGCGGCTACACCGACCCCACGCACCGGCAGTACGTGCGCGCGCCGGAGCGGAGCGGGCTGTACTACTTCCACGCCGAGACCGAGTCCGGCGCGTTCTTCTCGTTCCCGTGGGTGGTCGCACCGGCGACACCCACCGCGCCGCTGGCCGTGCTCGCCTCCACCAACACGTGGAACGCGTACAACAACTTCGGCGGCCGCTCGAACTACATCAACGCCTCCGGCCTGCCCGACGTCCCGCTGCTCGTGCCGCGACTGGAACTCGCCCGCTACCAGGACGCCACGTTCGGGGAACACGGTTTCCCGGACGGCTCGTACCCGCCGCTGTCGTTCGAACGGCCCGAGCCGCTGAACCAGATCCGCCGCGGCGAACGGCCGGATGACCCCATCCGGGGAAGGCAGCCGTGCCACCTCGCGGCCGCGGAGTGGCGGCTGCTGAGCTGGCTGGAGCGGAACGGCACCGGGTACGACCTCTATGCCGACGCGCACCTGCACGACGGCACGCTCGAGCTGGATCGCTATCAGGCGTTGGTGATCAGCACGCATCCGGAGTACTGGTCGCGGCAGATGTACGAGACCGTGCGCGCCTGGGTCTTCGAGCGGGGCGGGCGGTTGGCGTACCTCGGCGGCAACGGGCTGGACTGCGAGGTGGAGTTCGTCGGCGACACCTTGGTGTTCCGGACCGAGGCAGTCGAGGCCGGCGGACCGTACGAGAACCGCATGCACCGCAGCTTCCGGCCGGCGTCGGCACTGCTCGGCGTGGTGTTCACCGACGCCGGCGCGATGACGTCCGCGCCGTACCGCGTGCTCGACCCCACGCACTGGGCGTTCGAGGGAACGGGTGTGTCCGAGGGTGACGTCTTCGGGCAGGCGAGTCTGCACGAACGGTGTCCCGGCGGCGCCTCCGGGCACGAAACCGACAAGACCACCGCACACACGCCGAGTGGTGCGGAAGTCCTCGCGCGTGGTCAGAATGTGGACGATGGCGGAGCGGAAATCGTTCACTTCACTACCGAAAGTGGCGGCGCTGTCTTCTCGGTCGGATCGATCACCTGGAGCTCGTCCGTTCTCGTCGACGAGGTCGTCGCGCGCGTGTCGAAGAACGTTATCGAACGGTTTTGTTCGTAGTCGATCTGTGACCGAGAATTCGCTGTTTCGGTGTTCCTGCTGCAGATTTACCCAGCCTGGTAGGTCAAGTCGAGGTTGACGACGCGTTGCTAAGTGCGTTCTGACCTGCGACGTATCAGCATCTGGAACCACGATAAGAATACGTTTTGGTTACATCGCGAAAGCGTCACGGAAAGGTCACGAAGGCGCATATTCAAGCGTTCCCAAATCGTGACCGGCCCATTTCTGAATCTGCTCTATCGTCGGGCACGGCTTTGGAATGACTCGGCGTTTCGTGCTCGGGTGGGCTGGCGCGAACGCGGGCCGGTTGTGACCAAATAGCGAGTAAGCGTCGGGGAGGACCGCTTATGCACAGGCGTGTGTTTGCAATCATTCTAATGATCTTTGGTCTGGTCGTGGCCGCTGCTTGCGGCGCGAACGGCGGTGGCGGAACGCCATCGGAGAAGAACAAGTCAGCGCAGCCAACCAACAACTCCGGGACGACCGCGGACTTCACGGTCACGCTCGATCCCACCGCCAAGGGCCCTGCCCTGGACGTTCCCGGCGCGAAGGAGGGCGGCACTGTCACCGTTCTCACCCGTCAGGTTCCGCACACGCTGGACCCGACGCGTGCGTACTACACCGACTCGCTCGCGATCGCGAAGCTGGTGTTCCGTACGCCGACGGCCCTGGTGATGCAGGACGACGGTTCGTACAAGCTCGTTCCTGACCTGCTGACGGACCTGGGCCAGCACAACGAGGACTTCACCCAGTGGACGTTCAAGATCAAGGAAGGCATCAAGTACCAGGACGGAACGCTGGTCACCTCGAAGGACTTCGCGTACGCGGTGAAGCGGTCGTTCGCGGTGGAGGAGCTCCCGAACGGGCCGGTCTACCAGCAGACGTACTTCCTCGACGGCGACAAGTACAAGGGTCCGTTCAAGGACGCGTCGAAGGGCGGCGGTGCGGACTACCAGGGCGTCGAGACGCCGGACGACCAGACGTTCGTCCTGAAGATGGCCAAGCCGTTCCCGGATCTGCCGTACTACTTGACGTTCCCAGCGTTCACGCCGATCCCGCAGGCGAAGGACACCAAGCAGAACTACGAGAGCGCCCCGGTCGCGACCGGTCCCTACAAGTACAAGCAGTTCAAGAAGGGGACCCAGCTGCTGCTGGAGAAGAACGACCAGTGGGACCCGGCGTCTGACCCGTTCCGGCACCAGTACGCCGACGAGTACAACTTCAAGTTCGACCAGGAGCGGCTGCGGCTGCAGGAGCAGCTGATCGCCGACAAGGGCCCCGACCAGATGTCGATCACGTACGACAACGTCGACTCGTCGCTGTTGCCGAACATCGTGGGCAAGGAGCCGGAGAAGCGGATGAAGAAGGGGCCGGGTACGTGCACGTTCTTCACGTACCTGGACGTCCGGAAGATCCCGCTCGAGGTGCGCCGCGCGATCCTGGTGGCCTGGCCGTACGACTCCGAGCGGCAGGCGGCGGGGAACAGCCCGCTGACGTCGGAGCCGGCGACCACGATCATGCCGCCGACCACGCCGGGCTGGCAGAACTTCGACGTCGCCGGGTACAAGAGCAAGGGCAAGGGTGACCCGGAGAAGGCCAAGTCGATGCTCCAGGCGGCGGGCAAGCTGAACTTCGAGCTGATCTGGAACTTCGTCTCCGACGACCCCGTGTCGCCGCAGGTCTCGGAGGTGCGGAAGCAGGCCATGCAGAAGGCCGGCTTCAAGGTCACCGCGATCCCGCTCCAGCAGGCGCAGGCCCGGATCGAGGCGAACAACCCGAAGTCGCGGACGAACGTCAACCCCGGTGGCGGTTGGTGCCTGGACTGGCCGTCGGGCGGGACGATCTTCCCGGCGATCCTGTACGGCCCGCTGATCGCGGCGAACCCCGACGGCGTACCGAACGGCTCGTTCCTCGACGAGGACAAGGTCGACAACGCGATCGACAAGGCGCTGGTCCTGCCTTCGGAGGAGCAGCCGGCGGCCTGGGCGGCGATCGACAAGATGATGATGGAGGACTTCGCGCCGGTCGTGCCGGACTACTACGCGAAGAACGCGTTCCTGCACGGCTCGAAGGTGGGTGGCGTGCGGCTGGACGTGTACGCGAACGGGCCGGACTTCACCCGGCTGTTCGTCACGCAGTAGTTGGTGGGAAGGTGACCGCCGCTGTCGGGGCATTGGCCATCTGGGGGTGCCCATGGCCCCGGCAGCGGTACGGGGGAGAGATCGTGAACGCGCTCAGACGAGGCGGCGGTCGGTGGCCCAGCGGGTGAGCTCGTAGCGGTTGGACAGCTGGAGCTTGCGCAGCACCGAGGACACGTGGGTCTCGACGGTCTTGACCGAAATGAACAGTTCCTTCGCGACTTCCTTGTACGCGTACCCGCGCGCGATCAGCCGCAGCACCTCGCGCTCGCGCTGGGTCAGGCGGTCGAACTCCTCGTCCACCGTGCCCGGGTCCACCGCTCCGGCGAAGGCGTCCAGCACGAAGCCGGCCAGCCGCGGCGAGAAGACCGCGTCCCCTTCAGCGATCCGGCGCACGCCGTCGACGATTTCCTGGCCGGTGATCGTCTTCGTCACGTACCCACGCGCCCCGGCGCGGATGACACCGATCACGTCCTCGGGCAGGTCCGACACCGACAGCGCGAGGAACTTGATGTCCGGGTTGCGGTCCAGCACCTGCCGGCAGACCTCGGCGCCACCGCCGCCTGGCAGGTGAACGTCGAGCAGCACGACCTCGGGCAGCGTCGCCAGCACGACCTTCACCGCGCTGTCCACGTCGCCGGCCTCGCCCACGATGTCGACCTGGTCGCCGATCTCCGTGCGCACGCCGGTACGGAACATCGCGTGGTCGTCGACCAGCACGACCCGCTTCTTGCCGTCGGCAGCGGGAGCGGGACCGGGAGCGGCAGCGCCCTCAGGCGTCGGGGTAGTCACGGTCGAATCCTCTCACCCTCGGTGCGATCCACAACCAGCTTGACCTCGGTGCCCTCGCCGGGCGAGCTGCGGATGTCGGCCTTGCCGCCGTGGCGTTCCATCCGCTCGTAGATGCTGCGGCGCACGCCCAACCGGTCCTCGGCCACCGTGTTCGGGTCGAAGCCCATCCCGCGGTCGCGTACGAAGACCTCGATCCGCGCTGGCTCCACCTCGACGAACACGTCGATCTTCGGCGCGCCGGAGTGCTTGGCCGCGTTCGTCATCGCCTCGCGCGCCGCGCGGACGACGGCCGTCAGCGGCTCGTCCAGGGGAGCGTCGCCGACCGCGACGACCTCGACCGGTACGCCGTGCAGGTCCTCGACCTCGGCGGCCGCCTTCTTCAGCTCCGAACGCAACGTCGCGTCGACGTCGTTCGGCGAGCCGTACAGCCAGTCGCGCAGCTCCCGCTCCTGCGAACGGGCCAGCCGCGCCACGGCCTTGGGGTCGTGCGATTGCTTCTGGATCAACGCCAACGTCTGCAGCACGGAGTCGTGCAGGTGCGCGGCCATGTCGGCGCGTTCCTGTGAACGGATCCGCTCCTGCCGTTCCTCGGTCAGGTCGCCCGCGAGCCGCCAGACCCACGGCCCGACGATCAGGCCGACGCCGAGCAGGCCGACCGCGACGGCCGCGAGCACCGTGCCGAGCGCCGACATCTTGCCGGACGCCGCGAGCAGCAGGACGGCCGCGCCGATCACCAGCGCGACGCCGAACGCCGAACGGACCAGCGTCGACATCCCACCAGAGCCGGTCAGCAGCCCGAACCAGCGCACCCGCTCCGCGTCGCCGCGCCGCGCCCGCTGCGCCTCGTCGGCCTGCCGCCACAGCAGCGCCAGCCCGACGCCGCCGAGCACGATCGGCCAGAACACACCGGCCGGTATGCCCACCCACTGCTGGAACAGCAGCAGGACACCTGCGGCCAGGACGCCGACAGCGACCAGCTGCCCGGTGTCCTCGCGCTTGCGGCCCGTCCGCGTGGTGCTGAAGTTCTTCCGTTCGGCCCAGCCCGCCGGCCCCGCCACGCCCTTGACCGCGGACTCCTGGGGCAGGAACACCCAGAGCGCGGCGTAAAGCGGCAGGCCGAACCCGCCGATGATCGTGAGGGCGATGAACGCGAGGCGTACGTGCAGGGGCTGCAGGCCCAGATGGTCCGCGAGGCCGGCGGCCACACCGCCGAGCATCTTGCCGTCCGTACGCCGAACACAGCGCGGGGCGAGCTCGCCCGGCGCTTCCATGGTCGACGCGGTGCCAGCGGTGGTGGTGCCGGCCGGATCGGTGAAGATGACAGCTCCTTCGCAGGTGGGATGCTGATCCAAGGGTCACACGCGCGGGCGCGCCCCGCCACCAGGACGCTCCCCCAGCGGTTCCCGGTCCGTCCAGGGTGTGTCCCAGGGACATCCCCGATGGCGGACCCCGGCCCCAGCGCGGAGGATCGGTTTCGTGGCCGTTCTCTGCGGTCCGCATCGACCACTTACCGTGACGAGAAGGAGCCGGCAGGCGTCATGAGCTCCGCGACACCACCGCCCAGACCGCCGGGTCCGCCCGACGGATCGGGCTTCCGAGTCGACGCGACCCTCGCGTACCTGCGCAAACTGCGTCGCGTCCGCGACGGCCGCGTGCTCGGCGGCGTGTGCGCCGGCATCGGCCGGGGCCTCGGCGTCGACCCGGTCGTGATCCGGGTCGCGCTGGCGGTGCTCACGTTCTTCGGTGGGGTGAGCGCGCTGCTGTACGGCGCCGCCTGGCTGCTGATCCCCGAGGAGGGCAAGGACCGTTCGGTCCTCGAGCACCACCTCGGCCGGCGGCAGAACGGTTCTCCGGACAACGCTGTCGTGATCGGCGGCGTGGTGCTGGTGGCGATCGTGCTGCTGTCCACCCCATGGTGGGGCCTGCCGTGGCAGGCGCCAGTGCTCCTGCTGCTCGCGATCGTGGGCCTGATCGTGCTGGCCCGGCGCAACGTCGTGGCCGGCGGGACCGACCCCGGCGCGCCCGGCGTGCCGGCGAGCCCGGGCGACCCGAACGCGCCGACCCAACCGCTGGCCGGCTGGCCCGCCGCACCGACCACCACCGTGGACGAGGTGACCGGCGTCGTCGCCGGCACCGGCTCGTGGCGGGACGCGGTGCCCGCGCCCGCCTCGTTCTGGAACCACCCCGACCCGTTGGGGCTCGCCGACCCCGATCCCGATCCGACCCAGGCGTTGGTGGAGGCCCCGCCGCCTCCGCCGTTGCCGGTCAAGCGCCGGTCGGCTGTGTTTCCGGTGACGATCGCCTCGACGCTGATCGCGATGGGTGGGCTCGCGGCCGTCGCGGAGGCCAACGGCTGGAGCCTCGAGCCGGGGGCGTTCATCGCCACCGCGCTCGCGGTCGTGGGCGGCGGCCTGCTGGTGGGGACGTGGTACGGCCGGGCCCGCGGGCTGATCGCGATCGGCGTGCTGCTGACGATCGCGCTGATCCCCGCGACGGTCGCCGAACGCGTCGACACCGGCGACTTCGCCACCCAGGCGACCGGGCACAGCCCGACGACGGCGGAGGACGTGATGAGCCGGTACGACATCGAGGCCGGCGACTTCACCCTCGACCTGTCCGGCGTGACGTTCGACGACCGGACGAACCTGACGACGAAGCTCGACGTGGGTGCGGGGCACGCGATCGTGATCGTGCCCGACGACGTCGACGTCCAGCTCAGAGGTGACGTGGGGCTCGGCAGCCTGGAGTTCTTCGGCGTGGAGGAGGGCGGCGTCGACCTGCGCCGTTCGCACCAGAACCTGGGAGCAGACGGGGCCGGTGGCGGGACGCTCGTCCTGCAGCTCGACCTCGGCCTCGGCGCCGCCGAGCTGTATCGGACGTCAATGGCTCCGCCCGAGGCGTTCCGGATCGAGCCGCCTGAGGCACCCGTACCCCCTGAGCCCCCGCAGCCGGCCGACAAGCCGACGCCGAAGGGGTTCCGATGAGCAAGACACGTACTCCTGCCGGGCGGCACACGGCGAACGTCGTGTCGCTCGTGGCGGGCCTGATCTTCTGTGGGATCGCGTTCAGCTGGATGCTGATCGCGACCGAGGTGCTGAGTACGAACGACCTGGCCTGGATCGTGCCGACGCTGCTGATGGGCGCCGGCATCACGGGCGTCGTCGCGTCGATCAGCCGGAACAAGAAGGGACAGCGCCGATGACCGGGGAGACACCTGAGCGCGGTCAGGGGCAAGTCGGGGATGGGCCAGGACCGTTCCCGATACCCGACGGGACCGCCGAACGGCAAGCTGAAGACATGACCGACACGATGACTCCCGCGACCACCACGTACAAGAAGCTCCAGCGGACCCGCGACGGCCGGCTGATCGCCGGTGTCGCCAGCGGTATCGCCCGCTACCTGGGCGTCGACCCGGTGCTGGTCCGGCTCGCGTTCGTGATCCTCACCGCGTTCGGCGCGGCCGGGATCCTGCTCTACGCGGCCTGCTGGATCCTGATGCCCGAGGACGAGCCGGCGCCGACCGCCCCGTCCATCTACGACGACCCCAGCTCGCCGATCGCCTGACCGTGTCGGGCGCACCCGCCCCGGCAGTCCACCCCGCAGCAGACCCGCATGAACAGGCTCGGTCGCCCCTGACGCCTCTTCATGCGGGTCTCTTCGCGTTTGGCCCGATTTCCCTGAACCGGTTCCTCTCACTCGTTGTAACCAAATCCGAGTCTGATCCGTCTCACTACCAAGGCGGCGGGGGCGAATCGGAGGGGGAGAGCGAAATGGTGGACCTGACCGAAGAGATCGAGCACCTGGCCGAGCAGCTGCACGACGTCGAGTGCTGCGGCGGCCGCTGCGGAAGCATGGACCGGCGCTCCTGTTGGAAGTGGACGAGCGGCATCTTCCACCGCGCCGTCGAGCACCAGGTGTTGCTCGTTCGTTCTGCTTAGACCCCGGGGTGCGTCAGCCGGTGCGGGCGACGAAGAATGGTTCGGCGAGGTGGCCGTCTCCGAGGTCGAAGGAGCGGGCGACGCGGCCGAACGCTTCGGTGAGGCGAGGGCGGATCGCATCCGGGCTGGGGTGTTGGCTGGTGTGCTCCAACACCGCGGCCAGCTTCAGTTCGAACGTCTCCGTCACGTCGACAGCGTGGTTGTACGTCGGATGCCCCGACACCCACACCTCCCGTACGGTCCACGGCTCCAGCCCCTCCGCGGCGAGCTCGGGGAACGCGAACGGGTTCCGCGCGGCGGGGTAGACCGCGCGGTACGCGGCCTCGCCGGCCGCCAGGTGGTCGGGGTGGCTGCGCCCCACGGTGGACCAGTCCCGCTCCGGGCTCTGGATCACCATCCGGTCCGGCCGCACCTGGCGGATGACCCGCGTGAGGTCCCGAACCAGGGGAAGAGCAGGCGTCAGCTCGCCGTCCACGTACCCAAGGAAGTGCAGGTCCGAGACCCCCACCACGCTCGCGGCCGCAGCCTGCTCCAAGCGGCGGATGCGCGGGATCTCGGCCCGGTCCAGGGCGGGGTCGAAGCCGCCGGCCTGGCCGTCGGTCACGACGCAGTACTCGACCTTGATCCCCGCGGCGGTCCAGGTCGCCACCGTTCCGGCACACCCGAAGTCGACGTCGTCGGGATGCGCGGTCACCACGAGAACGCGGGAGACCTCGTCGGCCGGCAGCAGGTCAGGGGCGGGTTCCGAGTCACGTTTCACAGCTTCAGAACCTACCGCTGCAGAACCCCTACACCGCCGACTGGCGCAACGGCGTCGGCAGCAACGACAGCCGGTACCCGACGCCGCGGATCGACGCGACGACGAGCTCGCCCGTCACCGACGTGAGTCGGCGCCGCAGCCGCTTGACGGCCGACACCACCGCCTCCACGTCGCCGAGGTACGGCCGCCGCCACACCGCTTCGGTCAGGTCGGCGAACGTCCACACCCGGCCGCCGTCGCTCACCAGCGTCGCCAGCAGGTCGAAGTCCCGAGTCGACAGGTCCAACGCCCGCCCGCGCCAGGTCGCCTCGCGCAACGACGAGTCGATCAGCAACGGGCCGAACTCGACCGGCCGCGAGACCACCGTCGGAGCAGGCGTCGCTGTAGACGACCGCGCGTTCTGCAGGACCCGCAGAGCGGCACCGGCGTCGGCGGCCATCATCACCACCGCGTCCGGCCCCACACTTCTCAACACAGCTGTGCATTGGTCGGCGGTCGTGCCGACACACAGAATGAGCGCGGGTGCGGCGTCGGCGAACTCGGCCGCACCATCGAGGATGTCGGAGTACAACTGATCCTCCCCCTTGGGGGAACGCCGGACAAAGTCGGCGGGATCTCCACCAAATGCCCTGCATCCCCAACGCCACGTAACCCCTTGGTGACTGCAGGATTCTGACACGGAGAATGTTTCGGGCGTAAGTACTTCGCGAGCCAGATGGGGCAAACGTCGTGTCCTGATCCGGTCGTGCCCCGGTCAGGGCGAATTCCCTTATTTCGTACGCAATCCGGGCGTATTGATTCGCCAAAGCAACCTTCGGCCGAGAACTGCCCGCCGTACGACCGACAGCGAGCCTGGCCGGAGCGACCCCACCGCAGCAATGTCGGTTCCCACACCTGCAACCCGCCGCCGATCCCCCGGGGCGGGTCCGATGCGGGTGCCCTTGGGAGGGGATCGTGGCTCGACTAGACCCAGGCGGCGGACGCGCTGCCTTCAAACGGACGTTCGCGGCGGTGGCCATCGCGTCGATGGCCGTCATCGGCGGCCTCCTCGCGCCCACCGGCGCCGTAGCGGCGGGGAACGACGGCAAGGCCGACGACCCGCAGTCCGCACCGATCGCACCGAGCGTCGAGAAGGCGCTCGACGCGAAGGGCTCGACGGACATCTACCTGGTCTTCAAGGACAAGGCGGACCTCGACGCCGCCTCGAAGATCAAGGACTGGACCGCGCGCGGCGACGCCGTCGTGAAGGCGCTGCAGGACACCGCGAACGCGAGCCAGGCCGAGGCGCGAGCAGAGCTGACCAAGGCCAAGGCCGACTTCACTCCGTTCTGGATCTCCAACCGGATCCTGGTACGGAGCTCCACGGCGGCGCAGACGAACAAGCTCGCCGCGCTGCCCGGAGTCGAGCGCGTCGCGGCCAGCCAGACGGCCGACCTGATCAAGCCGGAGCCGGCCGCCGCGTCGGCGCCGACCGCCGTCGAGTGGGGCATCGCCGCGATCAAGGCAGACCAGGTCTGGGGCACGTACGGCGTCCGGGGTGAGGGCATCACGGTCGCCAACATCGACTCGGGTGTGCAGTACACCCACCCCGCGCTGGTCGGGAAGTACCGCGGCAACCAGGGCGGCGGAACGTTCGACCACAACTACAACTGGTTCGACCCGTCCCGCGTGTGCGGCAACCCGTCGCTCGCGCCGTGCGACCCCGACGACCACGGCAGCCACACCATGGGCACGATGGTCGGCGACGACGGTGGCGCGAACCAGATCGGTGTCGCACCCGGCGCCAAGTGGGTCTCGGCCGTCGGCTGCGACTCCCCGCTCGGCTGCTCGGAGAACGCGCTGCTGACCTCGGGCCAGTGGGTGCTCGCGCCCACCGACCTGCAGAACCAGAACCCGCGTACCGACCTGCGCCCGAACATCGTCAACAACTCCTGGGGCGCGCCGAACGGTCCCGAAGAGGACCCCTGGTACGACGACATCATCTCCGGCTGGACCTCCTCCGGCATCTTCGGTGTCTTCTCCAACGGCAACGCCGGACCGGGTTGTGACACGGCGGGTTCGCCGGCGGACTCCGCACTCGCCTACGGCGTGGGCGGTTTCCAGTCGAACGGTGCCGTCTACAACAACTCCAGCCGTGGCCCTGGCGCCAACGGCGAGATCCGGCCGAACATCTCCGCCCCCGCGGTGAGCGTCCGTTCGTCGATTCCGGACAACTCGTACGCGAACTTCACCGGAACGTCGATGGCCGCACCGCACGTGGCGGGCACGGTCGCGCTGATGTGGTCCGCGGCTCCCGCCCTCGTCGGCGACATCGCCACCACGCGGACGCTGCTGAACCAGACCGCGATCGACACCGACGACACCACCTGTGGCGGAACGCCGACCAACAACAACGTGTGGGGTGAGGGCAAGCTCGACGCCCTGGCCGCCGTGACCGCGTCGCCGCGAGGCGAGTCGGGCACGTTGACCGGTACGGTCACCAACGCCACGACCGGCGCGCCGATCTCCGGCGCCCAGGTCAAGATCACCGGTGCCAGCTCGCGCACGCTCACCACGACCGCGACCGGCACGTACACGGCGAAGCTCTCGACCGGCGACTACAACCTCGAGGTCTCGGCGTACGCGTACGGAACGGCGACCGGAACCGCCACGGTGGCGACCGATGCCACGGTGACGAAGGACTTCGCGCTCACCCCGGTCGGCTCGTGGCCGGTCCTCGGCGAGGTCTCCGACTCGCGCGGCGACCCTGTCGCGGGCGCGGTCGTCAAGGTGAACGGCACTCCGCTGGCTCCGGCGACGACCGACGCCGACGGTGTGTACGAGTTCGCGCAGGTGCCCGTCGGCACGTACAACATCTCGGTCACCTCGCCGGGTGGCTGCAGCGCCGACGCCTCCAAGGACGTCGTGGTCAACGCCCGGAAGATCGTCAACTTCCGGCTCGCGGACCGCGTCGACGCGTACGGCTATCACTGTGAGAGTGCCGCACCTGCTTACCAGCAAGCAGATACGGGTCTCGCGCTCACTGGTGACGACGCCGTTCAGGCCGTCAACCTGCCCTTTACGGCGGTGCTGTACGGCCAGGCGTACACGAAGGCGAACATCAGCACGAACGGTCTGGTGAACTTCGCGGCACCCGCGACCTCGTTCACCAACACCGCGATCCCGGCCCCGGCCGCCCCGAACGCGTCGGTGTACGCGTTCTGGGACGACCTGGTCATCGACGCGACCGCCAAGGTCTACACCAAGGCCGTGGGGACCGCGCCGAACCGTTCGTTCATCATCGAATGGCGGAACGCGTTGATCCGCAGCACGACCTCGCGCGTCGACTTCGAGATCGTGATCAACGAGAACAGCGACATCGTCGTCCACTACCGCAACCTCGACCCGAACAACTCCCGTGAACGAGGCGACTCCGCCACGGTCGGTGTCGAGAACTCGGCGGGCAACGTCGCGGTGCAGTACTCGTTCAACTCTGGTGTGCTGAGCGACAGCAAGTCTGTCAAGTTCACCTTGCCCCCGAACGGCTTCGTCTCCGGAACGATCACCGACGCCAACGACGGCCTGCCCGTCACTGGCGCGGCGGTGACGCTGACGCCGGAGACCGGCGCGGCGCAGACCGTGTCGACCGGCGCCGACGGCAAGTACTTCGCCCAACTGTGGAACGGCGTTTACAAGGCAACGGTCAAGGCGCCGAACTACACCAACGCGGCGGCGAACAACCTCGTCGTCACGTCGAACAAGTGGATCGCGAAGAACTTCGTGCTCAAGACCGGTCGCGGAGAGATCGACACCGAGGGTCTGCGCTGGGTGTTGCCGCAGGGCAACAAGCAGCAGACGACCTTCACGCTCTCCAACACCGGTAGCGCCGCGATGAACTGGAGCACGGTCGAGCTCGGTGGCTCCAAGGTCACGGCCGTCGCTGCCAAGCAGTCGAAGGCGCTTGCGGCCAAGGAGAACCCGGCCGCCCGCAGTGCCGCTGGCAGCGTCCCGTCTGCCGAGAAGTCGAAGGCGGTGCCGTTCGCCGCCGGTGACGTCCTCGACTCGTGGCCGACCGGGCTGTCGGTCGCGTGGGGTGTCGGCAAGAGCACGTCGAACGTGTGGGTTTCGAACCCGGAGACGGTACGCAACAAGGAGTTCGCTCCCGACGGCACCGCGACCGGGCGCGACTGGCCGGGCGGTTACGGCAGCGCGCAGTGGAACGCCGACATGGCGTTCGACACGCGTCGCAACCTCATGTGCCAAGTCGCCGTCCTCGGTGACAACGCCATCCACTGTTGGGATCCCGCGACCGGCAACGAGGTCTACTCGTTGGCCGGTGGGGCCAGCACGACCGCCCAGCGTGGACTGGCGTACAAGGCCGACGACGACACGTTCTACGTCGGCGGATGGGTGCAGGACGTCCTGTTCCACGTCGCGGGCGCGTCGCATGCCACGCCTGGTGCGGTGCTTTCCCAGTGCCCGTTGGCTTCCGGGATCGCCGGACTGGCGTACAACCGGGCGTCCAACACGCTCTGGGTGACGAACAGCGACGAGGGCAACACCATCACCCAGCACAACCCGGACACGTGCGCTCCGATCTCGTCCCTCTCGCTGGACGAGCCCGAGGGCTTCGCGCTCGCGGGTGCGGATCTGGACGCGGCCGGCAACGTGTGGGCGACATCGCAGAACACGCAGACCGCGTACCTGCTCGACACGGGCGTTCCGCAGGAGACCAACGTTCCGTGGCTGACGCTCGCGCCGGCCAAGGGACGCGTCGCGGCGGGTGGTTCGGTCGAGGTGACCGCGAAGGTCAACACGACCGGGCTCGCGGCTGGTGTCTACCGCGCGGTCGTCGAGATCCACACGACCTCCGGGCGGCAGCCGGTCATCAAGGTGCCGGTCGAGGTCGTCGTGTCCGGCTATTGGAAGGGTGTGAACTCCGCGGGTGCCGCGGGTGTCGACACCGGCGGAATCCCGTGGGTCGCCGACAAGGCGTACACGGCGGGAACGTTCGGCTGGATCGGTGCTTCGACGACTGCCGAGGCGCCGGCTGGTACGGACATCCGCGGGACCGAGGACGACGCGCTGTACGTGAACCAGCGCATCGGCATGGACGCTTACCAGTTCGACAAGCTGCCGGGCGGGAGGTACGAGGTCACCCTCGACTTCGCCGAGCTCGAGCTGTCGCCGCGGGTCGACTGGCGAGCGTTCGACGTGGAGGTCAACGGCCAGTACGTGTTGGTCAACTACGACATCGCGGACGCCGTCGGTGGGCAGCGTGCCGACCGCAAGTCGTTCGTGGTGGACGTGCCGGCGAACGGGAACCTCAAGGTCGGGTTCCACGACCGTCGGGGCTACGAGCCCTCGGTCGTGAACGCGATCCGCGTGGTGCACCGTCCGGACCTGTAGGAGTCTGACTCTGTAGAAGGGGCGATCGAAAGAAGAGGCTCCCCGTCCCCAGGCTTTCGGCCTGGGGACGGGGAGCCTTCTGTTCGTCCTACGCGTGCTCTTCCGGCTTCTCCCAGAAGTAGGCCTCCGGGTCGTACACCGCCGGCGAGGGCTGGATCCACGGGTTGACGAAGCCGCCGAGGGCGAGGTTCTCCTTCATCGGCACATTCTTCAGCCCGTCCCGCACCAGCACGGTCCGCGGGTAGTTCGACACGAAGCCCAGCATGAACGGGCCCTCGTTGATGTGGACCTTCACGATCTCCCACAGCAACTGGTTGCGCTTCATCGCGTCCGACTCGACCCGTGCCTGCGCGTAGAAGTCGTACAGCTTCGCGATCGGCGAGCCCTCCTCCGGGAGGATCCACCGCGGCGTGCGCTTCCAGGGATCGATGTTCGCCTCGGACTCGATCTTCTTCGGGTCACCGGTCTGCAGGATGAACGCCTGCCCGTGCATCGGCGCCCAGTGCGACGGCTCGACCGGGATCACCCAGCCGGGGTACACCAGGATCTGGTTGTCGCCGATCTCCCACGTCGTCGTGGTCTGGAACTCCGAGTTCTTCCATCGGTCGCCCCACGCCTCGGGCGGGCTCGGGCTCATCTGGACGTCGAGGCCGATCGCTTCCCAGTCCCGCTTGAGGAACTCGTTCTTCCGCAGGTTCTCGCTGCCGGTGTCGGCCTGGAAGTCGAGCGAGATCTTCAACGGCGAACCGTCCGGGTGCTCGCGCTTGCCGTCGCCGTTCTTGTCGACCACGCCGATCTCGTCGAGCATCGACTTCGCCAGCGCCACGTCGTACTTCACGGCGAGGTCGCGCCACTCCTCGTAGAGCTTCTTGCCCTCGTCGTTGATGTTGAAGATCACGCCCTTGACGCTCAGCGTGCCGGTCGTCGCCTCGCCGGTGTCGTAGTAGATCGCCTTGCGGATCTCGGCCCGGTTGACCGCGTGCGACAACGCCTTCTGGAACTTGTTGTTGCGGAACAGCGCGCGCAGCTTCGCGTCGGGGTGGTCGTAGTTGAAGAACAGCATCGAGCCGGTGCCCGATCCGCTGTCCCAGAAGCGAAGCCGCACACCGGTCTTCGCCTCTGCCTGCTTGAAGGTTGACACGTCACCCAAAACGATCGGGTGGTGGCCGCCGTGGATGTAGTCGTACTTGCCCTGCGTCATGTTGAGCTTCTGGACCTGCTCGTCCTTCACGACGCTGAAGTTGACCTCGTCGATGTACGGAAGCTGCTTGCCGTCCTTGTCGACCACCCAGTAGAACGGGTTGCGCTCGAGCGTGAGGCTCTGCGCCTCGCGATAGGCCTTGCCGCGCCAGCCGGTCATCGTCGGGCAGTCCGGGTTGCGCTGGAAGTCGGACTTGAGGTCGTGGTTGGAGAACCAGTCGCTCCCCGCCTTGATCGCGGTGTTGTACTTCGGGTGGAACTGCTGCACGTAGTGCTTCGGCAGCATCCAGAGCGGGCCGAGCGTGCCGGTCTCCGCGTACTGGTTGACCCAGGCCGCGATCCGCTCGGGCGTGATCGGGGCTGGCGCGTCGAAGGTGAGCACCATCGTGGTGTCGTCGGGACAGGTCAGCTTCGCGACCGTGTTCTTGCCCGAGCGGACGTCGTCCGGCGGGGTGAACGGGTGGTCCTCGTTCTGCACGAGGTCCTCCCACCAGTACATGATCGACTCGGTCGTCCACGGCTTGCCGTCGGACCACTTCAGGCCCTTGCGGAAGTTGAACGTCCACTCCGAGGCATCCGCGTTCGACTCCCAGGTCTCGACCAGACCGGGCCCGATGTCGAGGCCGTCGTTGAGGAAGCGCAGTGGCGAGCCGCCGTACATGTACTCCTTGACCGCGCTGGACTCGCTCTTGCCCTGCACCATCTGCAGCACGCCGCCGTAGTTGCCGGGGACGAGCCAGCGGTGCGGCACCACGTACGGGTTTTCCGGCAGGCGTTCCTCGACGGCGGGCAGCTTGCCGGCCTTGACCTGCTCGGCGAGAGCGGGCGCCTCGCTGTACTTCGCGGGCTTCGGCAGCGGCTTGACCTCCGATCCCTTTCCGGTCGGCGCGGACGGCTCTCCGCTGCTGCCGGTTCCGCTGCCGGAGCCGGCCCCTCCGTTGCCGCTGGAACACGCCGCGAGAGCGGCGCCGCCGGCCGCCACGGCCGAGCCATAGAGAAGCGAACGTCTGGTCAATCCCTGCAACTGGGCCATCAGTGGCGCACCCTTCGCATCCGTGGTTTCTGGCACGCGGGACCCCCGAGCCCGCCTTGGCGGGAAGTTACGAAGACTTTACGGGCGTGGAACGTTAAAGCGCTACCCCGGAAAGAAATTACCGTTGCGGCCTGGACCGATGCCGAGAAACCGCTTGCTCACGTATAACTCAGCTACGGAGCGAGATACCGATTACTGACCGAAAACGGCCGAGTCACGTTTCGGTCAACGTCGCGGTCATGACCTGGAAGTTTCGGGTGACCCGAAAGCCGGCCTTCGTGTAGAGGTGGCCGGCGGGTGAGTCGGCGGTGGTCCAGAGGAACCAGGCCTTGGTGGCGCCTGCGGCGCGCATGCGTGCGAGGGTGCGGTGCAGCAGGATCCTGCCGAGTCCGGCGCCGCGTTGGCTCGGGTGGACACCGAACGGGCCGAAGCGCTCGATCGCGTTCGCGTACGTCCCGTGCATGGCCCAGCCGACGAGCTCGCGGGCGGCGCCTCTCGCCACGACGATGCGCTCGAGTGGACTGCCCTGGGCGAGGCTCTCTCGGATCGCGCGTGCCCAGTCGGCGCTGAACTGTCTCGCGAGCCCGATCAGGGCGGGGAGCTCGTCGGTCTCGGGGGTGCCGAAGTCGTAGCCGTTCCTGGCCTCGAGGTGCGGCGGCTCGTACGCGGTGAGGTCGCGTTCCATCGCCACGGCTTCGTACCTGGTGGTGAAGCCGAAGCGCTCCAGCAGTGCACGGCCTTCCGGGTAGGCGGTGGCGTCGAGGCCGGGGAGGAGGTAGTTCGGCGTGTACGGCGAGAAGTGCACCTGCGTCGCGCCGCGCTCGCGGAGCCAGTCGAACGCGTTCGACAGCAGCCCGGAACCGACTCCACGCCGGCGCACCGCGGGGTCGACGAAAGCGAACGTGATCCAGCCGTGCTCGGGTTCGAGGTCGCCGCCTTCCATCGCGACCTGGCGGCGCATGGCCGCGACCGCGCCGACGACGCGCCCGTCGACCTCGGCCACCCGCAGCCCGTCCGCATCGAAGTTCGGGTCGAGCAGCACGAGGTCGCGGAACCGTTCGGCGGTGATCGGATCGCGCGGCATCGCCTGCTGCCACGCGTCGACGATCGCCGCACCGTCGCCAACCTGGAACCCACGAAGCCGCATCCGGGCAACGTAGCCGACGACGAACGTCCACCCTCATCTCCATCGTTCGGAGGACGCCAGCGTCGCGGCAGCGTCCGTAGCGTCCCTGGCATGAACAGAACGACTACACGACACCGCAAGGTGTGGTTGACACGGGGAGTCGTGTCGCTCGCGCTCATCGCCGGCGTGGCTGGCGTGGTGCCCGCGTACGCGGATACGGCGCCGGACCTGCGGGCGGACGTCAACCGGGACGGCTTCCTCAGCCCGAACGACGAGAACGGCGAGGCGACGTGGACCAAGGACCGCGGCGCGATCTTCCTGCCCAACCTGGACGACGACCAACGGCGCTGCAAGGTCGCGCCTTCCGATCTCGACGAGCCCGGGCTGGCGATCGACCGCCGATTGGCCGCCTGCAACGACGCCGCGGACTCCGTCGTCAATGGGCGCCGGGACGCAGCCGACCTCGCGCCCGTACGGATCCAACCCCTCGCGGCAGGCGCGTCGCTCAGCATCGACCGATCCGACAAGGTGCGGGTTTTTGTCAAGCAGGGCGGCGCATTCCACGACACTGACGGCACGTTCACCGCTCGCCAGCTCCGGTTCGGGGTCGAGCTCGCGGTCGAGGGGCGCGACATCATTCGCGACGCGGAGAAGTGGGACGGTGTCGTACGCCTGACGCTGACCGGCGCTGGCGGAGCGAGCGACACCGTGGCGATGCGCGTCGCCCCGCTGCTGTTGCAGAACGACCTGCAGCGTGCGACGACCGTGTTCGCCGGCAAGCCCGGTCCTGGCGCTGGTTGGCCGGCGACCGCGGCCGAGGCTCCCTGGCAGTACGACGAGGGCCGGCCGGGGGAGTGGGAGCCGTTCGCCGCCGGTCTGCGCTCAGCGACCAAGGCCGCTGGCGTACCCGCGCCGCGCTTCGTCGAAGGCACCGCGAGGTGGTGGAAGGACGTCTGGTGGCAGGACACGTACGAGCCGGCTGTGGCGACGATGCCTGCTGTGGGCGGTCCGCGGACGATGCGGGTCGCGATCCGTTCGGCGAACCGGTGGAACCTCGCCGGCTCCGACGGCGTGGTGCGGCCGACGCTCCGCCCGGCTGGGCGGCTGCTGTTCCGCGACCTGCGCGGGCCTGACGTGGCCGTCGTGCAGGAGTTCACCGACGAGGACCGCGAGCCGATGCACGATCTGCTCAACATGGGCGGGAACATCGAGTCGTTGCCGCCGTACTCGCACGCCGGAAAGTCTTACCCACAAGGGCGGATCGTCTACGGCTCCGGTGTGCGGAAGCCGGACCACGCGTTCGTCGGCATGCTCGCCGCGCAGGGGTACCAGAAGCCGGTGGTGATCGACACGTCGTGGTTGCTGGTCGGGCATGCCGACGAGACCATGCACGTGGTCCCGGCGCGCACCAAGCACGGCTGGACGCTGATGGTCGCGGACCCGCGGCAGGCGGTCAGATTACTGCGTTCGGCGCAGGCCGCGGGTGCTGGCAAGGCTCGGTTGTTCGAGGGGACGAACGTTTCGGACCAGCCGACCGTGGACTCGTTGCTCGCCGATGCGAAGTTCCTCGCGGAGAACGAGCTCGCGGCGAAGCAGATCGACAAGCAGATCGCTCGGATCCTTGCGGAGACCGGGCTGCGACGTTCGGACCTGGTGTCCGTACCCGTGCCGTTCCGTCAGCTCGACTTCGCGCCGGTGTTCCGCGCGGTGACGCCGGGCATCCCGAACGGGCTGTCGCTGACGCCGCGTGAGTTCGCTCCGCCGGACCCGCACGGGCCGCGCGTACACGGCCGCGATGTGTTCAAGGTCGCGACCGAGCGTGCCCTGGGAGCTCATGGCGTGCGCGTCCGTTGGGTCGAGGACGCGTTCTGGGCGCACCTCAACGGCGGCGAGGTGCACTGCACGACGAACGCCTGGCGGGACGTCGGTTCGATCGCCCGCTGGTGGGCCGCGCGTTAACTGTCAGCGGCGACGGGGACCATGGGCTCATGTTCATCAAGCATCGAGGGCATGAGCCCGAGGTCCACCCGTCGGCGTGGGTGGCGCCGAACGCGACGCTGGTGGGAGCCGTGCGGGTGGGGCCGCGGGCGCGGATCATGTACGGCGCGGTGTTGGACGCGGAGGGCTCGCGGGTCGAGGTCGGCGAGGCGTGCGTGATCGCCGAGCACGCGGTGCTGCGGGCCTCGGCGATCGGCGACGAGGAGCGGCCAGTGGTGGTGGGGGACCATGTCCTGGTCGGCCCGCACTCGACCGTGCTCGGCTGCGTGATCGAGCGCTGCGCCTACCTCGCGGCCTCCGCGACCGTGCTGCACGGGGCTGTTGTGGGCGCTGGGGCCTGTGTGGCGGTTGGGGCGTTGGTGCACGCCCGATCGGTGGTGCCGACGGAGTTCTTCGTACCCCCGAACACCGTCGCGATCGGCGACCCGCTGCGCGTGATGGCCCCCGACCAGCGCGAGGCGGTGGTCGCGGCGATCGGGAACGTCGGCTTCACCTCGGCGGCGTTCGGGGTGTCGACCCGCTTCGAGGACCGCGTAGCGCGCTACCAACAGGTGACCGAGGCACGGGTGGCGGAGTTCGGCGAGCACGCGAACGACGAGCTCCTCTGACCGCCGGCTCGCTTCGAAACCCCCACGCCGTCCGCGGGCGCCCGTGATCATGAACGTGATCATGTAGGCGTTGCAGCTCCCTGCGCCAGATTCGCTTCATGATCACGTACATGATCACCGGCACATCGGCCCTGTCGCGTCCGCACCACGCGTCGCCGGTTGGATGAAGGGCACCTTCATCCAACCGGCGAGCGCGTCTCATGGGGCCATGAACCGTGCCTGGTGGTTTGGGTCGGGGGCACCCCGGTCCCATAGGTTCGGACCAGGGTGCCCCCGACCCAGCCAGACCTCGCCCCCACCCCCGCCACGTCTTTGGATGAAGGGCACCTTCATCCAATAGGTTTGGATGAAGGTGCCCTTCATCCAAACGAAGCGGCGGTGGCGGCGGACGTGTCGCTCGCGAGCTTCCATGATCGTTGGACACACGTTCGAAGAGTCGCCGAGCCTTCGTCGGTGCTCGACCGTAGGCTGGTCTGCACGATGACTGCGCTGCCCACCGAAACCCAGCTGCCCCTCGCGGTCACCGTCGAGGGGGCCGACGACGCCGACCGGCCTGCCCCGGCGCCGCGTCGACGCGACCCGGACTCGATCCTCGAGGGGCTGAATCCTGCCCAGCGAGCCGCGGTCGTGCACGAGAAACACCCGCTGCTCGTGGTCGCCGGGGCGGGTTCGGGCAAGACCCGCGTGCTGACCAGGCGCATCTCCTGGCTGCTCGCCCAGCGCAACGCCCGGCCGAGCTCGGTGCTCGCGATCACGTTCACCAACAAGGCCGCCGGCGAGATGCGCGAACGCGTCGCCGAGCTGATCGGGCCTAAGGCCGCGTCGTACATGTGGGTGAGCACGTTCCACTCCGCCTGCGTCCGCATCCTGCGCCGGGAGATCAAGCGGTTCGGCTACCCGAGCTCGTTCTCCATCTACGACGCCGCCGACCAGCGCCGCCTCATGACCCTCGTCTGCCGCGACCTCGATCTCGACGCCAAGCGCTACAACCCAAGAGCGATCCTCAACTGGGTCTCCGACCGCAAGAACGAGCTCGTCGACTACGAGGAGGCCGCGCGGGTCGCGCAAAACCACCTCGAGAAGACGTACGCCGAGTGCTACGCGCTCTACCAGCAGCGGCTCCGCGAGTCGAGCGCGCTCGACTTCGACGACCTGATCATGACGACCGTGCACCTGCTGCAGGCGTTCCCCGAGGCCCGGACGTACTACCGGGAGAAGTTCGCGCACGTCCTCGTCGACGAATATCAGGACACCAACCACGCGCAGTACGTCCTCGTCCGCGAGCTCACCGAGGTCGACCCGACCGCGCCGGAAGTCCCGCACGGCGAGCTGATGGTGGTCGGCGACGCGGACCAGTCGATCTACGGCTTCCGCGGCGCGACGATTCGCAACATCCTCCAGTTCGAGGAGGACTTCCCGGACGCCAAGGTCATCCTGCTCGAGCAGAACTACCGCTCCACCCAGACGATCCTGTCCGCCGCCAACGCGGTGATCAGCCGCAACGAGGGCCGCAAGGCGAAGAACCTCTGGTCAGACGCGGGTGCCGGCGACAAGATCGTCGGGTACGTCGCGGACGACGAGCACGACGAGGCGCAGTTCGTGGCGGAGGAGATCGACCGGCTGGGCGACGAGAAGCTAGCGAAGCCCAAGGAAGTCGCGATCTTCTACCGGACGAACGCGCAGAGCCGGGTGTTCGAGGAGATCTTCATCCGCGTCGGCATGCCGTACAGGGTCGTCGGCGGCGTGCGCTTCTACGAGCGGCGCGAGGTCCGCGACGCGCTCGCGTACCTGCGGCTGCTGTCCAACCCCGAGGACACCGTCTCGCTACGGCGCATCCTGAACGTGCCCAAGCGCGGCATCGGCGACCGCGCCGAGGCGTGCATCGAGGCGCTCGCCGCGCGCGACCGGATCACGTTCTGGCAGGCGCTGCGCAGGGCCGGCGACGCACCGGGCATCGCGACCCGGTCGCAGACGAACGTCGAGGGGTTCGTGACGCTGCTCGACGAGCTGCTCGCGATGGTCGAGGCCGAGGTGCCGCCGGCGGAGATTCTCGAAGCGGCGATGGCGAAGACGGGCTACCTCGCGGAGCTCGAGGCGTCCGACGACCCGCAGGACAAGACGCGGATCGAGAACGTAGGCGAGCTCATCGAGGTGGCACGTGAGTTCTCCGACGCCGCGGTGGTGAACGGCACGCCGGGTCTGCTGTCGGACTTCCTCGAGCAGGTGTCGCTGGTGGCCGACGCCGACCAGATCCCCGACTCCGAGGAGCAGGAGGAGGGCGAGCACGCGGAGGACGGCGGCGTGGTCACGTTGATGACGCTGCACACCGCGAAGGGCCTGGAGTTCCCAGTCGTTTTCCTTACGGGCATGGAGGAAGGCGTCTTCCCGCACAGCCGTTCGGTGAACGATCCCTCCGAGCTGGAGGAGGAGCGGCGGATCGCGTACGTCGGCATCACCCGCGCGGAGAAGCGGCTGTACGTGTCCCGCGCGATCTCGCGTGGCTCGTGGGGCGCGCCGCAGCAGAACCCGCCGTCGCGGTTCCTGCCGGAGATCCCCGAGGACCTCATCGAGTGGCGGCGTACGGAGGCCGACCAGACCTCCTGGCATTCGAAGTCGTCCTCGTCCCGCCGGGCCGAACGCCGCGCGGCCCGCACCGCCGGCGGCGGCGCGGTGCCCTCGCTGGAGCCGGGCGACCGCGTGGTGCACGACACGTTCGGCCTGGGCTCGGTGGTGACCGTGCGCGGCGTCGGCGACAACGCCGAGGCCACGGTCGACTTCGGCTCCGAGGGCGTGAAGCGGCTGCTGCTCCGGTACGCGCCGGTGCAGAAGCTCTAGCCTCGCCGGGCAGGCTGAGGGATGCGCAGCACAGACACCGAGGTCGCCGTCAGCTACGGGCGCTTCCTCCTGTCGATCGGCACTACCGGCGAGCTCACCAACATCTTCGAGATCGACCTGCACGGAGAGATCGCCGGGCACGGATCCGGATGGATCGTGTTCGACAGCGGGACGCATGACCACTCCCCGGCGGTGTGCCTCGAGCTCCACGACGAGGAGCCACCGCCGGATGCGGATGCTGAGGCGTCCTGGCTCAGCAGCTTCACCCGCGAACGCGGCGACGTCCTCGAGATCCTCGACGACTCCTACGTGCCGCGTCACGATGCTCCCGTCCTGCACCTGCCGCAGGGCGGGCCGCACGAGATCCGCGTGACGGTCCGCGGCCGCGAGGCTGCCCGTGCGCTCGGGGAGGGGAGCTTCGCGCACGGCGTCGAACGGTGGCGCATCCAGATCTGGCCCCGACGCCTGGCAGGCCCGCGCTGAAAACCCTTTGCCCGCAAGGGTAAACGTGGCTACCGTCGAGAGCGTGAGTCGACTACTCCTACGGATCAGGCAGGCGAGCCCACCGCAACGGTAGGTCCTCGCCCAACCCCCAGCCGCCCGCCTGGACGCGTGCGCGACCGCTGCGGCCATCCGTACTCACGTATCGACTCATCGCGGAGTTCTCCCATGCCTGCTGACGAAAACCTGCCCGAAGAGGTCGAGCAGCTGCTCGCTCTCGGCAATCTCGACGGCGCGATCCTGTTCCTGTTCAGCCGACCGACCTTCCTCGCGAACCGCTTCTTCGCACTGTTCCGCCGAAAGCCTTGACAGGTCCCGAGCATTGCTATCTGCGGAAATCCCCATGTGCGTAAGGGGAAATTCCGCCCTACCCTCGCGGGATGACGATTCTCGTAACCGGGGCTTCCGGCAATATCGGTCGCTGTGTCGTACGCCAACTCGTCGGCGCGGGGCAGCGTGTGAGGGCGATGTCCCGCACCCAGCTCGCCGCCGGTGTCGAGGTCAGGTACGGCGACTTCGAACGTCCCGCCAGCTGGGCGCACGCGCTCGACGGTGTGCGCCGCGTCTACCTGTTCTCTGCCGCACCCGAGGGCTTCATCGAGGCAGCGGTGAGCGCTGGCGTCGAGCGGTTCGTGACGCACTCCGCCGCCGCGGCTGGTTTCGAGGAGCACGACTCGGAGACCGCGCTCGGCAGACATCTCAACGAGGAAAGGGGATTCCACCGCGACCTCGAGCTCGCGGTCGAGGCCTCAGGGGCTGAGTGGACGCACGTACGACCCGGCCTGCTCGCGGTGAACGCGCTCGGCTGGGCCGAGCAGATTTGCGCCGAGGGCGTCGTCCGCGGACCGTACGGGGCTGCCGGCTATCCGTGGGTGCACGAGGCGGACGTCGCGGAGATCGCCGTTGCCGCGTTGGTCACCGACGACCAGCTGGGTGCGGCGTACACGCTCACCGGGCCGGCGAAGGTCAGCCAGGCCGAGCAGATGCGAGCGATCGGAGCGGCGATCGGGAGGGAGCTGAGGTACGACGAGGTCGGACCGGACGAGGCTAGAGCGCAGTGGCAGAGGGAGGGCCTGGACGAGGGGACTGCCGAGTGGCTACTGGCGCTCTACGCCGACGCGGTCGAGGGGTGCGGCGCGTTGCCGCCGACGCGGACGTACGAAGGACTGACCGGGAGATCACCACGCACGTTCGCCCAATGGGCGCGAGATCACGTACGGGACTTCGGCTAGCGGGGAGGACTCAGACGTCGAGGCCGAGATCGCGGAGCCAGGGCTCCGGGTCGATCGGTTCGTCGGCGTCCGGCCGTACCTCGAGGTGCATGTGCGGCCCGGTCGAGTTGCCGGTCGACCCGACGTACCCGATGACCTCGCCGGCCTCGACGTGGCCGCTGCGGCGCTCGTAGCGCGACATGTGGCAGTACCAGAGCTCGGTGCCGTCTTCCAGGCGGACCTTGATCCGGTTGCCGTACGACCCGGAGTATCCGGCCTCGACGATCTCGCCTTCGCCGACCGAGCGGATCTTGGTGCCGGTCGGGGCGGCGAAGTCCAGGCCGGTGTGGTCGGCCTTCCACAGCGAGCCGGCGTCGCCGAAGCGGCCGGTGAGCCGGTACTTCGCCAGCGGGAGGGACCACTTGATGTAGCGGTCGAGAACGAGCGGCCGGTCGTCGATCCCGGCGGCGAGCTTCTCCTGCTTGGCGATCTCGGCGCTGCGCGAGGCTTCCCAGGTGGCCCGGGCCTTGAGGTCGGCGGTCCGCTCGGCCTCTTGCTTCTGCAGGTCGGCCAGCGTCTGGCGGCGTTCCCGGTCGGCGCGGTCGGCCGCGGCCTTACGGGAGTTGCGGAGCTGGTTGAGGCTGGCAGCGACGTCGCTGGCGCCCTCGGCCTTGTACTTCGGCTTGATCGGGTTGCCGGCTGCGGCGGCGAGGGAGTCGTTCGTGTGGAGGGCGATCGCTCCAGTGGCGGCGGCGACGATGGTCGCGAGGCCAGCGATGGCGGGAACGGCACGGATGGGGCGACGTTCTACCTGTTTCTTGCGCTGGCCGGGCTTGCGGTGGCGACCGGCCGACTGGCTCCGGCGGCCTTGCGCTTGCTCCGGCACGTGCGGGAAACCCTTCCGTGGGAAATCTTCCATGGACGATCTACCGATCCAGACCGGCAGGACGATAACGGATCGGACTACCGCTGCCAAATCCCCACGCACAGAAAGTGCCGAATTCGGCCTTCGAATTACGCCATATCGGACAAATTGGACGAAAAATCTGTCTCAGGGTAGCCGCTCGTGACCGAAGCGTGACCTGTTCTCTCGCTACCGAACGTGACCACCGTGTCGCTGGCCGAGTCGAGTTGGGCCAGCATGCGGGCAAGTTCACGTGCCACCCGGCCGTCGATCGGCAGCGTCAGGTGCCCGACGCCATGCACGGGAACGTTGCGTACGTGCAGGTCGGGGTGCTCGAGCTGGGCGTTGGTCTGCGGGTGGATGACCTCGTCGAGGTCGCTCCAGAAGGCGACGAACCGGGTCGCAACCTCCGGCGCCGGCGCGGCGAGCTCGGTCAGCAGCGTGCTGCCCGGGCGCAGCTGCTTGAGCAACGGGAGGGGCAGGATCTTGGCCGCGTTCGTGCCGAGATGCGGCGTCCCGAGCGTGACGAGCGTATGGACGCGTTCGTGGCCGCCCAGCTTCTGGACGCAGTAGCGGGCGATCAGCCCGCCGAGGCTGTGCCCGACGAGGTGGATCTTGTCGTACCCGGTCTCCTCGCAGACCTCCTCGAGCGCCTCGCGGAGCGCCTCGGCAGGCTCGCGTACGTCGGTCGGGAGGGGTCCGTACGAGAACGACAGCACCCGGCCGAACCCGCGCCGGTGCAGGCTGGCGCGCAGCGGCCCGAAGATCGAGCGGTTGTCGACGATGCCGTGCACGAGCAGGATCGGCGTGCCCGCGGCCTCAATGTTGCCGACCAGCAGCCCGCGCTGGATCGGTGGCAGGCGGTCGATGGAGAACGGGTGGCCGGGTGACGGCTCCTCGCGGAGCAGGCCGAGCGGGTACGTGGCGAGGTGCACGCCGATCCAGGTGGCCTCGATCGCGGCAGCACGTACGCCGACAGCCACGTCGGCGCACACCTTCCATACCGGTTCGAGCACTCGTCCTCCGACCCATCCCGCTTGTTACCTGTAAGTACCCCTCAGGTCATGATCGGCAACCGGTTGCTGGACGGCAACCTCGGATTCGTGGGGTTAGGCTCCACCTCGTGACTGGCGGAACGCCGGCTACCAGCCCGATCCGGGTCGTGGTGGCCAAACCCGGACTAGACGGACACGACCGCGGTGCCAAGGTCGTCGCCCGGGCGCTGCGCGACGCCGGCATGGAGGTGATCTACACCGGCCTGCACCAGACGCCGGAGCAGATCGTCGAGACCGCGATCCAGGAGGACGCGGACGGCATCGGCCTGTCCGTCCTGTCGGGCGCGCACATGACGCTGTTCCAGCGCACAGTCGAACTGCTGCGCGAACGCGGCGCCGAGGACATCGCGGTGTTCGGCGGCGGGATCATCCCGGACGCCGACGTACCCCTGCTGGAGAAGATCGGCGTCGCCAAGGTCTTCACTCCGGGCACGCCGACGCACGACATCGTGGCCTGGGTCCGCGCGCATCTTGGGGACTCGGCGGGCAGCTAGCTGCCAGATCCCTGGCTCCGTGGGCGCCGGCGCTGGGACGCTTCCGGGTACGAGCGGAACTCGATCCGGGGGTGGACGATGAGACGTACGTTCCTGCGCGCTTTCGGTGCATCGCTTCTGGCGCTGGTTTGCGTCGCTGGCCCGGCTGTTGCTTCGGCTGTGCCGGACGTGGATGGATCGTTCCTGATCTCCGACCCCGACACGCGGCGCTTCGCGACGGCCGAGACCCAGACGGTGGATCCTCTGGTCTCGATGCTGGACCGCGGCCTGCCGGCTCAGACCTGGGGGATCACGTCGGACCCTCGTGGGAACCATGAGATCCGGAACACGTCCACGAACACGTGCTGGGCGGTGCCGCGGATCACCGTCGGGCCTGGGTCGCTGGTGAAGCACGTGGCTTGCACGGGGGCGAGCGAACAGCAGTGGGAGATCCAGACGATGAGTACGGATGGGACCACTCGGCTGATCAGCGTCCACTCCGCCCGGTGTGCCGGCTTGGCCTTGACGGAGCCTGGCAACAAGCCGGTGCTGCGAGAGCTGGACTGCACGGGCGGGGCGAACCAGAAGTTCTTGCTCCTCCGGCTGACCTGACGGCGCGGATGGAGCCGGGGCCGCGGTCGCTCCGTGCTCTGACCCCGGCGCCCTTCGTCACTGGTGGCGGGGTTAGGCTCCGCTTCGCTGGGGCGTTCGAATGCCGGAGCCGAAAAGAAGTGCGGGAGAGCATCCGTGGACCTGATGGAGTACCAGGCGAAGGAGCTCTTCGCCAAACACGACGTTCCGGTCACTCTGGGCCGGGTCGTGCAGACCCCGGAAGAGGCCCGTGCCGCGGCTGAGGAGTTCGGCGGGCTGGTGGTGGTCAAGGCCCAGGTGAAGACCGGCGGCCGCGGGAAGGCTGGCGGCGTCAAGCTCGCCAAGACTCCCGACGAGGCCGAGACCCATGCCCGCGCCATTCTCGGGATGGACATCAAGGGTCACATCGTCCACCGCGTGCTGATCTCGCCCGGTGCCGAGATCGCCGAGGAGTACTACTTCTCGTTCCTCGTCGACCGCGCCAACCGTGCCTACCTCTCGATCGCGAGCGCCGAGGGTGGCGTGGAGATCGAGGAGGTCGCCAAGACCAACCCCGATGCCGTCGCGAAGGTGTCGATCGACCCGATCACCGGCGTCGACGAGGCGAAGGCACGCGAGATCGCGACGGCCGCGAAGTTCCCGGCCGACATCGCCGACGACGCCGCGGCGACGATCCAGAAGCTGTGGACGGTCTTCATCGAAGAGGACGCGACGCTCGTCGAGGTCAACCCGCTCGTCAAACTCGGCGGCGCCGGGGGCATCGAGGCGCTCGACGGCAAGGTCACGCTGGACGAGAACGCCGCGTTCCGGCACGAGGACCATGCCGCCTTCGAGGACAAGGCCGCGAACGACCCGCTCGAGCAGGCGGCCAAGGAGAAGGACCTCAACTACGTCAAGCTGCAGGGCGAGGTCGGCATCATCGGCAACGGTGCCGGGCTGGTCATGAGCACGCTGGACGTCGTCGCGTACGCCGGTGAGGAGTTCGGTGGGGTCAAGCCCGCGAACTTCCTCGACATCGGTGGCGGTGCCTCCGCCGAGGTGATGGCGAACGGGCTCGAGATCGTGCTGTCCGACCCGGACGTACGGGCCGTCTTCGTCAACGTGTTCGGCGGAATCACCGCCTGCGACGCGGTCGCGAACGGCATCGTCGCCGCGCTGAAGCTGCTCGAGGAGCACGGCCAGGCCCTGACGAAGCCGCTCGTCGTACGGCTCGACGGCAACAACGCCGAGCTCGGGCGGCAGATCCTCACCGAGGCGAACCACTCCCTCGTGGAGCAGGTCGACACGATGGACGGAGCCGCGCGCCGCGCGGCCGAGCTCGCCGCGCAGGCGAAGTAGAGGGGCTGGCTTACTCGCATGGCGATCTTTCTCAACGAGGAAAGCCGGATCATCGTTCAGGGGATGACCGGCGCCGAGGGCTCCAACCACACGCGCAAGATGCTGGCGGCCGGTTCGCAGATCGTCGGCGGCACGAACCCGCGCAAGGCCGGTCAGCACGTCGACTTCGACGGCACGAAGCTACCGGTGTTCGGCACCGTGGCGGACGCGATGTCGGAGACCGGCGCGAACACGTCGGTGATCTTCGTACCCCCGGCGTTCGCGAAGGCCGCCGTCCTCGAGGCGATCGACGCCGAGATCGGGCTGGCGATCGTGATCACCGAGGGCATCCCGGTGCACGACTCGGCGACGTTCGTGGCCCGTTCGCTGGTCGAGGGCTCGAAGACGCGCGTGATCGGGCCGAACTGCCCGGGTGTCGCGTCGCCCGGCAAGTCCTACGCCGGCATCATCCCCGCGTCGATCGCCGGCCCGGGACGGATCGGGCTGGTGTCGAAGTCGGGCACGCTGACGTACCAGATGATGTACGAGCTCCGCGAGATCGGTTTCTCGACGTCGGTCGGCATCGGCGGCGACCCGATCGTCGGCACCACGCACATCGACGCGCTCGCGGCGTTCCAGGAGGACCCCGAGACCGACGTGATCGTGATGATCGGCGAGATCGGCGGCGACGCCGAGGAGCGCGCGGCCGACTTCATCAAGGCGAACGTGACGAAGCCGGTCGTCGGCTACGTCGCGGGCTTCACCGCACCCGAGGGCAAGACGATGGGCCACGCCGGCGCGATCGTGTCGGGCTCGTCGGGTACGGCGGCGGCCAAGCAGGAGGCGCTCGAGGCGTGTGGCGTGAAGGTCGGCAAGACGCCGTCCGCGACCGCCCAGCTCGTCCGCGAGGTCGTCCAGTCGCTCGGCTGACCACCGCCCGCTCGGTTGGGTCGGGGGCACCCACGTCCCATAGGTTCGGACGAGGGTGCCCCCGACCCATGCTCGGGTGGCGGTGACCGCTGGGTGAGGGGCACCCCGGTCCCATAGGTTCGGACGAGGGTGCCCCCGACCCATGCTCGGGTGGCGGTGACCGCTGGGTGAGGGGCACCTCGGTCCCATAGGTTCGGACGAGGGTGCCCCCGACCCAAACTCGGCTCGGGTGCCCAGGCTCTGCGTGTCAGTCCCGAGCACGTGCCCGTTCGGCTGCGACGATGGCGGGGATGACCGGCGTACTCACCCGACCGTTCCTGCGCGACCCAGGTGATCGGGGCGAGGAACAGAGTCCCCGTGAGCTCCGCCCGCCGGTCGTCGGGGGACTGCTCGCCGCCGGCTGGGCCGCGCTCGCCGGCAGCCTGCTCTGCGGGGCGCTCGCCGTCATCGGCTGGTTCACCGCCAGCGGGGGTACGGCCCACGCCGCGCTCCGCCTCGGCCTCGACGCGTGGCTATTGGCCCACCGCGTCCCGCTCGAGCTCACCGACGGGCACCTCGCGCTCCCGCCGCTCGGGCTGTCGATCCTGCCGCTCGCCCTGCTCTACCACGCCGGCAAGTGGGTCGGCCGCACCTGCGTCTTCCGCGTCCGCACCGACCTCGCCGTCGGCGCCATCGCCCTCGCCGCCGGGTACGCCGCACTCTCGGAGCTGCTCGGCCTCCTCGCCCGTACGCACGGCGCCATCCCGCACCCCGGCTGGGCCGCCGCGGCTCCCGCCGCAGCCGCGCTCGTGGCCGGCGGAATCGGCATCCTCGCCGGCAGCGGCCGGCTGAGCCGAGCCTGGGCCCAGCTCCCCGAAGAGATCCGGGCGACCGTCACCGGCGGAGCCGCCGCCCTCGCCACCCTCCTGGCGGCGGGCGCGATCGCCCTGACCGCGGCCCTCGTCCTCAACTTCGGCCGCATCGTGTCCCTCACCGAAGCCCTCGGCGCCGGCTTCGTCGGCGGCATCCTGCTGCTGCTCGTCGGCCTCGCGTACGTCCCGAACGCCGTCGTCTTCGCCGCCGCGTTCGTCGCTGGCCCCGGCTTCGCCCTCGGCACGGACACGGCCGTGTCCACCACCGGCGTCACGCTCGGCCCGATCCCCGCGTTCCCGCTCACCGCCGCGCTCCCGACACCGGGTGCGCAGCCGACCTGGATGTACGGGCTCCTCGCGCTCCCGTTCCTCGCGGGGCTGGCCGGCGGCGCGCTCGCCGTACGCCGTTTCCCCACCCAGACCGTCGACCGCGCGGCGATCCGCGGCGCGCTCACGGGCGCCGCGGGCGGCTTGGCGTTCGCCGCCGTCGCCACCATCGCGGGCGGGGGAGCCGGCCCCGGCAGGCTGAGCGAGGTCGGCCCGCCGCCGCTCGAGACCGCGCTGCTCGTCACCGTCACGTTCGCCCTCGCCGCGGCCATCGCCGCGGCAGCTGTCACCGGCTGGAAACTCTGGCGCGAAGCCAAAGCGATGAGTTTTCCCGCCGAGTCCGTCAGTACTGAGCAAGAACCGACGGACTGAAGGAGAAGACCATGGGCAAGGTTCTCTGGCACCGCTCGACGTCCCTGGACGGCTTCATCGCGGGCCCGAACCACGAGATGGACTGGATGGGCACTTACACGCACGACACCGATCTGGTCAACGAGGTGATCGCGACGACCGGCGCGATCCTCAGCGGCAGGCGCGCGTACGACTGGGGCTCCAAGCTCTTCCCCGGCGAGACGGCCAAGCAGGCATACGGCGGCGCCTGGAACGGTCCGGTCTTCGTACTCACGCACCATCCCGAGGACACCGTGCCCGAGGAGGGCCTCACGTTCCTCGACTGCAGCCTGGAGGAGGCCGTCCGGATCGGGCTGGAGGCCGCGAACGGGAAGAACCTCGAGATCTTCGGCGGCGACCTCGCCCATCAGGCCGCGCGGCAAGGCCTGATCGACGAGCTGATCATCCATCTCCTGCCGGTGATGATCGGCACCGGCGTGCGGCTGTTCGAGAGCGAGGAGCTGGTGCGGCTCCAGTGGGAGCGGACCGGGGTCTACACGTCCCAGGACCAGACCGTCAGCCTGCGCTACCGTCCGCTTCCAAGCGCTCAGTGAGCCGCTTCCGCATCGTCTCCTGGCAGCCCTCCTGCGAGGTGCGGGTGTTCGCCCCCTCCATGCAGGTGTAGTACTCGCTCACCTCGTCCCAGAACACCGCGGCGGTCACCGCGACGAAGCTGGCGAAGACCGTCGCGACGATGCCGAGCACGATGCCTGGCACCGCTCCCGGAGCGCGCACCCGAGCAGGGCGCGCGCTCCGGCGGGCCAGCGCACCGAGCACGATCGCCGCGACGCCGAGGATCAGGCCGAGCGGGAACGCGAGCACGGCGAAGATCAACGCGCCCGCGCCGAAGATGACGGCCAGCCGCGCGCGGATGCGCAGCTTGCGGTCGTCCGCTTCCGACAACTTCACTGGCGGCGGCCCGTCGCCGCCAGGGCCGCCGGCCGGAGCACTGAATGGATGCGACGGCGGCGCCTGTCCGAACACCCGGTTCGCGTCCGGGGGCGCCGAGGTGCCCTCGGACGGGATCGGTGCGGGGTCGCCTCCCGCACGTTCGTCGCTCACGCCGGTCTCCTCATCCTGTGTCCGTGATCGATTTCGGCTCCCGCTATCGTGGCCGACGGTCCCGCACTTCAACGCACCGCGGTCCCGCCGAAGTTTCAGAGCAGTCCCAAGGAGCCCACGCTGAGCGCCCGCCTCGTCGTCCTCGTGTCCGGTTCGGGCACGAACCTGCAGGCCCTGCTGGACGCCACGGGTGACGCGTCGTACGGCGCCCGCATCGTTGCCGTCGGCGCCGACCGTACCGACATCGAGGGCCTGCGCCGAGCCGAACGCGCCGGCATCCCCACGTTCGTCGTCCGCGTGAAGGACTACGAGACCCGCGACGACTGGGACGCCGCGCTCGCGGCCAAGGTCGCGGAGTACGAGCCGGAGCTCGTCGTGTCGGCCGGGTTCATGAAGCTCGCGGGCAAGGCGTTCCTCGAGCTGTACGGCGGCCGGTTCGTCAACACCCACCCCGCACTGCTGCCCTCGTTCCCTGGCATGCACGGGCCGCGGGACGCGATCGAGTACGGCGTGAAGCTCAGCGGCGTCACGCTGTTCGTGGTCGACGAGGGCGTCGACAGCGGACCAGTCGTGGCGCAGGCCGCCGTTCCGGTCGAGGACGACGACACCGTCGACGCCCTGCACGAACGGATCAAACGGGCCGAACGCCAGCTGCTCGTCGACACCGTGGGCCGGATGGTCCGCGAAGGCTTCACCGTGAACGGCAGAAAGGTCACCATCCCTTGAGTACTCAGGACGGCCGTCGCCCGATCCGCCGGGCGTTGGTCAGCGTGTACGACAAGACCGGCCTCGAGGACCTCGCCCGCGGCCTCGCCGCGGGCGGCGTCGAGCTCGTCTCGACCGGCTCGACCGCGGCGACGATCGAGGGCTTCGGCCTCGCGGTGACGCGGATCGAGCAGGTGACCGGCTTCCCCGAGTGCCTCGACGGACGCGTGAAGACGCTGCACCCGAACGTGCACGCCGGCCTGCTCGCCGACCTGCGCAAGCCCGAGCACCAGCAGCAGCTGGACGAGTTCGGCATCGCCCCGTTCGACCTGCTGGTGAGCAACCTCTATCCGTTCCGCGAGACCGTCGCCTCCGGCGCCGGGCCGGACGAGGTCGTCGAGCAGATCGACATCGGCGGGCCGGCGATGGTCCGTTCCGCGGCGAAGAACCACGCCTCGGTCTCGGTCGTCGTCTCGCCGTCGCGGTACGCTGACGTGCTGGCGGCGGTCGAGGCGGGCGGCTTCACGTTCGACCAGCGCAAGCGGCTCGCGGCGGACGCGTTCTCGCTGATCGCGGAGTACGACGTGGCCGTGGCGGCCTGGTTCTCCGCGCAGTACGCGCCGTCCGACAGCGGCTTCCCCGAGTTCACTGGCGCGACCTGGTCGCTCGGCGCGGTGCTGCGGTACGGCGAGAACCCGCACCAGCGCGCCGCCCTCTACACGCACTGGCGGCCGGGGCTGGCGACGGCGGAACAGCTGCACGGCAAGGAGATGTCGTACAACAACTACGCCGACACCGACGCGGCGCTGCGGGCGGCGTACGACTTCACCGACCCGTGCGTGGCGATCATCAAGCACGCCAACCCGTGCGGCATCGCGGTGGGCGCCTCCGTCGCGGAGGCGCACGCCAAGGCGCACGCGTGCGACCCGGTGTCGGCGTTCGGCGGCGTGATCGCGACGAACCGCCCGGTCTCGACCGACATGGCGACGCAGGTCGCCGACGTCTTCACCGAGGTCGTGTGCGCGCCGGACTTCGAGCCTGGTGCGTTGGAGATCCTGACCAAGAAGAAGAACATCCGGCTGCTGCGATGCCCGGAGCCGGCGCCGCACGGGTTGGAGTTCCGCCAGATCTCGGGCGGCGTGCTCATGCAGAGTCAGGACCGCATCGATGCCCCGGGCGACGACCCGGCCGAATGGAAGCTCGCGACCGGCACGGCGGTGGACGACGCGACCCTGGCGGACCTCGCGTTCGCCTGGCGGGCCGTTCGGGCCGTGAAGTCGAACGCGATCCTGCTCGCCTCAGGTCGCGCGACGGTCGGCGTCGGCATGGGCCAGGTCAACCGGGTCGACTCCGCGCGGCTCGCCGTGTCGCGGGCAGGGGAGCGGGCGGCCGGCTCGGTCGCGGCGTCGGACGCGTTCTTCCCGTTCGCCGACGGCCTGCAGGTGCTGCTGGACGCGGGCGTGAAGGCGGTCGTCCAGCCCGGTGGCTCGGTCCGCGACGAAGAGGTCATCGCGGCGGCCGCGGCGGCCGGCGTGACGCTCTACCTGACCGGGACGCGGCACTTCTTCCACTAGGTGGGCGTGCTTCACCTGGCCGGCCTGGGACGTTCATGTCGATCTTGGTCGGTACCCGTTACTACTGTGTCGCAAGATGCGCGTAGGTGTGTACGTCGACGGCTTCAACCTCTACTACGGAGCACGGCAGTCCTGTGGTCGGGGTACTTCCGGCTGGCGTTGGTTGGACGTACGCGCGCTCGCCTGCGACCTGATCGGCGAACGGCGGAACTGGGAGGACGCGCAGGTCGAGCGCGTCGTCTACTGCACGGCTGTGATCGACGGCGCGAGCAACCCCAAGGGCCAGCAGGACCAGGACGTCTACCTCAAGGCCCTGCTCGCGAGCGGGAGCGTCGACCACATCGAGTACGGCTACTACGTCTCCCGCGTACGCACCTCGCCGCTCGCCACCCGGGACGCCAAGGGCCGCCCGTTGCTCGTCCGTTCGGACTGGCCGGTCGTCGTGCACGACGGGCACAAGCGGATCAGCGGCGGGATGTTCATGGTGTCGTACGCCTATCGCGAGGAGAAGGGCTCCGACGTCAACGTCGCGAGCCACCTGCTCGTCGACGCGCTCGGCGGAAAGATCGATGCGGCCCTGGTCATCTCCAACGACAGCGATCTACGATTCCCCTTGCAGGAAGCGCGTCAACGCGTTCCGGTCGGCCTGGTCAACCCGAGCCCGACCTATCTCGCCGGCGCGCTGCGCGGTCTGGCACGCGAAGGCGCCGGCAGACATTTCTGGCGACAGTTGGTCGCACACGACTTTCGGGACCACCAGCTTCCGGACCCAGCCGCTACCTATTCCCTCCCCGAGGGATGGTGAAACTTCGATCCATTGAAAACTTTACGTTTCGTCCCTGTCCGGCCAGCCCCAGACCGGCTAGGGTTCCTCACGTATACCACCCGGCTCCTCGTGGGCCGGGTTTTCTTTTGCCCGCATGCCGCCGACTGCCGAGCGAGTGAGGCGGGCGCCGAGGTCGAGGACCGCGTCGCGGAGCACGTCCGGTGACAGGACTTCGAACTCCCAGGGAATCATCGTGACCGCCCCGACGAGCGGGCCGAGCTCGTTCGCCGCCATGCGGACCAGGCAGGTCGACTCGTCGATCGGCTCGACCACGCCGCGGCCCGGCGGGATCTGCCGGCGCGCCGTCTCCGCGGGTACGTGCACGCGCAGCGTCGCCTTGATCTCCCACGGCGTAACGCCCGTTCCCTCCGCGACGAGCGCGACCGCGTCGGGGGGATCCTCGAGCCGGTACCGCATTCCGGTCAGCTGCGGTGCGGAGATCCGGTCGATCCGGAACGTCCGCCACTCGCCGTGCGAACGGTCCCTCGCCACCAGGTACCAGCGGCGGCCGGTGTGCACGATCTGGAACGGCTCCACCGACCGCTCCGACTCCTCGCCACTGTGCCGGCGGTACCGGAACCGCAGCCCTTCGGTGTGCCGGCAGCCGGCGGCGAGCGTGACGAGGACGTCGGCGTCGACCTGCGGCAGGTCGCCCTGCGGCAGCTGGACCATGCTCGCGCCGATCGCGGTGACCCGTTCGCGCAGCCGCGCCGGCAGGACCTGGTGCAGCTTGGCCAGCGCCGCGATCGCACCGTCCTCGACGCCCGACACCGTCGTGGTCGTCGCCACCCGCAGCCCGACGGCGATCGCCACTGCCTCGTCGTCGTCCAGCAGCAACGGGGGCAGCCGCCCGCCTGGGCCGAGCCGGTAGCCGCCGCCGAGCCCGGCCTCGGCGGAGACCGGGTAGCCGAGCGAACGGAGCCTCGTGACGTCGCGGCGGACCGTACGCGTGGTGACCTCCAGCCGGTGGGCCAGTTCCTCGCCGTCCCATTGCGGGCGGGACTGGAGCAGCGTCAGCAGCCGGAGCAGGCGCGAGGCGGTGTCCACGTTCTCCATTGTCCCCGCTCTGCGGACCGATCCTGTCCGCAGAGCGTCCTAACGTTGAGCCCATGACCGAACTCAGAGAAGACCTGTTGGGACTGTCCGACTTCGCCTGGGAGCGCCTCCGTACCCGCGTGGAGGGCCTGACCGACGAGGAGTTCTCCTGGGAGCCCATGCCGGGTTGCTGGTCCATCCGCGACGGTAAGGCGGACGGGGACGCACTGCCGCCCGACCCGCCGCCGTTCACCACGATCTCGTGGCGGCTGAACCACCTGATGGACGTCCTGCAGGCCGAACGGACCGCGACGTGGTTCGGCCACCAACCCCTGCCGGACGACGGGCTGCCGACGACGCGCACCACCGCCGCCGCGGCCATCGAGGGGCTCGACCACGCCTACGCCGTCTGGCGTCGCCGGCTCGCCGCGCTCAGCCAGGACGACCTCGACCGCCCGATGGGCGAGCTCGCCGGCCGATACGGCAAGGACAGCGGCAACACGTTCGCCCTGCACATCCTCGACGAGCTCATCCACCACGGCGCCGAGGTCGGCGTGGTCCGCGACCTCTACCGCGGTCAGCAGTCCGAGGACCCCTCGGTCACCGCCCTGCTGAACGGCGACCGCCCGGCCGACCTGGACCGTGTCCGCACCGAACGCCCCAGCCTGGTCGCCGAGGCGGCCGCGGCCAAGCGCTGGGACGCGGTCCCGCCCCTGCTCGCGCTCGGCTTCGCCATCGACGCCCGCTCCGCCCTCGGTCGTACGGCAGTCCAGCTCGCCGCCGGCTCCGGCGAGTTGGAGACGCTGAAGCTGCTGGTGGAGGCCGGTGCCGACCTGACTGCCGAGGATCCGGCGTTCCACGCGACGCCGCTCGGCTGGGCCCGGTACTTCGACCAACCCGACGCCGCCGCGTACCTGCTGGAGAAGGGCGCGCGGTGACCGTCCTCGGCGCCCGGACCCGACGACCATTCCCCGTGTAACAACTGTCTGCAATCATGCGTTGGTGCGGACGCGAGGGGTCGGCTGGTGCCTGGCGGTGGTGAGCGTGCTCATCGTGCTGCCCGCCGGGTCGGCGTTCGCCTCCCCGGATCCCGACCGCGCGGTCGGTAGGTCCGCGAGCACGGACTTCAACTGCGACGGCTACGCCGACCTCGCGATCGGCGTTCCGTACGACGCGGTCGACGGCGTCGAGGACTCCGGCGGCGGGGCGGTCGAGATCCTGTACGGCGGCACCAAGGGGCTGTCCGGCAAGGGCGCGCAGTACCTGACCAGGGACACCCCCGGCGTCCCCGGCACCCCCGCGCCGAACGAGAGCTTCGGCGGCTCGGTCGCCGCCGGTGACTTCGACGGCGACGGGTGCAGCGAGCTGGTGGTCGGCGCTCCCGGAACGGACGGGCGGGCCAGCGAGGTGCTCGTGTTCGAGGGCGCGTCCGCGGGCGTCGAGGTCTCGCGCGACCAGCCGGCCCGCGTGATTCGCCAAGGTGCGTTGAACGTTGGCGCGGACTGGAACCCGGCGGCCAAGTTCGGCTCAGCGCTCGCGGTCGGCGACTTCGACGGCGACGGCCGCGACGACCTCGCGGTCGGTGCCCCGGACGACAACGTGGACTGGATGTTCGGCGCGGTCGACGAGGCGGGTTCGGTGACTGTTCTGTACGGAACGCCGCACGGCCTGCCGATCGTGTCCAGCCGCAGCCAGTACTGGAACCAGAACAGCGAGGGCGTCCCCGACGCCGCCGAGCCTGAGGACGGCTTCGGCAGCAGCCTCGCCGCGGGCGACTTCGACGGCGACGGCGCGGAGGATCTCGCGATCGGCGTACCAGGCGAGGGCGTACGCGGCATCGACGACGCCGGCGCCGTCCAGGTGTTGTCCGGCTCCTCAGCCGGGCTGGTCGCCGGTCCCTCCGCCTTCCCCTGGAGCCAGGGCGAGGATGGCGTGGCCGATGTCGCCGAGGACGGCGACCGGTTCGGCGAGAGCCTCGCCGCGGGCGACTTCGGCGCCGACGGGCACGACGATCTGGCGGTCGGCGCCCGGTTCGAGGGCATCGGCGCCGCGCGCGGCGCCGGCGAGGTGGACGTGATCGAGGGCTCGGCAGTCGGCCTGGTCGGGCGCGGTGGGATTCTCCATCAGGACTTGGCGAACGTGCTCGGCATCGCCGAGGCGGGCGACGTGTTCGGCACCGCGCTCGCGGCCGCGGACTTCAACGGCGACGGCGCGTGCGACCTCGCGGTGGGCGCGCCCAGCGACGAGGACACGGCGCAGGGTTCGGTGACGGTGTTCTACGGCAGCGAGTCCGCGGGGCGGCTGACCGTACGCGGGAACGTGCTCGACAGCCAGGACAGCGGCTCGGTGCCAGGCGAGGCGGGCGAGAACGAGAGCTTCGGCGAGGCGCTCGCGGCCAACGACTTCGACCGCGACGGCCGCGCGGACCTCGTCGTCGGCGTACCGAACGACAAGCGCGACGCTGGCGCCAGCTCAGCCGGCGTGGTGAACGTCCTGTACGGCTCGGCGAAGGGCGTCCAGACCACGTCACGTGCGCAGCTGTGGTTCCAGGGCTCGGGCGGCCTCGGCGGTAAGCCGACCGCCTTCGAGTTCTTCGGTTCCGCTCTCTATTAAGGCCAGACGACGTCGTCGAGGAACGTCTCGACGGCGGCCACGACCTGACCGAGGACGGCCGCCGACTCACTCAGCGGACCGGGCAGGAACATGCCGTGGTCGGCGCCCTCGATCTCCAGTACGTACGGCGTCAGCTCGCGGGCGAGGTCACCCACCCACAGCTTGTCCGCCGTACCGCCCACGAGCAGGAACGGTGCGGTCGCGCGCCGCAGGCCCTCCACGCAAGGCGCCTCGGTCAGCAACGGCGTCAGCCACACCGCCGGCAGCTCCCGGTCGGCGGCGAGCGGGGCGCTCAGTGTGCCGAGGGACTTGCCGACGACCAGCGCGCCAGGCCCGGCCTCGTCGAGCACCGGCGCGACCCGTTCGTGCACCCACGGCACTCGCCGGTCCGCCGGGGTGTCGAGCGGGTACTCCCAGTCGATCGGATGCACGACCGCGCCACGACGTTCGGCCGCCTCGCCGGGGTAGAACAGCAGCGGCGCGGACGGGCCGTACCGCCCGCCCGGCGCGATCACGACGTGCCGCTCGCTCATGGCGCGACCTTCCACACGTAGAGCCCGCCGACGAGCTCGCCCTCCTCGCCAAGGAGCTCGTCGACCGCGGTCTTCAGCTCGTCTCGGTGCGGTTGGTCGCCGAGCACGACCACGGACGCCTTCCAGAACTCCAGATCGGCCTTCGCCTGCGCCTTGTCCGCCTCGTTGACCGTCAGTCCCTCGCCGTCGCGGATCCGGCGCAGCAGCCACGACATCGGCCGCGGGTAGGCGCCGTACGACGCGCGCCCGGTCTCGTCCCACGGCCCGACGAAGTAGCCCTCGGGGATGTGGAACTCCATCCCCGTCTTGACCTGCCAGTCGTACGCGTCCACATCGCCCGGCACCGTTGGCGGAACGGGGATCACGGTGCCGCCCTCCGGGACGTACGCGCGGTACGTTCCGTCGGCGAAGAACTCCGGTAGCGGCTCGCGGTCGGCGGCCCGCAGGGGAGTGGGGAAGATCGGCAACAGGGCAAGGGCAATCGCCGCGTACCCGACCACCCGATAGCGTGTCGGCGCGGTCGACTTGCGCAGCCGGTCGATGCCGAGCGCGATGAGGATGCCCATCGCTGGCACGCAGATCATCGCGAGCCGCGACTCCAACAACGAGTCCAGCAAGGGCATATGGCGGAACAGGATCCACGGTGCGGGCATCCAGGTGGCCTCGCCGTTGAGCACGACCCTCGGGCCTAGCGAGAGCGCCGCGGCGACGACGATCACGATCATCAGGACGCGCGCGACCTTGCGCTTCCACAGCCACACGACCAACGCGATCGTCAACGCCAGCAGGGGCCAGCCGAAGAACGAGTTCTCCTCGGTCCGGTTCATCGACAGCTGTCGCGCGATCTCCGCGTGGCCGAGCAGCGACTCGGTCGAGAACGACCAGAACGACTCGAGCGGGTTGCCGGAAGGCCCGTGCAGCAAGGCGCTGTAGCTCTGTGGTCCCGTGAACTGGAACCACAGTGGGTACGCGCAGATCACCAGCGAGACGGCCGCGCCGATCGCGACGCCGAGTGCGGTCGTACGGAATCGGGCGCGGAACTCCGACCAGTGCATCGCGGCCCACGCGACGATGAACGTCGCGATCCCGATCGCCGCGATCATCAACGCCTCTTCGCCGATGAACAGCTGCCACGTCACGATCAGCCCGAGCAGGATCCCGTTCAGCACGATGCGCTGGCCGCGATACAGCTTGATCAGTTGGATGATGATGAACGGGACGGGGAACAGCACCATCATCTGCGGGTGCGCCTGTGCCTGCGAGATCATCGACGGCGCGAAGCCCGCGAGGCCGGCGCCGATCGCCGCGCCGAGCCGCGAGGTGACGAGGTAGCGCGACATCAGCCAGTACCAGCCGATCGCCGTACCCGCGAGGCCGACGAGGAGCACGATCGCCCACGTGACCGAGGCGCCGAGCGTCAGCGTCACTGGTGCGAGCGGGATGGAGAGCCCGAAGCTCGCGGTGTTCGCCATCACGTTGATGCCGGTCGGGAAGTTGATGAAGTTCGAGAACAGCAGGTCGTCGCCGCGCACGAGCGCGTGTGCCGTCTGCGCGAAGAACCACTCGAACAGCTGCTGGTCCGACGCGCCGTCGATCAGGTAGCGGCGGGTTGGATCGACCCACAGCCTGGCGAAGACGAGGAAGGCGAGCGCGACCATGCTCCCCATCGCCGCGAGGTCCGCGAGCAGGCGTCTGCCTCGCTTCGGCTGTTCTGCTGTCGTGGCGGGCGATTGAGCGGTCAGCGTTCCCACGTCTCCCAAGACCCCAAGCCTGTCCAGTCCGTTATGTGACCTGCGTCACTCCGGGCTCCCTGTGTTGCGCTGCAGCGTAACGGGAAATCCTGGGACGGCTGGTGTGGCGGGCTCGTAGTCCCGCAACGTGATGGACTCGATCGCCTTGGCCACGCCGCCCTGGAAGTTCGACAGGGTTCGTTGGAGGCTGATGGGGAGCTTGGGAACGACGCGCAGCATGGCCGCGGTGGTGGCGATCTGGGCCTTGGTGCGCGGGACGATCGTCTTCATCGTCGTCGGGCCGACCGTGCGGAAGCGGGTGACGATCTGCCTCATGGCTTGCTCGTACTCCGGGAACGCTGTGGTGTGGTCGCCGTTCGCCTGGCGGAGCTCGCCGGCGAGGACGTACGCGCCGACCATCGCGATGCTCGTACCGCCGCCGACCGCCGGCGCGGGGGAGTAGCCGGCGTCGCCGACGAGCGTGACGCGGCCGCGCGACCAGGTGTCCATGACGATCTGGCTGATCGAGTCGAGGTAGAAGTCGTCGGCGTGCTCCAGCTCTTGAAGCAGTCTGGGGATTTCCCAACCCACGTTGGCGTATTCGCGTTGGACGAGGCGCTTCTGCTGCTCGGTGTCGCGGTAGTCGTAGTCGAGTTCGTCGTCGCGCAGGAAGATGAACGCGGCGCGCGCCTCGCCGGTTTGGCGGACGCCGTAGAGGCCGGCGAGCTTGCCGGGCGTGTTGTACGCGCGCATCTCGCCTTGCAGGTCGAGGTAGTTGGGGACGGTGAACGCGGCGAGGTAGCCGCCGAGGAAGGTGCGGTAGTCGTTCTCTGGTCCGAACGTGAGGCGTCTGACGTTCGAGTGCAGACCGTCGGCGCCGATGACGAGGTCGAACGTGCGTCGTGCCGAGCTGTGCTCGAACGTGACGTGGACGCCGTTTGCTGTGTCGTCGAGCGTGGCGATGGAATCGCCGAAGACGTACTCGACGTCGTTCTTGGTCGCGTCGTGCAGGATCGTCGCGAGCTCGCCGCGCATGATCTCAACGTGCTGGTCGGAGATGCCGGCGACGATGCGCTTCAGGTCGACCTCGAGCGGGCGCTTGCCTTCGCGGTCGAAGAAGAGGCGCTCGGTCATCGTTCTGGCGGCTTGTACTCGCGGGAGGACGCGCATCTTGCTGGCGATCTCGACGGCCGGGCCGAACAGGTCGACGGCGTGGCCGCCATACCCGGCCCTGAGCTCTTGGGTGCGCTCGAGGACGGTCGTGTGGAAGCCGTACTTGTGGAGCCAGTAGGCGAGGGTCGGGCCGGCGACGCTGGCGCCGGAGATCAGGACGGTGGTCATGGCGCGGTTCCTTACCGGGAGTTCGTTTACTTACCGGAAGGTAAACGTCGGTTTCTGGCTGCGTCAAGGGTTTACTGAACGTTAAGTAAGTGATCTAGGATGCGTAGCCATGGCGAGGCCTCGATCCACCGACACGCGTGACCGCATCCAGGCGGCGGCGATGGAGCTGTTCCTCGAGCGTGGGGTGCAGCGGACGTCCCTGCAGGACATCGCGGGCCGGCTGGGGATCACCAAACCGGCGCTGTACTACCACTTCGACTCGCGCGAGGCCCTGGTGCGATCGCTGGTGCAGCCGCTGGTCGACGAGTTCGAGGCGTTTCTCGCCGAACGAGAGGCGGGCGACCCGCTGCCGAAGCGGGAGCTAATCGGGGTGTACTTCGACCTCACGTTCCGGAACCGGCACATCAGCCAGTTCATCCTGCGGGACCTGAGCACGTTGCACCTCGTGCGGGACAAGTTCGAGGGGTGGCGGACCCGGATGATGCTGCTGCTCATGGGTCCGACGCCGACCGTCGAGGAGCGGGTGGCCGCGATCGTGGCGATCGGCGGGATGGCGGACACCACGGTGATGTTCCCCGACCTCCCTGCCGACGACCTCCGCGCCGCCGCGGTCAAAGCCGCCTGCGCCACCCTCGGCCTGCCCCCGGATCGCTAGCGGGCGCTGACTTGTTGGACAGATCTCGGGAAAGAGACCGAGATCTGTCCAACAAGTCCAGCCACTCCGTCGGCTAAACCCCACCTGCGGCGTCTGGCTGGTGGCACTTCGCCGTCGGGGCGGATGGCGTAACCTGCGGGGCAGATCCCAGAGGCTTTCCAGGAGGACCCCGATGTCGGACCAGCCGGTCCGGGGGGCTGCGCCGGCGCGTCCGTCGGTGCCGGCCGAGGTGCGCTCGAACGGTGGTCCTGTCCACGCGGTCCCCGCCGCCCAGCAGGAGCAGGAGCAGGCGCAGGAGCAGGAGAACGAGCCCCAGCATCGGCAGCCGCGACGACCAACCCACGCCGCGCCCACGCCGATCAACGAGGCATCCATCGACCCGCGCGAAGCAAGAAGAGCAGCCCGCGCGCGAGCCTGGCGCTACGGCAAGTACTCCTGGCTCCGCCGCCAGTGGCCACTCCTGCTCGTCCTCGCCGTCGTCGCCGTCGGACTCGTCGTCGTGGTCGTCGACGACTTCCGGACCGGCGCCATCCTGTTCGCCGCCGCGGTGATCCTCGCGGCCGCGTTCAGGCTGTTCTTTCCGTCGAGAATCGTCGGCCTGCTCGTCCTGCGCAGCCGCGCCATCGACGTCGTCACCCTCACCGTTCTGGGCGTCGCCGCGCTGGTGCTCGCGCTGATCGTCCCAGACATCCGGTGAGCACCACCCAGCTGTTATCTTGATGCCAAGAGATTTCGTCAGGAGGCGAACAGAACCATGGCGCGCAAGGGCAAGGTAGCCGTCGTCGGAGCCGGCTTCTACGGGTCCACGACCGCCCAGCGACTCGCGGAGTACGACCTGTTCGAAGAGGTCGTCCTCACCGACATCATCGAGGGCAAGCCCGCGGGCATCGCGCTCGACATCAACCAGTCGCGGTCGATCGAGGGCTACGAGACCAAGGTCACCGGCGTCACGACGACGCCCGACGGCGGCGGGTACGAGGCGATCGCCGGATCCGACATCGTCGTGATCACCGCCGGCCTCCCGCGCAAGCCCGGCATGAGCCGCATGGACCTGATCGAGACCAACGCGAAGATCGTCCGCAGTGTCTCGGAGAACGTCGCCAAGCACGCGCCGAACGCCGTCGTGATCGTCGTCTCCAACCCGCTCGACGAGATGACCGCGCTCGCCCAGCTCGCGACCGGCTTCCCGAAGAACCGCGTGCTCGGCCAGGCCGGCATGCTCGACACGGCGCGCTTCACGAACTTCGTCGCCGAGGAGCTCGGCGTCGACACCGGCTCGGTCACCACGCTGACGCTCGGCTCGCACGGCGACACGATGGTGCCCGTTCCCTCCCGCAGCACGGTCGACGGCAAGCCGCTCACCGAGGCGCTCCCTCAGGAGAAGGTCGACGAGCTCGTCGACCGTACGCGCAACGGCGGCGCCGAGATCGTCGCGCTGTTGAAGACCGGCTCGGCGTACTACGCCCCGAGCGCCGCGGCCGCCCGCATGGCCAAGGCCGTCGCGGAGGACTCCGGCGCGGCCATGCCGGTGTGCGCCTGGGTCGACGGCGAGTACGGCATCTCCGGCGTCTACCTCGGCGTCGTCGCCGAGCTCGGCAAGGAGGGCGTACGCAAGGTGTCCGAGGTCGAGCTGACCGACACCGAGCTCGCCGCACTCAAGGAAGCCGCCGAAGCCGTCCGCGCGAAGCAGGCCGACGTCCAGAACCTGTAGTTGTACCTACACAGTGGTACCCTCACGTAGGTACAACTGCGAAGGGATGGTGACCGGATGACGACGGTGACTGTTCGGGAGTTCTCCTACAACCCGAGCGCGATGTTCGCGCGCGCGGAGCAAGGAGAGACCATCGAGGTGACCAGGCATGGCAAGGTCATCGCGACACTGATTCCCGGTCAAAGAGAATACAGCCGTTACGACGAGCTCGTGGCTAGTGGTGCGATCCGACCGTCCGGCAAGACGTCGGCCGACGTCGACACGTTCACGCGGATCGAGATCCCGGACGACGCCGACCCGCTCCAAAGGCTGCTCGCGGACCGTTACAGCGAGTCGGACTGGGAGCGGGAGTTCCGGGAGGAGCTCGAGCGCGGTCAGGGGAACGGCGCGTGATCTACTACGACGCGTCGGCGCTCGTCGTGCTGATCACAGGCCGACCGCCAGCCTCGGAGCTTCGCGCCTACTTGAGGGAGCGAAGCGAGCCGGGCGCGACGAGCACGGTCGGCTTGATCGAGACCGTGCGCACCTGCGACACGTACGGGAACTTCCCCCAGCTGATGGCCCGACTGCTCCGGGACTACGACGAGATCGAGATCACGTCGCAGGTGCGCGACCGCGCCGCTGGATTCCCTATCCTCAGGACGCTGGACGCGATCCACGTGGCCTCCGCGGAGCTTCTTGGCAACGAGCTGTCGGCGCTCATCACCTATGACAAGCGCATGGTCGAGATCGCGGAGTGGCGCGGCATTCCCGTGGCGTCGCCCGGCATGACGACGTAGCAAGCACCGATCAAGAGGAGATCCACGTACCGATGGCGAAGATCAAGGTAGCGAACCCGGTCGTCGAGCTCGACGGCGACGAGATGACGCGCGTGATCTGGAAGGAGATCAAGGACCAGCTGATCCTTCCGTATCTCGACGTTCCGCTGGAGTACTACGACCTCTCGATCGAGAACCGCGACGCGACCGACGACCAGGTCACCGTCGACTCCGCGAACGCGATCAAGCAGCACGGTGTCGGCGTCAAATGCGCGACGATCACGCCGGACGAGGCGCGGGTCGAGGAGTTCGGGCTGAAGAAGATGTGGCGGTCGCCGAACGGCACCATTCGCAACATCCTCGGCGGCGTGATCTTCCGCGAGCCGATCGTGATCAGCAACGTGCCGCGGCTCGTGCCCGGCTGGACGAAGCCGATCATCATCGGCCGTCACGCGCACGCGGACCAGTACAAGGCGACGGACTTCGTCGTTCCCGGTGCGGGCAAGCTGACGGTGTCGTTCGTTCCGGCCGACGGCTCGGAGCCGATGGAGTTCGAGGTCGGCGAGTTCCCCGGCGGCGGCGTCGCGCTGGCGATGTACAACTTCGACGACTCGATCCGCGACTTCGCGCGGGCCTCGCTCAACTACGGCCTGCAGCGCAAGTACCCGGTCTACCTGTCCACGAAGAACACGATCCTCAAGGCGTACGACGGCCGCTTCAAGGACCTGTTCCAGGAGGTCTTCGAGGCGGAGTTCAAGGCCGACTTCGACGCCGCTGGGATCACGTACGAGCACCGGCTGATCGACGACATGGTCGCGCAGGCTCTCAAGTGGGAGGGCGGATTCGTCTGGGCGGCGAAGAACTACGACGGTGACGTGCAGTCCGACACGGTCGCGCAGGGCTTCGGCTCGCTCGGTCTGATGACGTCGGTGCTGATGACGCCAGACGGTTCGACGGTCGAGGCCGAGGCAGCGCACGGTACGGTCACGCGGCACTATCGCCAATGGCAGAAGGGCGAAAAGACGTCGACGAACCCGATCGCGTCGATCTTCGCCTGGACCCGTGGCCTCGCGCACCGCGGCAAGCTGGACTCGCAGCAGGAGCTGATCGACTTCGCCGCGAAGGTCGAGGCCGCGTGCATCGAGACCGTCGAGGACGGCCAGATGACCAAGGACCTCGCGCTGCTCGTCGGTGGCGACGCGCAGTGGCAGACGACGGACGAGTTCCTGTCCGCCATCGCGACCAAGCTGGCCTCGAAGATCTCCGCCTGAGCCAGCCGCATCCCCACGGCACCAACTGTGGGGTTCTGGTAGGGACACGCCGGTGTGTCCCTACCAGAACCCCACACTTTGCAAGGTGAGAGGACGTGATGATGCGGGTCACCGAAGTCCGCGTGCGGTACGAGAACCGTCCGCACGCGGCCAACCCGATTCGCGATGCCCTGCAAACGTTGACCGGCGGTGGTTCGGTCCACGTCGAGATCCAGACCGACGACGGGCTCGTGGGCGTCTCGTCCTCGAGCTTCGGTCGCGGTGACGGTGCGCCGCGTTCGCTCGCGGTGCTGATCGAGTCTGAGCTCGCACCGGTGGTCGTCGGCCAGGACGCCGCCGAGATCGGCGCGATCATCGAAGCGTTGAAGGTGCAGACCGAGTACTACGGGACGTTCGGCCTGCCCACGTTCGGGATCAGCGCGATCGACGTCGCGTTGTGGGATCTGCTCGGCAAGGCGCACGGCGTGCCGACGTACCGGCTGTGGGCGCCGTACCGCGACCGCGTGCCGGCGTACGCGATGGTCGGCTGGTCGAACTACTCGCTCGACGAGCTGAAGCAGGTCGCCGTGAAGGCGGTCGAGCAGGGCTTCCGTGGCGTGAAGATGAAGGTCGCGGCGTCGACGTTGGACGAGGACGTCGAGCGAATCTCCGCCGTACAAGCCGAAGTCGGCGACGGCGTCCGCGTGATGGTCGATGCCAACCAGGTGTTGACGCTCGACGACGCGGTGCTCTACGCGTCGGTGTTCGCCGACCTTGGCGTGTACTGGTTCGAAGAGCCTCTCCGGGCGGACGACATCCGCGGGTACGCGGAGCTGAAGCAGCGTTCGCTGACGCCGATCGCGACAGGGGAGAACCTCTACTCCGCAAGGGAGTTCCGCGAGCTCTTCGAGCAACGTGGGGTTGACATCGTGCAGCCGGACCTGCGCCGAGCGGGCGGTCCGACGGAGATCCGCGCGATCGGCGGGCTGGCCGGGGCGTACGGGATCCCGTACGCGTCGCATGGTGGCGGTCCGGCCGCCCTGAGCCTGCTGATGTCGGTCCCGACGGCGACGTGGCTCGAGACCGGGCTGCGGTCGTCGGAGCGGTCGTTCCCGCTGCTCGAGGACGGCTGCGCACTGGCGCCCACGGGCGCCGGATTCGCCTGGGAGTAGGGCGATTGTCGGCTTGCTGCGGTCCGTCGCGCGAGGATGAGGTCGGCGACTTCACCACGGGCTATGTGGTGTCGACGCCGTTTGACGTGCCGGCGCGGTTCGACACCGACGTGCTGCGCGGCATGGTTCGCCTGCCGGCTGGCATGTTCCGCATGGGTGGCGACGATCCCGACGCCTTCGTCGACGACGGGGAAGGTCCCGTCCGCACGGTGACGGTGCGGCCGTTCGCGATCGACGCCACCGCGGTGACCAATCGGCAGTTCGCCGCCTTCGTCAAAGCGACGGAGTATGTCACCGAAGCGGAACGCTTCGGCTGGTCTTACGTCTTCCACCAGTTCGTGGAGCCGGGCGCGCCGCTGGTGGACGGATCGGTGCCGGGCGCGCCCTGGTGGCGGCCCGTTCGTGGCGCCACCTGGTGGTCGCCGGAGGGGCCGGGCTCGTCGGTCACGACCCGGCCGCAACACCCTGTCGTGCACGTGTCCTGGACCGATGCGCTGCTCTACGCGACGTGGGCCGGGAAGCGGCTGCCGACCGAGGCCGAGTGGGAGTATGCGGCCCGCGGCGGGCTGGACCAGGCTCGGTTCGCCTGGGGCGACGAGCTCACGCCGCGGGGCCGGTGGCGGTGCAACATCTGGCAGGGCGAGTTCCCTCGGTCCAACACCGAGGACGACGGACACGTCGGCACGGCGGCTGTGAAGTCCTTTGGTCCCAACGACTTCGGCCTCTACGAGGTCGCTGGCAACGTGTGGGAGTGGTGCATGGACTGGTTCAGTGCGGACTGGCATGTGGAGGAGAGCGGGCCTACTCGGATCGACCCGCAAGGCCCGGTTGACGGCACGTCTCGGGTGATGCGCGGCGGCAGCTATCTCTGCCACGAGTCGTACTGCAACCGCTACCGCGTCGCCGCCCGTACCTCCAACACACCGGACAGCTCGACGGGCAACCTCGGTTTCCGCTGCGCGTTCACACCGAGATGACGACCTTCGCTCGCGCGTGTTCGTTCTCCACGTAGCGGATCGCGTCCGGGACTTCGCTCAACGAGTACTGGCGATCGATCGCCGGCGTGACCCGGCCCGCCTCGATCAGCTCCCGCAACTCCGCCAGGCTTTCGCCGCTCGGCGCGACGGTGATCTCCAACAGGCGTTGGGGAACGAACCGCGCGGACAGCTTCGCCCACAGGAACAGCCCCATCGGGCCGACCAACGATCCGCCCTTCGACGTGCCACCGCCGGACAGCACGACCGCGGCCTCGGGTGTCGCCACGCTCCGGAGTGTTGTCAACGAGCGGTTGCCGACCAGGTCGAGCACGATGTCGTACCGCTGCCGGGTCTTGGCGAAGTCCTCGTGGGTGTAGTCGACGACGTGGTCCGCGCCGAGCGATCTGACGAGCTCGACGTTGCGGGTACGGCACACCGCCGTGACGTGCGCGCCGAACGCCTTGCCGAGCTGCACGGCGTACGTTCCCACGCCGCCGGTAGCTCCGTTGATCAACAGGCGTTGGCCAATCTGGACGTTCGCGACATCGCGTAGCCCGATCAACGCGGTGTTCGCCGCGATGGGTACGGCCGCCGCCTGCTCGAACGTCAGGTTCGCCGGCTTCGTCGCGACCAGGTTCTCGGGGGCGCAGACATACTCGGCGAAGGCTCCGTTCGCGTCGCCGACGTCGCAGTACACCTCGTCGCCGGGCTTCCACTGCGTGACGTTCGCGCCCACTGCCTCGACGATCCCCGCGACGTCGCGGCCGCGGATCCGTCGCTTCGGCGCGCGGAGCCCGAACACGGCCGGAGACGCCAGCCGCGCGAGCGCGGGATCGCCTCGCATGAGATGCCAGTCGTACGCGTTCACCGAGGACGCGCGCACCCGCACGAGCACCTCGTTCGCCGCGGGTACCGGCTCGTCGACGTCTGAGAATGTCAGGACGTCAGGGGAGCCGTACCGATCCTGAACGATCGCCTTCATGCTCGCGAAGGTAGGCGCGCGGCCTCGGCCCGCCTACTAGGGACATCCCGGACTGAGCCCCTACTCGACGACGCGATAGCCGTAGGTGTCCTTCATGCGCTCGAAGATCATGACGTTCTCGCCCTGCGGGTCGCTGACGTCGAGCCGCCGCCCGAACGCCTCGTCCACGATGCGCGCATCGGAGAATCCCGCGTCGTGCAGGCGCTTCTGCAGGTTCTCCATATCCTCGTCGGTGTCGAAGACGACGTCGCTCTTCTCGTAGTCCGCGGCATGCAGCGACATGATCCCGACGTCGCCGCGCATCGAGACCCAGTCCGGCCCGACCTCGGAGATGATGTGGGACTTGAAGCCAAGCAGCTCGAAGAACTCGCGCATCGCCGCGACGTTCGCCGTGAACCGAATCGGCGCTGGGGTGATCATCGGCTCGCCTCCTTGGTGTTGTCGAGATAGCTCTGCAGGATCCGTTCGACGAACGAGCTCAACGACCGCTCGTCCTCGTCGATCGCCTGGTGCTTGACGCGCGTCACGAGCTCCCGGGACAGGTAGATGTTGAACTGCACCTTGTCTGAGTCGACCATGGCTAGGATGCTAGCAAGCTAGGTTCGGGGGTGCAAGACCTGCGAGGATGAGGCTCGTGGTCCTCGATGACACGCTCGTCGTCACCGCCGAGCCCTCGACGCCCGTGATCATGAACGTGATCATGAAGCCGAACTGGTCGTATACGCAGGGTTTGCCTTCATGATCACGTTCATGATCATGGCCAGGTCGCGCCGAGGGTTGGGGTGAGGGGCACCCTGGTCCCATAGCCCAGCCCATCCACCACGTCCCATCAAACTGTGGGGTTCTGGTCGCGACACGCCGGCGTGTCGCGACCAGAACCCCACACTTTCGCGAAGGGCGGAGGGTCCCCTCGCTCGAGGAGGTTCGGACAAGGGTGCCCCCGACCCCATCGCGAACAGCGGGGCACGCCGCAGGGCAGCCGGGGATCCCTGGTGGGCGGACAGGTTTCGCATGGATCCGGATGAGCCGCTCGTCCGCGCCAAAGGAAGGCAGAGCGGGGCTGGCAGGGTGGTGATCATGGTGAACGAGACGACGACCGGGGCCAGGCTGGTCGATCGGTGGCCGAGCGCTGTCGGGCTCATTCTCGCGGCCGCCGCCATCGCGGGCATCGTCGCGACCAAGGGCGGCGTCGACCTGACCCCGGGCGTCGCCGCGATGATGGCGATCTACCCCGCCACGTGGGCGACCGGCAGGCCGATGGCCGCGTTCCTGATGTTCGGCGGAACGATCGTGGTCGGCGCCCTGGCGTTCATCCTGAAGCTCGAAGGCGCCCTCGTCATGACCGTCGTCCTCGTCGCCGCCTGGCTCTGGGCCATCGTCGTCGGCCGGGCCCAGGACCGCTACTGGTTCACCGTCGAGACCGTCGGCATGATCTTCTTCGGCGGCCTCACCATCGCTGCCTTCGTCGTCGACAGCAACCTCGGCGTCGTCATCGCCGGCGTCGGCTGGCTCACACACGGACTGTGGGACGCGTTCCATTACGTACGTAACAAGATCGTCAGCCGCAACTGGTCCGAGCTCTGCGCCGTCGTCGACATCCCCGTCGGTGTGGCCCTGATCATCGCCGGAATCGTGCGCTAACGCCCCTGGATCCCGGTCATCACCACGCCGCGGATGAACGAGCGTTGCGCGACGAAGAACACCAGAAGCACCGGGATCACCAGGAACATCGACGCCGCCATCGAGATGTTCCACGACGCGTCCGTCGGACTGATGAACGCCCGCAACCCCAGCGCCAGCGTCTTGTTGCCCTCCGACTGCAGGTAGATCAGCGGCGCCAGGAAGTCGTTCCAGTGGAAGACGAAGGAGAAGATCCCCACCGCGATCAGCACCGGACGCGACAACGGCAGGATGATGTGCCACCAGATCCGCCAGTTCGACGCGCCGTCCAGTCGCGCTGCCTCGTCGAAGTCGCGCGGGATCGTCAGGTAGAACTGCCGCACCAGGAAGATGTTGAACGCGCCCCCGCCGAGGAACGAAGGCACGATCAGCGGCAGGAACGTGTCCACCCAGCCCAGCGACTTGAACAGCACGAACTGCGGCACCAGCGTCACCACGTCCGGCAGCATCATCGTCGACAGCAACAGCACGAACAGCACGTTCCGCCCCGGAAACCGAAGCCGGGCAAAACCGTACGCCACCAACGAGCACGTCAACAACGTCCCGATCAGCGCGAAGACAGTGATCGTGATCGTGTTCGTCAGCCACACGAACAGCGGCGCCCGCGCGAACGCGTCGAGGTAGTTGGCGAATCGGACCGGATCCGGCACGAACACCGGTGGGTACGCGAAGACCTGCCCCTGCTCCTTCAAGGAGGTCGACGCCAGCCACAGCATCGGCGTCAGGAACACGATCCCCAACGCGGCCATGAAGACGTACAGCAAGCCCCGCTTGACAAGAGCGATCATCGCTGGTCACCGCCCTCGTAGTACACCCAGCGCCGCGACATCCCGAGCTGCACCAGCGAGAACACCATGATCACGAGGAACAGCAGCCACGCGTACGCCGACGCGTAGCCCATCCGGAACTGCTCGAACCCCAACCGGTACAGGTACAGAACGGAGAACAGCGTCGACTGCTCCGGCCCGCCATCCTGGGTCAGCAGGTACGCGCTGGTGAAGATCTGGAACGACCCGATGATCCCCAACACCAGGTTGAACAAGATCACCGGCGACAGCATCGGCAGCGTCACCGCCCGGAACCGCTGCCACGCGCCGGCCCCGTCGACCAGCGCCGCGTCGTACAGCGACTGCGGCACCCCCTGCAGCCCGGCAAGGAAGATCACCATCGAGTTGCCGATGCCCCACATCGTCATCAGGATGAACGCGGGCTTCGCCGTCGCTGGGTCCTCCAGCCAGCGCAGCTCCGGCAACCCGAACCGCCGCAGCAGCAGATTCGCCAAGCCCACCTCGGGATTGAGGATCCAGAACCACAGGATCGCGTTCGCCACCGCCGGCATGATCGCCGGCAGGTAGAACGCCGTACGGAAGACGGACCGTCCGCGGATCCGCAGGTTGAGCAGCAGCGCCGCCCCCAGCGCCGCCGCGAGGTTCAGCGGCACGCTGAAGAACGTGAAGAACGCCGTGTTGTACAAGGACTTTCCGACAAGCGGGTCGGAGAACAGCTGCTGGAAGTTCGCCAGCCCGATCCACCGCGGCGAGGACAGCAGGTCCCACTCGGTGAACGACATCAGCAGCGACGCGATCATCGGCCCCGACACCAGGAACACGAACCCGACCAGCCACGGCGCGATGAACAGGTAGCCGTCGATCGCCTCCCGCACCCGATGCCGCGGCATCCTCCGCCGGACGTTCGCCCGCCGCCGCGTCCTCGCCACCGTGTCGACGCTCATCGCGTCATCCCCAGGTGGCGCGACTTTACCCACCGAGGTGGGGGTCGGAGCGCTGTTGCCACGTTGGAGAACCCCGGTTCGGTGGGTGAAGTGCGGAGGTGTGTGGAGCGCTGGTCCATGGCGAGAAGCCTCAGCTGGCCAGGACGGTGTCCACTGCCTGCTTGGTCTTCTGCGCCGCGCCCGCCACGTCGTCGGTGGAGCACGTGGTCCAGATCGGGTCGAAGTTCGCCGCGTACGCCTGCTGGATCCGCGACTGGTTCGCCGGGAACTTGAACGTGATCACCTCGCGGTCGCTCTTCCCGCGCATCGGATCCACGTGCACCTTGACGAATCCGTCCTTCGGGTCCGTACGCACCAGCTGGTCCATCGCAGCGCGTACCGACGGTCCCCACCGCTTCTGCGCCGCGATCTTCGTCTGCACCTCCGGGCTGGTCAGGTGCTTGATCAACGTCCACGCGCCCTCGGGGTTCTTCGCGTCCGCCGCGATCGCCCAGCCGCTGCAGCCCACCGGGACGAACTGCCCACCCGGCCCGGACGGCAGGTACGTCACGCCCCAGTCGAACTTCGCCTTCTCCTCGCGCAGGAAGAAGTCCGCGTTGTGGAACGCGACCGTCATCGCGGTCAGCCCCGCCCGGAACGGGTCGCCCTGGCCGAGCTCCTGCGACGGCGACGGCGTACTCCCATCCACGCAGCGCATCCGCCGGAACATCTCGAACTGGGCGTGCGCCGGCGGCTGGTCGATCAACGTCGCCTGGTACGCCTCGTCGTACCAGTCGCCGCCGAACGCGCGTACGAAGCCGCGCGAGTTCTCCGACTCGGTCGGCGTCGGCGCGAGCCAGTTCAAGCCCCACTGCTTGATGCTGCGTGGATCGAAGCCCGCGTCGCCCGGTGACCGCCCGGCCTTGTCCACCGTCAGATCGCGTACGGTCTGTTGGAACTGCTCCATCGTCCAGTCGTCCGCCGGGTACTCCACGCCGGCCTTGTCGAACAGCCCCTTGTTGTAGTAGACGCCCCAGGCCGCGCAGTCCTTGGGAATCCCGTACACCTTCTCGCCGTCAGCGAACGCGTCGAACAACTCTGGGACGAACGCCTCCCGGTCGACGTTGTCCCGTTTCATCAACGGAGCAAGGTCAAGTAGTGCGCCACGTTGCCCGTAGTCCTGCACGATGCTCATGTGCTGGTGGATCAGGTCCGGGATCGCCCCGCCGGCGAGCAACGTCGGAAGCTTGGTCATGTAGTCGTCCCAGGCCTCGAACGTCACCGTGACCTTCGTCCCCGAGTTCGCCGACTCGAAGTCCTTCAGGAAGCCGGTGTAGAGCTCGCGCTCCAGCCCGAGGTCGGCTGGGGTGATGAACCTGATCGTCTTCGTCTCTCCGCCGCTCCCGCCAGCGTCACCGCTGGTGTCGCGGCCGCCGAACGGCGAGCACGCGCTGACGATCGCGGCGGTCGAAGCAGCGCCGAGGAGCTGGCGACGGGTGAGGTGCCTCTGGTTCACGATCGACCCCTTTCACCGGTTCTACTCTGGAGGGTCCTGCTTTCTTGCGTGCTTGGTGAACGAGCGTTCGCCGTGCGCCGCCAGGGCCTCCAGGACGGCGTCGGGATCGCCCGCCTCGATGACCTCGAGCAGCTGTCGGTGGCGCTCGACGTGCGTCAGAAGATCTTCGTAGAAGTTCTCGCGGGCATAGAGATTCATCGCCATGCAGAGCAGCAGCTGGTCGTGCAACGAGTGGTAGAGCGCCAGCAGTCGGCGATGTCCCGCGAGCGCGACGATCGAGCTGTGGAACGCATACCCGCGCTCGACGAGGCCGGCGCGGTCCTCGTCACGAGCGCTTTTCTCCATCTCCGCAAGGGCTTTGCGGCAGTCCTCAAGTCGTTCCTCGTCGGTGACGGGGACGCCGAGCTCGACCGCGAGCCGTTCCAACGCCGAGCGCAGCGTGAGGATCTCGCGTACGTCCTGGTCCGACAGCTCCGTGACCGCGACGCCGCGGCGGGGCGTCGCGACGACGAGCCCCTCGCGCTCCAGCAGGCGGAGAGCCTCGCGAAGGGGCGGCCGGCTGATGCCGAGTCGTTCGGCGAGCTGCTCCTCGCGCAGCCGGTCGCCCGGGCCCAGCTCGCCCTCGAGGATCATCGCGCGGATGGCGTCGGTCGCCAGCGCGACGAGGCTTTGAGGTTCGAGACGGTCGGGCGACATCGAGGTCCTTGCGCAGTGTTGACCGGATTGGGTTGACCGGATTGGACAGTCCGTCTATTGACTCTTGTAGACAATAGAGCACGCTGCTTAGCCTGTCAGCAAGGCTCATAGCCAGACACGGCCAAAGTCCATTCGGCTCCTTTGCTAAGGAGATCTGCATGTCGACCACGGTTTCCGAAACCGGCCAGCTCGCCGCCCTCTACAAACACCTTCGTGTCGTGGACGTCGCCGACGCGATGGACGGAATCGGGTATTTCGACATCGGGTTGATGTCCCGCGACGTCAGGCCGATCTGGCTGGGCATGAAGTTCTGGGGGCCGGCGGTGACCCAGCGCTGCGTACCGTCGAACCGCCCGATGTGGAAGCTCGACACCACGCAGGACATCGTCGAGGCGCACCGGATCTGGTTCGCCGAGGTGGGCAACGTCCGCATGCCCGAGCTCGAAGCCGGCGCGGTCGTCGTGACCGACGGTGGCGGCGCGCGCGAGGTCGGCTTCTGGGGTTCGATGAACGCGATGGCGACGCACGCGAACGGCGCAGCGGGCATCGTTACCGACGGCTTCTGCCGCGACACCGCGGAGATCGCATTGCAGAAGACGCCGGTCTGTGCGGCGGCGCGCGGCCGGACGATCATCCCCGGCCGCATCCAGCTCGTGGAGGTCCAGGGCACGATCGGGTGCGGGGGCGTGCAGGTACGGCCGGGTGACATCGTCGGCGCGGACGACGACGGCGTGATCGTCGTACCTCTCGAGGTAGCCGAGGAGGTCGCCCTGCACGCTCGTGCGGTGTTGATCGCGGACATGCACGCGCGGAAGAAGGTGTACGACAAGCTCGGGTTGCCGGACGACCCGACGATCGACATCGAGTCGGTCGAGGCCTACTACTCGGCCCTGTGAGCAAGACTGTTGGGTTCGCCGGCCTCGGCAACCTCGGGTTGCCGATGGCCTTGGCGCTCGTCGACGCCGGGTGGTCGGTGACGGGGTACGACCCGCGCGCCTCGCAGGTCGACGCGCTTGTCGCTGGCGGCGGTGTCGCCGCGTCTGGCGTCGGGGACTTGGCGTCCTCGGTGCTGGCGTTGGCCGTACCGGACGACGACGCGGTCCGAACTCTCTTGCTGGACGAGGATCTGCTCGCTTCGGTGCCCGATGGCGGCGTTGTGGTGGTGCACAGTACGGTGCTGCCGGCGACGGCTCGTTCGCTCGGCGAGCTCGCCGCTTCGCGTGGGGTGGCGTTCGTCGATGCGCCGGTGTCGGGTGGGTTCGAGCGTGCTCGCGCTGGCTCCTTGACCGTGATGGCCGGGGCGTCGGCAGGATCTCTGGAGCTCGCGCAAGGCTACCTTGACGACGTGGCTTCGGACGTTGTGCACGTCGGCGCTCCCGGTTCCGGGGCGGCGGCGAAGTTGGCGAACCAGCTGATGATGTTCGCGGCGCTCGCCGGTACGCACGAGGCGCTGTCGCTCGCCGCTTCGTACGACGTCTCGGTGGAGAACGTGCTCACGGTGGCGTCGACGAGCACCGGCTCCTCGTGGGTCTCGCAGCACTGGGGGTTCTTCGACGAGGTGGCGGCGGCGTACGACGCGGCGGGGACCGCGGTGCCGTTCCGCCCATGGAGCAAGGACTTGTGGGAGATCGTTGCGGCCGCTCGTTCGGCGGACGTCTCGGTGCCGCTCGCCGGGTTGCTCGCGCAGACGCTGGCCGAGACCGTGGAGCGCCATGCCCATCGTTGACGCGCATCATCACTTCTGGCGGGCTGGGGCGCAGCATCAGTCGTGGCGACCGGCGGACACTCCTGAGCTGGAGCGCGACTTCGAGTCAGCTGAGCTGGCGCCGTTGATGGCGGAGGCCGGTGTCGACACGACGGTGCTGGTCGAGCACGTGGACGAGCAGGCCGAGAACGTGCGTCTGCGCGAGTACGCGACGTCGCCGTTCGTCGCCGGCGTCGTCGCTTGGCTGCCGCTGAACGACCCGCCGACCGCTCTGGCTGAGCTGGGCCGGTTCGACGCGTCCTTTCGGGGTGTGCGGTTCCTGATCGGGCGGAATCCCCTTGCTTGGTTGACGAACTCGGACACTCTCGACGTGCTTCGGGAGCTTGCCGCCCGTTCGTTGACCTGGGACGTTGTGGTGCTTTCCGACGAGCAGGCGGCTCAGGTGTGCGCGGTGGCCGAACGGCTGCCGTCGTTGCGGATCGTCGTGTGCCACCTCGCCCGGCCGCCGCTGGGATCGGGAACCTGGGATGGGTGGACGGCGCGGCTCGACCGGCTGGCCTCGTACCCGAACGTCGCGCTCAAGGTGTCCGTCGGCCTGGACGTGCTGACCTCATGGGAGTGGTCGGGCGACGAGCTGGCGCCGTGCGTCGAGCACGCGGTGTCGACGTTCGGTACCGAACGCTGCATGCTCGCGAGCAACTGGCCAGTGATCCTGCTGCGCCGCGGGTACGTCGAGTCCTGGACCGAGCTCGCCTCAGCGGTCAGCCACGACCCCAACGTCCTCGGCGCCACCGCCACCCACTGGTATCGACTCTAGGCGCCGAACGCGGTGCGCGGGTTGTCGACCATCAGGGCCTGGTGCCAGGCGGGATCCAACGCGGGGAGCAGCTCCTCGTACAGGCGGCCGTAGCCCACGTAGTTCCCGCCGCCGGGTTCGCTGACGTGGTACCAGCCGGAGTCGTTCGCCACCAGCGTTCGCCCCAGCAGACCGGCGCCGGCGAGGCGTTCGACGCAGGTCTGTTGCCACGAGATCTCATCGGAGAGCAGCCCATCGATCTCCACCCACGCGCCAGCCCGGGCGACCTGCTCGTGGAACGAGGCGTCCGGCTCGGCCTGCGCGTGCACCCACACGAACTTCTCCGCCGGCACACCGACCTCCGCGAAGACCTCGAGCTGCTGCACCGCCGCCCGCCCCGTCGTGGTGTGCGACGCGACCGTCATCCCCGTCTCCAACGCCGTGAGCGCGGCGGCGCGAACGAGCTTGCGGTCGAGCTCCTCGAGGTCGCCGTCCCGTACTGCCGTCTTGACGAACCTCGGCAGCCCGTCGGTGTGCTCGGCGATGAACCGCTTCGCCAGCGACTCGGCCGACTCGGTCCACGCGTAGTCCGGCACCGCGATCCGGTCGGCGGCACCATAGATGCCGGTGTTCGTCCAGATCTCGATCCCCGTCGCGTCCGCCATTCGCCGCAAGAGCAGCGGATCGCGAGCTAGATACCTCGGCGTGCACTCCTGCAACCGCCGGCACCCCAGCGCGTACGCCTCGTCCAGCTTGGGCTTCGCCACCGCGAAGACCTCGTCGGCATCGTACGTACCGGGGTTCGCAACGCCGCCGAAGTCGACGAGGACATGCTCGTGCACCAGCACGCTGTCAGGGACGCTCACCATGCCGCCCACGCTAGCGGTTGGGTTTGAATGAAGGGCACCTTCATTCGAACCTATTGAATGAAGGTGCCCTTCATCCAAACCGGTCAGCTGGCGAAGGGGTCGGGGAGGACGAGCTCGACGTTCCGATCCAGGACAGTCCCACGCCGCGCGCTCTCCGACGGGCTGTTCGCGCGCACCTGCCAGTCGTTCGCCGACAGCGCCCGCGACAGCGAGGCCAGCTCCCCGGGCGACGAGATCCCACCCGACCAGGCGGCGTCGCCGTCGTGGTCGACCATCACCGAGTACGCCGACAACGTCCCGTTCCCGTTGCGCACCAGCTCGATCGACCGCCCCTGCTGCGGCCAGTCCACCAACGACGGGCTGGTGATCTCCCACAACGAGTCGTGCGGCTGCACCGTGCACGTGTGCGTGTGCCCGTTCACCCACAGCACCACGCAGGAGTACGACTGCAGCAGCCGCAGGATCTCGGGCCCCAGCACGCGATGCGCCGCGGACTTGGCCGGCGCCTGCCCGTTCGTCAGCGTGTCCAACGTGTGGTGCGAGGCGACCACCACGTACCGCCGCTCCGCCTGCGCTGCCGCGAGCTCGGCCATCAGCCAGCGCAGCTGCCCGCGGTCCAGCGAGCCGTCGTATCCGCCGTGCTCGTTGACCGTGTCCAGCACCAGCACCGACGCGAGCCCGGAGTCGTACCGGTAGTACGCCGTCCCCTGCTCCTTGTTCGTCGTCGAGAAGCCGTGCCCCTCGGGCTTCCCCTGCGAGGCGAAGTGAGCGGCCACGAACTCCGGTCGCGACAGCAGCCGCCGCTCGGCGTCCCGCGTGACGCGACGACGCTTGGAACGCAACAGGGCAAGGATCTTCCCGAGATCGATGTGGCTGTCACCCTTCGAGATCGCAGCCGGGTCCAGGCCGGCGGGGATCTCGATCAGCTTCGTCCCCAACGTCGCGAGTGCCCGCACCACACGCGTCGAGCGGGCCATGCCCTGCAGGTGCGCGTCGTGGTTGCCGTACACCGCGAGCCACGGAACGACCAAGCCCGCCGCGGCGAACGGCGACCGCACCGCATCCAGTAGGCCGGGGACGACCGGATACCCGTAGAGCGAACGCGGCAGGTCCTCGGCGAACCCGTCCGGCGAGCCCTCGGGGTGCCAGTAGCGAACGTCGTAGCGCGCGAAGTCGGCGACGCCCTCGTACCGGCGCCGATCGCCGGAGTCCGGAGTCACGGATCCGCCGTCCAGCAAGGCGAGATACCACGCGACCTCGTTCGCCTGCGCGTTGTCCACCAGGTCGCCGGTCGCGATCGCGAAGCCCAGCGGCATCCCCGTCACCGGGGCGCCGGCCGCCAGCGAGTTGACCGAACGGACCGCCGCGTCGAGCACGTGCGTGGTCATCAGCTCCTGCGGCCGGTACGCGCCGAGGGAGTCGACCTGCCCGCGGTACGGCGAGTCCGGGTCGGCGTACCGATCGCAGAACTCCACCCGCGCTGGCGATTGGTGGTCGCAGACATGTAGATCGGACAGGTGCGCGAACGCGAGCAGCGGCTCGGCTCGGCCGCCCGCATCGGCCTGCGACGGGTCGGTTTTGAGGAAACGTCGGACTAGCGGCTCACCCGCGCCCACTGTCAGGTCATGCCATCCCCGTGAGCTAGGCGCCGTCGCGGTGATCGTGCGATCCAGCGTCGTGGCCACGCTTCCAGTGTGAGTGGTCGATTCCACCGTGCGAAGCGGGCGCGCGAACACCTCACCAATCGTTCAGCTTCCGTTACGCCAAGCGATGTGCGCCAGCCGAGGCGGTCGCGACGAACGAGGTCGGGGCGGTGAAGCCTCGTTCACCGTACGCTCGCGTGACGGCTGCCAGCACGTCAGAATCCGCGCTCGCGTCGATCAGTGCGATCACGCAGCCGCCGAACCCGCCGCCGGTCATCCGCGCCCCGTACGCGCCGGCCGCGAGCGCGGCCTCGACGGCCACGTCGAGCTCGGGCACCGTGACCTCGAAGTCGGTACGCAGGGACTCGTGCGACGCGGTCATCAACGGCCCGATGTCGCGGACCCGCCCGGCGCGCAGCAGGTCGACAGTCTCCAACACGCGGGCGTTCTCGGTGACGACGTGGCGTACGCGCTTGCGCATGATCTCGTCGTCGAGGGCTGCCAGGGCTGCGTCGAGATCGGTCACGTCGCGGAGCGCCGGCAGGCCGAGGACGGCGGTCGCCTCCTCGCAGGTACGGCGGCGCGCGGCGTACTCGCCGTCGACGAGCGCGTGCGGAGCCTTGGTGTCGATCACCAACAGGGCAAGGGATTCCGCGGCAAGCTTGAACGGGACCTGCTCGGTCGACAGGTCGCGGGTGTCGAGGAACAGCAGGTTGTCCTCGGCGCACAGCAGCGACGCGGACTGGTCCATGATCCCGCACGGCACGCAGACGAAGTCGTTCTCCGCGCGCTGCGCGATGCGCGCCAGCGTGGGACGCTCGATCGTCAACGCGTACAGGTCAACGGCCGCCAACGCGGTCGCGCACTCGAGCGCGGCGGACGACGACAGGCCGGCGCCGAGCGGCACGTTGCCGTCGATCGTGAGGTCCATCCCGCCGACCTCGTGGCCGGCCTCGCGGAGCGACCAGACGACGCCGGCGACGTACGACGCCCAGCCCTCGACCGCGCCGGGCGCCAGCTTCGCGACCTCGGTCTCCACGGTCTCGGGTTCCTGCTCGGACGCGATTCGCAGCAGGCCGTCGTCGCGGGTCGACGCGGTGGCGACCGCGCGTTGCGGCAACGCCAGCGGCAGCACGAAGCCGTCGGTGTAGTCGGTGTGCTCACCGATCAGGTTGACGCGGCCGGGGGCCGCCCACTGGCCGGAGGTCATGCGGTGCTGCCCTTCTGCCGGAACGCCCACGCGTCGGCGACCATCGCGTCGAGGTCGCGCTCCGGAACCCAGCCGAGGACCTCGCGCGCACGTTCGTTCGAAGCCACGAGCGAGGGCGGATCGCCAGCCCTGCGGGGGCTTTCGACCACGGGGATCGGGTGGCCGGTGACCTTGCGTACGGCGTCCAGCACCTCGCGGACGGAGTAGCCGGTGCCCGTGCCGAGGTTGCAGATCAGGTGTTGCCCGGGCTTCGCGGCCTCGAGCGCGCGCAGGTGGGCGTCGGCGAGGTCGACGACGTGCAGGTAGTCGCGTACGGCGGTCCCGTCGGGCGTCGGGTAGTCGGTGCCGAACAGCTGCGCGCTCTCCCGCGTGCCCGCCGCGACCTCGAGCAGGTTGGGGATGAGGTGCGTCTCGGGGTCGTGCTTCTCGCCGTACCGTTCGAACGCGCCAGCCACGTTGAAGTAGCGCAGGCTGACCGCGGCGAGGTCGTACGCGGCCGCCTCGCCGGTGAGCATCTGGTCGACCGCGAGCTTCGAGGCACCGTACGGGTTCGTCGGCTGCGGCGGTGTGGTCTCGGTGATTGGCATCGTCTCCGGGGCGCCGTACGTCGCGGCGGTGGAGGAGAAGACGATCCGCTTGATGCCGTGCTTGCGCAGCGCGTCGAGCAGGTCGAGCGTGCCGGCGACGTTGTTGCGCCAGTACAGGTCGGGCTTGGCGACGGACTCGCCGACGAGGGACTTGGCGGCGAAGTGGAGCACGCCGTCGAAGCTGTTGTCGAGCACGTTCGCCGCGTCCTGGATGCGGCCTTGGACGAACGTGGCCCCGTCGGGGACATTCTCGGCGTGCCCGGTCGAGACGTCGTCGAGCACGGTCACGTCGTGGCCGGCCTTGATCAGCAGGGCCCCGACGATGCTGCCGATGTAGCCGGCGCCTCCGGTCACGAGCACCTTCATCTAGGCCGTGCCTCTTAAGTAGCGCTGGTCATCGCGCGTAGCGCGATGGCGCGCGGCCCAAAGGAAATTCACAGAGCGCGCCCGGCTGGGCGTGGTGCAGAAGGAATTCATAGCTTCTCCTATGGGTGACGAACTGGACCGCGGCCAGGCGGGATGCGAGGTGTCGCGCGCCAGGCGATAGTTAAGAGGCACGGCCTAGAGCACCTCCCGCAGCCTGGCCGCGATCGTCTCCGGCGCGATGTCGTTCACCCAGGCGCCCATGCCGGACTCGGAGCCGGCGAGGTACTTGAGCTTGTCGGGGGCTCTGCGCACCGAGTAGACCTGCAGGTAGGCGCCGAAGTCCTCGCGACCGGTGCGTACGGGCGCCTGGTGCCAGGCGGCGATGTACGGCAGCGTCTTGTCGAAGTAGCGGTCGAGGCCGTTGAGAATCCTCAAGTACAGCGGGCCGAAGTCGTCCCGCTCCTCCTCGGTGAGGCTCGGCAGGTCGGGGACGCGGCGGAGCGGGGCGAGGTTGACCTCGACGGGCCAGCGCGCGGCGTCGGGGACGAACGCGACCCAGTGGTCGGTCTCGGCGACGACGCGCACCTTGGCGTTGCGTTCGCCCTCGACGAGGTCCTCGAACAGGTTGCGGCCGCCGGTCCCGTCCTTGTACTTGGCGACGCTGGCGAGCATCTGGGTGGTGCGCGGCGTGACGTACGGGTAGGCGTAGATCTGGCCGTGCGGGTGGTGCAGGGTGACGCCGATCTCCTCACCGCGGTTCTCGAAGCAGAAGACCTGCTCGACGCCGTCGGTGTCGTTGAGCTCGAGCGTGCGGTCGACCCACGCGGCCATGACCGTACGGACGCGGTCCTCGGTGAGGTTGGCGAACGCGGTGTTGTGGTCGGAGGTGAAGCAGACGACCTCGCACCTGCCGACGCCGGCGCGGCGGCCGAACGGGTCGGCGACCGGGTCGCTGTGCAGGTCGGCGTCGGTGGAGAACGAGGGGAACCTGTTCTCGAACACCACGACGTCGTAACTTTCGGCCGGGATCTCGCTCGGGCGCCCGGGCTTGGACGGGCAGAGCGGGCACTGGTCGGCCGGCGGCAGGAACGTCCTTGTCAGCCGATGGCTGGCGACGGCTACCCAGTCGTCGGTCAGCGCGTCGTACCGCAGCTCGGCGCCCTTGGCCCGCTCGGGCAGGTCGCGGGTGTCGGGCGCGTCCCGAACGGTGTCGTCGCGCTCGTCGAAGTAGATCAGCTCGCGACCGTCGGCGAGTCTGGTCGAGGTCCTCTTCATCGAGACGAACCCTAGCCGGGCACCCTGCACTCACCCTGGCCCCCGGCGTGATCATGTACGTGATCATGAAGCCGGGGCCGTCCCATACGCCTGTTTCGCTTCATGATCACGTACATGATCACCGCGCAGGGGCGGTGGGGTACGGCGGTGTCGCGCGGGGGTAGTTACGCTGGATGGATGGACGAAGGCTGCAGTCCGGGCCGACATCGAAGCCCCGCTGCTCTCCCCTCCCGGTGACTGCCCTGTGCACACGATCCTGAGCAGCGCGCTCGCCGCCGCCAATGAGCCGACCGTGGCCGACAACGTGCGTGACGTACTGACCAACATCGGCCTGGCGCTGCTGTTCGTCCTCATCGGCGGTGTCTTCTCCGCCGCCGAGATGGCGCTGGTCTCGCTGCGAGAGAGCCAGGTCCGTTCGCTCGCCCAGCGCGGCAAACGCGGCCAGGTGGTCGAACGGCTGAGCAACGACCCCAACCGCTTCCTGTCCACCGTGCAGGTCGGCGTGACGCTCTCCGGCTTCCTGGCCGCCTCGTTCGCCGGCGCCACGCTCGCCGAGGATCTCTCGCCGGTGTTCGTCGGCTGGGGGCTGCCCGAGGGCGTCTCGTCGACGATCGCGCTGATCCTCATCACGCTGGCGGTCTCGTACGTCTCGATCGTGCTCGGCGAGCTCGCGGCCAAACGGCTCGCGCTGCAGCGGGCGGAGGCGTTCTCCCTCGCGCTCGGGCCGCTGATCGAACGCGTCGCGCGCGGCTCCCGGCCGATCGTGTGGTTCCTGTCGAAGTCCACGAACGTCGTCGTCCGCATCCTCGGCGGCGACCCGCGGGCCCAGCGCGAGCAGATGTCCGACGAGGAGCTCCGCGCGCTCGTTTCGGCCCATGAAACGCTCGGGACCGAGGAACGCGCGATCGTCGAGGAGGTCTTCGCGGCCGGCGAGCGGCAGATCCGCGAGGTGATGGTGCCTCGTACGGAGGTCGACTTCCTCGACGCGAGCACGCCTGTCGTCAAGACCGTGACGATGGCGACCGAGCGCCCGCACTCGCGCTATCCGGTCGTCCGCGGGTCGACCGACGACGTGATGGGGTTCGTGCACGTCCGCGACCTGCTCAACCCGGAGGTCTCGCGGCGCTCGCTCCGGGTCGGTGACCTGGCACGCGACGTTCCGCTGCTGCCCGGCACCAAGCGCGTGCTCGCCGCTCTTTCCGAGATGCGGGACGGCGGGCATCACCTCGCGATCGTGCTCGACGAGTACGGCGGCACCGCGGGCATCGTGACGCTCGAGGACCTCGTCGAGGAGCTGATCGGCGACATCCGCGACGAGTACGACGAGGACGAGGAGTTCTCGTACCGCCGCCTGCAGACCGGCGACGTCGAGGTGGACGGCCGGCTGAACCTCGAGGATTTCGAGGACGAGACCGGCGTGGTGATCCCAGATGGGCCGTACGAGACCGTTGCGGGTTTCGTGATCGCCCGCTTGGGGCATCTCCCGGTGGTCGGTGAGTTCGTCGAGTTCGACGGCCATCGATTCACGGTGACCGAGCTGGACGGCCGGAGGGTCGCGCTGGTGAGGTTCACAGCGGGTGTAGCAGCTGCGCCGGACCCGTCGGATTTGTCGCAGAACGCGACTGCTCCTGAGCAGGGAGTATCGACGGAGCGTAGCTGACGCCTGCCGTACGTCCAGGTGTGGACGGGGCGCCTGCGGGGCGCGACGGTGCTGGCACAATTCGCAGCATGCAGTACCGCCCCCGTGTGCTTTCGGGCATCCAGCCGACTGCCGACTCGTTCCATCTCGGCAACTACCTGGGTGCGCTCCGTCAGTGGGTCGCGATGCAGGACACGCACGACACGTTCTACTGCGTGGTCGACCTGCACGCGATCACCGTCGAGCACGACCCCGCCCTCCTGCGCGAGCGCAGCCTCCGCTCAGCCGCCCAGCTGCTGGCCGCCGGCCTCGACCCGGACCGATGCACGCTGTTCATCCAGAGCCACGTGCCGGAGCACTCCCAGCTCGCCTGGGTGCTCGGGTGCCTGACGGGCTTCGGCGAGGCGTCGCGGATGACGCAGTTCAAGGACAAGTCGTCGAAGGGCGGCACGGAGTCGGCGACCGTGGGGCTGTTCACGTACCCGGTGCTGATGGCGGCGGACATCCTGCTCTACCAGACCGACCAGGTGCCGGTGGGCGAGGACCAGCGGCAGCATCTGGAGCTGACCAGGGACCTGGCGGGGCGGTTCAACGGGCGGTACGGCGAAACTTTCAGGCAGCCCTCGGCGTACATCGTCAAGGACGTGGCGAAGATCCAGGACCTGGCGAACCCGGTGGCGAAGATGAGCAAGTCGTCGTCCTCGCCGGCGGGGATCGTGGAGTTGCTGGACGACCCGAAAGTTTCGGCGAAGCGGGTGCGGTCGGCGGTGACGGACTCGGATCGTTCGATCACGTTCGATGTCGCGGCCAAGCCGGGAGTTTCGAATCTTCTGACGATTCTTTCGGCGCTGCGTTCGGTGCCGGTGCCTTCGCTGGTGGAGTCGTACGAGGGCAAGGGTTACGGCGACCTCAAGGGTGATGTCGCCGACGCGGTCGTGGAGCTGGTGACGCCGTTCCGGGACCGGACGTTCGCGCTACTGGAGGATCGGGAGTCGCTCGACGGCATCCTGGCCCACGGCGCCGAGCGTGCCCGCGCGGTGGCGTCGGAGACCATGTCGCTCGTCAACGAGCGCGTCGGCTTCGTTCCGGCGAAGCGGTAGGCGGGTTGCCTCGCGTGCGAACCATCGGCGTAGCGATCGCTATCCCCGAGCCCTATGGCGGGGAGTTGCAGCGATGGCGGGCCACGTTGGGGGACCCGCTGGCGGACGGGATCCCGACCCACGTGACCCTGCTGCCGCCGACGCGGGTGCCGGAGGACTCGCTCGACGCGATCGAGCGGCATCTGCTGGCGGTGGCGGAGTCGTACCGGCCGTTCACGATGCGGCTGCGCGGGACGGCGACGTTCCGGCCGGTGTCGCCGGTGGTGTTCGTGGCGGTGTCGGAGGGCATCTCTTCCTGTGAGGTGCTGGCGAACCGGGTGCGGACGGGGCCGTTGGCGCGGGACTTGGCGTTCCCGTACCACCCGCACGTGACGATCGCGCACGATCTGCCGGACCACGTGCTGGACCGGGCGTACGAGGCGTTGGACGGGTACGAGTGCGCGTTCGACGTGCAGACGTTCTCGTTGTTCGAGCACGGGGCTGACTCGGTGTGGCGGCCGCAGCGGGACTTCGCCCTCGGTGGGCCGTTGCCGGGACCCTTGCCGAGACACGAGGCTCAGGCGCTGCGGGCGTAATCACCCGAACGTCCGGGTATGGCTTTGATCATGAACGTGCAGCGGCTGAAGCAACGGGCACTTGACACCTTCGAGCGGGTGAAGGCGCGTTGGCCGGTGGTCGATCACGCGGTGCGCGCCGGGTCGCACTACGGCGACCGGCTGGGCAGTCAGCTCGCCGCAGCGGTGACGTACTTCGGCTTCCTGTCGTTCTTCCCGATCATCGCACTGGCCTTCGCCGTCGTGGGTTATGTGGTGGCGTACGTGCCGGGGGCGGATGCGGCCGTCGAGTCGGCATTGTCGTCGATCTTTCCGGGCATGATCGGCGACGCGTCCGGCCAGATCAACGTCGCGGCCATAGCGTCGCGGCGTGGGTCGGTGGGGCTGATTGGCCTTGTGGGGTTGCTGTATTCGGGGCTGGGTTGGATCTCGGCCTTGCGTACGTCGCTGCAGTCGGTGTTCGACGTGGTGGCCGAGGAGGGGCGAAACTTCCTTCTGGGCAAGCTCTTCGACCTGATCGTGCTCGGCGTGATCGGGCTGGTGCTCGTGCTGTCGGTGACGTTGGGAACGGCGGTGACGGGCTTCACGGACACGGTGATCGGGTGGATCGGCCTGTCCGGGGTCCCGGGCATGGGCACGCTGCTGACCATCGTCGCCATGGCAGTAGGGATTGCCGCGAGCACGTTGCTCTTCTTCACCATGTACCGCCTGCTGCCCAAGCACAACGCGCCCACGCGGTCCGTCTGGCAGGGAGCGCTGATTGCTGCGGTGGGCTTCGAGATCCTCAAACAGCTTGCGGGCTTGGTGATCGGCAACGTGACCGGCAACCCGCTGTACGGAGCGTTCGCGATCATGATCGCCCTGCTGGTCTGGATCAACTACTTCGCCCGCCTGGTCGTGTTGGGCGCGTCCTGGGCCGCAACCGCAACCCTGCCTGAAGAATCGACCGAAGAGCCTGAACTCGAACCCAAGAAGCGCAAGCTCGCCGAGCGATTCGCCGCCGTCGCCGCAGTCGGCGTCCTCGCCACTCGCCGCAGCCGGCGTACGTAGCAGCCTCTGGCGCTCAACGCCCCCGCTGGTGCATAGTGACCCCGTTGTGTCCAGCATCCTGTGGGGGGATCGCCATGCTGCGCAAGACTGTCCGAACCCTGGCCGGAGCTACGCTCGCCGCCACCCTCATCGCCACCGCGGCCCCAGCCGCCCAGGCAGCCAACACCCAGACCGAACTGCCGTTCAACACCTTCGGCGACATCGTCGCAACGAACACCCGCATCTTCATCAGCGGCGGCGAGACCTCGACCTCCATCGTCGTCGCCCGTCCGACCGGCTCGATCCTCGGCGAGATCCGCAACCTGCCTGGACCCACCGATCTCCAACTCAGCGCCGACCGCCGCCTCCTCTACGTCGCCTTGCATGGCGGCGGGATCGCGGCGTTCGACACGCAGTCACTCGAGGAACGCGCCCGCTACGACACCGGCGACACGTGCCCTGGATCCCTCGCGCTGTCGAAGCGGAGGCTGTACTTCGGCTACAACTGCTCGCGACATGGCTACGAGGGCAACGTGGGTCTCATCGACCTCGACCACCCGTCGTCGCCGCCACGGCTCCCGCTCATAGCTCCCGCGGTCCTCGGTGTGCCGCTCCTCAACGCGCCGACGAGTGGAGCGAACGTCTTGCTCGTCAGTGAGACGGTGGCTACGCCAGGCGACATCTATCTCTACGCGAGCGATCCGGATGGCGGGTTGACGCGCTTGCGCAAGAGCGACCACGGTTCCCTGGGAGAGGCCCTGACGGACCTGGCAATCAGTAGCGATGGCTCAACCGCGTACAGCACGTCGGCCTGGCCGTACGGGATCGTCGAGTTCGCGACCAACGACCTCAGCGTCCGACGAGTCCTCCCGACGCGCGCGTTCCCCAATGCCGTCGACGCTTCTCCCGACGGGCGCCTCCTCGCCTCCGGATCGTTCTCCTGCTGCGATCCCGACCTGTTCTTCTTCCGCACCGACGGCACCCCGACCGGCGTCGTCGAGCTGGGCGACGACCTCTTCCATCGCGCGCTGACCTGGTCACCCACCGGCCGCCGCCTGTACGCAGTCACGGGCGACATCGGCTGGAACGAACGCCCCGCGGTCCTGCACGTGCTCAACGCCCCACGCTAGAGCTGGCCTTGTGAGGACTGCAGGAAAGACCATCGAAGAGTGAACGACTCAGTCGGCCGGTACGTGGAACCGCCCGAGGGAGACTTTGGGATCTTCCGTAGTGCCATCGATGCGGGAGAGTGGGGGTCCGCTGGGCGCGAGCTCGTTGGGCTCGCTATGCACAGCGACGACTGGAGAATGGTGCAGGAGCTCTGCCTTGCGCTGTTGGACCACGATGACGTCGACCTGCGATCAGTGGCGATCATCTGCCTCAGTCACATTGCCAGGATTCACAGAAGGCTTGGCCCTGGTGCGATATCGGAGCTTGAGGCGAGGGCGTCCGATCCGAGTGTGGGTGCTTTGGTCCACGAGATTCTCGAGGAAATAGAGATCTACTTGCGAAGCGGTGGAGATAGAGGATGAGGGTATTCAAGCCTTCCTAGGGCCATTGGTCGCGATGGTTATTCGACCAGGGCCAATCATGCGTGAATGAATCAGTCAACGAATGATGGCGTATTGGACGTATGACTACTGCTCTGCCTAGCGTTGGCAGGGTGACGGTGAGCGAGGCGGCTGCGAAGGAGCGGACGCGGTTCGGGAGGGTGACCGCGTCGGTGGTGGCCGCGGGGATTGCTGCCTACGCGCTTCTGTACGTCACACAGCCGCTGCTGCCACAGCTTGCGGGGGAGTGGGGCCTCGATCCTGGTGCGGCTTCTTGGTCGGTGAGCGTCGCCACCGGTGCGCTGGCGTTGGGGGTGTTGCCGGCGGCGATGGTTTCGGAGGTTGTGGGGCGACGGCCGGTTTTGGTGACCGGTGTTGTCGTGGCTGCTGGTGTGGGGTTGTTGATCGCGGTGGCTCCCTCCTACGAGGTGTTGCTGGTCCTGCGTGCTGTGCAGGGGCTCGCGATTGCGGGGATTCCGGCTGTCGCCATGGCCTATCTCGCCGAGGAGGTGGGGCAGCGGGGGGTGGGGGCGGCGATTGGGGTGCTCATCGCAGGCAACTCGGTTGGTGGGTTGGTGGGGCGGCTGCTCTCCGGGACTGCTTCGGATTTCTTCGGGTGGCGGGGTGCCGTCCTGGCCGTCGGAGTGCTGGGCGCTGTATGCGCTGGCGTTCTGCTCGTCGCCATGCCGCGGGGTGGGGTTCGGCGGGTGGAGAGGTCGCAGCTCGGCAGGGGGATGCGGGCCGCCCTCACGGACAGGACGCTCCTAGCTCAGTACGTCACTGCCGCGCTGCTCATGGGTGGGTTCGTGGCCGTCTACAACGCCGTGGGCTTCAGGTTGGCTGAGCCGCCGATCGGCTTGTCGCCCGCGATCGCTTCGCTGGTGTTTCTCGCGTACGCGATCGGTGGGCTGTCTTCGACGACTGCTGGAAGGTTGGCGGACCGGTACGGGCGCAAAGAGGTCCTGTTCGGGACGTTGGCGGTCACCATCGTCGGAGTCGGCGCCACGGTCTCGAGCAACGTCGCGATCGTGCTCGCCGGGCTCGCGGTGATGACCGCCGGGTTCTTCGCCGCGCACGCAACCGCCTCCGGCTGGGTCGGCGCGCAAGCCCCAGCAACAGCGCGCGGGCAAGCCTCCGGCCTCTACCTCACCGCCTACTACCTCGGCAGCAGCGTGCTCGGCACGACCGGCACCGCCGCGTACGGGAACGTCGGGTGGAACGGTCTCGTCGCGCTCGACGCGGCGTGGCTGGGACTCTGTGCGGTCGTGATTCTGGTGCTCACCGCCAAACGCTGAGTCCGAGATGCGTTACCAGCCAGGACCGCTACCCTGTTCCGCACCATGCGATGGCTCCCCGGAACCCGTCGTGTCGCGATGGCGCGAGCGACGGCCGCAGCAGCTGTGTTCGCCGGCTCGATCTTCGGGCTCCTCGCAATTCCGTTGCCGGCGAGCAGTGCCCCGACCCCGACTCCGACTCCGACGTTCACCGCGCCGACAGCGAGGCCGAATCCGGCCAGCCCGTTCGAGGGCTTCGTCGGCGGCGCGCAGCTCGGCCAGCACGGCGTCGTCGTCGACCACGACGCGCAGCCCAAGCTCCCGCCCGTGCACGTCGAGTCGTTCGTCGTCGCCGACCTGGACACCGGCGACATCCTCGCGGCCAAGAACGCGCACTCGCTGATGAAGCCGGCGAGCACGCTCAAGATCCTGACCGCGGTGACGCTGCTCCCGCGTCTGGACAAGCGGGCGACGTACGTGGCCACCGCCGCCGACGCGAACATCGAGGGCAGCCGCGTCGGACTGCAGGTGGGCAGCAAGTACACGATCGACCAGCTCTTCTACGGCCTGTTCCTGCCGTCCGGGAACGACGCCGCCAGCGCTCTGGGCAACGCGGCCGGCGGGTTGCCGAAGACCGTCGGCCTGATGAACCGCGAGGCCGAACGGCTCGGCGCGTTCGACACGTACGTCGTCAACACCAGCGGCCTGGACGAGCCGGCCCAGTGGAGCTCCGCGTACGACCTCGCCCTGTTCGCGCGGGAAGGCCTGGCGCGGGCGGACTTCCGCAAGTACATCCGGACACCGAAACTCCAGTGGCCCGGCAAGCCCGGCCAGACGTACCAGATCCAGAACGGCAACAAGCTGCTCTCCCACTACAAGGGCGCGTACGGCGTGAAGAACGGCTTCACCACGCTCGCGCGCAACACCCTCGTCGGCGTCGCCGAGCGGAACGGGCATCGCATCCTCGTCAGCGTCATGCGCACCCCCAAGCCGTCCTGGGAGAAGGTCGCGGCGCTGTTCGACTGGGGCTTCGCGTCGGTCGGCAAAGCCGAGCCCGTCGGCCGGCTCGTGTCCGCCGACGACGTGACCCGCGCCGCCGCGGCTCAGACCGCGAGCCGCTCGCGCAGCCCGTCCGGCTCTCGGTCGGCCGCCTCGACCAGCCCGTCCGGTACGCCGGACGTGACCGTGGCGGCGCCGGACCCGACGCAGCAGCCGAGCATCAACGTGGTCGCCCAACTCGGCCGCATCCCACTGTGGATCTGGGCCGCGCTGCTGATGTTCGTGATCCTGACCAGCCTGCGCGTCCGCTCCTACCTGCAGACCAAGCGCCGCAAGGAGTGAACGGTCAGACGTCGACGATCTCGATGCCGTAGGTGCTCCGGAGGTCCGCGGCCAGTTCCGCTCCACCCCGCCGTGGCGGGTGCGCGGCCCACCAGTGGTCCGGGAGCGATGGGGGAGGAGAACGGGGAGCAAGAGCTCCCTGAAGCGGCGATCGAGCTCCTCAACCTCCGCCCGGACCCAGCCCAGCTCGAGCATCGCCGCCAGCCGCTCGTCGTGCAGGAGGCATTCGATCAGCAGCCGCGTCGAGGTCGTTGTCGTACTCGTAGATGCTCATCGCATAGCCGCGCTCGCACTCGTCCACGACGTCTCGCCACGCGCCGACGACGGCGGTCGGCAGCAAGGGGCGTGCGGAGCCGAACGCCCGCTGCGCCTCGATGAACCGCTCGACGAACGCCTTTGCCGTCACAATCCAGCATGATAGGGGCGGGATCGATACATCGGCGAATGAATGGACGAGGCATGGAGAGCTCCGAAGCCGCCGAGTTGGCGGCGGCGTTGGCGCCGCGGTTGGCTTTGCTCGAGGCGATCGCGGTCGAGCGGCATGTCACGCGGGCGGCGGAGCGGTTGGACATGCCGCAGCCGACGGTCAGTCGGTGGCTGGCCGGGCTGAGCGAAACTCTCGGTGCCCCCGTCGTCGTCCGGCACGGCCGCGGCATAAGGCTCACGCGGGTCGGCGAGGTCCTCGCCCAAGCGTCCGAACGGGCGATGTCCGCCCTCGAGGCAGGCTGCCGCGCTGCGCTCGAAGAGGCCGATCCCGAACGAGGCCAGGTCGCTTTCACGTTCCTGCACAGCACCGGCGCGCACGAGGTCCCGGAACTCCTCCGAAAGTTCCGCGCCAGCCACCCCACCGTCCGCTTCAACCTCGCTCAGGGCTCGCACGAGACCATGCTCAGACGCATCCACGCCGGCGAGATGGACCTGGCCCTCACGGCGCCGGTCCCCGTCGAAGAACCCGGCCTCGAGTCCACCGTCCTGTACGAGCAGCCCCTCGTCCTCACGGTCCCCACCAAGCACCGCCTCGCCACCAGGAAGCGGGCCAGGCTCGAAGAGGTGGCCGAGGAGCAGTTCGTCGGCATGAAGCACGGGTACGGCCTCCGCCAGATCACCGACGCCCTCTGCGAGCACGCCGGCTTCGCCCCCACCCTCGCGTTCGAGGGCGAGGAGGTCGACACCGTCCGCGGCCTGGTCGGCGCCGGCCTCGGCGTAGCGATCCTCCCGCCCGCGCGACCCAAGCTGCCGGAGGTGGTCGAGCTCAACCTGATCCCCGCCGCCAAGCGCGCGATCGGCCTGGTCTGGGCCGCGGACGTACCCCTCGCACCCGCCGCGAGAACATTCCGCGAGTTCGCGATCAAGGCCCGCCCGTTGGCGCTGTTCGCGGGCCGTGGCAGCGTAGAAGCGTGACGATCCCACTCCGAGTCCCCGACGCCGCCGAGCTGAAGGCCGCCGCCGAACGCCTCCGCGGCCGCATCAGGCGGACCCCGATCCTCGAGCTCGACGGCCAAGAGGTCGGCGTCCAAGGCAGCGTCCTCCTCAAACTCGAGCTCCTCCAGCACGTCGGCGTCTTCAAGACCCGCGGCGCCCTCAACACGCTCTTGTCCACCGAGGTCCCGCCGGACGGTGTCGTCGCCGCCTCGGGCGGCAACCACGGCGCGGCCGTCGCCTGGGCCGCGAGAGAGGTCGGCGTCAAGGCCCAGATCTTCGTCCCGAAGACGTCTCCGCAAGCCAAGGTTGACAGGGTGCGTTCGTACGGCGCCGACGTCCACCTGATCGACGGCTACTACCCGGAAGCCCTCATCGCCAGCAAGGAATGGGCAGCCGAACGGGACGTCCTCCAGATCCACGCGTACGACATGACGTCCGTCGTCGCCGGCGCGTCGACGCTCGGCCAGGAGCTCGTCGAGCAGGTCCCCGAAGCCACGGCCGTGCTGGTCTCCTGCGGCGGTGGCGGCCTGTATGCGGGCACGGCGCTCGGCGTCGGCGACGCCGCACAGGTGCACATCGTCGAGCCCGAGCTCTGCCCCACGATGCACGCCGCCCTCGAAGCCGGAGAGCCGGTCGAGACCACGCTCGGAGGAGTCGCCTCCGACAGCATGGCCGCGCCGAGGGCCGGCGCCATCCCGTACGCGGTCGCGACGTCACACCACGCGCGCTCGTTCCTCGTCACCGACGAGGCGATCATCGCCGCGCGGAAGTTCCTGTGGGAACGCTGCCGCCTGCTCGCCGAGCCGGGCGGCGCCACGGCGTTCGCCTCCCTGCTCAGCAAGGCGTACGTCCCTGGCGAGGGCGACACCACGGTCGTCGTGATCTCCGGCGGCAACCACCTGGATTTCCCTTCACCGAGCGATCCGGCTCGTCGAGGAAGCCCCAACAGTCCATCGTGAAGCCGCCCCGACAGGCCGTGGCGTGCGGCGAAACTGAGCGAGCCGGATCGCTCCAATGTGGGGATAACATGACGATTCGCGTCGGCATCTCCGGCTGGAACTATCCGCCGTGGCGGAAGGTGTTCTATCCGGAAGGACTGCCGCAGAAGCGCGAGCTCGAGTACGCGTCCAGCAAGCTCAGCTCGATCGAGATCAACGGATCGTTCTACGCGCTCCAGCTGCCGAGCTCGTTCGAGCGCTGGTACAACGAGACGCCGGACGACTTCGTCTTCTCGCTCAAAGGCCCGCGGTTCATTACCCAGATGAAGAAGCTCGCGGACGTCGACGGCCCGCTCGCCAACTTCTTCGCCTCGGGAGTCCTTGCTCTGAAGGAGAAACTCGGCCCGATCCTCTGGCAGCTGCCGCCGACGCTCGGGTACGACAAGGACAGACTCAGCGCGTTCTTCGAGCTGCTCCCGCGCACGACCGACGCGGCGGTCGAGCTCGCCAAGCAGCACGAGGAACGCATGAACGACCGCGCCTACCTCAGCACCGACGAGCACAGGCCGATTCGGCACGCCCTCGAGGTCAGGCACAGCTCGTACGAGAACGAGGAGTTCGTCGACCTCCTGCGCGAGCACGACATCGCGCTCGTCTGCGCCGACACCGCGGGGAAGTGGCCGATGGTCGACGACGTGACCGCGAACGACTTCGTCTACGTCAGATTGCATGGCGCCGACCAGCTGTATGTCAGCGGCTACGACAACCAGGCACTCGACCGCTGGGCGGCCAAGGTCACCAGGTGGGCGAGCGGCCAGACCCCCACAGATGGCAAGACTCTGTCGAAAGACAAGGCGAAACGCCAACCGCGCGACGTGTTCGTGTACTTCGACAACGACGCGAAGGTGCGCGCCCCGTTCGACGCGATGGGACTCGCCGATCGGGTCGGCGTCGGGAAATAGGCAAGGTCCCGAACAGATCTAGGCAACCAACGCCGATGTAGGCGCGAGCCGAGCGATCTACAAACGAAGACATGGCGCCCCTGGACCTCACCGGCGACGAGCTTCGAGCCGCTCTCGCGACGGCAACAGACTACGTCGCGGACTTCGTCGACCGACTCCCGAACGCGCCCGTGCTCGACGACCACGGGTTGACCGAGCTGCTGGACGATCCCGCGCTGCGACGCGAGCCACCGGAGTACGGTCGCCCGCTGGACGAGCTGCTCCGGCTGGTCGATCGCGCCGCAGCCAAGGGCATCAACAGCGCCAGCCCCGGAGCGCTCGCGTACACACCGGGCGGCGGGCTCGTCAGCGCCGCGATCGCCGACCTCGTGGCGAACGCGATCAACCGCTACACCGGCCAGGCCGCACCCGCGCCTGCCCTCGTGGCGATGGAGCTGGACGTCCTGAGCTGGCTGCGCGACCTGTTCTCGTTCCCCGCGTCGACGGCCGGAGTCCTCACCACCGGCGGCTCGATGGCCACGCTCTCGGCTGTCATCACCGCCCGCGCCGCGATGCTGCCCGCGAACTTCCTCAACGGCACGCTCTATGTCACCTCGCAGACCCACCACGCCACGGCGAAGGCCGCGAAGCTGGCGGGCTTCCCGGACCAGGCGGTACGGATGGTGCCGGTCGACTCCGAGCTGCGGATGGATCCGTTCGCCCTGCAGGAAGCGATTCAGCGGGATCGCGAGGCCGGCATGGTCCCGTTCTTCGTGACGGCGTCGGCGGGAACGACGAACACGGGGACGATCGATCCCCTTCCAGCGTTGGCGGATGTGGCCTCGGTCAACGGGTTGTGGCTGCACGTCGACGCCGCGTACGGCGGGTTCTTCCACCTCACCTCGCGCGGCAGGCAACGGATGGACGGCATCGAACGTGCGGACTCGTTGGCGCTCGATCCGCACAAGAGCATGTTCCTGCCGTTCGGCACGGGATGTCTGCTCGTTCGGGAGGGCTCGTCGCTGGCCTCGGCGCACTACCTTGCGGACCTCCGGGGTGCGTCGCTGCCCGACTTCTCCGACTACGGCCCGGAGCTGACCCGCGAGTTCCGCGGCCTGCGCATGTGGTTGCCGCTGCACCTGCACGGAGTCGGCGCGTTCCGGGCGGCGCTGGACGAGAAGCTGGACCTCGCCGAGTACGTCTACAAGTCGCTGTCGTCGATGCCGTCGTTGTCGGTCCAGCAGGTGCCGGATCTGTCCGTCATCGTGTTCAAGTGCCGCACCGCTGTCGAGACGAAGGCCTTGCTGGACAGGGTGAACGCCTCTGGGCGCGTGGCGTTGTCGTCGACGCGGATCCATGGCGAGTTGGTTGCCCGAATGTGCGTGCTGAGCTTCCGAACGGGCAAAGCACGCGTGGACGAGGCGTTGGAACTGATCCGAGAGCAGGTTTCATAGCACCATGACCAGCGTGAAGAGCTACGACGAACGCGACCTCTATCTCGGTCTCGCTGCCGAGCACTGGGGAGCGATCTCCGACACCGATCCGCGGGAGGACCAGGAGTACTTCCAGCGGGTCATCGAGAGCCAGAACGGCCGCGCGCTCGAGCTGGGCTGCGGGGCGGGCCGGCTGTTGCTCGCGTACCTGCGGGCCGGCCTCGACGTCGCCGGCAGCGACATCTCCGGCGACATGCTGGCGATGCTGCGGCGCGACGCGGAGGCGGCCGGTCTGGAGCCGGAGGTCTACGAGCAGCCGATGCAGGAGCTCGACGTTCCGGGCACGTTCCGCACGATCTACGTCCCGTGCGGCAGCTTCGTCTGCGTGATGGATCGCGAACAGGCGTTGGAGACTCTGCGTCGTTGCCATGCGCAGCTCGACCCGGGCGGCGTGCTCGTGTTCAACCTTTTCCTCTTCCCCTACGACTACTCCGCCGAGGAGCTTCCGACCTTCCCGGGCCCGTGGGAGTTCAAGGCCGAGAAGTCCCTGCCGGACGGCCGTCGGCTCGTGATCTCGAACCGCGACACCGGACTCGACCCGGTCGAGCAGGTGTATGAGGAGGAACGGAAGTACGAGCTGTACGAGGACGACAGACTCGTCCGTACCGAGGTCCGCACCGGGCAGGGTCGCTGGTACTTCCGCAACGAGCTGCTGTGGATGGTGCGGATCGCCGGCTTCGAGCAGGTCGAGGTGACCGGCGACTACACCGACGACGAGCTCAATCCCTCACACCGCAAGGTGATGGTGGTCCGCGCGACGCGCAGGTGACAGCTCAGTAGCGGACGGCCGCGCGGTTGATGTGCACCGGCAGACGGGGCTCGCCGTCGTGCTCGTTCGCACCGGGGATGATGCCGCCCGCCGCGATCTTGTCGAGCACGTCCATGCCGTGCGTGACGCGCCCGAGCACCGTGTAGGCCGGCGGGATCAGCGCCTGCGAGTGCACGAGGAAGAACTGGCTGCCGTTCGTATCCGGCCCCTGGTTGCCCATCGCGACCGTCCCGCGCGGGTACGTCTCCGCACCGGTCAGCTCGTCGGCGAACCGGTAGCCAGGCCCGCCGATCTCCGCTGCGAAGATGTCGCCGCACTGCAGGACGCCGAGGCGCTCGTAGTCGGTCAGCCGCCAGCACTGGGTGTCGTGGTAGAAGCGGCTCCACGCCAGGTGCGCGAGATTGTGCACCGCGCACGGCGCGCCGGCGCGGTCGAGCTCCATCACGACCTTGCCGTGGTTGGTGTGCAGCGTGACGGTCACCGTGCCGCGCGCGAGCGTCCAGGGGAACGGCGGCCTGACGGGCTTGGCGGCCGGCTTGTCCGGCGTCGGGATGTACTCGCAGCGAACGAGTGCTCCGCCGGAGCTGGGCTCGGCCGTGTCAGCCATGGCGACTCCGGGACTGAAGAGGCTGCAGAGAACGACAAGAGCGGCAGCGACGGCGACGACCGGTTTCCCCATGCGGGCCAAGCTATCGGGCTCGTCAACCCCCACGAGTCCCGCTAGTAGAACGTGTCCGGCGGCGTGTAGACGCCCCACACCTCGCGCAACGCGTCGCAGACTTCGCCGACGGTCGCCAGCGCGGCGAGCGCGGACTTCATCGGGTACAGCACGTTGTCGCCGCCGCGCGCGGCGTCCTGCAGCGCGGCGAGGCAGCGCTGGACCTCCTCGCCATCGCGTTCGGCCCGCAGCCCCGCCAGGCGTGCGCGTTGGGTCTCCTCGATCGCCGGGTCGACGCGCAGCGGCTCGTACGGGTCCTCCTCGGCGAGCGCGTACTTGTTCATGCCGACGACGATCCGCTCGCCGGAGTCGATCTCACGCGCGACGCCGTACGCCGATCGTTCGATCTCCGACTTCTGGAAGCCCTTCTCGATCGCGGCTACTGCACCGCCGTACCCCTCGACCGAAGCCATCAGCTCCAGCGCCGCGCTCTCGACCTCGTCGGTCATCGACTCGACCGCGTAGGAGCCCGCGAACGGATCGACAGTCTTCGTCACGTCGGTCTCGAACGCCAACACCTGTTGCGTTCGCAGCGCCAGCCGAGCCGCCTTCTCGGTCGGCAACGCGATCGCCTCGTCGTAGGAGTTCGTGTGCAACGACTGCGTTCCGCCAAGCACCGCGGCGAGACCCTGCACGGCGACGCGAACGAGGTTGACCTCCGGTTGCTGCGCCGTCAGCTGCACGCCCGCGGTCTGCGTGTGGAACCGCAGCATCCACGACTTCGGGTTCTTCGCGCCGAACTCGTCCCGCATCACCGACGCCCAGATCCGCCGCGCGGCACGGAACTTCGCGATCTCCTCGAGCAGTGTCGTCCTTGCCACGAAGAAGAACGAGAGCCGCGGCGCGAACTCGTCGACATCCAGCCCCGCGTCGAGCGCGGCGCGGACGTACTCGCGCCCGTTCGCCAACGTGAACGCGATCTCCTGCACGGGCGTCGCCCCGGCCTCCGCCATGTGGTAGCCGGAGATCGAGATCGTGTTGAACTTCGGGAGTTCTGCCTTGCAGTACGAGAAGATGTCGGAGATCAGCCGGAGCGACTGCGCTGGTGGGTAGATGTACGTGCCGCGCGCGATGTACTCCTTGAGGACGTCGTTCTGGATCGTCCCGGTCAACTCCCGCGGCGCGACGCCCTGCTCCTCGGCGACGATTTGGTAGAGCAGGAGGAGGAGCGCGGCGGGGGCGTTGATCGTCATCGACGTCGAGACCTGGCCGAGCGGGATGCCGTCGAACAGGATCCGCATGTCGTCCAGCGAGTCGATCGCGACGCCGACCTTGCCGACCTCGCCGTGCACGAGGTGCGCGTCGGAGTCGTACCCCATCTGGGTCGGCAGGTCGAACGCGACGGACAGGCCGTTCGTGCCGGCGTCGATCAGCTGGTGGTAGCGGCGGTTGGACTCGACCGCGGTGCCGAAGCCGGCGTACTGGCGCATGGTCCAGGGGCGTCCGGTGTACATGGACGGGTAGACGCCGCGGGTGTACGGGTACTCCCCGGGTGCTCCGAGACGCGTTTGAGGGTCCCAGCCGGTAAGGTCGGCGGGATCGTAGACGGGCTTGATCGGAAGCCCGGACTCGGACTCGGGGGAGGTCACGCCGTCAGCGTACGACTTGGTGCACTCCGCGTAGTTACTCACGGCTCGGATCGTCGAAGAAGCGGGTTGCTGCTGCGGCTTCTCGGCGGATCGCAACGGAGTGAAACTGAGCGATCCGAGGCCGTGACCAGATGGCAGAGTATTGCTCGCCGACGCGCAACTCGGGGTGTGCCGTTCGTTCATCTACGACACCGAAAGTCAAGAAATGTGCGAGTAGCCGTGGTCGCGGAGTCCTTCCTCCCCCAGGTCAACGGTGTCGCGAACTCCGTTCGACATCTGGTGGATCAGCTCGTCGCTCGTGGGCACGAGGCGCTGATCATCGCGCCGGGGCCAGGCGAGACGACGTACGGCTCCATCCCTGTGGTGCGAGTCCGGAGCTTCCCGTTCCCGATCTATCGCGATCTGCCGTTGGGGCTACCTGACGCCTCGGTACGGCGCGCGATCACCGAGTTCGCTCCCGATGTCGTGCACCTCGCGTCGCCGATCGTCGTCGGCATGTCGGGGCTGCGCGCGGCCGAGCGGCTCGGCATTCCTACTGTCGCGATCTACCAGACGGACATCGTGGGATTCGGTCATCAGTACGGGCTCGTCGGCATCGACCGTACGGTCTGGGCCTGGACCCGCCGCCTGTACAGCCGCGCCGGGCGGACGCTCGCGCCCTCGTCCGCGGCGGCCGCGCAGCTCTCGGCGATCCGCGTTCCCCGGGTCCACCTCTGGCAGCGCGGCGTCGACCTGCGGCAGTTCCGCCCGTCCCGGCGGTCTCCGGCGTTGCGGGCTTCTCTCGCGCCGAACGGTGAGGTGCTCGTGGGGTACGTCGGGCGGGTGGCGATGGAGAAGCGCGTCCATCTGCTGCGGCATCTCGCGGACCTGCCGGGCACGCGGCTGGTGATCGTGGGCGACGGGCCGGAGCTGGAGGAGGTGCGCCGGCTGGCGCCGTCGAGCGTGTCGTTGGGCATGTTGCACGGCGCGGAGTTGGCCGCAGCCGTGGCTTCGCTGGACGTGTTCGTTCACACCGGTGCGCACGAGACGTTCTGCCAGGCGGCTCAGGAGGCGCTGGCGAGCGGGGTGCCGGTGGTGGCGCCCGGGGCTGGCGGACTGCTCGACCTGGTGACGCCGGGGGAGACGGGGTTCCTGTTCGACCCGGCCGAGTCTGCGGTGGGGGTCGCGGAACTGCGCGCCGGCGTACAGACGTTGGCAGAGAATCCGGTGCTGCGGCGCGCGATGGGGCAGGCGGCTCGGATGTCTGTGCTGGAACGAGGCTGGGAGCGGATCATCGACCAGTTGGTGAACGTCCACTACCGCGCTGTGATGCGGCCGGCCGCGAGCCGTGACACGGTGGCGGCCTGATGCCGATGCGGATCGCCCAGCTGGCGAACTTCTTCGGGCCTTCGTCGGGCGGCCTTCGTACGGCGGTGAACGCGCTCGGGACGGGTTATCTGGCGGCGGGACACGAGCGCTTCCTGCTCGTACCCGGACCGGAGGACTCCTGGGTCGCGGACTCGTCGGGTACGACGGTGACGTTCCGCGCGCCGCTGATGAAGAAGAGCGGGTACCGGATGGTGCTCGAGCCCTGGCGGGTGCTGGACGTGCTCGACCAGCTGCGGCCGTCGTCGGTCGAGGTGTCGGACAAGACGACGATGATCGCTGCCGCTCGATGGGCTCGGAAGAACTCTGCTGGGTCGGTGTTGTTGTCGCACGAACGGCTGGACTCCCATCTGGAGCAGCGGATTCGATGGGACGCCGGTCGGGTGGCTGGTGTGGACACTGTCAACCGGCTGTTGCTGCGGATGTTCGACTCGGTGGTGGTGACCTCTTCGTACGCTGAGGAGGAGTTCAACCGCGTGGGGACTCGGCCGGTGCACCGGATTCCTTTGGGAGTTGACCTTTCGACGTTCCATCCTTCTCGGTTCTCGGGGTCATCTGGGGTCGTGCCTCGGTTGATCCATGTGGGGCGGCTGTCATTCGAGAAGCGGCCTGACTTGGCGATCTTGACTGCGGTGGCTTTGCATCGGCAGGGGTTCGCGTTCACGATGGACGTGTACGGGGACGGGCCGGATCGCGCTGAGCTGATGGCTCTGGCGGGGGATGCGCCGATCATCTTTCATCCGTACATCGCTGATCGGCGGGTTCTCGCTTCGCACATTGCTTCTTCTGACGTGGCGTTGTCTGTTTCGCCTTGCGAGACTTTTGGGCTGGCCATCTTGGAGGCTCAGGCCTGCGGGACGCCGGTGGTGACGGCGGACCGTGGGGGTGGGCGGGAGTTGGTGACGTCCTTGTCCGGGGCGTTCGCCGCGCCGGTGCCTTCGGCCTTGGCTTCAGCTGTGCGGGATGTGTTGTCGCGGCCGGCTGGTGAGCGGCGGTTGGCTGCTCGGGAGCAGGCTGAACGGTATCCGTGGAGCGCTACGGTTTCCGCGATGCTCGATGTGCATGCTGCGGTGCGGGAAGACGCTTTGGGCGTGGTGGCTTAGGCCGCTCTCGCCAGCTGGCATCCCGCTCCGCACTTCTTCGACTCGCTTCGCCAACCGTTCCTTCGCAGCGCACTCATCACCTGCTCCGCTATGGAGCAGGTGTTCCCCATCACGTCACTCCATCCAAATCTGAGCGTGGCGAAGCCACGCTCGGTCGACCTGTTGTCTCTCTTGTGATCGCGGAACACTCCTTCCTCGATGTGGCCCAGCCGCCCATCGAGCTCCACGATCAGTCGGTAGTTCTCGTAGATCGCATCGACCCAATGGCCGGTTGCGATCTTCCGTTGGCGTGCTGCTGACGGCAGGTTGTGGGGGCGTTCGACGCGTCTTACGTATTCGAGCTCGAGCGGGGATTCTGCTCCGTCTTCGACCTCGGCCAGGACTTTCGCTGTGAGGTCGCGCCAGGCTTGGCGGGGGCGGGCGTTCAAGGCGGCATGGAGGCGATCGGGGGTGGTTCGCCTTCGTTGGCAGGCTCGGGTGATCCAGGTCATGACCTCTTCGAGGTTCTTTGCTTTGTCGATCAGGTCGATCACCGTGTCCTCCACCCTGGTCACTGGCGGCCTCTTCGTGGGATGTCTTGCTGCTTCTAGCCCCTCTGCGGTGTGGATGCGCAGCCCTGCTTGGGGCGTCACCCGTCGCGTACTCGGGATGGTGACGTGGACCGGGCCAACGGTGCGCTCGTTGAGTCCCCAGACCTCTGCAGCCGACTCAAAGCTGAGCACGGCTCCCGAGCCCGCGTAGAGCACTGCCGCCCACAGCTCGGCCGCCCGTGGCAGTGGGCCGGTGAAGAGCGCATGGACGCGAGGGTGGATGCGTTGCCAGCGCCGAGCGGCCACGTGAGCTCGGATCTGGGCTCGGGTGATTCCCGCGGCGAGCAGCTGGTCGATGCGCACCACGCCGGCCTGGCGCCTGACGAGTTCGTACATCGTTCGACGATCGGGCATCCGCCACCCACATGGCCGCTCGAGGCGAAATCTGTGGAAAACAGATAGGCCGAAGATAATTAGCGCTATAGCAACGAAAAGTCTTCGGGCTAACTCCGGCGACCCCTGTGGTGGTTACGGAGGGTAGTGAAGGTGACCGTTTGTAGGGGTCCTCGCGTCTATATCACGGGGGGCGTGGACAATTGATCGGGTGCCCCTCCATTCTGAACTGGTCGCCGACGTCGATCGGCTCGTCAAGACGTACGTTGACGAGCTGGTGCTGTTCCGGCGTGACCTGCATGCGCACCCTGAGCCGGGGCGGGAGGAGTTCCGTACGACCCGCGTCGTGTCCGAGCGACTCATCGAGGCGGGTCTGCAGCCCAGACATCTTCCTGTGGGTACCGGCCTGATCGCCGACCTGGACGGCAACGCGACCGACCGCACGACGCGGGTCGGGCTGCGGGCTGACCTGGACGCGCTGCGCGTCGCCGACGAGAAGGGCGTTCCGTACCGTTCGACCCGCAACGGGGTCTGCCACGCCTGCGGGCACGACGTGCACACCACGGTCGTGCTCGGTGCCGGGCTCGTGCTCGCCGAGCTGCAGGCCCAGGGCAAGCTTCCGCACGGCGTACGGCTGATCTTCCAGCCCGCCGAGGAGCTCATCCCCGGCGGCGCGCTCGACGTGATGGCGGCCGGCGGGCTCGAGGGCGTCGACCAGATCTACTGCCTGCACTGCGACCCCAAGCTCGAAGCGGGCCAGGTCGGGCTGCGGAGCGGCCCGATCACCGCCGCGGCCGACCGGGTGCACGTACGGCTCACCGGGCCTGGCGGGCACACGGCACGGCCACACCTGTCCGCCGACCTCGTGCACGCGCTGAGCACACTCGTCAGCCAGCTCCCCGCCGCCCTCTCGCGCAGGGTCGACCCGCGCGCCGGCCTCACCATGGTCTGGGGGCGGATCCACGCCGGAGCCGCCGCGAACGCGATCCCGATGGAGGGCGAGGCCGAGGGCACGCTCCGGTGCCTCGACCGCGACGCCTGGGAAACCAGCGCCGAGATCGTGCCGGAGCTCGCGAAGGAGATCGTGCGCCCGTACGGCGTGGAGATCGACGTCGACGTGCACCGCGGCGTCCCGCCGGTCGTGAACGATCCCGTCGCCACCGCGATGCTGCACGACGCGGCGGAGTCGATGCTGGGACGTTCGGCGATCACGACGACCGACCAGAGCCTCGGCGGCGAGGACTTCGCCTGGTACCTCACCGAAGTCCCCGGCGCCCTCGCCCGCCTCGGCGTCCGCAGCCCGGGCAGCCACCCGGGCGGTGACCTGCACCAGGGCACGTTCGACATCGACGAGCACGCCATCGGCGTCGGCGTACGCCTGATGGTCGCCGCCGCCCTGCTGGGCGGCAACGCCTGGCACGACGCGGTCGTCTAACCCGCCCAGCGCCTCGTGCCAACGGTCGTTGCCGAGCTGGTCGTGGGGCAGTGGTGTCGCCAGGGAGTTGGCTGGGAGTCGATCAGGCGCCACGTCGATCTCGTCCATGCGCCTTTCCGGTCGCGGTGGAGCTAGTCAACGGTCGAAGATCGCGAAGCGACGCCTCTCTCCCGCGCGAAGCGCCACCTAGAGAGGCGCCCTTGACTCGCTCAGCCGCGACCGGACCATGGCGGACGAGATGACGAGGCGGAGTTCCGGCGCAGGAGCACGTCGCCAAACAGCCCGCGAAGGCCCGGGGATCGTTACCGACAGGTAACAGGACGGGCGCGATCCACAGGTACCACAACGCCGCGACCGCTTCCGGTCCTATAGTCACCCAAACGCGCAACGCTGGGCGCCCGCATGGCGGCAACGCCGCGTGTGCGGTCAGACACATAGGGGCACGAGGAGGCGTTCGTGAAGAAGTACCTGTGGGGACTCGCGGTGGCTGGCGTGGCCGCGGTTGCGCTGGCGGCATGCGGCAGTCCGCCGCCGGAGACCTCACCTGGAAGTGACGGCGGCGGTGCGACGGGGACGGCCAGTCAGGACCCCGCCAAGAAGGACTTCAAGGCCTGCATGGTCTCCGACTCCGGTGGCTTCGACGACAAGTCGTTCAACCAGACCTCCTACAAGGGCCTGCAGGACGCGGTCAAGGCGCTGGGGATCGAGGAGGGCAAGGCGGAGTCGCAGTCCGACACCGACTACCCGAACAACGTCAACGGCATGGTCACCGCCAAGTGCAACGTGATCGTGACCGTCGGCTTCAAGCTCGGTGACCAGACCGCGCTGTCGGCGACGGAGCACGCGGACATCAAGTTCGGCATCGTCGACTACGACATCAACGTCACCGACACCAAGAAGCTGGGCATCCCGTCGATCCCGACGAACGTCAAGGGCCTGCTGTTCAACACCGCCGAGTCGAGCTTCCTCGCGGGCTACCTCGCCGCGGGCATGACGCAGTCCGGCACCGTCGGTACGTTCGGCGGCCTCAACATCCCGACCGTGTCCATCTTCATGGACGGGTTCTGGGAGGGCGTCCAGCACTACAACACGACCAAGAGCAAGACCGTCAAGGTCGTGGGCTGGGACGAGCCGACCCAGAAGGGCCTGTTCACCGCTGACTTCGAGAACAAGGCCAAGGGCCAGACCACCGCGCAGAACCTGATCAGCCAGGGCGCCGACATCGTGTTCCCGGTCGCCGGTCCCGCCGGCCTCGGCGCGCTGCAGGCGGCCAAGGCCAGCAACGGCAAGGTCAACGCGATCTGGGTCGACACCGACGGCTGCGTCAGTGCGCCGGAGTACTGCTCCGTGCTGATCTCCAGTGTCTACAAGGGCATGGACATCGCCGTGCAGGACGTCATCACCACCTCGTACGAGGACAAGTTCGACAACACCCCGTACGTCGGCACGCTGGAGAACGAGGGCACCGGACTCTCGCCGTACCACGAGTTCGACAGCAAGGTGCCAGCCGAGCTGAAGTCCGAGATCGACCAGCTGAAGCAGGACATCATCGGCGGCAAGATCACCCTGAAGTCGAAGGTCCAGCCGAAGGCGTCATAAGGCGCGACGTTCGCGGAGGAGGGGACCTCGGGGCATGGGTCCCCTCCTCCGGGCACTCACGGGCAAGGGGTACGGATGACGCTCGAGCTCCGAGGTCTGACCAAACGATTCGGCGCCCTGGTCGCCAACGACCACATCGACCTCACCGTCGAACCAGGCGAGATCCACTGCCTGCTGGGCGAGAACGGCGCCGGCAAGAGCACGTTGATGAACATGCTGTACGGCCTGCTCGCTCCCGACGAGGGCACGGTCACCCTCGACGGCAAGGCGATCACCTGCTCCTCACCCCGTGAGGCCATCAACGCCGGAATCGGCATGGTGCACCAGCACTTCATGCTCGTTCCTGTCTTCACAGTCGCCGAGAACGTCATGCTCGGCCGCGAGCAGACCAAGGGCCTCGGCCTGCTCGACCGAGCCGCCGCCGACAAGCTCGTCCGCAACCTGTCGGAGCAGTACGGCCTGTCGGTCGATCCGGCCGCGAAGATCGAGAACATCCCGGTCGGCGTCCAGCAGCGTGTCGAGATCCTCAAGGCGCTGGCGAACGAGGCCAAGGTCCTCATCCTCGACGAGCCGACCGCGGTGCTCACGCCGCAGGAGATCGACGAGCTGATCGAGGTGATGCGCTCGCTGAAGGCGAACGGCACCGCGATCGTGTTCATCACCCACAAACTCAAAGAGGTCAAGGCGATCGCCGACCGGATCACCGTGATCCGGCGCGGCAAGGTCATCGCGACCGTCGAACCGACGACGTCGGAGACCGAGCTCGCCGAGCTGATGGTCGGACGGGCCGTCCAGCTCGTCGTCGACAAGGCGCCCGCGACGCCGGAGGACGTGAAGCTCGAGGTCGACCACCTCTCCATCGCCGACCTGAACGGCTACGCGGTCGTCGACGATGTCTCGTTCGACGTACGCGGCGGCGAGATCCTCGGCATCGCCGGCGTCCAGGGGAACGGGCAGAGCGAGCTCGTCCAGGCGCTCGTCGGCCTGATGCCGCCGGCGAAGGGCGCGATCAGGCTCGGCGGTCGCGACCTCGCCGGGCTCACACCACGCGAGCATCTCGACGCCGGCATTGGCTACGTCCCGGAGGACAGGTCGCTCGACGGGTACGTCGGGTCGTTCTCGGTCGCCGAGAACCTCGTCCTCGACCTCGTGCGCAGCGCCCCGTTCTCCCGCGGTGGCACGATCTCGCCCGCTGCCGTACGCAAGAACGCCGACAACCGCGTCGAGGAGTTCGACGTGCGTACGCAGTCCATCGAGACCCCGGTGAGCTCGCTGTCCGGCGGTAACCAGCAGAAGGTCGTGCTCGCGCGGGAGCTGTCGCGGCCGCTGCAGCTGTTGATCGCGAGCCAGCCGACGCGCGGACTGGACGTCGGGTCGATCGAGTTCGTCCACAAGCGGCTCGTCCGTGAACGCGACCAGGGTACGGCCGTGATCCTGGTGTCGACCGAGTTCGACGAGATCTTCGCGCTGTCGGACCGGATCGCGGTGATGTACCGCGGCCGGATCGTCGGCATCGTCGGACCCGACACCCCGTGGGACCAGCTGGGCTTGATGATGGCAGGGTTCGCGCCGGAGGAGGCCGCACAGGAGGCCGAGGAGCACCCGACGATGTTGGGGAGTGTCGAATGAGCGACCAGCCGCCGGACGCCACGCCGGCTCCGACCCCGGCGCCCGCCCCGGCGCCGTCACCGTCGCCCGCGCCCGTACGCAGCGCCCGCTTCTCCTGGGTCCGAGAGCTGATCGTCAGCCTCGCCGCCGTCCTGCTCGCGCTGGTCGTCGGCGCGGTGCTCATCATCATCAGCGACCAGAACGTGCTCCCGACGTTCACGTACTTCTTCTCCCGGCCGGCAGACGCGCTCATCGCCTCGTGGACCGCGGTCTCCGAGGCCTATCTCGCCTTGCTGCAAGGGGCTCTGGGCGGTTGGCGGCCGATCTCGGAGACGCTCACGCTGGCCTCGCCGCTGATCTGCGGCGGCCTCGCGGTGTCGCTCGCGTTCCGCGCCGGCCTGTTCAACATCGGCGCCCAGGGCCAGCTGATCGTCGGCGCGCTCTGCGCCGGCTGGGTCGGCTTCACCTGGCACCTGCCGATCGTGCTGCACGTGATCGCCGCGGTCGTCGCGGGCATCCTCGGCGGCGCGCTCTGGGGCGCGATCGCCGGCTTCCTCAAGGCGCGAGCCGGCGCGCACGAGGTCATCACGACGATCATGCTCAACTACGTCGGCCTCTATCTGCTGCAGTGGTTGCTCACGACGGACGTTCTGCAGCGGCCCGGCCGGGACGACTCGATCAGCCCGGTCGTCGACAGCAGCGCACAGTTCTTGAACGTGCCGGGGACGCGGCTGCATATCGGCTTCCTCGTCGCGATCCTGGCCGCGGTCGCCGTCTGGTGGATCCTGTCCCGGTCGACGATCGGCTTCGAGCTGCGTGCGGTCGGTGCCAACCCGGAGGCTGCGCGTACGGCCGGTATGAGCGTCGGACGTTCGTACACGTTGGCGATGCTGATCGCCGGCGGCCTCGCCGGTCTTGCCGGCGTCCAGCAGGTGCTCGGCACCGATCTCCCGCTCACCGACGGTATCGCCGGGTCGGTCGGCTTCGACGCGATCACGGTCGCGCTGCTCGGGCGGGCGACACCGTTAGGCACGGTCGTCGCCGGTCTGCTGTTCGGCGCGCTGAGCGCCGGCGGCCTGCAGATGCAGCTCGCCACGCAGACCCCGTTGACGCTGACGACCGTGCTGCAGGCGACGATCGTGTTGTTCATCGCCGCACCCGCGCTGGTGCGGGCGATCTTCCGGATCCGCGCGCAGGGCGCGGGCGGAACCGTTCTGGCGAAGGGGTGGAACGCGTGACTGCCACCGTCGAGAGGGTCGAGCCCGCTCCCGTCGTCGAGAGCGTCGCCGACCGCCGGCGCCGCAACCGCAACGGCGTGCTGCTGGGGTTCGTCGCGTTGGTCGCCGTGGTGCTCGCGGTGACCACCAAACCAGGAACGGTGACGTTCCGGCTGTCCGGTCAGTTCGCCGAGACTCCGTTGAACCTCGCCCTCCCCGCCCAGCCGCTCGCGTGGATCGGCGCCGTCGTCGCCGTCGCGGTCGCGGTGCTCTACGTCCTGCAGAAGCTGCCGGCCCGCTGGGCCTGGGTGCTGTGGGCGCTGCTCGCGACCACGTTCATCTTCACGTTCCTGAGCTGGGCGGCGTCGGGGAAGGTCTTCCCGCTGACCAACCAGTTCCAGGGCACGATGAGCTTCGCGACACCGCTGATCCTGGGCGCGTTGGCCGGTGTGCTGTGCGAACGCTCGGGCGTCATCAACGTCGCGATCGAAGGCCAGTTCCTCGTCGGCGCGTTCGCCGCGGCGGTGTTCGCGACGGTGTTCGGCAACGCGTACGTCGGCATGATCGCCGCGATCGGCGGCGGGGTTCTGATCGCCGCGCTGCTCGCGGTGTTCAGCATCCGCTACCTGGTCAACCAGGTCGTGCTCGGCGTCGTGCTCGTGGTGTTCGCGACGGGCATCACCGGCTTCCTGTTCGACCAGTTCGTGCAGGACGATGCGTCGGCGTTCAACAACCCCGACGTGCTGCAGGCGATCCCGATCCCGTTGCTGTCCGACATCCCGGTGATTGGCGACGTGCTGTTCCGGCAGACGATCCTGGTCTACGCGATGTACGCCGCGGTCGCGATCGTGACGTACGTTTTGTTCAAGACCCGTTGGGGATTGCGCGTTCGCGCCGTGGGCGAGCACCCGCGGGCGGCGGACACCGTGGGCATCAACGTGCTGCGGGTGCGGTACCAGGCGGTGCTGCTGGGTGGCGTGTTCGCGGGCCTCGGCGGCGCGTTCTTCACGGTCGGCTTTGGTGGCTCGTTCAACAAGGACATGACCGCAGGCAACGGCTTCATCGCGCTCGCTGCGTTGATCATGGGGCGGTGGCACCCGGTCGGTGCGACGCTCGCGGCGCTGTTCTTTGGGTTCGCGACGCAGCTGCAGAGTCAGCTGCAGATCATCGACACGCCGATCCCGGGCGACGTGCTGTTGATGGCGCCGTACCTCGCCACGATCATCGCGGTCGCCGGGCTGGTCGGCAGGGTGCGGGCGCCGAAGGCCGACGGCGAACCGTACGTGAAAAGCTGAGCTTCATGGTGGATTGGGAAGCGCTGCGCGCTGCCGCGCGCGAGGCGATGACGCATGCGTACGTACCGTACTCTCGCTTTCCGGTGGGCGCGGCGGCGCTCGTCTCCGATGGGCGGATCGTGGTGGGCTGCAACGTCGAGAATGCCTCGTACGGCTTGACGTTGTGCGCGGAGTGCGGGCTGGTGTCGGCCTTGGCTCTGAGCGGTGGCGGGCGGCTGGTGGCGTTCTCGTGCTGCGACGGGCAGGGTGCTTTGTTGATGCCGTGCGGACGTTGCCGGCAGTTGCTGTACGAGCACGGCGGATCCGCGTTGCTCGTCGATACGCCGGAGGGTGTGCTCTCGATGAACGAGGTGCTGCCGCAGGCATTTGGCCCAGAGACTCTGCTGTCAAAAGAGGGGGGAGTTGTGGGGCATGGCTGAGGGCTTCGACGTCGTCGATCTGATCCGCGCGAAGCGAGACGGCGGCGAGCTCAGCGACGAGCAGATCGACTGGGTCGTCGACGCGTACACGCGTTCGGTGGTGGCTGACGAGCAGATGTCCTCGCTCGCGATGGCGATTCTGCTGCGGGGCATGGAGTTTCGGGAGATCTCGCGGTGGACCGACGCGATGATCCGTACGGGCGGACGGCTGGACTTCTCGTCGTTGGGAGTGCCGACCGCGGACAAGCACTCGACCGGTGGCGTCGGTGACAAGATCACGCTGCCCTTGGCGCCGTTGGTCGCCGCTTGCGGGGTGGCTGTGCCGCAGCTGTCCGGCCGGGGCTTGGGGCACACTGGCGGGACTTTGGACAAGCTGGGTGCGATTCCTGGGTGGCGGGCTTCGCTCTCGTTCGACGAGGTTTTGTCGCAGCTTGGCTCCGTGGGCGCGGTGATTTGCGCGCCGACGTCGTCGTTGGCGCCGGCGGACCAGAAGCTGTACGCGCTGCGGGACGTGACGGGGACCGTGGAGTCGATCCCATTGATCGCGAGCTCGATCATGTGCAAGAAGATCGCCGAGGGCACGGGCGCTTTGGTGCTCGACGTGAAGGTCGGGTCGGGCGCGTTCATGAAGAACGTCGCCGACGCGCGGTCGCTGGCCGCGACGATGGTGGAGCTGGGGACGGCGGCGGGCGTACGTACGGTCGCGTGCCTCACCGACATGTCGACGCCTTTGGGTCTGACTGCCGGGAACGCGCTCGAGGTGCGCGAGTCCGTGGAGGTGCTGGCCGGCGGCGGTCCGGCGGACGTGATCTCGCTGACCGTGACGCTGGCGCGCGAGATGCTGTCGGCCGCAGGGGTGGACGGGGTCGACCCAGCGGACGCGCTGTTGGACGGGCGCGCGATGGACGTGTGGCGGCGGATGATCGTTGCGCAGGGCGGCGATCCGTCAGCTGCGCTGCCGGTGGCGCCGGAGACGGAGTCGGTGTTGGCGCCATCTTCTGGGGTGCTGGTCAAGCTGGACGCTTACGCGGTGGGCGTGGCCGCTTGGCGGCTGGGTGCTGGTCGGGCGCGCAAGGAGGACCCGGTGTCGGCTTCGGCTGGGGTGGAGATCCACGCAAAGCAGGGCGCTGAAGTCCGGGCGGGCCAGCCGTTGTTGACGTTGCATGCCGAGGACCCTTCGCGCTTCGCCCGCGCGATGGACGCGTTGGTGGGTGCGATCGAGATCGCCCCCGCGGGCTCGCGCCCGGAGTCGAAGCTGGTCCTCGACCGGATCGGCTGACCTCGCGACAGGGAGCGGCATGATTGTGGAAACTTTGGGTCGCTATAGCGCCCATAGTTTCCACAATCATCGCTGGCGCCGGCTCGGGCCGCGGTCGGAGGTTAGCGCGAAGACTTTTGGTCGCTATAGCGCTCATGTTCTTCGCGCTAACGAGAATGGTGACGGCCACCGCTGGAGGTGGCCGGGGTGTGGCCGCGGGAGGTGAGTGCGTGAAGCTGAGCGTCTTTGGATCTCAGCGCTGCTGCTCGTGCCGGGTCGCCGCGGGGCACGGGTGGGCAGGCGGAGCCTGCCCTTAACGACCTGCGTCGGGCCGCCGAGAGGCTCAATGTCAAGGGTCAGGCCGGCCACGGCCTGATCTCGTGGCAATCAGCCCCCAGCCACGCAACAACACCAACCACGCAAGCTGATTGTCACGAGACGCGAACGCGCCCTTGACATTGAGGGCGGCCCATAAACTCACGAGGCGACCCATCAGCTAGAGATCTCGACTCCGCGCACCGACAGCCCGCCGCGCAAGGTGGAGCTGCGCAGAGGACAGCCGAGCCGATGACCGCACGCCTCATCGCGCGGGGTCCTGCGCGAACGACAGCCGAGCTGATGGCCGCACACCTCATTGCGCGGGGTGCTGCGCGCCGGCGTGGCGTGAGAGAGCTCTTCTTTGGTCAGCTCTTCACTGTTGCGACAGGGTCTCTCCGGGAGTTTGGTGCTCTCGGGGTCTGTGGCGGCGTCCGAGTGTGGTGGCCGGTCCGGGGCGCCTCAAGGGCGCCTCTCCGGGGGCGCTTCGCGCAGGGGGAGAGGCGTCGCTTCGCGACCGCGTTGCGGCCCTTGACCCGCCCCGGCCCGGCCACCAGTTTCAAACGCGCCGCCCCGCCCCCCGGAACAGGTGTCCCGGGACAGGCCTGCTTGCGGGCCAGGTCTGCTGCGGTGTTGCCGTCTCCTGTGGGCCCTCTGCTTCTTGTGGCTCGGATGAAGCCGGGGTGTGGCCTGGTCACCCGGGGCAGGCCTGCTTTCGGTTCCGGTCTGTTGCCGTGCTTGCGTCGCTTGTGGGGGCTATGCGCTTGCCCAGGCTTGTTGGAGTGGTCGGTAGTCGATGCCCTTGATTCTCTCCTCGTCGAGTACCTCTCTGGCTCGTGCTGACGTCAGGAAGTCGTGGTCCGTCTGCCGTACTCTCCAGCCTCCAGGCTCGATCTCCTGCCACTCCTCCGTACCAATCGCTGGGTGGATTGCCCACTCCGTCAGGCCCGGCTTGAGCGATCGCAGCAGTCGTTCGTAGGTCGCCGACTTGTCGTCCAGCTCTAGCGAGAAGCTGTCCAGGAAGCCGTGGTCCACCACCGGCTTGCCCTCTGCTCGGGCGAGGCGGAGGCCTTCGTCCAGCCACACCCGGGCTGCTAGGCCGTGCTCCGCGGCTAGGGACACGGCGAGCGCCAGGATGTCGGGGCGGCCTCCGTCGGCGAGGCAGTGCCAGTCGAGGTGGGTGGGCTTCAGGCCGGCGTCGAGGACGATCTGGAGCTGCGCGCGCAGTTCCCGCTCGACATCGGAGAGGCGCGCTTGGGCGAGCAGCCGCTGGCGGTTCGCGGGCGAGTCCACGAACAGCTCGCCCGTAGCCGGATCGAGCAGTGACGGTACGTCGTCCGCCAGTGGCTCCCAGTAGTACTCCGCCGAGTCGCGGATCAGTGAGAAGTGGATGCCGAACGACACGTCTGGTCGCGCTCGGAGGTACGTCATCGCGTCAGCAGCCGCTGGGCAGGGGGTCATCAGGCTGCACGAGCTGGCGATGCCGTTCTCGAGAGCGTCGATGATCCCTCGGTTCACCGCGTCGTGCATGCCGAAGTCGTCGCAGTTCACGAGCAGGACGCGGTCGTCGGGCGCGAAGCCGAGAAGCTCACTCGAGAGGCGGGTCATTTGGCCCAGTCTGGCCGCCCAGAAAATCGGCTGCCACCTTTGGGGGTAGTCGAGGCGTCTTTAGCTATGAGAGGGCGCTCGACAGCTGGGGAGAACGAATTGTTGACGGCGACCACGCAGGCTGCTCTGCCCGTACGGAGCCCCACACGGCTCGTCGTCCAGCGGCTCAGCGTGTCCGCGTACCTGGACGCACCGGTCGAGGACCGGAGCTTCCTGCAATGTCCCGCATGGGCGAAGGTCAAGCTGGGTTGGGACTCGGAGCTGCTCGGCTGGGTCGACCCGTCCGGGCGCATCGTGGGCACCGCGCACGTGCTCTACCGCAAGCTGCCCGGCGTCGGGCGGTCGTTCGCGTACCTGCCCGAGGGCCCCGTGATCGACTGGTCGGAGCCCAACCTCGACCGGTGGCTGTCGCCGCTGCTCGACCACGTCGCTTCCGCCGGGGCGTTCGCGATCAGGATGGGTCCGCCGCTGATGCTGCGGCGCTGGCACGCCGCGACGCTCAAGGCCGCCGCCGCGCCGGGCCTGCGGATCGGGGACGTGCTGGCCGACCGGGTCGAGCCGCTGGGCCACGCTGTCTACGAGCGCCTGAACATTCTCGGCTGGCGCCGCCGCGAGGGTGGGCGGCTCGAGGGTGGGGACGCGCAGCCGCGGTTCCAGTTTCTCGTACCGCTGGCCGGCCGCTCGCTGGACGAGGTGTGGACCGGCTTCAACCAGGAGTGGCGCCGCAACATCAAGAAGTCCATGCGCTCCGGCGTCTCCATCGAGCTCGGCTCGGCGTCGGACCTGCCGGCGTTCCATCAGCTGTTGAGCCTGACCGAGGAGCGGAACGGGTTCAAGCTCAACCGCTCGCTGGAGTATTACCAACGCCAGTACGACGCGCTGAACGGCGAGTATCCCGGCCGGATGCGGCTGTACGTCGCGCGCCACGACGGCGAGATCCTGGCGGCGCACACGATGAACGTCGTGGGCAAGCGTGTCTGGTACCAGACCGGCGCGTCCGCCAACCACCGCCGCGACGTGAAGCCGAGCAACGCGCTGCAGTGGCGGATGATGCAGATCGCCCACGAGATCGGCGCGGACGTGTACGACATGCGCGGCGTCAAGGATCCGCTGGACCCGGAGTCGCGCGATTTCGGCTTGCTGCGCTGGAAGTTGGGCACCGGCGGCGAGGTTGCCGAGACGCTGGGGGAGTGGGAGCTCACGCTGCCCGGCCCTGTCAACCACAGCTTGCACCGCGCCATGCGCGCCTACCAGGCCCACCGCGCCAAGCCCCGCTAGATCCACACCATCCACAACCCGCCGCACTTCCCTAGCCGAAGTGGGGTTTTCGAGGCGATTGCCACGTGGTAAACCCCGGTTGGGTTAGGGAAGTGCGGTCGGTTGGGGACACGTCAGGCGGGGGTGACGGGGAGTTGGGGGCGCGAGGTGGTGTCGATCGCGTCCGGGAGCAGCTCGTTCGTCTGGTCGTCCACGACCGTGACCCGGATGAGCGGGTTCGTGGTCGTGTCGATCGACGCGTTCGCATCCATCGCGAACAGCACGGAGACGGGCCGTGTACCGGACGGTCCCTCCCACGCGCCGGCGAAGCGGAGGATGCGCCAGCCGTCGGCGTCCCAGTGTTCCAACAGCGACGAACGAACAACCGGTGCCGAGGCTGCCCACGCCTGGCTGAGCTCGAGCAGTTCCAGCGACGCGTCGTACGGCACCGGCCCGCTCGCCACCGCTGTCGAGCTCAGCGGATGGCCCAGCAGGCGAAGCCGCAAGCGACGCAACGGCAACAGCCACAGGTGATCGAGGTCCGTCGACATCGTGCCCACGAGCGCGACGGCTGCCACGACGACCAAAGCCGAGCCCAACGGCGCGGCGGCCACCGCGGACCACCACGCGGTCGACGCGAAGACAGCCACAACACCGCCGACCACCACCAGCGAAGCCCGGACGAACGCCCGCCAGGTGATCGGCGCCTCCTTGCGCGCGGTGCAGCCGCACGACGAGTCCGGCGCGTTCACCTTCGCCCACCCCAGGTACGCCAAGAAGCCGACGCCCAGAGCAACGGAAGCGACAGCGGGGACGACCGACAACGGCAGCACCACCAACCCCAGCGCGACGACGAGTTCCACAGCGCCGAGGGCGCGGAACGTACGCACGACCCACTCCGAGTCGTGCAGGATCCGCATCAGCGCCGTGTCCGCCGCCTGCTGCTGGGTGGTGCGACCGAACAGCTTGGCCGCACCCGTCCACGCGAGCAGCCCGCCGAGCAGGACCGGCGCGAGGTCAGCGAGCAAGAGCATGCGTACCCCCTCAGTGGTGGCCGACGGAGATGCGGACGATCTCCACGCTGTTGTCCGCCGGCCGCCAGGTCCCGAGCACCTGGACGGGCTGGTCGATCTTCAGCCCGGACAGGTTCGCGGTGATCGCGCCGCCGTGCAGGTACGACGCCGTGGTGATGCCCTTCGTGACGCGGCCGACGAGCGCGTGGTGGCCGTGCGCCAGGTCGATCTTGTCGGTGCCGATGCCCTTGATCGTGCAGTACAGGTTGACGATGTTGACCCACACCGCGTCGACGGCGATCGTGCCGTCGGGCATCGGGATGCCGCGCGCGTACAGGCCGTCGCCGTCCAGGATCGCCGCCGCGGTCGTCGGGCGGCTCTTCCAGATGCTCGTCGCGTTCGTGAGCTGGAGGACGTAGTCCTTGTCGTACGAGCCCTTCACGTGCACCTGCGAGCCCTTGACCTGGCGGACGACGCCCTCGGCGAAGGAGGACTTGGAGATCGCGGGGTCGAGCGACGGGGTCGGGTCGGCGAACGCCGCGTCGGCGTCCAGCCCGCCGAGCGCCGACGCGCCGACGATCGTGGCCCCGCCGACGGCGGCCGAGGTGAGGAACTTCCGGCGGTCGATGTTGGCTGTGGTCATGGTCGGATCCCCCGTCCCTACTCGTAGATCCAGACCGGCGCCTTGCCGGCGTTGAGATTGCCGATCGCGGCGAACGCGGCGGGCGTCATGTCGAAGATCCGGTTCGAACGGCACTCGCCGTTGCAGCACGCGAGCTCGCCGCACCAGCTGCGCGTACGCGGGCCGCAGTCGCGGATCGTGACGCACACGGTCGCGCCGCACTGGTGCCGTACGTTCATCACCGAGCCGCAACCCCGACGGGGGATCGCGCCCTCGCCGCACTGGTCGGGGCGGGTGATGTTCCAGCAGGACTGGTACGGGTTCGGCCAAGCCGCGTGCATGCTGTCCGACCGACAGCCGCCGCAGGCTCCGCCGCCCGCGCTGCCGCACGGTCCCCAGCCGGGACCGCAGCAGAACCAGGTGGTTTCGCCTCTCCACAGATACGTCTGACCACAGGCCACGGTGACGCTCCTTCCCTCGGGCGACAGGTCGCTCGCCGAGGGCGCGGGCGGGCGGCCACGAACGGATGGTGCGTGCGTCTGGTCACGGATCCCACGGTCCCCGCAACCCAGCTTCGACACTGCTGGTCAGGCGATTCCGGCGTCAAGGAACGAACTGTTAATTTCCCCCACGGGGCACCAAGCTGCCACCACACGAGCGACCGGCTACCTCGAGTGGTGGGGTCCTTCGGTGCTGGCGGATGGGGCCGGATGCCGCTTTACCTGGCGAGTGGGTGCCTTACGCGCGGTGTATCCCACGTAGAGCGGCAATTGATCATGTAAACATGATCATTTGCCGTCCTCGGGGAGGCGCTAGGGGCGGGTGGCGATGGCCTCGACGAGCGCTTGGAGGTCGTCGAGGTCGGCTTCGAACTCGGCGTCCCAGTCGATGGGCTGGTCCAGGTGCTCGGCCAGGCGGTAGTGGGCGGGGATGGCGTCCTCAGGTAGCTGGGCTCGCCGGCCGCGGGACGACAGCGTGCCCTTGCTGAAGCGGCCGTTCACCTCCGACGCGGCGAAGCCCAGGGCGAACGTCGACACCAGGCGCTCCACGCGCGCGACGTCGGCGGACGGCACCCCGGCGTCCACCAGCACCTGGTACACCCCGTCGGTGACCCGCACCGCGTCGGCGGTCACCGACGGGCGGGCGAGCAGCAGCGAGAACGCGCTGGGATGCCGTCGGGCCAGCTGCCGTACGCCCTGCGCCATCGCCCGCAGCCGGGTCCAGTGGTCGGCGCCGGCGGGCAGCGCCGCGAGGACCGGGAGCTGCTCGGCCAGCAGCAGGTCCACCACCCCGTCCAGCAGCGCCTCCTTGCTCGACACGTGCGGGTACAGCGCCATCGCGCTCAGGCCCACCCGTTCGGCCACGCTGCGCATCGACACGGCGGCCAGGCCGCGCTCGTCGGCGATCGCCAGGGCGGCGGCGAGGATCTTGTCACGGACGTCGGTCACGATTTACAGTGTAGATCTATACAGTGTAAATACGGTGTAAGAGAGGCTGGTGACATGGCGGTTCTCGAGGCACGGGACGTCCGCAGGCGGTTCGGCGACGTCCAGGCCCTCGACGGGTTCGACCTGCGCATCGACGCCGGCGAGATCGTCGGGCTGGTCGGCCACAACGGCGCCGGCAAGACCACGTTCGTCGAGATCGTGGCCGGCCTCACCAAGGCCGACTCGGGGACGGTCAAAGTCGACGGCATCGATACCGCCGCGCGGTCGGTCCAGGTCCGCGAACGGGTCGGCCTCGCGCCCCAGGAGATCAGCCTCTACATCTCGCTCACCGTCCGCGAGAACCTCCGCCTGTTCGCCGGCCTCGCGGGCCTGCGTGGCAAACGCATGAGCGCTGCGATCGACGAGACGAGCGCCGCATTGGGCCTGGAGGAGGTGATCGACCGCCAGGTCGGCTACCTGTCCGGCGGGCAGAAGCGCCGTACGCAGGCGGCCACCGCGCTGATCCACCGGCCACGACTGCTGCTGCTCGACGAGCCGACGGCCGGCGCCGATCCGGGGACGAGGCGGGCGCTCCTCCAGCTCGTCCGCCAGTGCGCCGCGGACGGCGCCGCGGTCTGCTACACCACGCACTACCTGCCCGAGCTCGCCGACCTCGACGCCACGATCGCCGTTGCCAGCAAGGGGAAAGTCATCGCACGCGGCACCCAGCAGGAGCTCCTCGCCGGCCTCCCGACCGACGTCCAGGTCGTGCTGACGAACGGCGAGGAACGGGTGATCCGCTCCAAAGACCCCTCCGGCGCGCTCGCCGAGCTGCTGGCGCAACGCCTTCCGCTCAAGGGGATCGACGTACGTCAACCCTCGCTTGACGACCTCTACCACGCCCTGGAAGGTGACCATGTCGCCCCTTGAGCGCACACTCCCGCTCGTCGTCAACAACTTCACGCTCTTCGGCCGCGACCCCGGCCCGCTCATCGGCCGCGTGACCCAGCCGGTCCTGCTGGTGTTGCTGATTCAGCCGCTCTTCGTCGCCGCCATGGGCGATCGGGCGCGCGGAACGACGCAGGTCGTTCTCGGCTACCTGGTGATGTTCAGCCTGCTCGGCATGTCGATCGTCGGCGCCTCGATCCTGACCGAACGCCGGTGGAACACCCTCGACCGGCTCCGCGCCACGCCCGCGGGTGTGCACGAACTCCTTGTGGGCAAGGCGATTCCCGTCATCGCGTTCCTCCTTCTCCAGCAGGCGATTCTCATCACCCTCGGCGCGACTGTGCTCGGGCTGCGGATCGCGAGCCCCGGCCTGCTGCTGTTCGCGAACGTCGTCTGGGCGATCACGATCCTCTGCCTGGGTGCCGCGATCGCGATGACGGTGAAGAGCATGGCTCAGTTCAGCGCGGTCGTCGACATCGGATCCACGGTCATCGCCGGCCTCAGCGGCGCGCTCGTTCCCCTGTCCGCGATGCCCGACTGGGCTCGCGCGATCGCACCCGTCTGGCCGGGCTACTGGGCGATGGAGGCGCTCCGGTCCGCGACCGACGGTGACGGCAAAGCGACGCTGGCGGCGTCGGCGATCCTGCTCGCGTTCGCGGCCGTCGCCGCCGTCGTGGCAGCCGTACGGCTCCGCAACGGCTGGGGCCGCAACACGCTCCTCTAGATGGGCGTCACCAGCGCAAACCGGCCCGCGCCAGCTCGACCTCGAGATCGAGCCGGGCGATGTTCGACAACGGCGGCCGCGCGGCGGTCGAGACGCCCAGCGCGTCCGCCGCGAGCAGCAGCGTGTCGTCGTACGCCATCGCTGCCGCGTGCAGATGGAACGCGCGGGCGGCCACGCGCTGATCGGTCTGGACGCGCACACCCTCCCGGCCCAGGCGGCGCAGGTCCTCCACGAGCACCTCGAGCGGACGTGTGCCCGGAACGTTCGGGCCCTTGTCCGGATCGGAGGGATCGGACCCACGACGCATCGCCTGGCCGAGCCAGTCGAACATCCGTGGCGAGGCCACGCCGCGACCTCCTCGTAGACGAGCCCCTTCCCCGCCCTCCAGCATGCGCCTCGGTGGGGCCCGTTGTCACGCCCGTCCGGTCTGCATCTGCGCGAACGCGCGCTCCGCGGTCAGCGCCGAGTACCCCGGCTTGATCACGTCGTTGATCAACGCGAGCCGCCGGTCGAACGGCAGGAACGCGCTCTTCATCGCGTTCACCGCGAACCACTGCAGGTCAGACAGCCCGTACCCGAACGCCTCGCAGAGCCGGTGCAGCTCCTTGGTCATCGAGGTGTCGCTCATCAACCGGTTGTCGGTGTTGACCGTCACCCGGAACCGCAGCCGGGTCAGCAGGCCGATCGGATGCTCCTCGATCGACTTCGCGGCGCCGGTCTGGATGTTCGAGGTCGGGCACATCTCCAACGGGACCCGCTTGTCGCGAACGTACGCCGCCAGCCGTCCGAGCTGCACCGAGCCGTCCGGCGCGACCTCGATGTCGTCGATGATTCGTACGCCGTGGCCGAGCCGGTCGGCGCCGCACCACTGCAACGCCTGCCAGATCGAGGGCAGCCCGAACCCCTCGCCCGCGTGGATCGTGAAGTGCGCGTTCTCCCGCTGCAGGTACTCGAACGCGTCGATGTGCCGGGTGGGCGGGTAGCCCGCCTCGGCGCCGGCGATGTCGAAGCCGACGACGCCCTGGTCGCGGTAGTGCACGGCGAGCTCGGCGATCTCCATCGACCGGGCGGCGTGCCGCATCGCGGTGAGCAGCTGGCGGACCACGATCTGGCGCCCGGCCGCCCCGGCGCGGCGCTCGCCGATCGCGAAGCCGTCCCGTACTGCCTCGACGACCTCGCCCAGCGTGAGCCCGCCCTCGAGGTGCTGCTCCGGCGCATACCGCACCTCGGCGTAGACGACACCGTCGTTCGCGAGGTCCTCGACGCACTCCGCGGCGACCCTGGCGATCGCGTCCTTCTGCTGCATCACGGCGACGGTGTGGTCGAACGTCTCGAGGTAGCGCTCGAGCGAACCGGAGTCGGAGGATTCCTGGAACCAGCGGCCGAGCGAGGCGGCGTCGGCGCTGGGTAGCTGATGGCCGATCTCGGCGGCGAGCTCGACGACCGTGGCAGGCCGCAAACCACCGTCCAGATGGTCGTGCAGGACCACCTTGGGCGCTCGGGCGATCTCCTGCTGACTCAACGTCATGATCTGATCATCCTCCCGAAGCCGCCCGAGCGTGTGGCGCCCCGCCGTTCCCACGCGTGCGGTACTCCACTTAACGTAGTAGTGTCCGGCCTGTGGATCAGAGCCAGCTCCTCAAGGGAGTGCTCGATGTGGCGGTGCTCGCCGTCCTTCGAGAGTCCGACGGTTACGGCTACGACGTGCTCCGCCGGCTCCGGGCCGCTGGCCTGGACGAGGTCGCGGACGCGTCCGTCTACGGGACCTTGCGCCGCCTCTACAACGCGGGGCTGCTGACGTCGTACGTCGAGCCCAGCCTCGAAGGCCCGCACCGCAAGTACTACAGCCTGAACCCCCGGGGGCGGGACCAGTTGGTGGAGTCGACGAAGACCTGGCATGAGTTCGCTGCCGCCCTGGGCGGCCTGCTTGCGGAGGATCGATGAACACGTACGGGGTGGACCTGGTGTCGTACGAACTGCGGGTACGTGACGCGCTGGCCGACCTGCCGGCTGACGAGGTCGAGGAGCTGATCCAGGACCTCCGTGGCCATCTGGCCGAGATCAACGCGGAGTTCCCCGAAGGGGTGGACGAGCACGCGCTGATCGACCGGCTCGGGCTGCCCGAGGTGTACGCGGGGGAGCTGCGCGCGGCGGCCGGCTTCGAGGTGCCGACCCGTACGCCGTGGAAGCCGACCCTGCGCCGGAGGTGGGCCAGCCGCTACCAGCGGCTGCGTGAGCACCCGCGGCTGTCGCGGCTGCACGAGTCCTGGCCGACCGTCCGCGTTGGCTGGTGGGTGCTGCGGGGCTGGCTGCTCGGCTTCGCGTTGTCGATGGGCTTCACCGACCAGCAGACGATGTCGCCGCTGCCGAGCCTCCGGACCGACGACGGCTGGATGGGGCTCGTGGTCATCCTCGCCTCGATCGCCGTGTCGGTCGGGTTCGGGCGCGTCATGGCGAACAGGCGCGGCCGGCGATGGATGCTGCTGCTGGTCCCGGTGAACATCGCGGCGCTGATCGGGCTGAGCGTGCTCGCGTTCGGCTATCGAGCGGACGTCCAACTGCCGGACTACAACGAGGCTCATGCTGCCGAGCCGAGCAACGGCAACCTGGTCGGGTCGAACGGCGGGCCGATCATGAACATCTACGCGTTCGACCAGGACGGCAAGCCGCTTCCGAACGTGTACCTGTTCGACCAGGACGGGATGCCGATCGAGCTGGCGCGGGAGACGTGCAACGTGACGGGCGAGTTCGCGCTGGACAACCAGTACCCGCGGCCCCTGATCACCTACGACGAGCTCGGCGAGTGCAAGGAGGACGCCACGATTCCGTTCACCGCGGTGATCAAACCGGTGGCGCCCTCCCTGACGCTGACTTCCAAGACTCCCGAGACTCCCGAGGGTCAGTAGGCCGCGCGCATCCGGTTCTCGGACGGGATCAGCACCCACGCGGCCAGGTAGAACAGGATCTGCGGTCCCGGCAGCAGGCAAGACAGCAGGAACAGGATCCGTACGGCCAGCGGCGAGATGCCGAACCGGTGCGCCAGTCCGGCGCACACGCCGGCGAAGACGCGGCCGTGACGGGGACGGCTGAGCGAGGCCATGATCAAGACTCCTTCGGGATGAAGATCCAGAGCGCGATGTAGAGCAGTACCTGCGGTCCCGGCAGGAGGCAGGAAATGATGAAGGCCAGCCGAACGGCGTTCGGTGACCAGCCGTAGCGGCGGGCGATCCCGGAGCACACACCGGCGATCACCTTGTCGCGGCGGGGACGCACCAAGCTCGCCATGATGAGATCCTTTCGTTGTCTTTCGGTCACCAGATGGACGGTTCAGTCCCTCCGGTCGCTCCCGATCGTGCCTATAACCAGGGGTGAGTAAGGGTCCCCCTGAGCTACGGGCAACAAATCTGGGGGCCGAGGCATCGGGATAGGTACGGGGGAGAGGGCGTCGGCAGGTGGCAGCTGGGGGAAGGCGATGATGACGAGGCGGGTCGTGGTGCTCGTGCTGGCCGCGGCGCTCGCGTCCGGGCTCGTCATCGGCGTCTCCGGCGGGGTGTACGGCGTACGCGACCTGCTCGGCGCCCTCGGCATCCCGTTCCTCTCCTCCCCGCCTGCGCAGGACGCCTCGTACGTCGAGGTCGAGCCGCCGCTGCAGACGGTCGCGTTCACGTTCACCGGGAAGCACCTCGACGGCTCGGGGCGCGGAACGGTCGACGTCCAGATCCCCGACGGCTGGCGCGAGCTGGTCAAGGCCGAGCTCTGGCGCGACTTCCACGACCCGTCCGAGGAGCTCAACCTGCGGATTCGCGCCGACCTGCCGGAGAAGACGCCGGAGGAGGCCGCGGCCGCCCATCAGGAGAAGAACTCCGGTCTGCCGAACTACCAGCTGCTCAGCTCGGAATGGGTCGACCTCGGGCCGGACTTCCCGCCGACGTACGAGGTGCGCTACTCCTACACCGACAAGGGCCGGATCCGGTACGTGATCGAGACGTTCTTCGGCGAGAAGAAGGTCTTCCTCGTCGGTGGCTACTACTGGGAGGGCCAGGAGGACCGGATCACCGAGCCGATGTACGAGGCCACCCGGACTCTCGACTACACGGCCAGACGGTGAGCGGCATGCCCAGCAGACGGGTGGTGGTGATCGTGCTCGGCGCGGCGGTCCTGGTCGGAGCGACGGCGGGCGTGAGCGCGGCGGTCGGGAACGTCGAGTTCCCGCGGCTGCTCGCGGCGGGCCCGAGCCGTACGCCGGACGCACCTGAGCCTCCGAAGGCGTCCCCGAAGTCCTCGCCAAGCGTGCCGGCGCCGTCCGTTCCGCCGCCGGCCGCGTCGCCGCCTCCGCCGAGCGCGTCGCCCCAGCCCACCGTTCCCGCCTTGCCCGACCCGAGCGAGGAACCCGAGCCCGCGGCCAAGCCGGTGGCGCCGACCGCGTACGTCGAGGTCGACTTCAGCCTGCCGGGCATGGGTCCGAACGGAGAAGGCGGCTCGACCAGTCGCGTCGAGGTGCCGAAGGACTGGCCGGTGGAGGGCAAGGGCACCCAGTGGCGGGACTTCCGCGACCCGACCAACAACCTGCTGCTGCGGATCCGCGGCGACCGGTGGGCCTCGAGCGACGAGGAGTACGCGAACCAGGCTCGGGAGGAACGCAGCAAGGCGAAGGGCTACCGGGAGCTGGGCTGGAAGGAGTTCACGCTCGACGAGTTCGGGGAGCCGGGGACGGGGATCGAATACCGGTTCTCCTGGGTCGGTACGAAGGGCACCCGGTACGGCGTCGAGCGGTACTTCCTGGACGGGAACGTCATGGTCGGCGGCTACGCCTGGGAGGACCAGCTCGACCTCGTCGCGCCGGCCGTCGAGCGCGCGAGCCACACGTACGTGGGCGGCGGCGGGTAGGGGGAGAGATGCCGAAGCGGAGGACGGTCGGGACGCCGCTGCCTCGCGTCACGACCGCACCGTCATCGCGGACGACCCACCGCGCCCTCGGCCGGGCCGACCCCGACGCCGATGTGGACCGAGTCCCCGAAGCCGCCCAAGCCGCAGAAGACCCTCGCTCCGACGAGTGGTATCCCACCGTCCAGTCGTATGGCGGCGGCGGCGAGTCCTACACCGACTTTCCGGTCGACAAGTGAGCACAGGCAACGTACGGGCGAGAACGAGCGTCTGACCAGGTAGGACAGGGGGTGGACGGATGCCGGGCAAGAGGGCCGCGGCCGTGGTGCTCAGCGCCGCGTTGCTCACGGGAGCGATAGCGGGCGGTACTGCCGCGGCGTCCCGCGTCGACCCCTGGGGCCTGCTGAAGCTGGCCGGGCTGACCCGGGCGGAGGCCACGCCCGAGCTCACGGAGGGGCCGACTCCCACCCCCACCGTCACGGTGACCGTGACGCCGCACCCCACCTCGCCCACCGCTGTCGCGACCGGGCCGGCGGAGCCGACGCGGTTCGAGACCGTGCGGCTCGGCCGATCCGGGCGCGAGGTCGACGTACCGGACGGGTGGAAGCAGGTCGATCAGTCCGACACGTGGCACGACTTCCTGGACCCGACCCTGAACCTCCGGCTGCGGATCCGCTTCGACAAGGTCGGTGCCGACGCGAAGGCGGCCGCCGAGGCCGCGTTCGCCAAGCGGGGCGACGAACTCGCCGACTTCCGCAGCCCGGGTGTCGACCGGATCACTACGCGGCTGCACGCGGGAACGTCGCGGGAGCAGGACGTCACGTACTACGAGTTCCGGTTCACCTCGCAGGAGAAGGAAGGCGTGCGGTACGGCGTGGAGTGGTATCTCGACGGGTCCACGATGGTCGGAGGGTTCGGCTGGGCCGGGCAGCTCGACCTGGTCGAGCCGGCGATGCTTCGCACTCTCGAGTCGATCGTGGACGACGGCAATGCCTAGCCGCCGGGTCGCGACCATCGTGCTCAGCGTCGCGCTGGTCACCGGTGCGACGGCCGGGGTGGGCGCCGCCGCGGCGAACTTCGACGCCTGGGGCCTGCTGCACACCACGCCGCCGCCCGCCGCGGCCGGTCCGGAGCCCACGGAGCCGTCGCCCACGCCGGCCGGTACGCCCATCCCCAGCGCCACGCCGTCGCTCACGCCAACGCCGAGTCCGACTCCGACTCCGACACAAACCAAGACCCCGAAGCCCAAGCCGTCGAAGACCCCCACACCCGATCCCACGCCGACGAAGCCGCCGGAGCCGAAGGCGCCCACCGAGTTCGTCAACGTGGCGATCGGCGACTCGACGATCTCCGTCGACGTGCCCGTCGACTGGGACGCGATCGAGAAGTCCGCGTACTGGCGCGACTTCCTCGACCCGACCAGGACCCTCAACCTGCGCATCCGGGTGGACGACTTCGGCGCCGACAACGAGGAGGCGGCGAACAAGCAGCGAGAGATCCGTTCGGGGCTGCGGGGCTTCACGGGCTACGGGATCTCGCCGTTCAAGCGGATGACGCGGAACGCGGACGGCGAGCAGGTCGAGGAGACCGGCTACGCGTTCCGCTACTCCTACACGGACGAGCGCGGCGAGCTCGACGCGACCCGGTACGCCGTGGAGCGGTTCATCGAGGGCGGGTCGGTGATGGTCGGCTCGTTCGCCTGGTACGGCCAGCTCGACCTGGTGGAGCCGGCCGCGCAGCGCGCGATGGACACGTACGCGACGGGCTGAGGCTGCCTCAGCCGACCATGCGGTACGCGGCGTAGAACGCGCCGGCGAACAGCACGACGACGCCGAGCGCAAGTCCGACCCAGCCGAGCACGGCGCGACCCGTGCGCTTGCGCTGCCGCGGCGGCGGGTCCGGGCGGATGCCCTTCATCGCGGTACGGAACGCGCGGGCCAGCTCGGTCGCGGACTCGAACCGTTGCTCCGGGTCGTGCGAGAGCGCGCGGGTCAGCACCAGGTCGACGGCGCGCGGCGCGTCCAGCCCGGCGGCGGACAGCGAGATCGGCCGGACGTTCGGGCCGCGCGACGTGACGTCGAGCATCGAGGTGGCGGCGAACGGCGGCTTGCCGGTGAGCAGCGCGTACGTCACCGCGCCGACCGCGTAGACGTCGGCCCGCGCGTCGAAGCCGTGCCCGCTGGCCTGCTCGGGCGCCATGTACGACGGCGTACCCATCGCCTGGGTGAGACCGGACGACTCGGCAAGCGCTTTCGCCATGCCGAGGTCAGCGAGCACGAGCCGCACCTTGCCGTCCCGGTCGGTGCGCAGCAGCAGGTTGCCCGGGGTCACGTCGCGGTGGACGACGCCGTGCTGGTGCAGGACGGAGAGGGCCTCGGCGGCCTGGATTCCGTAAGCGACGGCTTCCTCGACCGGGATCGTGCCCTCGTCCATGCGCTGGTCGAGCGAGCCCTTGTCCGCATAGTCCATGACGAAGTACGGACGGCCGTCCTCGAGCTCGCCGATGTCGAAGACGCGGACGATCCGTTCGTTGTCGATCTTGCGCAGAATCCTTGCCTCGCTGAGGAACCGGCCGCGGATGTCGGCGCGCTGAGTCCAGTTGTCCGCGAGGACCTTGACGGCCACGGAGACGTCGAGCTCGTCGTCGCGGGCGGCCCACACGGTCGCGAAAGCGCCCACCCCGATGCGCTCGAGGAGGCGGTACCGCCCGACCCGTTGCATTGTGGGCCTTTCTCGCTCGACCACCGGTAAGACAGTAGTCTCGCGGATAACGGGAGGCATGGTCACGCGAGGTAGTGCGGGGAGGGCATCGATGGAAGGCTTGGAGGAGCTCGCGGGGCGGGCGGCTGCCGGTGAGAAGGCGGCGCTGGACGAGCTCTTGGCGCGCATCCGGCCCGAGGTGATGCGCCGCTGCTCGCGGTTCCTGCCTTGCCGGGAGGACGCGGAGGAGGCGGCGCAGGACGTTCTGGTGACGGTGGCGACGAAGATCGGAACGCTGCGGGAGACCGCGCGGTTCGCGCCCTGGCTGGGCGTCGTGACGTCGAACTGCGCGCGGCAGACGTACCGGTCGCTGAAGCGGCGGTTCAACGAGCACACGACCGAGGACCCGCCGGAGCGCCTGGACCCGCGGACGACGAGCGTGATCGCGGGGTCGCGGATCGACCTGCTGGAGGCTTTGGAGGCCTTGGAGCGTTCCAAGCCCCAGCTGGTGTCCCCGTTCGTGCTGCGGGATCTCGGCGGGCTGAGCTACAACGAGATCGCCGAGCAGCTCGACACGCCATTGGGCACGATCAAGGCGCGCATCCACGAGGCCCGCGGCCTGATGGCCGCCCGCCTGGGAGTCGTCGACCCCGCGCGCTGAGCTTTGCTGGGAAGTCCTCGGAAAGGTTTCGGGAGCTCGTTGTCGGATCGCGGCAGCGGTGTTCGTAGCGGGGGTGAGTCACCCACGAACACGTCTCAATGAGCTTCCACGGAGGACGCCATGACGACCGCACCGATCGACCCGACTCTTGCTCTGCCCGGCCGCCCGCCGGTGGTCGACCTGGCCACCTGGCAGGCCGCCCGTGCCGAGCTCCTGGTCCGCGAGAAGGCTCACACCCGCGCGGGCGACGCCATCGCCGCGGCCCGCCGGCGGCTGCCGATGGTGGAGGTCGACGCGACGGCCGAGGTCGTCGGAGCGGACGGGCCGATCCCGTTCCTGGACCTGTTCCAGGGGCGCGACGAACTCGTGGTCTACCACTCCATGTGGCACGACGGCGCGCCACACCAGGGACAGTGCGAGGGCTGCACGTTCAACGTCTGGCAGATGAAGGACGCCTCCGTCTACCTCAACGCCCGCGGCGTCTCGTTCGGTGTCCTGACCTCCGGCCGGTGGGAAGAGGTGCCTCCTTACCTGGAGTTCATGGGCTACACCCACCCCTGGTACTCGGTCCGTGGCCTGGAAGCCTCCATCGCCGCGGATGAGGGGCACATCATCTGTTACCTGCGCGACGGCGATCGTGCGTTCCTCACCTATTCCACGACGGCACGGGGCAACGAGCCCGCCGACGGCTCCGTCGGGCTGCTCGATCTGACGCCGTACGGCCGTCGCGAGGCCTGGGAGGAAAACCCCGATGGCTGGCCCGAGGGGCGCGACACCTGCTGGTACTGGCGTACGGATGCCGAGGGACGCGCCGGATGGGATCCGACCAGCCGCCCCGTGCCGCAGTGGACGCGACCCGGCGCCACCCCCGAGAAGACCCTCGGCCGGCACGACCACGACCACTGACGGCGTCACTCACCTCTCCTGAGGAGTTTCTCGTGCGTTCTCTCATTCTCCGCAACAGCCTGTCCCTCGACGGCTACGCCGCACCCCCAACCAACGTGCCCGAAGACTTCTTCCTGGAGTACGACGAAGACGAGGAGTTCGTCGCGCACATGACCGACATCCTCGGCAGCGCCGGCGTCCACGCGATGGGTGCCCAGGCGTACCGCGAGATGGCGGGGCACTGGCCGTACACCGACGGCCCCGAGGCCGACGCGATGAACAGGATCCCGAAGGTCGTCTTCTCCCGCGGCCCGATCGACACCCCGTGGGAGAAGACCACGGTCTGCTCCGGAGACCTCGCCACCGAGATCGCGGCACTGAAGGCGCAGGACGGCGGCCCGATCCTCGCCCACGGTGGCGTACGGTTCGCCCAAGCACTCGTTCGCGCCGATCTCGTCGACGAGTACCACCTGCTGATCAACCCCATCGCCCACGGCAGCGGCAGCCCGCTGTTCACCCAGTCCACGAAGCTGAAGCTGGTCGACGTGAAGTCGTTCCCGCGAGGCAACCTCGCCCTGACCTACACGCGTCCGTAGGGCTGCTGAGGATCAGACGTCGATGAGGTGGACCTTGGCGTACACCGCTTCGACCAGGCGGTTCCAGGCGTCCTGCACGGACTTGGTGTCGGCCGAGCCCAATGCCTGCTCCGAGCCGGGGCGGTCCTGGGCGCGGTCGATCGCGACCGTGACCATGAACCGGCCGACCGGCGACTCCGTACCCAGCAGCGCGGCCACGTCGGCCCACTTGCCCCAGGCGGTGAGGCGGGACAGCTCCGACCACGCGGTCACCAGGCGGTCGGCCTGCTCGACCGACAGCGCCGGGCTGATCGAGTCGGCGATCTCCACCAGGTCGAAGATGAAGTCGTCCGCCGGCGTCAGCGAGAGGTCCGGGCGCGTGTCCACGTCGGGCAGGCGTACGCCCGGCAGCGTGCCCGCCTTCCCCGAACCCAGCTCCGAGCGCAGCGTGTCGACGTCGGTCGCGGCGAGCAGCGACATCGAGCCGCTGGAGTAACGGCCGAGGTAGTTCGGCCGGCCCTCGTGCAACGTGGTCGTCCGCAGCGTGTACGCACCCTGCTCGGAGAACGCGAACCACACCGTCACCGCGTCGACGATGTCCTCGATCGGGGTGCTGTCGCCCGAACCCGAGGCCGCGGCCGAGCCCGGCAGCGAGCTGGTGTCCACCTGCTCGATGCCCTTGGTCACCGCGTTCACGCACCACACCCAGTGCGCGCCCATCAGGTCGACGACGTGCTGCCGCCGCTTCTCGGTGCTGAACAGGCCGCCGGCCTGCTCACCGGCCGCCAGGTGCTCGACCTCGTGGTCGTCGCGCAACGCGTCGGCGTGCTCATCCTGGATGTCCTGGTAGTCGAGCAGGTCGAGCAGCAGCGCCAGCGTCGAGCCGAGCGACGCCTGCTCCTCCTCCTCGAGGTGACCGTCCGCGAGCTCCGGCGGGGCACTGAGGTCGTACGCGCACAGTTCCTCGGCGTACTTGTCGATGTCCCAGTCCTGCACCCCGGACAGGTACGGGCTCGCCGTGAGGTCGTGCTCGGCGTCGGACTTCACGAACCGGGACAGCGTGCTCAGGTCCGGGAACGCGAAGACCTTGCCTTCCTTGCCCAAGAACGCGGCCGATCCGTCGTCGACGGCCTGCCAGCCCGGCTGGTACAGGGTCATCACGGTGCCCGTCGGCAGCTTCAGCTCCACCGGCACGATCGGCTCGTTGACGAAGGTCGTTGTCACCCACCGAAGCCTAGCCACCCGCCCCGCCCGCCTGGACGTTGGCGCCGGACGGCGTGGGCTGCAGGTGGTCGCCTCACACGGCCAGTGGCCCCTCTACCTGGCGTACACCCCACGCAAAGGGGCCAATGATCATGTAAACATGATCATTGGCCCAAGGTGCCGGACCGGACGGAGCTAGCTGGCTGGCTGGCTGGCTAGATGCCTATCGGGTGCCAGACCGTCTTCGTCTCGAGGTACGCGGTCAGCCGGCCGATGCCCGGGTCGGCGGACCAGTCCGGTGCCTTGTCGGGGACGCGAAGCACGCGCTTGAGGTTCTCGGCCGCCGCGAGCTCGAGCTCCTTGCCCAGTTCGGCATCGGCGACGCCGACGAGGTCGATCGCGTTCACGTCCATGTGCCCGGCGAGCCAGGGCGCGACCTCGGCCACCCGGCCGGTGAGGATGTTGACCACGCCGCCCGGCAGGTCGCTGGTCGCGAGCACCTCGCCGAGCGTGATCGCCGGCAGCGGGCGTTCCTCGGCGGCGAGGACGACAACGGTGTTGCCGGTCACGATCGCCGGCGCCACGACGGAGATCAGCCCCAGCAGGCTGGAGTCCTGCGGCGCGACGACCGCGACGACACCGGTCGACTCGGGCACCGAGAAGTCGAAGTACGGGCCGGCGACCGGGTTGGTCGAGCCGACCACCTGCCCGATCTTGTCCGCCCAGCCCGCGTACCAGACCAGCCGATCGATCGCCTCGTCGACGGAACGTTCAGCCTTCGCCCGCGACGAACCCTCGCCGGCCGCGACCTCGTCGACGAACTGCGAGCGCCGGCCCTCGAGCATCTCCGCGATCCGGTAGACGACCTGGCCGCGGTTGTACGCGGTCTTGCCGGTCCAGCCCGGCCACGCCTTCCGCGCCGCCACGACCGCGTCGCGCGCGTCCTTGCGGGACGCCAATGCCGCATTGGCGAGGAAGGCCCCGCGAGCGTCGTTCACCACGTAGCTCCGGCCGGACTCGCTGCGGGGGAACGCCCCGCCGACGTACAGCTTGTAGGTCTTGCGGACCGCGAGCCGGTTGTCAGTGCTTGGCAAGGTAGGCCTCCAGCCCGTGCCGTCCGCCCTCGCGGCCGTAGCCCGACTCCTTGTAGCCGCCGAACGGCGAGGTGGGGTCGAAGCGGTTGAACGTGTTCGCCCACACCACGCCGGCGCGGAGCTTGTCGGCCATCCAGAGGATCCGCGAGCCCTTCTCGGTCCAGACGCCGGCGGACAGGCCGAACGGGGTGTTGTTGGCCTTCTCGATCGCCTCGGCCGGCGTGCGGAACGTGAGGATGCTGAGGACGGGGCCGAAGATCTCCTCGCGCGCGATCCGGTGCGCCTGGGAGACGCCGGTGAAGATCGTCGGCGGGAACCAGTAGCCGCGCTCCGGGAGGTCACAGGGGGCGGACCAGCGCTCGGCACCCTCCTGCTCGCCGACGTCGCTGAGCATGCGGATCTTGGCGAGCTGCTGGGGCGAGTTGATCGCGCCGATGTCGGTGTTCTTGTCGAGCGGGTCGCCGACGTTCAGCGTGCCCATCCTTCGCTTGAGGCTGGCGAGGACCTCTTCGTACACGCTCTCCTGGACGAGGAGGCGCGAACCGGCGCAGCAGACATGACCCTGGTTGAAGAAGATCCCGTTGACGATGCCCTCGACGGCCTGGTCGATCGGGGCGTCCTCGAAGACGATGTTCGCGGCCTTGCCGCCGAGCTCGAGCGTGACGCGCTTCTTCGTACCGGCGACACTTCTGGCGATGGCCTTGCCGACGTCGGTCGAGCCGGTGAACGCGATCTTGTCGACGTCCGCGTGCGTCACCAGCGCCTGGCCAGTCGCGCCGGCCCCGGTGACGATGTTGACGACGCCCGGTGGCAGGTCGGCCTGCTGGCAGATCTCGGCGAACGCGAGCGCGGTGAGCGGCGTGGTCTCGGCAGGCTTGAGGACGACCGTGTTGCCGGCTGCGAGCGCGGGTGCGATCTTCCAAGCCAGCATGAGCATCGGGAAGTTCCACGGGATGACCTGCCCGGCGACGCCGTGCGGCTTCGGGTCGGCGCCGAAGCCCGCGTACTCGAGCTTGTCCGCCCAGCCCGCGTAGTAGAAGAAGTGGGCGGCGACGAGCGGGATGTCGACGTCGCGGGCCTCCCGGATGGGCTTGCCGTTGTCGAGGCTCTCGAGCACGGCGAGCTCGCGGCCCCGTTCCTGGATGATGCGGGCGATGCGGTAGAGGTACTTGGCGCGGTCGCGGCCGGGCATCGAGCCCCAGGTCTTCTTGAACGCCGTACGCGCCGCCGCCACGGCCCGGTCGACGTCCTGCGGTCCCGCCTCGGCGACCTCGGCCAGGACCTCCTCGCTGGAAGGGCTGACCGTCTTGAACATCCGGCCGTCTTTCGGCTCGACGAACTCGCCGTCGACGAACAGCCCGTACGACGACCGGAGGTCCACGATCGAACGTGACTCCGGTGCCGGGGCGTACTCGAACTTCCCCATCGCTGACCCGTCCTCCGCCGTGTCCGACGCACAGCCTGCGGCCCAGCGTAGACGCCCGGCGGAGAACGGGTCAGTGCCCTGGTCAGAGCAGGTCGGTGGCCACCGAGATCGAGTCCTGGACCGTGGAGCCGACGACCTCGGTGAACGGGGACTCCTGCTCGGTCTCGGCGTCGACAACGACCAGCTCCTGGCGTGACCGCGAGTCGTCGAGGTACCCGTTCGAGATCAGGACCCGCTCGTTGTCCAGCCAACCCAGGACCGAATGGCGATCGGCGTCCCCGTCTCCGGAACCCATCCCGATGTAGATCGGGACCCTGGGCGGTTCGAGACGGAGGGTCCTAATCTGTGCCGGATCGTCGACCACGGCGCGCATCACGACAGCCAGGTGCTTGCCGTCGGGGGAGACCAGGCCGGTGGCGCCGCTTCGATCCCGGGTGAGGCTCAGGGCGTTCGGCAACGTACCTCTGGTCACTCCCGTGCGGTCGACCATCGGCAGCTCTTGCTCGTCGAGCGTGTCGAACGGGATCAAGGCCTCGGCGTTCGGCAGCCCCAGCAACCACCCGTCCTTCAGGGTCGCCGTGACCTTGCCGGTCATCACATCGACGAGCTTGGTCTGGGACTTGCCCGAGACGGTGAGGTTGAACGCGACCGCCTTGCTGGCCGGAGCCCACATCGCGCGTCCGTAGGTCGTGTCCTCGAGCTCGAACAGTGGCGTCACCGTGCCGCTTGCCAGCTCGCGGAGTACCAACCAGTCGCCGCGGGTGTACGCGATCTGCTTGCCATCCGGCGAGACGGTGATCGCCTCCTTGCCGTTCGTCGACGGGCGGGCGTCGACAACGGCCCAGTGCTTGTTGTCCTCGGTCATGATCCGCGGCTCCACGCAGTCCGGCGTGGCCGTCGGGGAGCCCCCGCAGCTCGTTGCGTAGGCCAGGCGGGCCGGCCCGACGCCCTGCGCGGGCAGGTTGTCCGCGGTCGCGGGAACCTCGATCCGCTTGCCCCATGGCGCGGCGGGCACGAAGTCCGTCCCGAACAGGTTCGGTCGGATCGCGAGCCCACCGACGACCGCCATGGCGACCGCCGCAACGACGAGGGGCGCCTGGACGTAGCGCCGGCGGCGGGCCCTGGTCAGGGCGAGGTCGGCGGCTGCGGGGGACAGTGGCGGAGCGTTTTCGGCGATGCGGTCGAGCTCTTCTCGCAGGTTCATCGGATGCCTCCGTTCGCGTCCAGCTCGACCAGGTCCGCGCACAGATCGCGGAGCTTGGCGAGCGCGGAGTGGGTCTGGCTCTTCACCGTTCCGGCGCTGCAGCCGAGGATCGCCGCGGCCTGTTCGACGTCGCGGTCCTCGTAGAAGCGCAACAGGATCACGGCTCGCTGCCTGGGGGCGAGCTTCGCGAGCGCGTCGTCGAGCGCCATTTTGTGGATGCTGGAGTCGACGAACGACTCCCCGTCGCGTTCTGGTGTCGCGTCGACCGGAATCTCCCGGTTGCGGCTCACCCGCCACCACGAGACGTACTCGCGGTAGATCGCCTTGCGTGCGTACGCGTCGGCGTGGTCCGGCGAGCCGAGCCGCCACCAGCGCAGTGCGACCTTGGTCAGGACGCTCTGGACCAGGTCCTCGGCCAGGTGGTGATCTCTGGTCAGCAGAAAGGCGCACCGGATCAGGGAGCTTCCGCGCGCGTCGACGAACGCGCGGAACTGCTCGTCCCTGCTGGGTCTTGTCATGCGTACCCCCTCGTCCTCGCAATCAAGGACGAGCCCAGGGCGTGCTTCGGTTGGGTGGTTATCCGATCAGAATCGCGAGGATCGCGACGACGACCGCGACGGCGAAGACGGTGATCTCGATGGTGGCCCAGCGTTCCTCGACGGCCGGCTGGTCGGTCGACTTGTCCCGGAACTTCTCGGCCATGGTCTCGACCCGGTGCGCGGCGTGCTGCGCGGGTGGGCGGGCCGGGGTCTTTGGGTTGGGGCTGGGCATCTCGTGCGTGCCGGGGTCGATGTCCACCTGGCCGCCCGCGCCGCTGAGGCCGCGGCCGCCTCGTGCCGCGCGCCTGATGGCGCGGCGGTCCGGGCCGCCGGCGATGACGGCGACGGAACGGTGCTGTTCCTCCCCGGTCTCGACGACCAGGGCGGGCGAGACCCGCGTGCCGGTGACGAGATGCCACGGGATCACCTTGTCGCGCAGGAAGTTGCGCAGCACCAGGTTGCGCTCGTACGCGACCACCGAGGGCCGGATCAGCCCGACCCAGATCACGGCTCCGACCGCGACGGTGATCGCGGCGATCTTGAGGCCCTCCCACGTACGGAACTCGATCACGACGTCGACGACCATCACGGCCCCGATCGCCAACGCGATGAACCCGAGCACGCGGCCGCCCATCGGGGCGAAGCTCTCGACGACCTTGGGTCGTTTACCTGGCATTCCCGCACCCTACCCACGCTCGCGGCGGGAGTCTTTGGTCGTTACGGATGTGTTGTCTCCGCCTACACTGGCGGGCGTGACGGTCACCGGCAGTGCGGACATCTCGGACATCACGTCCTCGGCCTCCCAGCTGCGCCGGTTCCTGGCCGGGTTGCCGGGGGTCGACCAGGTCGGGGCGGAGGCGCGGGCCGCGACGTTGTCGACCCGTTCGATCAAGACGACGGCCAAGGCGTACGCGCTCGATCTCGCGGTCCGGATGATCGACCTCACGACGCTGGAGGGCCAGGACACCCCGGGCAAGGTCCGGGCACTGTCGGCGAAGGCGATCCGGCCCGATCCCGCCGACGCCTCCTGCCCGTCGGTCGCCGCGGTCTGCGTCTACCCGGACATGGTGCCCGTCGCGAAGGCCGCCGTCGCCGGGTCGACGGTGAAGATCGCGAGCGTCGCGAGCGGCTTCCCGTCGGGGCGTACGAGCCTCGACATCAAGCTCCGCGACACCGCCGACGCGGTGGCAGCGGGTGCGGACGAGATCGACATGGTGATCGACCGCGGGGCGTTCCTCGCGGGGCAGTACGGGCAGGTCTTCGACGAGATCGTGGCGATCAAGGGCGCGTGCGGAGCGGCGCACCTGAAGGTGATCCTGGAGACGGGCGAGCTCGCGACGTACGACAACGTCCGCCGCGCGTCCTGGCTCGCGATGCTGGCCGGCGCGGACTTCATCAAGACCTCGACCGGCAAGATCGCGCCGGCCGCGACGCTACCGGTGACGTTGGTGATGCTCGAAGCGGTGCGCGACTTCCGCGACGCGTACGGCCGCCAGGTCGGCGTGAAGCCGGCAGGCGGGATCCGTACGTCGAAGGACGCGATCCGCTACCTCGTGCTGGTCAACGAGACCGCCGGCGACGACTGGCTCGACCCCGACTGGTTCCGCCTCGGCGCGTCCAGCCTGCTGAACGACCTGCTGATGCAGCGCACCAAGATGCGCACCGGCACGTACTCGGGGCCGGACTACTTCACGCTCGACTAGGGCCTGTGACGAGCGTCGTTGACGAGCAGGCTGCCCCGGGTGCTCCTGGATGGTTCTCCGGTGCCCTCGGTGGATCCGGAGTGGCGGCAAATGATCATGTTTACATGATCATTTGCCGCTCCACGTGGGATACACCCCGCGTAGAGCACCCACTCGCCAGGTAAAGCGGCATCGGTGCCCGTCCGCCAGCACCGTCGACTTACGCGACAGGGACTAGCCGACGAGCTTCTCCAGGTCGGCGCGGATCGCCGCGATGCCCTCAGCGGCGGCTGCCCGGGCGGCGGTCAGGTCGTCGGCCGCGGGCTCCACCACCTCGAGGTAGCACTTCAGCTTGGGCTCGGTGCCACTCGGGCGGACCACCACGCGGGCCTCGCCTTCGAGCGTGAAGCGGAGGCCGGGCGTCGGCGGCAGCGGGCCGGTCGGGGCGGCGAGGTCGTCGATCCGTTCCACCGTCCGTCCGCCCAACGACGACGGCGGGGACGACCGGAGACGTTCCAGGGTCTGGCCGATCGAGGCGAGGTCGGTCACCCGGACCGACAGCTGCGACGTCGCGTGCACGCCGCACTCCCGCGCGAGGTCGTCGAGCAGGTCGAGCAACGTACGCCCGGACGCCCTGAGCGAGGCGGCGAGCTCGGCGACCCGCACGAGCGTCGAGACCCCGTCCTTGTCCGCCACCGCCGTGGGATCGACGCAGTAGCCCAGCGCCTCCTCGTACCCGAACGCCAGCCCCGGCACCCGCCCGATCCACTTGAACCCGGTCAGCGTCTCCACGTACGGCTGCCCGTGCTTCGCCGCGATCTTCCCCAGCAGCGTCGACGAGACGATCGTGGTCGCGAACGTCCCCGCGGCCCCCGACGCGAGGAGGTGCGAGGCCAACAGGGCACCCAGCTCGTCGCCCGTCAGCATCCGGAACCCGTCCCCGACTGGCACCGCGACCGCGCACCGGTCCGCGTCCGGGTCGTTCGCCACCACCAGGTCGGCTTCGATGCGCGCGCCGAGCGCCAGCGCGAGGTCCATCGCGCCGGGCTCCTCCGGGTTCGGGAACGTGACGGTCGGGAACGCCGGGTCCGGCGCCACCTGCTCGGCGACCACCTCCGGCAACGCGAAGCCGGCCCGCGCGACCGCCTCGCGCACGAGCGTCCAGCCGACCCCGTGCAACGGCGTGTACGCCATCCGCAGCTCGCGCGGCCCGCCGGCCGACACCGTCGACGCGATCCGGTCCAGGTACGACGCGACGAGCGAGTCGTCAATGGTCTCCCATTCCGAGCCCAACGGCACCGATGCCAGCGGGCCGACGGCCGCGATCTCCGCCGAGATGTCGCTGTCCGCCGGCGGGACGATCTGCGAGCCGTCGCCGAGATAGACCTTGTATCCGTTGTCCTGCGGCGGGTTGTGCGACGCGGTCACCATCACGCCGGCGACGCAGCCGAGCTGTCGGATCCCGTACGCGAGCAACGGCGTCGGCAGCGACCGCGACAGCACGAGCGGCTCCAGGCCGGCGCCAGCGAGCACGGCCGCGGTGTCGGTGGCGAACGTGTGGGAGTTGTGGCGCGCGTCGTACCCCACGAGCACCTTTCCGCCGCCTCGGGCGCTCAGGTACGCGGCGAGGCCGGCGGCGGCGCGGATGACCACGACGCGGTTCATCCGGTTCGGCCCGGCACCCATCGCGCCGCGCAACCCCGCCGTCCCGAACTCCAGCGGCCCGCTGAACCGGTCCTCCAGCTCAGCGAGCGCCGCGGCTTCTCCAGCCTCGGTCGCGGCGACGACAGCAGTGAGTTCGGCCCGGGTGTCCGGGTCGGGATCTTCGGCAATCCAGGCGCGCGCGGCCCCCACGAGGTCGGTCATGACCACAACCTATTGCGCGGTCAGCCGCGGAGGGCCTCGTCGGCGAGCAGCGCCCGCGCGGCGGCGCTGGCGGGCCGGCCCGCGGCGGTGGCGATGCCGATCCGCCACTCCGGCACGGGTGCTCTCAGCGGGACGAAGCGTGCCGTCGTCCGCTTCATCGTGAACGTGTGCGGCACAAGCGCGATCCCCAGCCCGTGGCCGACGAGATCGAGCAGCGAGTGCACGTCGTTGACCTCGAACGCGACGCGGCGGTCGAACTCCGCGCCGGCCAGCGCCAGGTCGGTGACGTCCCGCGTGACCCAGCCCGGCTGGAAGTCGACGAACGTCTCCTCCTTCAGCTCGCCCAGCTCGACGCTGTCCTTCTCTGCCAGCGCGTGCCCGGCGCCGCAAGCCAGCACCATCGGCTCGGAGGCCAACGGCGCGACCGCGACACCGGCGACCGGGCGTGAGGGAGTCGTGACGAACGCGACGTCCACGTCACCCGCGCGTACCTGCTCCACCAGGTCCGGCGAGCTGGCGTGCCGCAGGTGGATCTCGATGCCGGGATGCGCCTGGGAGAAGCGGGCCAGCAGGTCCGGAACGTGCAACGCGCCGAGGCACTGCATCGACCCGACGACGAGCCGGCCGGTCAGGACGCCCTGCACCGCGGCGACCGCGTCGCGGGCGGCGGCGACGTACGTGAGCGTGTGCCGCGCCTCCGACAGCAGCGCCCGCCCGGCGTCGGTGAGCTCGACGCTGCGCGTGTTGCGGAGGAACAGGACCGCGCCGAGCTCTCGTTCCAGCGAACGGATCGACGTCGACAGCCCGGACTGGGCGACGTGCATCCGTTGCGCGGCCCGGGTGAAGTGGCGTTCCTCGGCGACGGCGATGAAGTACTCGAGCTGGCGCAGCTCCATGGACCAATCTCCTAGAGCGATCGATGGGATCGGATCCTTCTGTTGGACAGTTTAAATGGGCTCGGCAAGAGTAGGAGAGGGATCGTTCCGCCCGCCGCTTTCTGGAGGTCTTGCCCGCATGGAGTACCGCAAGCTCGGCAACACCGGCACGGCCGTGTCGTCGCTCTGCCTCGGCACGATGACGTTCGGCTCGGAGACCGACGAGGAGCTCTCGCACCGCCAGCTCGACCGGTTCGTCGAGGTCGGCGGCAATTTCATCGACACCGCGAACGTCTACTCCGGCGGTGTCTCGGAGGAGATCATCGGCCGCTGGCTCGGCAAGCGCCCGGAGCTGCGCGACCAGCTGGTGATCGCGACGAAGGGCCGGTTCCACCGTTCCGGTGAGCGGCACCTGGTCGGCAACTCGCGGACCAACCTCACCCGTGCGCTCGACGCATCTCTTCGTCGGTTGGGCGTCGAGACCATCGATCTGTACCAGGCGCACGCGTTCGACGCGGTGACGCCGCTGGAGGAGACGCTGCGGTTCTTCGACGACGCCGTACGCGCCGGCAAGATCCACTACGCGGGGGTCAGCAACTTCCTCGGCTGGCAGCTGCAGAAGGCCGCGCTGCTTTCGTCGTTCCACAACACGGTGCCGATCGCGACGCTGCAGCCGCAGTACAACCTGCTGCAGCGGGCGGTGGAGTTCGAGCTCACGCAGGTGTGCCTGAACGAGAACATCGGCATCCTCCCGTGGTCACCGCTCGGTGGCGGCTGGCTGTCCGGCAAGTACCAGCGCGACGCCGTCCCGACCGGCGCGACCCGGCTCGGCGAGAACCCCGAGCGAGGCATGGAGGGGTGGCGGAAGCGCAACGCCGACGAGCGGACGTGGCGCGTGATCGACACCGTTCGGGCGCTTGCTTCTGCGCGTGGCGTCTCGATGGCCCAGGTGTCGCTGTCGTGGCTCGTCGACCGGCCGGCTGTGACGTCGGTCATCCTGGGTGCGCGGACTCTCGAGCAGCTGGACGACAACCTCGGCATGGCGGACCTGCACCTGTCCGCGGAGGAGACGGCGTCGCTGGACGAGGCGAGCGCGCCGATCGTCGACGACTACCCGTACGGCGGGCCGGGCGTGAACCAGCGCAACCGTTCGCTGTAGGTCTCTTGAGTGCGAAGCCGGGCAGGGTCGCCCCCTGCCCGGCTTTGCCTTGTGCGGGGGTACCGTCGCCGGGATGGTGTTCTGGCAGCTGACCGTGGACGCTCACGACCCGCCGCGGCTGGCCGAGTTCTGGGCCGTGGCCTTGGGCTACGAGCCGGTGCCGCCCACTGGGCCTTCGACGACGTGGCATACGCACTATCGGGATCGGCTGGGGTCGCGTTCTGCGTTTGAGGACCGGATCTTCGATCCGCTCGGGCAACGGCCGCCTATGTGGTTCCAGCAGGTGCCGGAGCGCAAGGCTGGCAAGAACCGGCTGCATCTCGATCTCTATCCGACTGGTCGGGATGACACTTTGTCCCAGGCTCGGCGGGTGCAGATCGTGGACGAGAAGGTCACCGAGCTGCAGACGATCGGGGCGTCCGTAGTGCGGCGGACGCGCGAGGACGACCCGGCCGATCCGGAGTACTACGTGGTGATGCGCGATCCCGAGGGCAACGAGTTCTGCGTGAGCTGACCACCGTTTTTGATGAAGGGCACCTTCATTCAATAGGTTCGAATGAAGGTGCCCTTCATTAAAAACCAGCGGCGGACGGAACCACCCGGCCTCATCTGAACAGCAAGGGGCCGAGGGCCCACAAGCGACCTCAGCACGGCAACCAACCCAAGCAAGAAGGAACCTCTCCCGGGACCCTGTTCCGGGGGCAGGGGCGGCGCGCTTGAAACTGGTGGCCGGGCCGGGGCGAGTCAAGGGCCGCTCCGCGGTCGCGAAGCGACGTCGCCCCTCTGCGAAGCCGCCGCGGCGCCCTTGACGCGCCCCGGACCGGCCACCACACTCGACCGCCGCAACAGCCCGACCAGCTGATCGCCCAAGCCCAGTTGGGCAAAGCAACAGCAAGACCCAAAGCTCAGCCACCCGCGCATGGAGTGTTGGCATGGGCGGTTTCCCAGCTCCCACCGCTCCCTCCGCGTTGGATGAAGGGCACCTTCATCCAATAGGTTTGGATGAAGGTGCCCTTCATCCAAAACAGGCGCCAGTTAGAGCTGGGTCACCACCGAAGCGAGCAAACTGCCCATGCGCTCGGCGGCCACCCTGCCGGCCTCCAGTACCTCGGCGTGGTCCAGCGGTTCCCCGGTCATCCCGGCAGCCAGGTTCGTCACCAGCGACAGCCCCAACACCTCGGCCCCGGCTTCGCGGCAGGCGATCGCTTCCAGCACCGTCGACATCCCCACCAGGTCCGCGCCGATCGTGCGCAGGTACCGAATCTCCGCCGGCGTCTCGTAGTGCGGCCCCGGCAGCTGGGCATAAACGCCCTCCGTCAGCGACGGATCCACCGAACGGCAGAGGTCCCGAAGCCGCGACGAGTACAGATCAGTCAGGTCCACGAAGCGCGCCCCCGACAAAGGCGACTGGCCGGTCAGGTTCAGGTGGTCCGAGATCAGCACCGGCGTCCCCGGCGACCACTCCGTCCGCAAGCCCCCGCAGCCGTTCGTCAGCACCACGATCCGGCACCCAGCCGCCACGGCCGTACGCACCGCATGCACCGTTGCCGCGACGCCGAGGCCCTCGTACAGGTGCGTACGGCCCATGACGGCCAGCACACGCCGGGAGCCGACCGACAGGCTCCGGAGCAGGCCGGCGTGTCCCTCGACCGCCGGCGGGGCGAACCCCGGCAGGGAGGTCGACGAAACCTCGGCGACCGTGGTGCCGATCAGGTCTGCCGCGGGTCGCCAGCCGGAGCCCAGCACCACCGCGACATCGTGCGACTCAATCCCGGTCAGAGTGCGGAGCGTGGCGGCCGCGGCCGAGGCGGCGGCGTACGGGTCAGAGAAGTCGGTCACGGTACGGAAATCTACTGCGTGGCGAGGCCGCGACCGGACAGCGAGCCCGACAACCTTTGCGAGGGACCGACCGGTTTGACCTGATGGATCTCGCATGAAGAAGCTTCGGACCTCGGTGGGGAGCAACGCCTGTGCCAACGCCTCGCTCGACGATCGCGCTCGCCGCGATCGTCGGAGTCATCACTGCCACGTTCGTCAGCGCGCCAGTCGCGCAAGGCGCGCCGCCAACGCCACAGCACGTACGGACGGCCGGCGCCAAGACCTACACGTTCAAGCTCGTCACCGGCGACGTAGCGCGACTCACGATCGAGAGCGACGGACGGCAGTCCGCGAGCCTCGTTCCCCAACCAGGGCGAACGAACGGCTACCAGCTCCGCCATGTCAAGGGCGACTTGCTCGTCGTCCCCGCCGCGGCCGCGCCCTACCTCGACAGCGGCCAGATCGACCCCGGACTGTTCAACCTCAGCGCGCTCGCCGAGCAGGGCTTCGGCGGCAAGGCGCTCCCGCTGCTGCTGACGCCGACCGAAAGCGGGGCCCGTACGAGGCGCGCCCCAGCTCTCCCGAAGGCGCTCGCGAAGCACCGCACGTTCCCCAAGCTCGCGACGGTCGCGGTCACCCCGAAGCACGACCAGATCCGGACGTTCTGGGAGTCGATCGACGACGACCGCCGGACGAGCAAGCCGCGCCTCGGCAGCGGCATCGGCAAGGTCTGGCTCGACGCCCGTGTGAAGGCGACGCTGGACAAGAGCACCAAGCAGATCGGCGCCGACAAGGCCTGGCAAGCCGGGCTTGACGGCAAGGGCGTCAAGGTCGCGGTGCTCGACACCGGGTACGACCAGGCCCACCCCGACCTGGCGAAGGTCAAGACCTCGAAGAGCTTCGTCCCCGAGGAGACCGTCCAGGACCGCAACGGCCACGGTACGCACGTCGCCTCGACCATCGCCGGCTCCGGCAAGGCGTCGACGGGCAACAAGGTCCGCAAGGGCGTCGCTCCCGGCACCGACCTGCTCGTCGGCAAGGTGCTGAGCGACGAGGGCTTCGGCTACGACTCGTGGATCATGGCCGGGATGGAGTGGGCCATCGCGAGCGGCGCGAAGGTCGTCAGCATGAGCCTCGGCGGTCCCGTACCGTCCGACGGCTCCGACCCGCTCAGCCAGGCCATCGACACGTTGTCCGCGAGCTCCGGCACGTTGTTCGTGGTCGCCGCCGGCAACGCCGGTCCGGATGGGCAGACGGTCACGTTCCCCGGCGCCTCCAAGTCCGCGCTCACCGTCGGAGCCGTCGACAAGAAGGGCGCGCTGGCCAACTTCTCCAGCCGCGGCCTCCGCCTCGGCGACGGCATGGTCAAACCCGAGGTGACCGCGCCCGGCGTCGACATCGTCGCCGCCCGGGCCGCCGGAACGAACCTCGGCGGGGACGTCAGCCAGTGGTACACGACCCTGTCCGGTACGTCGATGGCCACGCCGCACGTCGCCGGCGCAGCCGCGATCCTCGCGCAGAAGCACCCGACCTGGACCGGCCAGCAGCTGAAGAGCGCGCTGATCTCGAGCGCGCGCCCCTCGTCCAACGTAGGCATTCCCCAACAGGGCTTGGGACTCATCAACATCCCCACCGGACTCAAGGGCAACGTCGTGACCGACACGCCCTCGGTGGCGGTCGGCCGAATCACCTGGACGGGCAGCGCGCGTCCACTCGTCAAGCGGGCCTTGCAGTACCGCAACACCGGCAACCGCACGGTCACGGTCAACCTCGCCGCCGACGTGTCGAACGTCGCGCAGGGCAACCACCCCGACGCGCGTCTGTCGTTCTCCCCGCGCCGCTTGACGATCGCGCCAGGCAAGACCGCGACGAGCACCGTCACACTCGACGTCGACAAGACGAAGCACGGCACGTACGCGGGCTCCATCGTCGCGCGCACCAGCGCCGGCACATCGGTCCGCACGGCCTACAGCGCGATCGTCGACGGCCAGCTCCGCGACCTCACCGTCACCGCGACGGACAGGGACGGCAAGCCGGCCAACGCGTCCGCCACGAACGTGCAGCTGGTCAGCTACGACACGAACGAAATGACGATCCACAACTTCGAGAACGGCAAGGTCGTCATCCGCGTACCGGACGGCAAGTACTCGCTCAGCGCGTTCGTCAACACCGAGGACGAGGAGCACGCGGCGAAGTCGATCGCGCTGTTCAGCAAGCCCGAGCTCGACGTGCGCTCGTCGATGAAGCTGCACTTCGATGCCCGCAAGACCGAACGGATCGCGATCTCGACGCCGAAACAGGCCGACCCGCGGTCGTACATCATCGCGTGGCATCGCACGATCGGCAGCAACTCGACGCTGTTCGGCTGGAACATGCCCGGTGAGATCACCAAGGAGGTCTACGTCCAGCGCTTCGATCGGCCGAGGTCAGGCAAGTACGAGGTCACCCACCGGTGGGACCTCAAGCAGCCGGTCCTCACGGTCGACGTGCTCGGCGCGGGCGGCTTCCGGGTGCCCTCGCCGAACGGCGAGTGGGGCACGAGCTTCGTCGGCGACCAGACGCTGCGCCTCGTCGACGCCGGAACGGGCACGCCCACCGAACTGACGGAGGCCAAGGCGAAGGGCGCTGTCGCGCTCGTCAAGTGGCGTTCGTACGACGACACCGTGAGCCAGATCGCGGACGCGGCGAAGGCCGGTGTCAAGGTGATGTTGCTCTACCGCGACCAGCCAGGGTTCTGGAGCGACGGCCAGTGGGAACCGCCGCTGCCGTACTACACGCTGCAGCAGCCCGAGGGCCGCAAGCTGCGCGACGCGCTGGCCAAGGGAGAACGGCAGGTGCGGCTGGTCGGCGTCCCGGACAGCACGTACCGCTACGACCTGATGTTCGTCGAGCGCGAGGTCGACGGTCCCCTCCGGTACGACACACGCAAGCTGCCGATGGCGACCATGGTCACCGACTTCCACAAGCACGACCCGGGCCGCGTCTTCGGGCAGTCTGATCAGCGCACCACGTACGTGCCCGGCATCGACGCGGGCTACCAGCTGGCGCGCACTGTCAAGGCTCCGTTGCGGCAGACGGACTACGTCACCGCGGGTGTCTGGTCGAGCAGCGGGACCGCCGACCTGTGGAACTGGGTGGGTGAGGAGTACGGCCTCAACATCCAACTCCGCAAGGGCGAACAGTTCAAGCAGTCCTGGTGGCCGGCGATCACCC